>NZ_JASTWJ010000001.1:0-613750 GCF_030499515.1 Streptomyces sp. DT2A-34 | reverse complement strand
CGAGGTGACCGTCGCCGCGTGCGACGTCGCCGACCGCGAGGCGCTGGCGGAGCTGCTGCGCGAGCACCCCGTCAGCGCGGTCGTGCACGCGGCCGGCGTCCTCGACGACGGCGTGCTCTCCTCCCTCACTTCCGAACGGCTCCACCCCGTGCTGCGCCCCAAGGCGGACGCGGCCTGGCACCTGCACGAACTCACCCGGGACCTGGACCTCAAGGCGTTCGTGCTGTTCTCGTCCCTCGCCGGCACCTGGGGCACCCCCGGCCAGGCCAACTACGCGGCGGGCAACCACTTCCTCGACGCACTCGCCGAATACCGGCGGGCCGAGGGCCTGCCCGCCGTGTCGCTCGCCTGGGGCGCCTGGGCGGGGGCCGGCATGCTCGCCGACACCGACGCCGAGCGCATGGCCCGCACCGGCATGCCGCCGCTCACCGTCGAGCAGGGACTGCGGCTGTTCGACGCCACGGTCGCAGGCTCCCACGCCACCGCCGTACCCGCGCGGTTCGACCTCGCGACACTGCGCCGGGGCGGCGAGGTGCCGCCCTTGCTGCGCGGCCTGATCCGCACCCGCGTCCGCCGCGCCGCCACCGGCTCGCAGACCGCCGACACCCTCGTCCGCCGCCTCGCCCAACTGCCCGCGGACGAGCGCGGCGACGCCCTGCTCGACCTGGTGCGCACGCAGGTCGCCGCGGTGCTCGGACACGCCTCGGGCGCCGAGATCGAGCCGACGCGCCAGTTCCAGGACCTCGGCTTCGACTCGCTCACCGCGGTCGAACTGCGCAACCAGCTCACCGCCGTGACCGGTCTCAGACTGCCCGCGACGATGGTGTTCGACTACCCGACCCCCACCGCGCTCGCCGCCCACCTGCTGGACGACCTCTTCGACGGCGCGGCCGAGATCACCGCCCCCACCGCGGTCACCGACGTCTCCGACGACCCGATCGTCATCGTCGGCATGGGCTGTCGCTACCCCGACGGCATCGGCTCGCCCGACGACCTGTGGCGGCTGGTGTCGGAGGGCGGCGACGCCGTCACCGGCCTGCCCGCCAACCGGGGCTGGGACCTGGAGAACCTGTACCACCCCGACCCCGAGCACCCCGGCACGACGTACTCCCGCTCCGGTGGATTCCTGCACGACGCCGGCGAGTTCGACGCCGGGTTCTTCGGCATGTCGCCCCGCGAGGCCCTGGGCACCGACTCGCAGCAGCGCATCCTGCTGGAGGTCGTCTGGGAGGCGATCGAGAACGCGGGCATCGCCCCGACCTCGCTGCGCGGCAGCCAGACCGGTGTCTTCGCCGGCGTCATGTACAACGACTACGGCGCCCGGCTCGGCGGCGGCGACTTCGAGGGCTTCCAGGGCGCCGGCACCTCGCCGTCCATCGTGTCCGGCCGGGTCTCCTACACGCTCGGCCTGGAGGGGCCCGCCGTCACCGTGGACACGGCGTGCTCCTCGTCGCTGGTGGCCATGCACTGGGCGATGCAGGCGCTGCGCGCCGGTGAGTGCTCGCTCGCGGTGGCCGGCGGTGTCACCGTCATGTCGACGCCGACCGCGCTGATCGAGTTCTCCCGGCAGCGCGGCCTGTCCCCGGACGGCCGGTGCAAGGCCTTCTCCGACTCCGCCGACGGCGTCGGCTGGGCCGAGGGCGCCGGTGTGGTCGTACTGGAACGGCTGTCGGACGCCCGGCGCAACGGCCACCGCGTCCTCGCCGTCGTCCGTGGCTCGGCCGTCAACCAGGACGGCGCCTCCAACGGCCTGATGGCCCCCAACGGCCCCGCCCAGCAGCGCGTCATCCGCGCGGCCCTGGCCTCCGCCGGGCTCACCCCGGACGCGGTGGACGCGGTCGAGGCGCACGGCACCGGCACCACCCTCGGCGACCCCATCGAGGCGCAGGCCCTGCTCGCCACCTACGGGCGGGACCGCGACGACGACCGGCCGCTGCTGCTCGGCTCGGTGAAGTCCAACATGGGCCACACCCAGGCCGCGGCGGGCGTCGCCGGCGTCATCAAGATGGTCATGGCGATGCGCCACGGCCTACTGCCGAGAACCCTGCACGTCACCGAGCCGTCCACGCATGTCGACTGGACCGAGGGCGCAGTCCGGCTGCTCACCGAGAACACCGAGTGGCCGCAGGCCGACCGCCCGCGCCGGGCAGGCGTCTCCTCCTTCGGCATCAGCGGCACCAACGCGCACCTGATCCTCGAAAGCGCCGATGCCGCGCAGCCGCGCCGCGAGGCGGAGGAGCCGCCCCGTGAGTCCCCGCAGGAGGCAGGCGAGTCCCTGCAGCAGGTCCGCGGGCCCTTCGTCCTGTCGGCCCGTACCCGGCGCGCGCTGCGCGGCCAGGCCGCCCGGCTGCGGTCGTTCGTGGCCGGCGACACCTCGCTCGACCTCACCGACCTCGCGTACTCGCTGGCGACCACCCGCTCCGCGTTCGAGCAGCGGGCGGCCGTCGTCGCCGAGGACCGCGAGGGGCTGCTGCGGGCGCTGACCGCGCTGGCCACCGAGCACACGGACAGCGCGCTCGTCGAGGGCGAGGCCGCGCCGGGCAAGGTCGCGTTCCTGTTCTCCGGACAGGGCACCCAGCGCCTCGGCATGGGACGTGAACTCGCCGAGCGCCACCCGGTGTTCAGGGACGCCCTGGACGAGGTGCTGCAGCGCCTCGACGTCCGCGACGTCATGTGGGGCGAGGACCAGGAGGAGCTGAACCGGACGGGACACGCGCAGCTCGCGCTGTTCGCCGTCGAGGTCGCCCTGTTCCGGCTCGTGCGCTCGTGGGGGATCAGGCCGGGCGCGCTCGCCGGGCACTCGATCGGTGAGGTCGCGGCCGCGCATGTGGCGGGTGTGTTGTCGCTGGAGGACGCGTGTGCGCTGGTGTCGGCGCGGGCGCGGTTGATGCAGGCGTTGCCGTCGGGTGGGGCGATGGTGGCGGTGGAGGCGACCGAGGAGGAGGTGGCTGCGTACCTGGATGGTGCGGTGTCGATCGCCGCGGTCAACGGGCCGTCGTCGGTGGTGGTCGCGGGTGACGAGGCCGATATGGCGCGGGTCGTGGAGCGGTTCGCGGACCGTCGTACGAAGCGGCTGAAGGTGTCGCATGCCTTCCACTCGCCGTTGATGGACCCGATGCTGGACGACTTCCGTGCCGCCATCGCGGGGCTGTCGTTCAACGCCCCCGAGATCCCGCTCACCACCAGCGGTGACGTGACCGACCCGGAGTACTGGGTGCGGCACGTGCGCGAGACGGTGCGATTCGCCGACAACGTCCAGGCGCTGCGCGACTCGGGTGTCACCACCTTCCTGGAGATCGGCCCCGAGAGCGCCCTGTCCGCCCTGGTCGACGAGGCCGTCCCGGTGCTGCGCAAGGACCGGGGCGAGGAGGAGGCCGTGGTCGCCGCCCTGGGCCGGCTGTTCACGGCCGGGGTGGGCGCCGACTGGCGCACCTGGTTCGCGGGCGCCCGCGAGATCGTCCTGCCCACCTACGCCTTCCAGCACGAGTACTACTGGCCGCTCGGCGCGCCGCAGCAGCCGCCCGCCGCCTCCGACACCTCGGCCGACCCCGCCGACGCCACCCTGTGGGCCGCCGTCGAACGCGGTGACGCCCGCGAACTCGCCGCACTGCTCGGGCTGGACGCCGACCAGCGCTCCTCCCTGGACTCCCTGATCCCGGTGCTGTCGTCCTGGCGGCACGGCAACCAGGAGAAGACTCTCCTCGACTCCTGGCGCTACCGGGTGCTGTGGGCGCCGCTGCGGGCCACCGCCACCCCGGTCCTGGTCGGTCGCATCGCCCTGTTCACCTCCGGCGGCACCGACCCCGAGCCGTACCGCGCCGCGCTCGCCGCGCATGGCGCCGACGTCACCGTGGTCACCCTGGATGATCCGGCCGACGACCCCTCCGACCCCGCCGATGTCGCCGCCGTGGGCGAACTCCCCGACTGCGACGGCGCGGTGTCGCTGCTCGCGCTGGACGAGCGTCCGCACGCCGCGCTCACCGTCGGCCTCGCGCTCACCGTCGAACTCGTGAAGAGGCTCGACGCCCCGCTGTGGACGGTCACCTCCGGCGCGGTCGCCGCAGGTCTCGGCGACGAGGTTCGTTCGCCCGCCCAGGCGGCGGTGTGGGGCTTCGGCCGGGCCGCCGCACTGGAGTACCCGCAGCGCTGGGCGGGCCTGATCGACCTCCCGGACACCCTCGACGAGAACGCCCTGCGCCGTCTGGTCACCGTCGTCGCCGGACTCGACGGCGAGGACCAGGTCGCCGTCCGCTCGACCGGTGTCCTAGGCCGCCGCCTCGCCCGCCGACCGGTCGACGCGCTGCCTGCCGGCCTCCCCGTCTCCGGCACGGTGCTGATCACCGGCGGCACCGGCGGCCTGGGCGCCACCACCGCCAGGTGGCTCGCCGGACGCGGTGCCGAGACCCTCGTCCTGACCAGCCGACGTGGCCCGGACGCGCCGGGCGCCGCCGAACTCAGGGCGGAGCTGGAGGAGTTGGGGTCCCGGGTGGAGATCGTCGCCTGCGACGTCGCCGACCGCGCCGCACTCCAGCACCTCCTGGACGGCATCGACGACCTCACCGGCGTCGTGCACGCCGCCGGCACCCCCCAGCAGGCGCCGCTGGAGCACACCGACCTGACCGCGTTCGCGGACGTGCTGGCCGCAAAGGTCGACGGTGCCCGACACCTCGACGAACTCGTCGGTGACATCGGCTTCTTCGTCCTGTTCGGCTCGATCGCCGGCGTGTGGGGGAGCGGCGGCCAGGCCGCCTACGGTGCGGCCAACGCGTACTGCGACGCGCTCGCCGAGCATCGCAGGGCACGTGGTCTCGCGGCCACGTCCATAGCCTGGGGACCCTGGGCCGAGGTCGGCATGGCGACCCACGCCGCGATGTCGGAGCACCTGTCCAAACGAGGCCTGACCCTCCTTCCGCCCGAGCAGGCGGTCACCGAACTCAACCGTGCCCTCGTGCACGGCGACACCTGCGTCACCGTCGCCGACGTCGCCTGGGAGAGCTACTTCCCGGTCTTCACCTCGGTGCGGCCGAGCCCGCTGCTCGCCGACCTGCCCGAGACGAAGGCGCTGCTCACCGGGGCCGCCGAACCCGCGCGGCACGACTCCGACTTCGTGCGCGGGCTGCGCGATCTGCCGGAGGACGACCGGCGGCGCCGCATCGTCGACCTGGTCCGTGCCGAGGCCGCGGCGACGCTGGGCCACGGCTCCGCCGACGAGGTGGGCGAGCACCGCGCCTTCCGCGACATCGGCTTCGACTCGCTCACCGGCGTCGAACTGCGCAAGAAACTCTCCGACGCCACCGGGCTCCCGCTGCCCGCCACGCTGGTCTTCGACTACCCGACCCCCGCGGTCCTCGCCGACCACCTGCTCGCCGAACTGCTCGGCGCCACCGAAGCCGACACCGTCTGGACCGCCCACCGCGACGGCTCCGACGAACCCATCGCCATCATCGGCATGTCGTGCCGCTTCCCCGGCGGCGCCGACACCCCGGAGCGGTTCTGGGACATGGTGCTCGCGGGCACCGACGCGATCACCGAGTTCCCCGGCGACCGCGGCTTCGACATGGGCCAGTTGTACGACCCGGACCCCGACCGACCCGGCACGACGTACACCACCGCCGGCGGCTATCTGCCGGACGCCGGCGACTTCGACCCGGCGTTCTTCGGGATCTCGCCGCGCGAGGCCACCGGCATGGACCCGCAGCAGCGGCTGCTGCTGGAGACCACCTGGGAGGCGGTCGAGCGGGCCGGCCTCGACCCCGCCGCGCTGCGCGGCGACCGGGTCGGCGCGTTCATCGGGTCCAGCTACATCGAATACGGCGGTGGCGACGGCGGCGGCAGCGAGGGCTACGCCGTCACCGGCAGCAGCCCGTCGGTGCTGTCGGGCCGGGTGTCGTACGTGTTCGGCTTCGAGGGCCCGGCCGTCACCGTCGACACCGCCTGCTCGTCGTCCCTGGTCGCCCTGCACCTGGCCTGCCAGTCGCTGCGGTCCGGGGAGAGCACGTACGCCGTCGCCGGCGGCGCCACCGTGATGCCGAACCCGAAGCCGCTCATCGCGTTCTCCCGGCAGCGCGCCCTGGCGAAGGACGGCCGCTGCAAGGCGTTCGACGACTCCGCCGACGGCATGATCCTGTCCGAGGGCATCGGCATGCTGTTCCTCGCGAAGCTCTCCGACGCGCGCCGGGGCGGGCTCCCGGTGCTGGCCGTCGTACGCGGCTCCGCGGTCAACCAGGACGGCGCGTCCAACGGACTGTCGGCCCCCAACGGCCCTTCCCAGCAGCGCGTCATCCAGCAGGCCCTGGCCAACGCCGACGTGCTGCCGTCCGAGGTGGACGCCCTGGACGCCCACGGCACCGGCACCGCGCTCGGCGACCCCATCGAGGCGCAGGCACTGCTCAACACCTACGGCCGCGACCGCGACGCCGACCGGCCGCTGCTGCTCGGCTCGGTGAAGTCGAACATCGGCCACACCCAGTCCGCGGCCGGTGTGGCGTCGGTGATCAAGATGGTGATGGCGCTGCGGCACGAGGTCCTGCCGCAGACCCTGCACCTCAACGCGCCGTCCTCGCACGTCGACTGGAGCTCCGGCGCGCTGTCGCTGCTCAAGGAGCCCACGCCGTGGCCGGAGACGGGCCGCGCGGCGCGCGCCGCCGTGTCGTCGTTCGGCATCAGCGGCACCAACGCCCACGTGATCCTGGAACAGGTGCCGGGCGACGACGCCCCGGTCGCCGAAGAGGTGAGCGAGGCGCCCGTCCCGGTCCTCGACGGCACGGCCGTCGCCCCCTGGGTCGTCTCCGCGAAGTCCGACGCCGCGCTGCTCGCCCAGGTGGAGCGGCTGCGTGAGGTGCCGGGCAGCCCGCACGACATCGGGTTCTCGCTCGCCCACCGCTCCCTGTTCGACCACCGCGCGGTGCTGCTGGACGGCGTCGAGATCGCGCGCGGCGTCGCGGACCTGGAACGCAAGGTCACCTTCGTCTTCCCCGGCCAGGGCACCCAGTGGGTCGGCATGGGCGCTCAACTGCTCGACGAGTCACCGGTGTTCGCCGCCCGGCTCGCCGAGTGCGCCGCCGCACTGCGCCCGTTCACCGACTGGTCGCTCATCGACGTCATCCGCGGCGGCGGCTCGCTGGACCGCGTGGACGTCGTCCAGCCCGCCTCCTGGGCGGTGATGGTGTCCCTCGCCGAGGTGTGGAAGGCGTACGGCGTCACCCCCGACGCCGTGATCGGCCACTCCCAGGGCGAGATCGCCGCCGCCGCGGTGTCCGGCGCGCTGTCGCTGGAGGACGCCGCGCGCGTGGTGGCGCTGCGCAGCCAGGCCATCGGGCGCACCATGTCCGGCTCCGGCAGCATCGTGTCCATCGCGCTGTCCGCCGCCGAGATCGAGCCGCGCCTCGCCGAATGGGGCGACCGGCTTTCGCTCGCCGCCACCAACGGCCCCCGCTCGGTCGCGGTCTCCGGCGACCTGGAGGCCCTGGACGCGCTGTGCGGGGCGCTCGCCGAGGAAGGCGTCCGCGTGCGCCGGATCGAGGTCGACTACGCCTCGCACTCCGCGCAGGTGGAGGTGCTCCGCGAGGAACTCCTGCGCGACCTGGCGCCTATCCGGCCGCTGGAACCCGGGGTCCCGTTCCTCTCCACGGTCACCGGCGAGTGGAACAACGCCACCACCGACGCCGAGTACTGGTTCACCAACCTGCGCCGCACCGTGCGCCTCGCCGAGGCCGTGGACACGCTCCTCGCGGCCGGGCACCAGGCGTTCATCGAGGTCAGCTCGCATCCCGTGCTCACCCCTGGCGTACAGGACGCCGCGCAGGACGCGGGCCGGCGCGCCGTCGTCACCGGCACCCTGCGCCGTGACGCGGGCGGCGCCGCCCGGGTGCTCGCCTCGGTCGCCGAGGTGTGGGTGCGCGGGATTCCGGTGCGCTGGAAGGAGCAGTTCGCCGGGGCGCGCCGCGTCGACCTGCCGACGTACGCCTTCCAGCGTGAGCGGTTCTGGACCGGCCCGGCCATGCCGCCGCAGGCCGCCGGTGCCGCCGACCCGGCCGACGCCGCGTTCTGGACAGCGGTCGAGCAGTCCGACCTCGCCACGCTCACCCGCTCACTGCACCTCGACGAGGAGACCCTCGCCGCCGTCCTGCCCGCGCTCACCACCTGGCGTCAGGCGGGCCGTGACCGCTCCACCACCGACGCCTGGCGCTACCGGGTCACCTGGAAGCCCCTGCGCGGCCTCAACGGCGCCACCCTCACCGGCACTTGGCTGGTCGTCGCCGCCGACGACAGCGACGACGCCGACGTGGTCGCGGCCCTGGAAGCCGGGGGCGCCGAGGTCCGCCGCATCACGCTCGGCGAGGCCGACGCGGACCGTGCCGTCCTCGCGGCCAGGCTCTGCGACCTCGCCGACGCCGACCTCGCCGGCATCGTCTCGCTGCTGCCCGCCGCCGAGCGGCCGGCCACGCTCGGGCTGCCGCTCGGCCTGCTCCTCACCGTCTCCTTGATCAACGCCCTCGGCGACGCGGGCATCACCGCGCCCGTCTGGAACCTCACCCGCGACGCCCTGTCCACCGGCCGCTCCGACACCGTCACCCACCCCGGCCAGGCCCAGGCCCTGGGCATCGGCTGGACCGCCGCGCTGGAACACCCGCAGCGCTGGGGCGGCTCCATCGACCTGCCCCTCGCACTCGACGCCCGGGCCGGCCGGCGCCTGGTCGCCGCCCTCACCGGGGCCGGTCAGGAGGACCAGCTGGCGATCCGCGCCTCGGGCACCCTCGCCCGCCGGATCGTGCGCGCCCCCGCCCGCCCCGACAAGCGGCGGGAGTGGACGCCGCGCGGCACGACGATCATCACCGGCGGCACCGGCACGCTCGGCCCGCACGTGGCCCGCTGGCTCGCCCACCTGGGCGCCGAGCACCTGGTGCTCACCAGCCGCCGCGGCCTCGACGCGCCCGGCGCCCGCGAACTCGCCGCCGAACTCGCCGAGATCGGCACCCCCACCACGGTGGTGGCCTGCGACGTCGCCGACCGCGATGCCGTCGCCGCCCTGCTCGACGACCTGCGCGCGAACGGCCACGACATCCGCTCGGTGATCCACACCGCCGCGGTCATCGGCCTGCACTCCATCGGCGGCGCCACCCCCCAGGCACTCGCCGACATCCTCAGTGCCAAGGTGGACGGCGCCCGCCACCTCGACGAGCTGCTCACCGAGGACCTCGACGCGTTCGTGCTGTTCTCGTCGGTCTCCGGCATGTGGGGCAGCGGCGACCACGCCGCCTACGTCGCCGGCAACGCCTACCTCAACTCGCTCGCCGCCGCCCGCCGGGCCCGCGGCCTGCGCTGCACCGCCGTCTCGTGGGGCATCTGGTCCGACGACCTCGGCCTCGGCCGCGTCGACACCGAGCAGATCCGGCGCAGCGGCCTGGAGTTCATGCCGGCCCGCCTCGCGCTCGCCTCGCTGGAGCGGGCGATCGAGGACGACGAGACCGAGCTGGCCATCGCCGACGTCGCCTGGGACCGCTACCACCCCGTGTTCACGGCCGTCCGGCCCACCACGCTCTTCGACGAGCTCCCCGAGGTGCGGGCGCTCACCACGGCCGCCGCACAGTCGGCCGGAAACGAGCAGGCCGACGGGTTCGCGGCGAAGCTGCGCGCCCTGCCGCCCGCCGAGCGGCAGCAGACCCTGCTCGACCTCGTACGCGCCCAGGCGGCCGGCGTGCTCGGAATGGCGAGCCCCGACGCGCTCACCGAGCACCGGGCCTTCCGCGAGGCCGGCTTCGACTCCATCACCGCCGTCGACCTGCGCAACAAGCTCGCCGCCGCGACCGGCCTCACCCTGCCCACCACGATGGTCTTCGACCACCCGAGCCCCCTCTCCCTCGCCGAGTTCCTGCTCGCCGAGATCCTCGGCTCCGACCCGACGGCACAGCAGCCGGTCGTCGCGGCCGCGGCCACCGACGAGCCCATCGCCATCATCGGCATGGCCTGCCGCTACCCCGGCGGCGTCAGCTCGCCCGAGGACCTGTGGCGGGTCGTGCTCGACGGCGTCGACGCCATCTCCGGCTTCCCCGCCGACCGCGGCTGGGACGCCTCCGCGCTCTACAACCCCGACCCCGACGCCCCCGGCGGCGCCTACTCCGTGCAGGGCGGATTCCTGCACGACGTCGCCGACTTCGACCCCGGCTTCTTCGGCATCTCGCCCCGCGAGGCCCTCGCCATGGACCCGCAGCAGCGCCTCCTCCTGGAGACCGCCTGGGAGTCCATGGAACGCGCCGGCATCGACCCGCACACCCTGCGCGGCAGCCGCACCGGCGCCTTCATCGGCGCGAGCTACCAGGACTACTCCTCCGGCGGCTCCGGAGCGGCCCCCGGCGACGAGGGCCACATGATCACCGGCACGCTCTCCAGCGTGCTGTCCGGCCGGGTGTCGTACCTCTTCGGCCTCGAAGGCCCCGCCGTCACCCTCGACACCGCCTGCTCGTCCTCCCTGGTCGCGATGCACCTGGCCTGCCAGTCGCTGCGCGACGGCGAGAGCAGCCTCGCCCTCGCCGGCGGCGTCAGCGTCATGGCCACCCCGGGCGCCTTCGTCGGCTTCAGCCGGCAGCGCGCCCTCGCCAAGGACGGCCGCTGCAAGGCCTACTCCGACTCCGCCGACGGCATGACCCTCGCCGAGGGCGTCGGCCTGGTCCTGATGGAACGCCTCTCCGACGCCATCGCGGCCGGCCACCGAGTCCTCGCCGTCGTCCGCGGCTCCGCCATCAACCAGGACGGCGCCTCCAACGGCCTCACCGCACCCAACGGCCCCTCCCAGCAGCGCGTCATCCGCCAGGCCCTGGCCAACGCGCGCCTCGCACCGTCCGACGTGGACGCCATCGAGGGCCACGGCACCGGCACGGACCTCGGCGACCCCATCGAGTCGCAGGCCCTCCTCGCCACCTACGGCCAGGACCGCGCCGCCGACCGGCCGCTGCTGCTCGGCTCCGTGAAGTCCAACATCGGCCACACCCAGATGGCCTCCGGCGTCGCCTCCGTCATCAAGATGGTCCAGGCACTCCAGACCGGCATCCTGCCCCGCACCCTCCACGTCGACCAGCCGTCCACCAAGGTCGACTGGTCCACCGGGACCGTCGAACTGCTCACCGAGCAGCAGCCCTGGCCCGAGACCGGCCGCGCCCGCCGGGGCGCGGTGTCGTCCTTCGGACTCAGCGGCACCAACGCGCACCTGCTCCTGGAACAGGCGCCGCCCACCGCGGACCCGGCACCGGAACCCGCCCCGACCCTGGTCCCGGTACTGCTGTCGGCACGCGCCGACGAGGCCCTGCGACAGCAGGCCGCACGGCTGCTGGAACTGGACGCCAACCCCGTCGACCTCGCCGGATCCCTGGCCCGCCACCGCTCCACCTTCGAGCGGCGCGCCGTCATCGTGGCGCACGACCACGCCGGACTCGTACGCGGCCTGACCGCACTGCGCGACGACCTCCCGGACGCCTCCCTCGTCCGCGGCACCGCCGCCCGGGGTCGTACGGCACTGCTGTTCACCGGCCAGGGCTCCCAACGCCTTGGCATGGGCCGCGAGTTGTACGACACCCACTCCGCGTTCGCCGACGCCCTGGACGCCGTCTGCGTCCACCTCGACGCCGAACTGGACCGGCCGCTGCGCGAGGTGATGTGGGGCGAGGACCAGGACACCCTCGACCGCACCGGATACGCCCAGCCCGCGATCTTCGCACTCGAAGTCGCCCTGTACCGCCTGGTCGAGTCGTGGGGCGTCACGCCCGACCACCTCGCCGGGCACTCGATCGGTGAGGTCGCGGCCGCGCATGTGGCGGGTGTGTTGTCGCTGGAGGACGCGTGTGCGCTGGTGTCGGCGCGGGCGCGGTTGATGCAGGCGTTGCCGTCGGGTGGGGCGATGGTGGCGGTGGAGGCGACCGAGGAGGAGGTGGCTGCGTACCTGGATGGTGCGGTGTCGATCGCCGCGGTCAACGGGCCGTCGTCGGTGGTGGTCGCGGGTGACGAGGCCGATGTGGCGCGGGTCGTGGAGCGGTTCGCGGACCGTCGTACGAAGCGGCTGAAGGTGTCGCATGCCTTCCACTCGCCGTTGATGGACCCGATGCTGGACGACTTCCGTGCCGCCATCGCGGGGCTGTCGTTCAACGCCCCCGAGATCCCGCTCACCACCAGCGGTGACGTGACCGACCCGGAGTACTGGGTGCGGCACGTGCGCGAGACGGTGCGATTCGCCGACGCCGTACGGCAGTTGGAGAGCCGGGGCGTGCGGACGTACCTGGAACTCGGACCCGACGGCGTGCTGTGCGGCATGGCGGGGGAGAGCCTGACCGAGGACGCCGTACTGGTCCCGGCGCTGCGCGGTGAGCGGCCCGAAGCCGCCACCCTGCTCATCGCGCTGGCGGGCGTGCATGTGCGCGGCACCGCGGTCGACTGGCGGGCGTACTTCGACGGTGCCGGAGCGCGCACCGTCGACCTTCCGACCTACCCGTTCCAGCACCGGCGCTACTGGCCGGAGCCCGTCGCGCCGCAGTCGGCGCAGGCCGCCGGCGACAGTGTCGACGACACGTTCTGGGACGCCGTCGAGCGCGAGGACTTCGCCGCGCTCGCCGAATGGCGCACCCGCAAGCTCCGGTCCACCGTGGACTCCTGGCGCTACGGCGTCACCTGGAAGCCGCTCACCGCGACCGGCGTGGCGACCGGGCCGTGGCTGGTGCTGACGGCGGACGGCCACGACGCCGCCGACGTCCGGGACATCGTGGCCGCGCTCGGCGCCGGAACCGAAGTGATCGAGGCCGACACCGACCGGGCCGCGCTCGCCGCCCGACTCGACGGCGGCTCCTACGCCGGTGTGCTCTCGCTCGTGGCGCTCGGCACCGACACCGAGACCGCCCTCGCCCGTACCACCCTCGTCGTGCAGGCACTCGGGGACGCGGGCGTCGACGCCCCGCTGTGGGTAGCCACCCGCGGCGCGGTGTCGGTCGGCGGTTCCGAAACCGTCACCCGGCCCGAACAGGCCGCCGTGTGGGGTCTGGGCCGGGTCGTCGCCCTCGAACACCCCACCCGCTGGGGCGGTTCGGTCGACCTGCCGGAGCAGCTGGACCGCAACTCCCTGCGCCGTCTCGCGGGCATCCTCGCCCAGCGCGGCGAGGACCAGGTCGCGGTGCGCCCCTCCGGCACCTACGGCCGCCGCCTGAGCCGCAAGGCCGTCCACGGCACCGCGCGCGAGTTCCGCCCCGGCACGGCCCTGGTCACCGGCGGCACCGGCGGCATCGGCGCGCACGTCGCCCGCTGGCTCGCCGCCCACGGCGCCGAGAAGATCGTCCTGGTCAGCAGGCGTGGCACGGACGCGCCCGGCGCGGCCGAACTCGCCGCCGAACTGGGCGAGAAGGCCGTCATCGCCGCCTGCGACGTCGCCGACCGCGACGCGCTCGCCGCCCTGCTTGCCGAGCACCCGGTCACCTCGGTGTTCCACACGGCCGGCGTCGTGGACGACGGGCTGGTCGAGACGATGGCACCGGACGCCTTCGCGAGCGTGCTGCGCGCCAAGGAGACCGCCACCCGCAACCTGCACGAACTGACCGCCGACCTGGACGCGTTCGTCCTGTTCGCCTCCACCGCGGGCGTCATCGGCGCCGCCGGACAGGGCAACTACGCGGCGGCCAACGCCTTCCTCGACGCCTTCGCCGAACACCGGCGCGCCCAGGGCCTCGCGGCCACCTCCGTGGCATGGGGCCCGTGGGCCGAGGCCGGGATGGCCGTCGACGGCGCCGGGGTGTCCGAGCGGCTGCGGCGCGGCGGGTTCACGCCTCTGGCGCCGGACCTCGCGATGGCCGCGCTGCGCCAGGCGATCGAGCACGGCGACGCCTCGGTGACGGTCGCCGACATCGACTGGGAACGCTATCTGCCGGCCCTGGCAGGCCTGCGGCCCGCGCCGCTCGTCGACGACCTGCCCGAGGTCAGGCGCCTGCGCACCGCCGAGGACACCGCCGGGGCCGAGCAGCCTCAGGTACGCGGCCGGCTCGCGTCCCTGCCCGCCGCGGATCGCGCCCGCGCCGTACTCGACCTGGTACGCGGCCAGATCGCCGCCGTCCTCGGGCACGCGAACGCCGCCGAGGTCGACGTCGACCGGGCCTTCCTGGACCTCGGCTTCGACTCGCTGACCACGCTGGAGCTGCGCAACCGCCTCCAGGCCGCACTGGAGCTGACGCTGCCCGCGTCCCTGCTCTACGACTACCCGACCCCGGCGGAGCTGGCCGAGTTCCTGCGCGCCGAAGCACTGGGCGGGACAGGGGCCGAGTCCGGCACCTCGGCGCCCGCCGTGACGGCCGCCCCGCTCGACGACGACCCGATCGCCGTCGTCGGCATCGGCTGCCGCTTCCCCGGCGGCGTCGGCTCGCCGGAGGAGATGTGGCGGCTGCTGGCCGAGGGACGGGACGGCGTCAGCGCGTTCCCCGCCGACCGCGGCTGGGACCTCGACGCCCTCGGCGCCGGCGCCTCCGCCGCCCTGGAGGCCGGATTCCTCGACGCGGTCGCCGACTTCGACGCCGGCTTCTTCGGCATCTCGCCGCGCGAGGCCCTGTCCATGGACCCGCAGCAGCGACTCGTCCTGGAGACCGCCTGGGAGGCCCTGGAGCGGGCCGGCATCGACCCCTCGCGCCTGCGCGGCAGCAGCACCGGCGTGTTCATCGGCACCAACGGCCAGGACTACGAGAACGTCCTGCGCCGCGCCACCGAGGACACCGTCGCCGAGGTCCAGGGATACCTGGCCACCGGCAACACCGCGTCGGTGATGTCCGGCCGGCTGTCCTACGTACTCGGCCTGGAGGGCCCGGCCGTCACCGTCGACACCGCCTGCTCCTCCTCCCTGGTCGCCCTGCACTGGGCCGCCAAGGCGCTGCGCGGCGGCGAGTGCACGCTCGCCCTCGCGGGCGGCGTGTCGGTCATGTCCAGCCCCGACTCGTTCGTGGAGTTCACCACCCAGGGCGGCCTCGCCCCCGACGGCCGCTGCAAGGCCTTCGCCGAGGCCGCCGACGGCACCGCGTGGTCCGAGGGCGCCGGTCTGCTCGTACTGGAGCGGCTGTCCGACGCGGTCGCCAACGGACACGACGTCCTTGCCGTCGTCCGCGGCTCGGCCGTCAACCAGGACGGCGCCTCCAACGGCCTCACCGCGCCCAACGGCCCCTCCCAGCAGCGCGTGATCCGGCAGGCCCTCGCCGACGCAGGCCTCTCGCCCGCCGACATCGACGCCATCGAGGCGCACGGCACCGGCACCACGCTGGGCGACCCGATCGAGGCGCAGGCCCTGCTGTCCACGTTCGGCGGCACGGACCGGCCGGCCCCGCTCTACCTGGGCTCGGTCAAGTCGAACATCGGCCACGCGCAGGCCGCCGCCGGTGTCGCCGGCGTCATCAAGATGGTGCTCGCGATGCGACACGGCATGCTGCCCAGGACGCTGCACGTCGACGCGCCCACCTCGCACGTCGACTGGTCCTCGGGCACGCTGGCGCTGCTCGGCGACTCCGTCGACTGGCCGGAGAACGGGCATCCGCGCCGGTCCGGTGTCTCGGCGTTCGGCCTCAGCGGGACCAACGCCCACGTCATCCTGGAGGAGGGCCCCGCCGCCACGGCCCCGGCCCCGGCCGACGCGGATCGAGCCCCGGGCACCCCGTGGCTGGTCTCCGCGAAGTCCGAACACGCCCTGCGCGCCCAGATCGAGCGGATCAGGACGGTGGACGCCGCCCCGCTCGACATCGCCTACTCACTGGCCACCACCCGAACCGCCTTCCCGCACCGCGTCCTCCTCGTCGACGGCACAGAGATCGCCAACGGCACCGCCCGCAAGGCCGCCGCAACGGCACTGCTGTTCTCCGGGCAGGGATCCCAACGGCTGGGTATGGGACGGGAGTTGTACGAGCGGTTCCCGGTCTTCGCCGACGCCCTGGACGACGTACTGGCACATCTGGAGCCGGGGCTGCGGGAGGTGATGTGGGGTGAGGACGCGGAACTGCTGAACCGGACCGGCCACACGCAGCCCGCACTGTTCGCGCTCCAGGTCGCGCTGTACCGGCTGGCGGAATGGCTGGGCATACGGGCCGACCACCTCGCCGGTCATTCCATCGGTGAGATCGCGGCGGCCCATGTGGCCGGTGTCCTCGCCCTGGAGGACGCCGCGAAGCTGGTGACGGCCCGGGCGACGCTGATGCAGGCGTTGCCTGCCGGGGGCGCCATGGTGGCCATCGAGGCGACGGAGGAGGAAGTCGCCGCGCAGGTCACCGAGTCGGTATCCATCGCGGCCGTCAACGGCCCGTCGTCCGTGGTGATCGCGGGCGAGGAGACCGAGGTCGAGCGGATCGCCGAAGCCTTCGGCGACCGCAGGACCAAGCGGCTGAGGGTCTCCCACGCGTTCCACTCGCCGCTGATGGACCCGATGCTGGACGACTTCCGCGCCGCCCTCACCGGGCTCACCTTCCATGAGCCGACGATCCCGATCGTGACCAGCGGCGATGTGACCGACCCGGAGCACTGGGTCCGCCACGTCCGCGAAACCGTCCGCTTCCACGACCACGTCACCGCGCTGCGCTCCGACGGCGCCACGACGTTCCTGGAGATCGGCCCCGACGGCGTACTCTCCGCGCTCGTCGAGGACGCCGTGCCCGCACTGCGCAAGGACCGCGACGAGCGGGACGCGTTCGCCCTCGCCCTCGGTCACCTGTTCCTGCGGGGCACCGGCATCGAGTGGGAGAGGTACTACGAGGGCACCGGCGCCCGCCGCGTGGCACTGCCGACATACGCCTTCCAGCGTGAGCGCTACTGGCCGCACACCATCTCGTCCGCGCAGCCGGCCCGCGCCGCCGTGGACGGCTGGCTGTACGACGTGACGTGGGCCCCGGTCGCGGCGGGGACCGGCGCGCCGCAGGGGCGTTGGCTTGCGCTGGTGCCGGAGGGCGACGCGTGGGCGGCCGAGGCCGTTGCCGCGTTCGGCGGGGATGCGGAGGTGGCCCACGAGGTGCGGGCCGGCGACTACGCCGGGGTGCTCTCGCTGCTGCCCACCGGTCCGGCTCAACTGCTGGCGGACCTGGCGGAGGCCGGGGTCACGGCGCCGCTGTGGTGCGTCACCCGGGGCGCGGTCGCGGTCGGCGACGAGCCACTGCGCAGCCCCGCCCTGGCCCCGGTCTGGGGCGAGGGTCAGGTCGCCGCGCTGGAGCACCCCGAGCGCTGGGGCGGCCTGGTCGACCTGGCCGAGCCCGTCGCCGACTGGTTCGCCCGGATACCCGAGGGCGAGGACCAGGTCGCGATCCGCGCCGACGGAGTCCACGCCCGGCGGCTGGCCCGTACGACCGTCACCGCGCCGTCCTGGACGCCGCGCGGCACGGTCCTCGTCGTCGGCGCCGACGGCACGATGGGACGGCATGCGGTGCGGTGGCTGGAGGACGAGGGAGACGACGTCGTCGTCAGCCACGATCTCGACGACCTGGAGCGGGCCGACGCCGTCCTCTACGTCGGCGAGGACACCCCGCTCGACGTCCTGTACGACCTCGACGAACGGCTCGGCGACCGGGAGCTGGACGCCTTCGTGGTGTTCGGGTCCGTCGCCGGGATCTGGGGCGCGCGGGGGCAGGGTCCGCAGGCCGCGCACGGCGCGCTGGTCGACGCGTTCGCCCGCGGGCGGCGCGACCGGGGCCGTACGGCACTGTGCGTGGCGTGGGGCCCGTGGGCCGACACGACCGACCCGAGCATGACCGCGCACCTGCGGCTGAGCGGCATGCCGGTCATGCCCGCCCGGCAGGCGCTGTCCGCGCTCGGGCTCGCGGTCGCGGCCGGGCGCGGCACGGTCGCCGTGGTGGATGTGCGCTGGGAGACGTTCGCGCCCGCGTTCGGCCCCAGCACCGTCTTCGCCGCCCTGCCCGAGGCCCGCGTCGAGGCCGCCGAGCCCGACTCCGCCCTCGCGCAGCGGCTCCTTGAGCTGCCGGAGTACGAGCGGCAGGGCGAGGTGCTCACGCTGGTGCGCGAGCGCGCGGCCGTGGTGCTCGGCCACTCCGGGCCCGACGCGATCGAACCGGACGTGCCGTTCCGCGACCTGGGCTTCGACTCGCTCACCGCGCTCGACCTGCGCAACCAGATCGGCGCCGCGACCGGCCGCACCCTGCCCGCGACGCTCGTCTTCGACCACCCGACACCCGGCGAACTCGCCACCCACCTGCTCGACGAGGTGCTCGGCACCACCGAGGACCCGGCCGAGGGCGTACTCGTCCCACGGACCAGGGCCCTCGACGAGCCCATCGCCATCGTCGGCATGGGCTGCCGCTACCCCGGCGGCGTGACGAGCCCCGAGGACCTGTGGCGGCTGCTCCTCGACGGCATCGACGCCACCGGCGACATGCCGGCGGACCGGGGCTGGGACCTGGCCGCGCTGGCCGCCGGACAGAGCGCCACCCGGCGCGGCGGATTCCTGTACGACGTCGCCGACTTCGACCCGGACTTCTTCTCCATCTCGCCGCGCGAGGCCCTCGTCATGGACCCGCAGCAGCGCCTCGTGCTGGAGACGGCCTGGGAGGCACTGGAGCGCGCGGGCATCGACCCGGGCCTGCTGCGCGGCACCGACACCGGCGTGTTCGTCGGCGGCGGCAGCGGCGAGTACCGGCCCTCCCCGGAGGAGACCGGCCTGGAGTGGCAGACCGCGCAGTCCGCGTCGCTGCTGTCCGGCCGCCTCGCCTACACCTTCGGCCTCCAGGGGCCGACGGCATCGGTCGACACCGCGTGCTCCTCGTCCCTGGTCGCCATGCACCTGGCCGCGCAGGCGCTGCGTGCGGGCGAGTGCTCCATGGCGCTGGCCGGCGGTGTGTGCGTGATGTCGACGCCGGTCGGGTTCATCGAGTTCAGCGCCCAGGGCGCCCTGTCCGAGGACGGTCGCTGCAAGGCGTTCTCCGACGACGCCGACGGCACCGGCTGGGCCGAGGGCGTGGGCATGCTCGTACTGGAGAGGCTGTCGGACGCGCGTCGCAACGGCCACCAGGTCCTCGCGGTGGTCCGCGGCAGCGCCATCAACTCCGACGGCGCCTCCAACGGCCTGACCGCACCCAGCGGCCCCGCCCAGCAGCGGGTCATCCACCATGCGCTCGCCGCCTCCGGACTGCGCCCGAACGACGTGGACGCCGTCGAGGCGCACGGCACCGGCACCAAGCTCGGCGACCCGATCGAGGCCCAGGCGCTGATCGCCGCCTACGGCCGGGAGCGGGCCAACCCGCTGCTGCTCGGCGCCGTCAAGTCCAACCTCGGCCACACCCAGGCCGCCTCCGGTGTCGCCGGTGTGATCAAGATGGTCATGGCGCTACGGGCGGGCGAACTGCCCCGCACGCTGCACGCCGAGAAACCCACCACGCACGTCGACTGGAGTGCCGGCACGGTCAAGTTGCTGTCGGAGCGGACACCGTGGCCCAACACCGGCCGGGTGCGCAGGGCGGGTGTCTCGTCGTTCGGCGCGAGCGGCACCAACGCGCACGTGATCATCGAGCAGGCCGAGCCCGAGCCCACGAAGCCGGTGGAGCACACGGCCGGAGTGCTGCCGGTGCTCGTCTCCGGGCGTACCCCCGCAGCGCTGCGCGACCAGGCCGCCCGCCTGCTCACCACCGCGTCCACCGCCGAACCCGCCGACCTGGCCTACTCGGCGGCGACCGGCCGCGCCGCCTTCGAGCACCGGGCGGTGGTCCTCGCCGACGGCCGGGACGACCTGCTGGCCGGCCTCACCGCACTGTCGGAGGGTGTCCGCACCCCGCACGTCGTCGTCGACGAGGCCGCCCGGGCGGGCAAGCTCGCCTTCCTGTTCGCCGGACAGGGCTCGCAGCGGCTCGGCATGGGCCGCGCACTGTACGAGCGGTTCCCGGTGTTCCGGGCCGCGCTGGACGAGGTCACGGAGCTCCTCGACCCGGCGCTGCGGGAGGTCGTCCGCGGCGACGACGAGGCGGCACTGAACCGGACGGGCAACGCCCAACCGGCACTGTTCGCCGTCGAGGTCGCCCTCTACCGGCTCGCCGAGTCGTGGGGGCTGCGGCCCGACTTCCTCGCCGGGCACTCGATCGGCGAGATCGCCGCCGCGCACGTCGCCGGGGTGCTCTCCCTGGCGGACGCGTGCACGCTGGTGTCGGCGCGGGCCTCGCTCATGCAGGCCCTGCCGGCCGGCGGCACCATGGTCGCGGTGCAGGCGTCGGAGGACGCCGTCCTGCCGCACCTCACCGACGGTGTCACGATCGCCGCGGTCAACGGGCCGGAGTCGGTGGTCGTCGCCGGTCCCGAGGAGACGGTCGACGCCGTCGTGGGCCGCTGGAAGCACCGCGGGCTGCGGGTGTCGCACGCCTTCCACTCGCCGCTGATGGACCCGATGCTCGACGAGTTCCGCAAGGTCGTCACGGGTCTGGCCTTCGCCGCGCCGACCATCCCGGTCGTGGCCGGGGGAGACCTGACCGACCCCGAGTACTGGGTACGGCACGTCCGCGAGGCCGTGCGCTTCGCGGACAACGTCCGCACCCTCGCCGAGCGCGGCGTCACGACCCTGGTCGAACTCGGCCCGGACGCCACCCTGTCGGGCCTCGTCCCGGACAACGCCCCCGGCACCGTGGCGATCCCGCTGCTGCGCAAGGACCGCGACGAGGAGACCACCGCCGTCACCGCGCTCGCCAGGCTCCACGCCCGCGGCGTACACGTCGACTGGGCCGGCTTCTTCGGCGGCGGCAACCGCGTCGACCTGCCCACCTACGCCTTCCAGCACCAGCGGTTCTGGCCCTCGACCATGACCGGCACCGCCACACGTTCGGCCGCCGCCGAGCCCGGCAGCGACGACGCCGCGTTCTGGGCCGCCGTCGAGGGCGAGGACTTCGGCGCGCTGGAGCAGGTGCTCGACGTCGACGGCGGCGCGCTCTCCCAGGTGCTGCCCGCCCTGCT
This sequence comes from Streptomyces sp. DT2A-34, assembly GCF_030499515.1. NCBI lineage: Bacteria > Bacillati > Actinomycetota > Actinomycetes > Kitasatosporales > Streptomycetaceae > Streptomyces > Streptomyces sp. DT2A-34. Next base: position 592,825 of record NZ_JASTWJ010000001.1, on the reverse strand, counting down.
CGACTGGCGCCGACAGCACAACGACACGGCGGTCGTGGACAGTTGGCGGCACCGGATCGCCTGGAAGCCGCTGGACGGCGGCTCCGGTACGCCGGCCGGACGCTGGCTGGCCGTGACCCCGGCCGGCGACGACGCCTGGGCGGCACGGGTCGTGGCCGCGCTCGGCGCCGACGTCGTCACCGTCGCGGTCGACACCCCCGACCGCGCCCGGATCGCCGAGGCCCTCGCCCCCCTCGGCACCGGCTTCACCGGCGTGGTCTCCCTGCTCGGCCTCGCCCCCTCGGACCCCGGCGGCACACCGCAGGGCACCCTGCTCACGGCGGCGCTGATCCAGGCGCTCGGCGACGCGGGCCTGACCGCACCGCTGTGGTGCGTCACCCGCGGCGGCGTGGCCGTCAGCGCCGCCGAGGCGCCGGACGACCTGACGCAGTCGGCGATCTGGGGCCTGGGCCGGGTGGCCGCGCTGGAGTACCCGGAGCGCTGGGGCGGCCTGATCGACCTGCCCGCCGAACCCGCCGAACCTGCCGGATCCGCCGGACTCGACGACCGCGTCCTGCGCGGCCTCGCCTCCGTCCTCGCCGGACTCGACGGCGAGGACCAGGTGGCCGTACGGGCGAGCGGCGTCTTCGGCCGCAGGCTCCTCCCCGCGCCCGCCCCCGCGCCGGCCCGCGTCTGGCAGCCGCGCGGCACGGTCCTCATCACCGGCGGCACCGGCGCGCTCGGTGGCCACGTCGCCCGCACCCTCGCCCGCGAGGGCGCCCGCCACCTGCTGCTCCTCAGCAGGCGCGGCCCCGACGCCCCCGGCGCCGAGGAACTGAGCACCGACCTCCGCGACTTGGGCGCCGAAGTCACCATCACCGCCTGCGACGTGTCCGACCGGGCCGCCCTGCAGGCGGTCCTGGACGGGGTGGACGACCTGACCGCCGTGGTCCACACGGCGGGCGTGCTCGACGACGGCGTCCTCGACAAGATGACGCCCGAACGGTTCCAGGACGTGTTCCGCAGCAAGGCCGACCCGGCGCTGCTGCTGGACGAGCTGACCTCGGGCCTCGACGCGTTCGTGCTGTTCTCGTCGGCGTCGTCGGCGGTCGGCAGCCCCGGCCAGGCCAACTACGCCGCCGCGAACGCCATGCTGGACGCGCTAGCCGAACGGCGCCGGGCCCATGGCCTGGCCGCCACCTCGATCGCCTGGGGCGCCTGGGGAGGCGGCGGCATGGCCGACTCCGAGGACGCCGTGGCCAACGCCCAGCGCGCGGGCATCGCGGCGATGGACCCCGAACTCGCCTGCACGGCCCTGCGTCAGCTGGCCGCGGAGGACGGGGCGACCGCGGTCGTCGCGGCCGTCGACAAGGGCCGCTTCTCCGGCGGCTTCCGGCCCAACCCGCTGCTGCGGGAACTCGCCGGACCCCAGGAGACGGCGGCACCCGAAGCGGCACCCTCCGGCGCACTGCGGGAGCAGCTCCTCGGCCTGGCGCCGGCCAAGCGCCACGAGACGCTGCTCGACCTGGTCCGCACCCAGGCCGCCGAGGTACTGGGCCGGACCGACACCGACGCGGTGCGCGCGGACCGCCCGTTCCGCGACCTCGGTTTCGACTCGCTCGCCGTGGTCGAACTGCGCAACCGTCTGGGCGCGGCGACCGGACTGAGCCTCGCCTCCACGCTGGTCTTCGACCACCCCTCGCCCGCCGAGCTGGCCACCCACCTTCTGGACCAGCTGGTACCCGAGGACGCGGCCGAGACCGACGGCGAAGAAGCCGAGATCCGCGACCTCCTGGCCAAGGTGCCGCTCACCCAGCTGCGCGAGATCGGCGTACTGGAACCGCTGCTGCACCTCCTCGGCAAGTCCTCGGCCGAGGAGAGCGACGACACCGGCTCGATCGACGACATGTCCGTCGACGACCTGGTGCAGGCGGCACTCGAAGGACAACTCGGCGGGCAATTGGACGGACAGCTGGACGGACAGCTCGACTGACGTCCGCCGACGGCCGGTCGTCCCGCACGGACGACCGGCCGTTTTTCTGAGGAAATCGCTACTGGGTTGGCTGCTGCAATTGCGGTCGGACGACTTCGGATGACTGCGGACGACGGAGCTGATGGATGAACACCTCCAGCGAGAAGGTTGTCGAGGCACTGCGCGCCGCGATGAAGGACGCGGAGCGGCTGCGCAGGCAGAACCGGCAACTGGTCGCCGCCGCCACCGAACCGGTCGCGATCGTCGGCATGGCCTGCCGCTTCCCGGCCGGCATCGACTCCCCGGAACAGCTGTGGGAGCTCGTGGCCGCCGGGCGCGACGCCATCACCGGATTCCCCACCAACCGGGGCTGGGACATCGCCTCGCTGCTGGGCGGCGAGGTCGACGAGCGCGGCAACAGCCTGAGCGTCCAGGGCGGCTTCCTGCCCGCCCTCGCCGAGTTCGACCCCGGCTTCTTCGGCATCTCCCCGCGCGAAGCGGTCACCATGGACCCGCAGCAGCGCCTGCTCCTCGAGACCTCCTGGGAGGCCATCGAACGCGCGGGCATCGACCCGACCACCCTGCGCGGCTCCCGCACCGGCGTGTTCGTCGGCACCAACGGCCAGGACTACCAACACCTGCTGATCCGCGGCCTCGACGACGCCACCGGCGACGTCGGCACCGGCATCGCCGCCTCCGCCGAGTCCGGCCGCATCTCCTACGCCCTCGGCCTGGAGGGCCCCACCGTCACCGTCGACACCGCCTGCTCGTCCTCGCTGGTGTCACTGCACCTCGCCGTGCACGCCCTGCGCGCCGGAGAGTGCTCCCTGGCGCTCGCCGGGGGCGTCAACGTGATGTGCACGCCCGGTTCGCTCGTCGAGTTCAGCCGCGCCGGCGGCCTCGCGCGCGACGGCCGCTGCAAGGCGTTCTCCGACGACGCCGACGGCACCGGCTGGTCCGAGGGCGTCGGCATGCTGACGCTGGAACGCCTCTCCGACGCCCTCGCCCACGGGCACCCGGTGCTCGCCGTGGTGCGCGGCAGCGCGGTCAACTCCGACGGCGCCTCCAACGGCTTCACCGCCCCCAACGGCCGCGCCCAGCAGCGCGTCATCCGCCAGGCCCTGGACCGCGCCGGGGTGGCCGCCGGCGAGGTGGACGCCGTCGAGGCCCATGGCACCGGCACCCCCCTCGGCGACCCCATCGAGGCCCGCAGCCTCCTCGCCACCTACGGCCAGGACCGCGACGTACCGCTCTACCTGGGCTCCGTGAAGTCCAACATCGGGCACACCCAGGCCGCCGCCGGTGTCGCCGGTGTCATCAAGATGGTCATGGCCATGCGCCACGGCGTCGTGCCGCGGACTCTGCACGTCTCGCGACCGTCCACACACATCGACTGGGTCACCGGTTCGGTGCAGTTGGCCACCTCCGACATCGAGTGGCCCATCACGGACCATCCGCGCCGCGCTGCCGTCTCGTCCTTCGGCGTCAGCGGCACCAACGCGCACGTGATCCTGGAGCAGGCGCCCGCGGCGGACACTCCCGAGCCCGCGGCTCGCCCTGCGCACGCGGTGCCGTGGATCGTCTCGGCCAAGTCCGATGAGGCGTTGAGCGAGCAGGTTGGGGCGCTGCGGGGTATCGAGGGCGACGCGGCCGACATCGGCTTCTCCCTGGCGACCACGCGGTCGTTGTTCGAGCACCGGGCGGTGGTGCTGGACGGCGAGGAGATAGCCAGGGGAGTGGCGGGCGGCGCGAAGCCGGCGGCCGTGCTCTTCTCCGGGCAGGGCTCTCAACGGCTGGGCATGGGACGGGAGTTGTACGAGCGGTTCCCGGTGTTCGCGCGTGCTCTGGACGACGTACTCGCGCATCTCGACCCGGCGCTGCGGGACGTGATGTGGGGCGAGGACGAGGAGGCCCTGAACCGGACCGGTTGCACACAACCGGCGTTGTTCGCCTTCGAAGTCGCGCTGTACCGGCTGGCCGAGTCCTTCGGCGTGCAGGCGGAGAGCCTTGCCGGTCATTCGATCGGTGAGATCGCGGCGGCGCATGTGGCGGGTGTCCTCAGCCTGGAGGACGCGGCGAAGCTGGTGTCGGCGCGGGCGGCGCTGATGCAGGCGCTGCCGCCCGGGGGCGCGATGGTGGCGATCGAGGCCACCGAAGAGGAAGTCGCCGCGCAGCTCACCGAGTTGGTGTCGATAGCGGCCGTGAACGGCCACTCCTCAGTGGTGATCGCGGGTGACGAGACCGAGGTCGAGCGGATCGCCGAAGTCTTCGGTGGCCGCCGGACCAAGCGGCTGAAGGTCTCCCACGCCTTCCACTCGCCGCTGATGGACCCGATGCTGGACGACTTCCGTGCCGCCATCGCCGGGCTGACGTTCCGGGAGCCGCAGATCCCGATCGTGACCAGCGGCGATGTGACCGACCCGGAGTACTGGGTCCGCCACGTGCGCGAGACGGTCCGTTTCCACGACCACGTCACCGCCCTGGGCTCGAAGTCCCTCCTGGAGATCGGCCCGGACGGCGTCCTGTCCGCGATGGCCGCCGCCGCGGGCGCGGTTGCCGTCCCCGCGCAGCGCAAGAACCTCGACGAGCCGACCGCCTTCGTCACCGCCCTGGCCCGCCTGCACGTGACAGGCACCGCAGTCGACTGGGTGCCGTTCTACGAGGGCGGCCGCCGCTCAGACCTCCCCACCTACCCCTTCCAACGGCAGCGTTACTGGCCGTCGGTGTCGGTCAGCGCCGGTGACGCCCACGGACTGGGGCTCACGCCCGCCGACCACCCCCTGCTCGGCGCCGCCATGACCGTCGCCGGGTCCGGGGAGCTGATCCTCACCGGGAGCCTGTCGCGGGCAACCCACCCGTGGCTGGCGGACGCGCCGCTGTTCCCCAGTGCCGGGGTGGTCGAGCTGGCCTTGCGTGCGGCGGACCAGGCCGGCTGCGAGCGGATCGCGGAACTCACCACTGTCGCCCCGCTGGTGCTGCCCGAGGCGGCGCCCGTGCAGGTGCAGTTGTGGGTCGGACGGCCGGACTCGGACGGGCGGCGGGAGCTGCGGTTCCACTCGCGGCTCGGCGACGGCGAGTGGATCGAGCACGCCACGGGTGTGCTCGCGCCGGGGGAGCGGACCGAGCGGTTCGACGCCTCCGTGTGGCCGCCGCGGGGCGCCAAGGTCGTCGGCATCGACGGCTTCTACGACGACACCGACCACGGCGAGGCGTTCCAGGGCCTCAGGGCGGTCTGGCGGCGCGGTGACGAGGTGTTCGCCGAGGTCGCCCTGCCCGGCGAGGCCAAGGGGTTCGGTATCCACCCCGCGCTGCTCGACGCCGCCGTGCACGCCGCCGCCCACCTGGGCCTCGACGGCGTGGCCACCCACTGGCGGGACGTCGGCCTGCACGCCTCGGGCGCCGCCGTGCTGCGCGTGCGGCTGACGGCGACCGACGGCGGGGTCACGCTCTCCGCCGCCGACCCGGCCGGCGCGCCCGTGCTCTCCGCCGCCCGTGTCACGGTCCAGGAGGTCGGCGAACTCGCAGCGCGCACCGACGCGGACTCGCTGTTCCGGCTCGACTGGGTGCCCCAGGAGGTGCCGGCGCCCGGCGGGGAGCGCTGGGCGCTGCTCGGGGAGGACGCCTTCGGGCTCGACGTGCGGGACTTCGTGTCGTCGTCGGCGGACGGGGCCGACCCGGACGTGAACACCGACCCGGACGTGGTCCTCGTACCCCTCATGGGGGAGCCCGGGCCCGAGTCCGCACACGCACTCGCCGCGCGGGCACTGGAGATCGTCCAGGAGTGGCTGCCGACGAGGGCACGCCTGCTGTTCGTGACGCGTGGCGCGGTGTCCGGCGAGGACGTGTCGGCGGGCGCCGTGTGGGGCTTGGTGCGCTCGGCGCAGTTGGAGCACCCGGGCCGGTTCCTGCTCGTCGACCTCGACGGATCGGCGGAGTCGGCCGCCGTCCTGCCGGGCCTGCCCGCGCTCATCGACGTCGGTGAGACACAGGTCGTGGTGTACGACGGCGAGGCGCGCGTCGGCCGGCTGGCCAAGGCTCCCCGGTACGAGGGCGAGGCGCCCGACTGGACCGGCACCGTCCTGGTCACCGGCGGCACCGGCGGGCTCGGCGCGATCATGGCGCGGCACCTCGTGGAGCGCGGCGCCCGCAAGTTGCTGCTGGTCAGCAGGCGAGGGCAGGACGCGCCCGGGGCGGCGGAGCTGCGGGGCGAACTCGTCGCGCAGGGTGCGGAGGTGACCGTACGGTCCTGCGATGTCGGCGACCGCGAGGCGCTGGCCGCGCTGCTGGCCGACGTCGACGACCTCCGTGCCGTCGTCCACACGGCGGGCGTGCTCGACGACGGCGTCATCGGCTCACTGACCGCGGACCGGCTCGGCACCGTGCTGCGGCCCAAGGCCGACGCGGCCTGGCATCTGCACGAACTGACCCGGGACAAGGACCTCGCGGCGTTCGTCCTGTACTCGTCGGTGTCCGGCCTGCTCGGCGCCGCCGGGCAGGCCAACTACGCGGCGGGCAACACCTATCTGGACGTGCTCGCCGCGCACCGCCGGTCCCTCGGCCTGCCCGCGCTGTCGCTGGCGTGGGGCGCCTGGGACTCCGGCGCCGGCATGACCGCCACCCTGGACGCCACCGCCCTGCGCCGGATGCCCGTGCTGTCCGTCGCCCAGGGCCTGGCCCTGTTCGACGCGGCGCTGCGCTCCGACGAGCCGCTGCTCGCGCCCCTGGCCCCCGGCGCCTCCGGCGGCAGCGGCCCCGTACCGGCGTTGCTGCGCGGACTCACCCGCGCCGGGCGCCGCGTCGCCGCCACCGCGTCCGGCGACACCGCCCAGCGGCTCGCCGGGCTGGCCGGCGAGGAACGGCAGCGGCTGCTGCTCGACCTCGTGCGCACCGAGGCCGCCAAGGTCATCGGGTACGACTCGGCCGACTCCGTGGGCGCCGAGAAGGAGTTCCGCGCGCTCGGCTTCGACTCGCTCACCGCGATCGAGCTGCGCAACGCCCTCACCGCGGCGACCGGGCTCGCCCTGCCCGCGACCCTGATCTTCGACTATCCGACCCCGGCCGTGCTGGCCGGTCACCTGCTGGCCGAACTCCTCGGCGAAAGCGGCGAGTTGGAGGCGGTGGCGCAGGGCGTCGCCGACGCCGACGACCCGATCGTGATCGTCGGCATGGGCTGCCGTTTCCCCGGCGGAGTGCGTTCGCCCGAGGAGCTGTGGCGGCTGCTGTACGACGGCGAGGACGCCATCTCCGGCTTCCCCACGGACCGCGGCTGGGAGCAGGAGGCCCTCGCGGCGGGCGGCACGGGCGAGGGCGGATTCCTGTACGGGGCCGCCGAGTTCGACGCCGGTTTCTTCGGTATCTCCCCGCGCGAGGCCCTCGCCATGGACCCGCAGCAGCGCCAGCTGCTGGAGGTGGCCTGGGAGGCGGTCGAGCACGCCGGCATCGACGCCGCCACCCTGCGCGGCACCAGGACCGGTGTGTTCGTCGGCACCAACGGCCAGGACTACACCAACCTCGTCCTGCGAGCGCGCGGCGACATCGAGGGCCATGCGAGCACGGGCCTCGCCGCCGCCGTGATCTCCGGCCGCCTGTCGTACGTGTTCGGCTTCGAGGGGCCCGCCCTCACCGTCGACACCGCGTGCTCGTCGTCGCTGGTCGCCCTGCACCTCGCGGCACAGTCCCTGCGCTCCGGGGAGTCCGCACTCGCCCTGGTCGGCGGTGTCACGGTCATGTCGACGCCGATGAACTTCGCCGGCTTCCACGCCCAGGGCGGCCTCGCGGCCGACGCCCGCTGCCGTGCCTTCTCCGACGACGCCGACGGCACGGGCTGGTCCGAGGGCGCCGGCATCGTCGTACTCGAACGGCAGTCGGATGCGCTGCGCAACGGGCACCGGATCCTGGCCGTGGTGCGCGGGTCGGCCGTCAACCAGGACGGGGCGTCCAACGGGCTCACGGCGCCGAACGGTCCGGCGCAGCAGCGGGTGATCCGGCAGGCGCTGGCGAACGCCGGGCTGTCCGCGGCGGACGTGGACGCCGTGGAGGCGCACGGCACCGGCACCCGGCTCGGCGACCCGATCGAGGCGCAGGCGCTGCTCGCCGCCTACGGACGCGACCGCGAGACGCCGCTGTACCTGGGCGCCGTCAAGTCCAACCTGGGGCACACCCAGGCGGCGGCGGGCGTCGCCGGTGTCATCAAGACGGTCCTGGCGCTGCGGCACGGGGTGCTGCCCAGGACGCTGCACGTGACCGAGCCGTCCTCGCACGTCGACTGGTCGGCGGGCGCGGTCTCGCTGCTCACCGACAACACCCCGTGGCCGCGGGCGGACCGGCCGCGCCGGGCGGGCGTCTCCTCGTTCGGCCTCAGCGGCACCAACGCGCACATCATCCTGGAGCAGGGGCCCGTCGAACCCGCCGCCCCGGCCGCCGGGCCCCGCACGGAACCGGTCCCGTGGCTCGTCTCCGCGAAGTCCGAGGCGGCGCTGCGGGCCCAGGTCGAGCAGGTGCGCGCGCTGACGGGCGGCGACCCCGTCGACATCGGGCACTCGCTGGCCGCCTCCCGGACCCTGTTCGAGCACCGGGCCGTACTGCTCGACGGCACGGAACTCGCCTCCGGCGTCGCCGCCGACCGGACCCTCGCCGTGCTGTTCTCCGGGCAGGGCGCCCAACGCCTCGGCATGGGACGGGAGTTGTACGCACGGCAGCCGGTGTTCGCCGCCGCACTGGACGAGGCCCTTGCCCAGCTCGACCCGTCGGTCCGCGAGGTCATGTGGGGGGACGACGAGGCGGCGCTGAACCGGACCGGGCACACCCAGCCCGCCCTGTTCGCCGTCGAGGTCGCCCTCTACCGGCTGATCGACTCCTACGGGGTCAGGCCGCGACTGCTGGCCGGGCACTCGGTCGGCGAGATCGCCGCCGCCCATGTCGCCGGGGTGCTCGACCTGGCCGACGCGGCCCGGCTCGTCGCCGCCCGTGCCCGGCTGATGGAGGCGCTGCCCGCCGGCGGCGCGATGATCGCGATCCGGGCCACCGAACAGGAGGTCCTGCCGCATCTCACCCCCGAGGTGTCGATCGCCGCGGTCAACGGCCCCAACTCCGTGGTCGTGGCCGGAGTCGAGACCGAGGCGGCGCGGGTCGCGGCCCACTTCGAGGGCATCGGGCGGAAGGCGACGCGGCTGCGGGTGTCCCACGCGTTCCACTCGCCGCTCATGGACCCCATGCTGGAGGACTTCCGCGCCGCGATCGCCGACCTGACGTTCCGTGAACCGAGCATCCCGGTCGTGACCAGCGGCGACGTGACCGATCCCGAGTACTGGGTGCGCCATGTGCGCGACGCGGTCCGCTTCCACGACAACGTCGTACGGCTGCGGGAGCGTGGCGCGACGGCGTTCCTGGAGGTCGGCCCCGACGGCGTGCTGTCCGCGCTGGTCGAGGACGCGGTGCCGGTGCTGCGCCGGGACCGCGACGAGGCGACCGCGCTGCTCACCGCCCTCGCCCGGCTGCACGTCAGCGGCGTCGAGGTCGACTGGTCACCCTGCTACCCCGGCGGGCGGCTCGTCGACCTGCCGACCTATCCGTTCCAGCACGAGCGGTACTGGCCCGAGACCGCCGACGCCGGGGCGATGGTGCAGGACCCGGCCGACGCCGCGTTCTGGGCCGCCGTGGAGAGCGCGGACGTCGCCTCCCTGTCCGCGACCCTCGGCCTCGACGCCGACACCCTCGACGGCGTGCTGCCCGCGCTGTCCGCGTGGCGCGGCCGGCGCAAGGCCCGCTCCACCGTGGACTCCTGGCTGCACCGCGAGACCTGGCAGCCCGTCACCGGACTGACCCCCGCCACGGGCCCCTGGCTGGTCATCGTGGCGCGCGACGCGGCCGACGACCCGTGGGTCACCGCCGTCGTCACCGCCCTCGGCGATGCCACCCGCCTGGACGTCCCGGCGGCGGCCGACCGTTCCCAACTCGCCGTGCTGCTCGCCGAGTTCGACACGAGCGGATACACCGGCGTCGTCTCCTTGATGGCGCTCGACGACCCGGGCGACCAGACTCCGGCCGTCGCCACCGCCACCCTCCTGCAGGCCCTCGGTGACGCCGGGATCACCGCGCCCCTGTGGGCCGTGACCCGCGCGGCGGTGTCCGTCGGCCGCGCCGACCCCGTCGCCCACCCGTGGCAGGCCGGCGTCTGGGGACTCGGCCGGGTCGCCGCCCTGGAACACCCCGGGCGCTGGGGCGGCCTCGTCGACCTGCCCGAAGAGCTCGACGAACGCGCCGTACGGCGCCTGCTGACCGTCCTCGGCTCGACCGAGGACCAGGTCGCCGTACGCGACTCCGGTGTCTTCGGCCGACGTGTCGTCGTGGCGCCGCGCGCACCCGGCGGCCCCGAGTGGGAGCCCTCCGGCACCGTGGTCGTCACCGGCGGCACCGGCGCCCTCGGCCGCCACGTCGCCCGCGACCTCGCCGCCCGGGGCGCCGCCCGCGTCGTCCTGCTCAGCCGCCGGGGCCCGGACGCGCCCGGCGCCGCCGAACTCCGCGCGGAACTGGGCGGACTCGGCGCGGACATCGTGATCGCCGCCTGCGACGCCGCCGACCGCGAGGCCGTCGCCGCGCTGTTGGACGGCATCGACGACCTCACCGCCGTGGTCCACGCCGCCGGTGTCCTCGACGACGGCGTCCTGGAGGGCCTGTCGCCCGAGCGGTTCGCCGACGTCTTCCGCGCCAAGGCGCAGGCCGCGTTCGTCCTCGACGAGCTGACCCGCGCACGCGACCTCGACGCCTTCGTACTGTTCTCCTCGGTCGCCGGCGCGGTCGGCAACCCCGGGCAGGCCAACTACGCCGCCGCCAACGCCGTCCTCGACGCCCTCGCCCAGCGCCGGCGCGCCGCCGGTCTCGCCGCGACCTCCGTCGCCTGGGGAGCGTGGGCCGGCGACGGCATGGCCGGAGGCGAACGCGCCGCGGCCGCCATCCGGCAGACCGGCGCCACCAGCCTCGACCCCGCCCTCGCGCTCGAAGCCCTGCGGCACGTGGTCGCCGAGCCCGCCGCGACCGCCGTCGTCGCCGATCTGCGCCACCCGCAGCTGCTCAGCGCCCTGCTGAGCCTGCGCCCCACCCCCGTCCTCGGCGAACTGCCCGGCGCCCGCGGCGTGCTCGACGCGCTCGACGCCGCCCGGCGCGACAGCGAGTCCGCCGGCGCCGCCCTGCGCGGCAGCCTGCGCGCCCTGCCCGAGGGCGAACGCATCGCACCCGTACTGGAGTTGGTGCGCACCCGGGCGGCGGCCGTGCTCGGCCACTCCGGCAAGGAGGCCGTCGCCGCGGACAAGGCGTTCCGCGACATCGGGTTCGACTCGCTCACCGCCGTCGACCTGCGCAACCAGCTCACCGAGGTCACCGGGCTCGCCCTGCCCGCCGGACTCGTCTTCGACCACCCCAGCCCCCGCGCCCTCGCCGAGTTCCTCCTCGGCGAACTCCTCGGCACCGGGGCCGACCTGGCCGACACCGACGTGGTCCGCACCACGGACGACATCGCCATCGTCGGCATGGCCTGCCGCTTCCCCGGCGGCATCGACTCGCCCGAGGACCTGTGGACGCTGCTCGTCGAGGGACGGGACGCGATCACCGAGTTCCCGGCCGACCGCGGCTGGGAACTCGGCGCCCTCGCCAGCTCCACCGGACGCGGCGGATTCCTCACCGGCGTCGCGGACTTCGACCCCGCCTTCTTCGGCATCTCGCCCCGCGAGGCCCTCGCCATGGACCCGCAGCAACGGCTGCTCCTCGAAACGTCCTGGGAGGCGGTCGAACGCGCCGGCGTCGACCCCGGCTCGCTGCGCGGCAGCCGCACCGGCGTGTTCTACGGCACCAACGGGCAGGACTACCAGCACGTCGTGATGGCCTCCGACGAGGACCTGGAGGGCCACGCCGGCACCGGGCTCGCGGCCAGCGTGATCTCCGGGCGCGTCTCCTACGCGCTGGGCCTCGAAGGGCCCGCCGTCACCGTCGACACCGCCTGCTCCTCGGCGCTGGTCGCGCTGCACCTCGCCGCGCAGGCGCTGCGGGCCGGGGAGTGCTCGCTCGCGTTCGCCGGCGGGGTGACCGTGATGGCGACGCCGACCAGCTTCTCGGGGTTCTCCCGGCAGGGCGGGCTCGCCCCGGACGGCCTGTGCAAGGCGTTCTCCGACGACGCCGACGGCACCGGATGGTCCGAGGGCGTGGGCGTCCTCGTCGTCGAGCGGCTCTCCGACGCGGTGGCCGCAGGGCACCCCGTCCTCGCCGTCGTACGCGGCTCCGCCTTCAACCAGGACGGCGCCTCCAACGGCCTCACGGCGCCGAACGGCCCGTCGCAGCAGCGCGTCATCCGGCAGGCGCTGGCCAGCGGCGGACTGCGGCCCGCCGACGTCGACGCCGTCGAGGCCCACGGCACCGGCACCACCCTCGGCGACCCCATCGAGGCCGAGGCCCTCATCGCCGCCTACGGCCACGACCGGCCCGCCGACCGGCCGCTGCGGCTCGGCTCCGTCAAGTCGAACCTGGGCCACACCCAGGCCGCGGCGGGCGCGGCCGGCGTCATCAAGACGGTGCTGGCGCTGCGGAACGGCGTGCTGCCCCGGACCCTCCACGTCACCGAACCGTCGTCGCACATCGACTGGTCCACCGGCGCCGTATCGCTCCTGACCGAAACCACGGACTGGCCCGCGACCGGCGGCCGGCCGCGCCGCGCCGGCGTCTCCTCGTTCGGCATCAGCGGCACCAACGCGCACGTGATCCTGGAGGAGGCACCCGCCCGGGAACTGCCCGCCCCCGAGGCTCCCGCCGCCCGCCAGGGCGCCGCGCCCGCCCCCGAGCATGCGCCACCGGCCCCGTGGATCGTCTCCGCGAAGTCCCCGGCCTCGCTCCGCGCCCAGGTCGAGAAGACGGCCCAACTCCCGGGCGACCCCGCCGACATCGGCTACTCGCTGGTCGCCTCCCGGACCCTGTTCGAGCACCGCGCGGTGCTGCTCGACGGCGCCGAGATCGCCTCCGGCGTGGCGGCCGAGCAGACCCTGGCCGTTCTGTTCTCCGGGCAGGGCTCACAGCGTCTCGGCATGGGCCGCCAGCTGTACGAGCGGTTCCCGGTCTTCGCCACCGCCCTGGACGACGTACTCGTCCACCTCGATCCGGCCCTGCGCGAGGTGATCTGGGGCGACGACGCGGAGGCACTGAACCGCACCGGGAACACCCAGCCCGCGCTGTTCGCCGTCGAAGTCGCCCTGTACCGGCTCCTGGAGTCCTTCGGCGTCCGGCCCGCGCTCCTCGCAGGCCACTCCATCGGCGAGATCGCGGCGGCCCATGTCGCCGGGGTGCTGTCGCTCGCCGACGCCGCCGAACTGGTCACCGCCCGCTCCGCCCTCATGGACGCGCTGCCGCCCGGCGGCGCGATGGTCGCCGTACAGGCCACCGAGGCCGAGGTTGCCCCGCACCTCACCGCGAACGTCTCGGTCGCCGCCGTCAACGGGCCCGACTCCGTGGTCATCGCGGGCGACGAGCACGAGGTGCTGCGCATCGCCGAACGGTGGAGGCACAAGCGGCTGAAGGTGTCGCACGCCTTCCACTCCCCGCTGATGGACCCGATGCTCGACGACTTCCGTACGGCTCTCGCCGGGCTCTCCTTCCACGAGCCCGCGATCCCGCTGTTCACCAGCGGCGATGTCACCGACCCCGAGTACTGGGTCGCCCACGTCCGGGACGCGGTGCGGTTCGCCGACAACGTGGACCGGCTGCGCGCGGCGGGCGCCACCAGGTTCCTGGAGGTCGGGCCCGACGGCGTCCTGTCGGCCCTCGTCGACGGTGCCGTGCCCGCGCTGCGCAGGGACCGTCCTGAGGCGACCGCCCTGGCCACCGCCCTCGCCCGGCTGCACGTCGACGGCGTGCCCGTCGACTGGGCGCCGTGGTTCCCGCAGAGCCGCCTCGTCGACCTGCCCACCTACGCCTTCGACCACCAGCGCTTCTGGCCCCGCGCCTCCGTCGGCGGCCGCGCAGGCGACCCCACCGCGTACGGGCTGGCCCCGGGCGGCCACCCGCTGCTCGGCGCCTCGGTGTCCGTCGCCGGCACCGACGAACTGGTGCTGTCGGGCCGGCTGTCCCCGGCGCTCCAACCGTGGCTCGCCGACCATGTAGTCGGCGGCGCGGTGCTGTTCCCCGGCACCGGGTTCCTCGACCTCGCCATCCGCGCCGGCGACGTCACCGGCTGCGACCGCGTGGACGGACTCACCATCGTCGTACCCCTGGTCCTGCCCGAACGCGACGCCGTGCCCGTCCAGGTCCGCGTCGGCGCCCCCGACGACAGCGGCCGGCGCGCGGTGAGCGTCCACTCCCGCCCGACCGGCTCCGACACCTGGGTCCAGCACGCGAGCGGCACCCTCGCGGAGGGCCCGCACCAGGCCGCCCTCGACACCGCGCAGTGGCCGCCCGCCGGAGCTGACCCCGTCGACCTGGACGGCTTCTACGACACCCTGGGCGAGGCCGGCCTGTCCTACGGGCCGGTGTTCCGGGGCCTGAAGGCCGCCTGGCGCGCGGGCGGCGACGTCTACGTCGAGGTCGCGCTGCCCGACGACGCCGAGGACGCGGCCCGGTTCGGTGTGCACCCTGCCCTGCTGGACTCCGCCCTGCACGCCATCACGTTCGTCGAGGGCGCGGGCCAGGGCCTGCCCTTCGAGTGGAACGGCGTGTCCCTGCACGCCATCGGCCCGTCGCGGCTACGCGTACGACTGTCGCCCGCCGGCGGCGACGCCGTCTCCGTCACCGCGGTCGACGCCGAGGGCGCCCCGGTCCTGTCGGCCAAGTCCCTCGTGGTGCGCAGACCGTCCACCGAACGGCCCGCACCCGGCGCCGACCTGCGCGACTCCCTGTTCCGCGTCGAGTGGACCCGCATACCGCTCCCCGACACGGACGCCGAAGCCGCCGACATACGGATCGTCGAGGTCACCGGCGGCACCGACGCCGCCTCCGCGCACACCGAGACCGCCCGGGTGCTGGAGCTCCTCCAACAGGCCGACCAGCGCACGGTGTTCGTGACCCGCGGCGCCGCCGCCATCGGCGACGAACCCGTCACCGACCTCGGCGCAGCCGCCGTGTGGGGCCTGGTGCGCAGCGCCCAGGCCGAGAACCCCGGCCGGTTCCTGCTCGTCGACCTCGACGCCGGCGGCAAGCTCAGCCCCGGCATGCTGGTCACCGAGGAACAGCAGCTGATCGTGCGCGACGGCGTCACCCACGCCGGCCGACTCGCCCGGATCGCCGGCGGACCGTCCCTCGTGCCGCCCGTGGGCGTGCCGTGGCGGCTCGACACCACCGCCAAGGGCAGCGTCGACGCACTGACCCTCGCCCCCTGCCCCGAGGTCGCCGAACCCCTCACCGGCCGACAGGTGCGCGTCGCCATCCGCGCGGCCGGCCTCAACTTCCGCGACGTCCTCAACGCACTCGGCATGTACCCGGGCGAGGCAGGCTCGTTCGGCGCCGAGGCAGCGGGCGTCGTCGTCGAGACCGGCCCCGAGGTGACCGGGCTGCGCCCCGGCGATCCGGTCTTCGGCATGCTGTTCGGCGGCATGGGCCCGCTCGGCGTCATCGACGAGCGCTACCTCACCCGGCTCCCCGACGGCTGGACCTTCGAACAGGGCGCCTCCGTACCGCTGGTGTTCCTCACCGCGTACTACGCCCTCGTCGAACTCGGCCAGGTGCGCCCCGGCGAGAAGGTGCTCGTCCACGCAGGTGCCGGCGGGGTCGGCATGGCGGCCGTCCAGGTCGCCCGGCACCTCGGTGCCGAGGTCTTCGCCACCGCGAGCGAGGGCAAGTGGGACGTGCTGCGCGGCCTCGGCCTCGACGACGACCACATCGCCTCCTCCCGCGACACCGCGTTCGAGACCAAGTTCGCCCAGTCCGGTCGGTCCGGTCGGTCCGGTCGGTCCGGTCAGTCCGGCCAGTCCGGCCAGGGCATCGACGTCGTACTCAACGCGCTGACCGGCGAGTTCATCGACGCCTCGCTGCGGCTGCTCGGCGCGGGCGGCCGGTTCCTGGAGATGGGCAAGACCGACCTGCGCGAGGACCCGCCCGGCATCGCCTACCGGCCCTTCGACCTCGGCGAGGCCCACCCCGACCACATCCAGCGCATGCTGCTCGCCCTCGTCGAGCTGTTCGACCAGGAGGTCCTGGAGCCGCTGCCGATCAGCACCTGGGACGTACGGCGGGCCCGGGACGCGTTCCGGTACATGAGCCGCGCCCAGCACATCGGCAAGATCGTCATCACCGTGCCGGGCGGCTGGGACCCCGACGGCACGGTCCTGATCACCGGCGGCACCGGCGGGCTCGGCGCGGAACTCGCCCGCCACCTCGTCGAGCGCGGTGCCCGCAGGCTGCTGCTGCTCAGCCGACGCGGCCTGGATGCGCCCGGCGCGCTGGAGCTGCAGGCCGAACTGCTGGCCCACGGTGCCGACGTCACCGTCGCCGCGTGCGACGCCGCCGACCGGGACGCGCTCGCGGCCGTCCTGGACGGCGTGGACGACCTCACCGCGGTCGTCCACACGGCCGGTGTGCTGGACGACGGCGTGATCGCCTCGCTGACCCCGGACCGGCTCGGCGCGGTGCTGCGGCCCAAGGCGGACGCCGCCTGGAACCTGCACGAGCTGACCCGGGACAAGGACCTCGTGGCGTTCGTCCTGTACTCGTCGGTGTCCGGTGTGCTCGGCACCGCGGGGCAGGGCAACTACGCGGCGGGCAACGCCTTCCTCGACGCCCTCGCCCAGTACCGGCGCTCGCTCGGGCTGCCCGCGCTCTCCCTGGCTTGGGGCGCGTGGAGTTCCGAGGCCGGCATGACCCGCACGATGGACGCGGCGGCGCTGGAGCGGCTGGAGAAGTCCAGCATGCCGCCGATGCCCCTGGAGCACGGCCTCGCCCTGTTCGACGCAGCCACCGCGGTCGACGAACCGCTGCTGGTGCCGGCCCGCGTCATCACCGGCACCGTCACCACCGGCTTCCTGCCGCCGCTGCTGCGCAACCTGCTGCGGGGCCGCCGTACGGCCACCTCGGGCGGCACGGCGGCCGGGGCGCTGCGGCGCCTCGACGACGCCCGCCCCGCCGACCGGGTGCGCGCCCTCGTCGACGTGGTGCGCGGCGAGGCGGCAGCGGTGCTCGGGCACGCCTCGCCGGGCGCCGTGGACGCCGACCGCGAGTTCCGGGCCCTCGGCTTCGACTCGCTGACCTCGGTGGAACTGCGCAACCGCCTCGGCGCGGCGACCGGCCTGACGCTGCCCGCGACCCTGGTGTTCGACTACCCGACCCCGCAGGCACTCGGCGAGTACCTGGTCCCCGAGGTGTTCGGCGGCCCGGCAGGCGCCGAGGAGCCCGACCTGCCGTCCGGCGCGGCACGGCACGACGGCGAGGCGGTCGCGATCGTCGGCATCGCCTGCCGCTTCCCCGGCGGCGTCGACGGCCCCGAGGACCTCTGGGAGCTGGTCGCCGGGGGCCGTGACGCGATCACGCCGTTCCCCACCGACCGGGGCTGGGACGAGAACCTGGTCGGCGAGGGCGCCGGCCGCAGCGTCACCGGACAGGGCGGCTTCATCGAGGGCATCGCCGACTTCGAC
The DNA here is from genome assembly GCF_030499515.1 of Streptomyces sp. DT2A-34. Lineage (NCBI taxonomy): Bacteria > Bacillati > Actinomycetota > Actinomycetes > Kitasatosporales > Streptomycetaceae > Streptomyces > Streptomyces sp. DT2A-34. Next base: position 575,278 of record NZ_JASTWJ010000001.1, on the reverse strand, counting down.
GCCGCGTTCTTCGGCATCTCGCCTCGCGAGGCCGTGTCCATGGACCCGCACCAGCGCCTCGTCCTGGAGACCTCCTGGGAGGCCCTGGAGCGCACCGGCATCGACCCGGTGGCGCTGCGCGGCACCCGTACCGGCGTCTACATCGGCGCCTCCGGGCAGGACTACGCGCACCTGATGCTCAACTCCGAGCAGTCCCTGGAGGGTTACTCCGGCACCGGCACCTCGCCGAGCGTCATCGCCGGCCGGCTGTCCTACGCGCTGGGCCTCGAAGGCCCGTCGATGACGGTCGACACGGCCTGCTCCTCGGCGCTCGTCTCCCTGCACCTGGCCGTGCAGGCGCTGCGCGGCGGGGAGTGCTCGCTGGCGCTGGCCGGCGGCGTGCAGGTGATGTCGGCGCCCGGCGCGTTCATGGAGTTCAGCCTGCAGAGCGGGCTCGCCCCCGACGGCCGCTGCAAGCCGTTCTCCGACAGCGCGGACGGCACCGCCTGGTCCGAGGGCATCGGCGTGCTCGTCGCCGAGCGGCTCTCCGACGCCGTGCGCAACGGGCACGAGGTGCTCGCCGTCGTACGCGGTTCGGCGATCAACCAGGACGGTGCGTCCAACGGCCTGACCGCGCCCAACGGTCCCTCGCAGCAGCGGGTGATCCGGCAGGCGCTGGCCTCCGCCGGGCTCACCGCCGCCGACGTGGACGCCGTCGAGGCGCACGGCACCGGCACCACCCTCGGCGACCCCATCGAGGCCCAGGCCCTCATCGCCGCCTACGGCCAGGATCGCGACGCCGACCGGCCTCTGCTGCTCGGCTCGATCAAGTCGAACATCGGCCACACCCAGGCCGCCGCCGGCGTCGCCGGGGTGATCAAGATGGTGATGGCGCTGCGCCACGAAGTGCTCCCGAGCACCCTGAACGTCACCGAGCCGACCACCCACGTCGACTGGTCCGCCGGATCGGTGTCCCTGCTCACCGAGGCCACCCCCTGGCCCACCGCGGACCGGCCGCGCCGCGCGGGCGTCTCCTCGTTCGGCCTCAGCGGCACCAACGCGCACGTCATCCTGGAGCAGGCCCCGCGGTCCGCTGAGAAGGCGCCGACCCCCGCCCCCGACACGGCACGACCGCCGGCCGCCTGGACCGTCTCCGCCAAGTCCGAAGCGGCGCTGGACGCCCAGCTCACCCGGCTCCGCGCGGTCGAGGCCGACCCGCTCGACGTCGGACTCTCCCTGCTCGACCGGTCCCGGTTCGAGCACCGCGCCGTACTCCTGGACGGCCACGAGATCGCCCGCGGCCGCGCCGGACGGCCCGAACTCGCCGTGCTGTTCTCCGGCCAGGGCGCCCAACGCCTGGGCATGGGACGGGAGTTGTACGACCGGTTCCCGGTGTTCCGTGCCGCGCTGGACGAGGTGCTGGCGCTCCTGGAGCCGGGGCTGCGCGACGTGATCTGGGGCGAGGACGAGGAGGCGCTGAACCGGACCGGCCACACCCAGCCCGCGCTGTTCGCCGTCGAGGTCGCCCTCTACCGGCTCGTCGAGTCCTACGGCGTCCGGCCCGCCTTCGTCGGTGGGCACTCCGTCGGCGAGATCGCCGCCGCCCACGTCGCCGGCGTGCTCACGCTGCGGGACGCGGCCACGCTGGTCACCGCGCGCGCCCGGCTGATGCAGGCGCTGCCCGCGGGCGGCGCGATGATCGCGATCCAGGCGACCGAGGACGAGGTGGCCCGGCTCCTCACCGCGAACGTCTCTATCGCCGCCGTCAACGGGCCCGACTCCGTCGTGCTCGCCGGTGACGAGAGCGAGGCCCGGCAGATCGCCGACGACTTCGCGAAGAACGGGCGGAAGACCAAGCGGCTGCCGGTCAGCCACGCCTTCCACTCGCCGCTGATGGAGCCGATGCTCGACGACTTCCGTGAGCTGCTCGCGGACCTGTCGTTCGCCCCGCCGCAGATCCCCGTGGTGTCCAACCTGACCGGACACCTCGTCACCGGCGACGAGCTGTGCTCGCCGCACTACTGGGTCCGCCACGTCCGTGCGCCCGTCCGCTTCGCCGACGGCGTCGCCGCGCTCGAAGCCGCAGGCACGGACACGGTCCTGGAGGTAGGTCCCACTGGTGTGCTCTCGGCCCTGCTCACCGAGTCCGCCTCCGCCGCGGCGATCCCGCTGCTGCGCGGCGACCGGGACGAACCCACCGCCCTGCTCACCGCACTCGCCCGGCTGCACGTCACGGGCGTGCACGTCGACTGGACGCCCCTGTTCGAGGGCACCGGCGCACGCCGGGTCGCGCTGCCGACGTACGCCTTCCAGCACGAGCGCTACTGGCCGACGCCGCTGCGGCAGACCGGCGACGTGAGCGCCGTCGGTCTCGGCCCCGTCGACCACCCCATCCTCGGCGCCGCCATGGCCGTCGCCGGATCGGACGCGGTGGTGTTCACCAACCGGCTCCCGGTCGGCTTCCCCGAGACCGCGTTCGCCGAGATCGCGTTCCGCGCCGCCGACCAGGTGGGCCTCGGCACCGTCGAGTCCCTCACCGTCACCGCCCCGCTGACAGCGGGCGTGCTCCAGGTGTGGGTGGGCGCACCCGACGGCGACGGCAGGCGGGAGCTGACCGTTCACTCCCGCTCCGCCGACGACGGGCCCTGGACTCCGCTCGCCTCCGGTGTCCTCGCGCCGGGCGAGCATGTCGCCGACTTCACGGGCGACGGCTGGACGCCCGTCGAACTGCCCGAAGGCGCCGCCGACGCCCAGTTCTACGGCGTGCACCCGGCGCTGCTGGACTGCGCCGTGCGGGACGGCGAGGCGGACCGGGTGCCCCTGGAGTGGCACGGCGTCTCCCTGCACGCCGTCGGCGCCTCGGCGCTGCGCGTGCGGTGGGGCGCGGACGGCTCGTTCGCCGCCGCCGACGGCAACGGAGCGCCGGTCCTCTCCGCCCGGTCGGTCACCTTCGGCGCCCCCCTCGCCGAACGCGCCGCGCAGAAGGACCTGTTCCGGCTCGACTGGGTGCCCGCGCAGCTCGACGCGGCCGGTGCGCCGACCGTGGCACGGGTGACGGACCTCGCCGAGGTCGGCACCACCGTGCCCGACGTCGTCGCCCTCGCCCTGGAGGCCGGCGAAGGCGAACTGCCGGGCACCGCACACGCGCTCGCCGGGCGCGCCCTGGCCGTCGTACGCGACTTCCTCGAAGACGACCGGTACGCCGACGCCCGCCTGGTGTTCACCACCCGCCCCGGCGACCTCGCGGCGGCCACCGTGTGGGGCCTGGTGCGCTCCGCGCAGTCCGAGAACCCCGGCCGACTCCTGCTCGTCGAGAGCGACGACCCGGCGCCCGCCCTGCCGCTCGCGCCCGCGCTGCTCGACTCCGGTGAGACCCAGGTCGTTCTACGCGACGGCGAGGTGCTGGTCGGACGGCTCGCCCGGGTCACCGGCGACGGCACACCGCGCGACTGGGACCCGGACGGCACCGTCCTGATCACCGGCGGCACCGGCGGCCTCGGCGCCGCACTCGCCCGCCACCTGGTGACGCGACGCGGCGTCAGGAACCTGCTGCTCGTCTCACGCCGGGGGCCGGACGCACCGGAGGCCGAGGCGCTGCGCGCGGAACTCTCCGCGCACGGCGCCGAGGTGACCGTCGCCGCGTGCGACGTCGCCGACCGTGCCGAGGTCGCCGAGCTGGTCGCGTCGGTGCCCACGCTGACGGCGGTGGTGCACACCGCGGGGGTGCTCGACGACTGCGTGATCGGCTCCCTGACCCCCGAACGGCTCGACGCGGTGCTGCGCCCCAAGGCCGACGGCGCCTGGAACCTGCACGAGGCGACCCGCGAGCACCGCTTGGCGGCGTTCGTCCTGTACTCGTCGGTGGCCGGTGTCACCGGCGCCGCCGGACAGGCCAACTACGCGGCGGCCAATGCCTTCCTCGACGCCCTCGCCGCCCACCGGCACGGCCTCGGCCTCGCCGCCACCTCCCTGGCGTGGGGGCCGTGGGCGCAGGACAGCGGCATGACCGCCCACCTCGCCGAGGGCGCCATGGACCGCCTCGGACGCTCCGGGATGCCACCGCTGTCCGAGGCACAGGGCCTCGCGCTGTTCGACGACGCCATCGCCCGCGAGGACGCGCTGCTGGTGCCCGCGCTGATCGCCACCGGTCGCACCGACCGGCCCGTCGAGGTCGCGGCGGTGCTGCGCGGCCTGGTGCGCGGCGGCAAGCGCACCGCAGGCGGCGGCACGACCGGGGCCGCACCCGACCTGGCGGGCCTGCTCGCCGAGCTGCCGCCCGAGGAGGGCGCGAAGTACCTGCTGGACCTGGTGTGCGGACACGCCGCCGGCGTCCTCGGGCACGCCACACCTGCCGCGATCGACGCCGACAAGGAGTTCCGCTCGCTCGGCTTCGACTCGCTCACCGCGGTGGAACTGCGCAACAGCCTGTCGTCGGCGACCGGCCTGAAGCTCGCCGCCACCTTGGTGTTCGACCATCCGACCCCGCAGGAACTCGCCGACCAGCTGGCCGGCGAACTGCTGGGCGCCGCCCCCGAGACCCCGGCGATCACCGCCGAACTCGACCGGCTGGAGGCGGCCCTCGCCGCCGGCACCCACGACGACCTCGCACAGTCGGGCGCCCTGGCCCGGCTGCGCAACCTCCTCGCCCAGTACGGCGGATCCGCCGCGCCCCAGGAGGAGACGGCGGTGGCCGACCGCCTCAGCGCCGCGAGCACCGACGAGGTCCTCGCCTTCATCGACAACGAACTCGGCCGACGTACCGAGAGCTGACCAGGAAGGTTTGCGGCGATGCCGAACGACGAGAAGCTCGTGGAGTACCTGAAGTGGGTCACCGCCGACCTGCACCAGACCCGGCAGCGGCTGGAGAAGGCGGAGAACGCCCGGCACGAACCGGTGGCGATCGTCGGCATCGCCTGCCGGTTCCCCGGCGACGTCCGCTCGCCCGAGGACCTGTGGGACCTGGTGTCCTCGGGCCGGGACGCCGTCTCCGGCTTCCCCACCGACCGGGGCTGGGACCTGGGCACGCTCGCCGGCGGCGACAGCGCCACCCTGCAGGGCGGATTCCTGTACGACGCGGCCGAGTTCGACCCCGGCTTCTTCGGCATCTCCCCGCGTGAGGCGCTGGCCATGGACCCGCAGCAGCGGCTGCTGCTGCAGACCTCGTGGGAGGCGATCGAACGCGCCGGGATCGACCCGGTGACGCTGCGCGGCAGCCGGACCGGCGTGTTCGTCGGCACCAACGGCCAGGATTACGGCCATGTGCTGATCGCCTCGCAGGAGGACGTCGAGGGCCACGCCGGCATGGGTACGGCGGCCAGCGTGATCTCCGGCCGGGTCTCCTACACGCTCGGCCTGGAAGGCCCCTCGCTCACCCTCGACACCGCCTGTTCCTCCTCGCTGGTCGCCCTGCACCTGGCGGCGCAGGCGCTGCGGGGCGGCGAGTGCTCCCTCGCCCTCGCGGGCGGCGTCACCGTCATGACGACGGCGTCGAACTTCGCCGGGTTCACCCGCCAGGGCGGCCTGGCGGCCGACGGCCGCTGCAAGGCGTTCTCCGACGACGCCGACGGCACCGGCTGGTCCGAGGGCATCGGCGTGCTGCTCGTCGAGAAGCTGTCCGACGCCCGCCGCAACGGCCACCCCGTGCTCGCCGTGCTCGCGGGCAGCGCCATCAACCAGGACGGCGCCTCCAACGGGCTGTCCGCGCCCAACGGCCCCGCCCAGCGCGAGGTGATCCGCGCCGCGCTCGCCTCCGGCGGCCTCACCCCGTCCGACGTGGACGCCGTCGAGGCGCACGGCACCGGCACGACACTCGGCGACCCCATCGAGGCACAGGCGCTGATCGCCGCCTACGGACAGGGTCGTGAGACGCCGCTGCGGCTGGGCGCGATCAAGTCGAACATCGGTCACACCCAGGCCGCCGCCGGCGTCGCCGGGGTGATCAAGACGGTGATGGCGCTGCGCCACGCCGAACTGCCGCCCACCCTGCATGTCACCGAGCCGACCTCGCACGTCGACTGGACGGCCGGGAACGTCGAACTGCTCACCTCCGCCGTGCCGTGGCCGCCCACGGAGAAGCCGCGCCGGGCCGGTGTGTCGTCGTTCGGCGTCAGCGGCACCAACGCGCACGTGATCATCCAGGAGGCGCCGGTCGAGGAGGCATCGGCTGAGGAGGCATCGGCTGAGGTGGGGCCGGCTGAGGAAGCGCCCGCGGCCGGTGAGCGCCCGGCCGCCTCTGCGGTCCCCTCCTCGGTCCCGTGGCTGGTCTCCGCCAAGTCCGACACCGCCCTGAACTCCCGTGTGGAGCAGGCACAACAGCTTTCCGGCGACCCCGTCGGCGCTGTCGATATCGGGTACTCCCTGCTGACCACCCGCTCCACCTCCTTCGAGCACCGAGCCGTACTCCTCGACGGCGACGTGCTCGCCCGGGGCACGGTCACCCGCCGCCCGCTCGCCGTGCTGTTCTCCGGCCAGGGCGCCCAACGCCTGGGCATGGGGCGCGAGTTGTACGACCGCTTCCCGGTGTTCCGCACCGCCCTCGACGAGGTGCTCGCGCTCCTGGACCCCGGGCTGCGCGACGTGATCTGGGGCGACGACGAGGCGGCCCTGAACCGCACCGGCAACACCCAGCCCGCACTCTTCGCCCTCGAAGTCGCCCTCTACCGCCTGCTGGAGTCCTACGGCATCAAGCCCGACCACCTCGCCGGGCACTCGATCGGCGAGATCGCCGCCGCACATGTCGCCGGAGTCCTCACGCTGCGGGACGCGGCCACGCTGGTCACCGCCCGAGCCCGCCTGATGCAGGCCCTGCCCGCAGGCGGCGCCATGGTGTCCGTGACGGCCACCGAGGCGGACGTTCTCCCGCACCTCACCGCGCACGTCTCCGTCGCCGCCGTCAACGGCCCCGACTCCGTGGTGATCGCCGGCGACGAGAGCGAGGTCCTGCGGATCGCCGAACGCTGGGAGCACAAGCGGCTGCGCGTCAGCCACGCCTTCCACTCGCCGCTGATGGAGCCGATGCTCGACGAGTTCCGCCACTCCATCAAGGACCTCGCCTTTCACACGCCGCGCCTGCCCATCGCCACGACCGGCGACGTCACCTCGCCCGAGTACTGGGTGCGGCACGTGCGGGACGCGGTGCGGTTCGCCGACCACGTCGCCGCGATCGGCGACGCCACCTTCGTCGAGGTCGGCCCGGTCGGCGTGCTCTCCGCCCTCGTCGACGGCTGTGTGCCCCTGCTGCGCCGGGACCGGCCCGAGGACACCGCCCTCGTCACCGCGCTCGCCCGGCTCCACACGGCCGGCGCGAAGGTCGACTGGTCGTCGTTCTACGCCGGTGGCCGCCGGATCGACCTGCCCACCTACCCGTTCGACCGGCACCGGTTCTGGCCGCAGTCCACCATGGCGCCGGGCGGCCCGTACGCCGGACCGCAGCAGGCCCACCGCCCCGCGCTCCACGAGGTCGACTGGGTCACCGCCCCGCTTGACGGCGTGCCCGTGGCCACCGCCCGCTGGGCCGTGGTCGGCACCGACGAGTTCGACGTGGCCCACGTCCTCTACAGCGCGGGCCAGACCGTCACCGGCTACGGCGAGACCCTGGCCGACGCCGCGGGCCAGGCCGCCGCGCCGGACGTGTTCGTCGTGTCGGTGTCGGGTGCCGAGACGCCCGACAGCGTGCGGGACACGACGACCCGGGTCCTGACGGTGCTTCAGGAGAGCCTGCGGTACGAGAGCGCCCGCGTGGTGTTCGTCAGCCGGGGCGCGGCAACCGGCGAGGACCTGGCCGCCGCCGCGGCGTGGGGCCTGGTGCGCACCGCACAGGCGGAGCACCCCGGCCGGTTCACCCTGGTCGACCTCGACGCGTCGGACGTGTCGATCGCCACGGTCGTACGGCTGGTGTCGTGGGACGAGCCCCAGGTGCTGGTCCGCGACGGCGTCGTCAAGGTCGCCCGCCTCGCCGAACTGCCCGCCACCGCGCCGTCCGCCCCCGCCTGGAACCCCGAGGGCACGGTCCTGATCACCGGCGGCACCGGCGGCCTGGGCGCCGCACTCGCCCGCCACCTCGTCGCCCGCCACGGCGTACGGCACCTGCTGCTCGCCGGCCGCCGCGGCCCCGACGCGCCCGGCGCGGGCGAACTGCGCGCCGAACTCGAGGCGCGGGGCGCCTCGGTCACCGTCGTCGCCGCCGACGTCTCCACCGAGGAGGCCGTCGCGGAACTGCTCGCCGCCGTGCCCGCCGCCCACCCGCTGACCGGTGTCGCACACACCGCCGGCGTGCTGGACGACGGCCTCGTCGACACCCTCACCCCCGCACGCCTCGACGCGGTGCTGCGCCCCAAGGCCGACGGTGCCTGGCATCTGCACCGGGCCACCCGGGACCTGGACCTCGCGGTGTTCGCGCTGTACTCGTCGGTCGCGAACGTCATGGGCGCCGCCGGGCAGGGCAACTACGCCGCCGCCAACGCCTACCTGGACGCCCTCGCCGTCCGTCGCCGGGCCGAGGGGCTGCCCGCCGTCTCGCTGGCGTGGGGTCCCTGGGCGCAGGACAGCGGCATGACGAGCGGGCTGAGCGAGGCCGCCATGGAACGCATCGCGCGCTCCGGGATGCCGCCCCTCGCGGCGGAGCAGGGCCTCGCCCTGTTCGACGCGGCGCTCGCCCGCGACGAGGCACTGCTCGTGCCGATGTACGTCAACCCGGCCGGCCGGCGGGCCCACGGCCCCGTCGCCCCGCTGCTGCGCGGCCTCCTCACCGACGCGCCCACCGCGGTGCCCGCCGAGAAGGCCGCCGTCACCGTCCTGGACCGGCTGCGCGGCGCCGGCCCCGAGGCCCGCGAGACCATGCTGCGCGACCTCGTCGTGGGCACCTCGGCGGCGCTGCTCGGCCACCCCGACCCGAGCGCCGTCGACCCGGAGAAGGACTTCCTGGAGCTGGGCTTCGACTCGCTCATCGCCGTCGAACTCCGCAACCAGCTGGGCGAACTGCTGGGCGGCCGCAAGCTGGCGGGCTCCATCGTCTTCGACAACAAGACCCCGGCGAACCTCGCCCGGACCCTGCTCGCCGACCTCGGCACGCTCCAGGGCCCGGCCGAGGCCTCCGCCGGTACCGGCGCCGCCGTCGACCCGTCCGACACCGTGTTCGGGCTGTTCATGGAGTCGGTGTCGACCGGCAAGGTGCTGCAGGGCCTGAGCCTGCTCAAGGCCGTGGCGAACCTGCGCCCGATGTTCGAGACGCCGGCCGAACTGGAGGACCTGCCCACGGCGGTGACCCTCGCCCACGGCCCGGCGCTGCCCAAGCTGATCTGCATCAGCGCGCCCGGCGCGACCGCCGGCGTCCACATGTACGCCCGCCTCGCGGCGCACCTGCGCGGCAAACGGCAGGTGTCGGCGCTGCCGCTGATCGGGTTCGAGCCGGGCGAGCCGCTGCCCAAGGACACCGCGGCCGCCGTGCGCTGGGTCGCCGAGAGCGTGCTGCACGCCGGCGACGGTGAACCGTTCTGCCTGGTCGGGCACTCCTCCGGCGGCACCCTGGCCTACCTCGCCGCGGCTGTGCTGGAGGAGACCTGGGGCATCGCCCCCGAAGCCGTGATCATGCTCGACACGCTGAGCCTCAACTACGACACCAACGAGGGCCTCGACTTCGACTCGGTCACCACCAACTACTTCACCACCATGGACTCGCCCGCGGTGAACCTGAACAGTGCGCGCCTGTCGGCGATGGCCCACTGGTTCGTCCGCATCACCGACACCGGCCTGCACCCCACCGTGCCGAAGATGCTCGTGCGGTGCGGCCGGGAAGTGGACGGCACGGAGTTCACGACCACCGGCCAGGAGGTGTCCGTACCCGCGGACGAGATCCGCATCGTGCCCACCGACCACATGGCCATGGTCAAGGAGGACGCCGCCCTGACCGCCGGCGTGATCGAGGACTGGCTCACCACCCTGGCCACCGACCGGCCCTAGCCACCCCCCACCAGCGGGCCCCAGCCACCCCCACCAGCGGGAAGGATCCCATGCCTCTCTCACAGCAACTGCCCCTGATCGGGGTCGAACAGCCCTCGATCCTCGCCTTCAGCGACATCCGCCTGCGTCTGCAGGAACAGGCCCCCGTGTGCCGCATCCTCACGCCCGCCGGCGACGAGGGGTGGCTGGTGACCCGCCACGCCGAGGTCAAGGCGCTGCTGCAGGACCACCGCCTCGGCCGCTCGCACAAGGATCCGCAGAACGCGCCCCGGTTCTTCCGCAACCCGATGCTGGACATGCTCGTCACCAGCGACGACGTGGAGACCGAGCGGCGCGCCCACGAGAACAAGCGTGTCCTGTACACCAAGAGCTTCGCCGCCCGGAAGGTCCTCGACCGCCGCTCCCGCGTCGAGGCGATCGCGCACGCCACGCTCGACGGGATCATCGCCGCCGGACCGACCGCGGACCTGCACGAGTCCTACTCGATGGAGTACTCCCAGCAGGCGCTGTGCGACATGGTCGGCGTCCCCGCCGAGGACCGCCGGCGGCTGCTGGCCATGATGGACACCGTCGGCGACACCGACCGGCAGCACGCCGAGTCCGGCATGGACGCCCTGTTCGGCTACGCCGCCGAGCTCGGCGCCAAACGCCGTGACGAACCCGGCGACGACGTGATCTCCCGCTTCATCGACTCCGGTCTCACCGACGAGGAGATCGGACTGCACACGGTCACGCTGCTGTTCACCGGCCTGTCCGGGCTCGCCTCCCACCTCGACTTCGGGGTGCTGCTGTTCCTGCGCAACCCCGACCAGCTCGCCCTCGCCATGGCCGACCCGAACGTCATGGTCCGGGCGGTCGACGAGGTCATGCGGGCCACGATCGGAAGCCCCGTGCTGCCCCGGTACGCGAGCGAGGACATCGAGATCGGCGGGGTCACCATCGCCGAGGGCGACCTGGTGATGCTCGACTTCTCGCTGGCCAACCACGACGCCCGCGCCTTCGAGGAGCCGTCCCGCTTCGACGTCACCCGCACGCCCAACCCGCACTTCACGTTCGGGCACGGCATGCGGCACTGCACGGGCGCGCCGCTGGTGCGCATCATCCTGGCCGTCGCCTACACCGCGCTGTTCTCCCGCCTGCCCTCGCTGCGCCTCGCGGTGCCGGAGGCCGAACTGGAGTCCCACCCCGGCGGCCGGCTGGCCGGCGGTCTGGCGAGGTTCCCCGTCACCTGGTGACCCGCACGAAAAGCGGCCCCCGCCCAAGGGCGGGGGCCGTTTCGATGCTCGGGAGCGTTCGGGGGCGGGTCACTCGTGCACGGTGATCGCCTGAGCCGGACAGACCGACCTGGCCATCCGCGCAGAACGCTCCTCCGGCCCCTCCGGTTCCTCCTGCAGGAGTTCCACGAAGCCGTCGTCGTCCTGGTCGAACACCTCGGGCGCGGTCAGCACACACTGCGCCGCCCCGATGCACTTGTCGGTGTCCACACTGATGCGCGTCATGATCTTTCCTCCGGGAAGGGCGCTTGAGGGGCGCTACCACCGCACCGGCAGTGCGTGGAGTCCGAAGAGCACCCCGTCGTACTTGAACGGCAGTTCCTCCGGCGGAACCGCGATCTGCAGGGTCGGGATGCGGGCGAACAGCTTCTGGTAGGCGACCTCCAGCTCCAGACGCACCAGGTTCTGCCCCAGGCACTGGTGGACGCCGTAGCCGAACGCCACATGCCCGTGCGCGGACCGGGACGGGTCGAACACATGCGGGCGGTCGAAGGCCGCGGGGTCGTGGTTGGCGCCGGCCACCAGCGGTACGACGCCCTCGCCGGCCCGCAGCAGCCGGCCGCCGATCTCGATGTCCTCCACCACCACGCGCAGCGCCACCAGGTCGGCGACCGAGTGGAAGCGCAGCAGTTCCTCGATCGTGCGCTCGTCGCCGATCCACCGAGGGTCGTTCAGCAGGGTGACCGCGCCGAGGGCGATGTTGTTGGCCGTCGTCTCGTGGCCGGCGATCAGCAGCAGCATGGCCACGCCGGAGAGCTCCTGCGGGGACAGCAGCCCGCCCTCGACCAGCTTGCTGATCAGGTCGTCGCCGGGCCGCTTGGTCTTGATCGCGATCAGCCGGTTGAGGTAGCGCAGCAGTTGCTGGGAGGCGTTGTCGCGTTCCTCGTCGGTCGAGTTGATGGTGACGAGGACCTTCGTCTTGGCCTCGAAGAAGCCGCGGTCCACCTTGGGCACACCGAGCAGGGACGAGATCACCAGCGACGGCACCGACAGCGCGAAGTCCTCGACGAGGTCGGCGGTGTCGCCCCGGGCGAGCATCCGGTCGATGGTGTGGTCGACGATCTCCTCGACGACCGGCCGCAGCGCGCGGATGCGGCGCACCGTGAACTCGGGGATCAGCGCCTTGCGGAACTTGGTGTGGTCCGGCGGGTCGAGCGCCACGAACCAGCCCGGCACCTCGTCGGCGGTGGGCACGCCCCCGGTGCGCGACGGCCTGGGAAAGCCCGGGTGCGCGGGGTTGGCGCTGATGCGCGGATCGGTGAGGATCCGGCGCACCTCCTCGTGCCGGGTCACCAGCCACACCGTGTCGCCCGAGGGCAGCGCGGCCTTCACCAGGCCGGGCCGCTGCCGGAACTCCGTGTACTCGGGGGGCGGGAACGGGGCGCCGGGGCGGCGCAGCACGAACGGGACGATCTCGTCCTCGTCCTCGGCGTCGGCCTCGGCGCCGGCCGTGGGGGAGGAGGTCATGACGACACCTCGTAGAACGCGCGGACCTGCGCCACGATGAACTCCTGGTCTTCCTCGGTCAGTTCGGTGTGCGTCGGCAGATACAGGCCGTCCTCGGCGAAGCGGTTCGCGTTCAGCGTCGGCCAGACCGGGTCCAGATAGCCGGGCTGCCGGCTCATGGGCTTGAAGAACAGGCGGGTCTCGATGCCCCGGCCGGCGAGGAACTCCCGGAGTGCCTCCCGGCGTTCGGCGCGCAGGTCGTACATCCACAGCACGTCCCGCTCCGGCATCAGGGTGATGCCGTCGATGCCGCGCAGTCCCTCGTCGTAGCGCTTCTCGATCCGTGCCCGGGTGGCCAGGATCTCGTCCAGCCGCTCGGTCTGGGCCAGCGCCACGGCCGCCTGGAGGTTGGTCATGCGGAAGTTGTAGGCGAGCTTCTTGTGCAGGAAGCTGTGGTCCCGGGTGAACGCCATGCCGCGCAGATGCGCCATCTGGCGGGCCAGATGGGGGTCGTCGGTCAGGCAGATGCCGCCCTCGCCCGCCGAGATGATCTTGTTGGCGAACAGGGAGAACGCGGCTATATCGCCGGTCGGCGCGATGCCGTGCGCCTCCGCGGAGTCCTCCACCACGCGCAGGTTGTACTCGTACGCCAGCTCCAGGATCGCGTCCATGTCGCAGCGCCGGCCGTAGATGTGCACCGGCATGATCACCTTGGTGCGCGGGGTGATCTTCTCCTCGATCCTCGTCACGTCGATGTCGAGGTCGTCGGCGCAGTCCACGAACACCGGTGTCGCGCCCGTGTAGGTGACCGCCCACGCCGACGCGATCATCGTGAACTCCGGCACGATCACCTCGTCGCCGGGACCGACCCCGAGGGCGCGCAGCGCGAGCGTCAGCGCGGTCGTCCCCGAGGAGCAGGCCACCCCGTGGGCCACCCCGTTGTAGGCGGCGAACGCCTCCTCGAACCGGGGCACGTAAGGCCCTTGCGAGGAGATCCAGCCGCTGGTGACGGCCTGGGTGACGTAGTCGAGCTCATTGCCCTTCAGCGACGGCATCGACACGGGATACGTGAAGCTCATCGACTCACTTCCGAAGACAGCGCGGGCAGGTCCAGGATCAGGTCGGCGGCGGCGGTCCGGCCGCCGGCGGCCTGTTGCAGCGCGGCCAGACGCCGGGCGTTCTCGGTGAACGCGGGGTCGTCGAGCACGCGCGTCAGCTTGTCGAGCACGTCGTCGGGGTCGACGGTGTGCGGCTTCGACAGCGTGAGCCCCACGCCGAAGCTCTCGGCGCGCACGGCCTGGTCGTAGCAGTCGACCCACAGCGGACGGGACACCATCGGCTTGCCGAAGTGGATGCTCTCCGTGTACGCGTTGCCGCCCGCGTGGGTGAAGAACACCTTCACGTTCGGGTGCGCCAGCACGTCCAGCTGCGACGGCACCCAGGTCTCGACCCGCAGGTTCCCCGGCAGGTCCGCGGGCAGATGGGCCTGTTGGTCGCGCGGCAGCTTCCACAGCACCGCGTGCCGGCCCTCCAGCCGCCGGGCCACCTCCACGAACGCCCGCACCTGCCCGGCCGTGAGCCGGGTGATCGTGCCGAGGCCCATGTAGACCACGGACCCCTGCGCGTCGAGCCAGGCGGACAGCTCGCCGGGCGGGCACTGCGGCAGCGGCGGCACCAGCGCGCCGACCGTGCGCAGCTTCGCCGGGAGGTCGAAGGCGTAGTCCATCTCCGGGATCGAGTAGCACAGCACCAGCTCGGACCGCTCCACGCGGCAGAACTGGCCGTACGCCTCAGGGGCGATGCCCAGCTCCGCCCGCACCCGCGCGTCGACCGCGTTGCGCTCCTTGTTGAACTTCCCGAACGCCATGGCCAGCGTCCGCCACTGGAACAGCCTGTTCTGCCACCGCTGCGGGAACGACATGTCGGCGGGCAGGCCCGAGTGCGGCACCGGGAAGCCCTTGGGGGTGTGCGAGGGCCCGATCGGCACGGCCGAGGTCAGCAGGTTCGACGGCACGAACGGGTCGCTGAGCACGAACGGGATCCCCTTGGAGATGGCGAGCTCCCAGCCGAACTGGCACATGCTCTCCACGACCATCAGGGCCGGCCGGATCTTCTCCACCGCCTCTTCCAGCGCCCGGTACTTGGGCACCCGCAGCGCGGGCCGGTCGGTCTGCTCGATCACGGCGCGCCGCGCCTTGAACCGCGACCGCTGCGTCACCGCCGCATACGTGCTGTCGTCCCAGGTCACCGAGGACATCTCGGAGACGACCTCGCCCAGGGAGAAGAACTCGACGGGGGAGCCGACCGCCGTCGCCGCGACCTCCTCGCGCGCCTTGTCGTCGGTGGCGAACCACAGGTCGGCCACGCCACGCCGGGACAGTTCCTCCGCGAGCACCAACATCGGGTTCAACAGACCGCTCTCGGGCAGGCTGACGAACAAGATCGGCCGCTGACTCATGGCTGCACCCTTCAGGCGGCATGACGGAATCTGGCACCGCGGAATCTGCTGGTGGCGCCGAGCCTGCCCGACGCCGTGTGCCGGTGTCGCCGGGTGCGGGCCATGTCGAGGTGAAGCCCTAGAGTTGCCGCCCGCCCGATGTCCAGGTGATGCCCTAGAACCTCTGTGCTGCGCTTTCGGCCCCCCGTCCGAGGCCGCGACGATGAGCACGCGAGCCTGACGGGCATCGCGACGCCGCGCGGACTCCGTCGGAAGGGCCCCAGGTGAGAGGTGCAGCGACATGACCGGCACGGACCGGCGCGCCGAGACGGGGTGCACGGGACTGATCGAACGCGACGCCCAGTGGGCCGGCCTCACCGCGCTGCTGTCGGACGCCGTCGCCGGATCGGGCCGGGTCGCCCTCGTGACGGGCCCGGTGGCTTGCGGCAGGACCGAGCTGCTGCACCGGTTCGGCGAGCGCTGCGGCGAACGGTTCGTGTCCGCGACCTGCTCGGCCCTCGAACGCGACCTGCCCTTCGGCGTGGCCGGCCAGCTCCTGCATGCGCTCGGCGCGCCTGCCCAGGTCAGGGACCTGCTCGACGCGGCGGCCCGGACCGCGGGACCCGCGACCGCCCACCAACTGCACACGCTGTGCCTGGCGTTGCTCGACCTCGCCGCGGACAGCCCGCTGGTGATCGGCGTCGACGACGTGCAGCACGCGGACCCGCAGTCACTGCACTGGCTGCTGTCGCTCGTCCGCCGCCTCGGCCGGGCCGGCATCCTGCTGCTCCTCGCCCGCACGGCGAGCCCCGGCGCCGCCCACTCCCCGCTGCACACCGAGCTGTCACGGCACCCGCACTGCCATGAGATCGGCGTGGCGCCCCTGTCGGAGGCGGGCATGGCCGACCTGTTCGGCGGCGCCGACGCGGGCCGCGAGGCCATGGCGCTCACCGGGGGGAACCCGCTGCTGGCCCGGTCCCTGCTCGCCGACCGGCGGACGGCCGGGCCGGACGCGGACGGCGTGCCGGCGCCCGGCCCCGGGTTCCGCCGGGCCCTCGTCAGCTGTGTCCACCGCTGCGAGCCGTACGTCGTGGCGGTCGCCCGCGCGCTCGCCGTCACCGGCGCCCACGCCACCGTCGAGCGGCTGGGCCGCCTCGCCGGCCTCGATGTCGAGGC
This sequence comes from Streptomyces sp. DT2A-34, assembly GCF_030499515.1. NCBI lineage: Bacteria > Bacillati > Actinomycetota > Actinomycetes > Kitasatosporales > Streptomycetaceae > Streptomyces > Streptomyces sp. DT2A-34. Next base: position 559,009 of record NZ_JASTWJ010000001.1, on the reverse strand, counting down.
GGTGCGCTCGGCGCTCGACCTCCTGACCGATGCCGGGCTGCTGGCCGACGGCCGCTTCCGCACCGACGCCGCCCGCACCGCCGTACTCGACGACATGCCCGCCGACGAACGCGGCCGGACCCACCGGACCGCCGCTCTGCTGGTGCACGACGAGGGAGCGCCCGCGACCGAGGTGGCGCCCTACCTGCTGCGTGCCGACGGGGCCGACAGGGCCGACGAGAGCTGGGCGGTACCGGTGTTCGAGGAGGCCGCCGAGCACGCGCTGCGCGAGGAACGGATCGACACGGCGCTGCGCTGCCTCGAACGCGCCCACCGCGCCTGCCCCGAGGCACACCGGCAGGCGGCGATCGCGGCGAAGCTGGTGCGCGTGGAGTCGCGGGTCAACCCCGCCGCCGCGGGCCGCCGGCTCACCACCGTCACCGACGCGATGCGCGCCGGGCGGCTGTCCGACCGCGATGTGCGCTCCCTGGTGCCGCCCCTGCTGTGGCACGGGCGCGTCGACGAGGCGGCCGAGGCGATGGAACGGCTGCGGCGCGCCCGGCACCAGCCGGGCACCGCCGACCGGACCACCGAGCTGTGGCTGGCCTGCACCCACCCGCCGCTCGCCCGACGCACCCGGCCACCCGCCGGGACCGACCGCGACAGCGGACCGGCCGGCCGCACCACCGGCCCGGCACTCAGGGCCGTGACGGCGCTGACGACCGTCCTCACCCAGGGGCCCGACGAACACGCCGTCACCGACGCCGAGCACGTGCTGCAGGTCGCGCGGCCGAGCGACGGCATGTCCTGGGGGCCCCAGACGGCACTGCCCGCGCTGCACGCCCTCGTGCACGCCGGCCGCCTCGACCTCGCCCGGTCCTGGTGCGACAAACTCCTCGACGACGCCCGGGCCAGGGACCTCGCCGTGGCACAGGCGCTCTACGCCGGGGTGCGCGGCGACATCGCCCTGCGCGAGGGCGACCTCGCCGGGGCCCACGCCCACGCCCGCGACGCGCTCACCCTCATGCCCCCGGGCGGCTGGGGAGTCGCGGTCGGCGTCCCGCTGGGCGTCCTCGTCGAGACGGCGACCAAGCAGGGCAGGCACGAGGAGGCCGCCGCCCACCTCACCCAGCCCGTGCCCGACGCCATGTTCCGGAGCCGCTACGGCCTGCCCTACCTGCACGCCCGCGGCCACCACTACCTGGCCACCGACCGGCACTACGCCGCGCTCGCGGACTTCCTCTCGTGCGGCGAGCTGATGACCGAGTGGGGCATCGACCAGTCGGTACTCGTGCCATGGCGTACCAGTGCCGCCGAGGCGTGGCTGCGGCACGGCAAGAACCGCGACGAGGCCAAACGGCTCCTGGGCGAACAGCTCGCCCGGCTCGGCCCGGAGACCTCGCGCACCCGCGGCGTGGCCCTGCGCCTGCTCGCGGCAACCACCGCGCCCCAGCACCGGCCCCGGCTGCTCGACGAGGCCGTCGCCGTCCTGGAGGAGTGCGGCGACCAGTACGAACTCGCCCGCGCACTGGGCGACTTGAGCAACGCGCACCAGGCGCTGCGCGAGCACCGGCGGGCCTGGAGCGTCGCTCGGCGCGCCTGGCACGTGGCGAACGTGTGCGACGCGACGGCGCTGCGCGACGAACTCCTGCCCAGCCGGCGCGGGCCCGACGACGAGTCACCCGAGGAACAGCCGCCGACCGACCCGATCTCCCGGCTCACCGACGCGGAGAGGCGGGTGGCGGCGCTCGCCGCGGTCGGCCTCACCAACCGGGAGATCGCCGGCAAGCTGTTCATCACCCCGAGCACCATCGAGCAGCACCTCACCCGGGTCTACCGCAAACTCAACGTGAAGTACCGCAAGGACCTGCCGACCGGCCTGCACAGCCATCTGCCGGACACGGCCTGAACCGTCTCAGACCAGGTGCAGCCGCTCGCGCAGTTCACCGACCAGCACCGGCAGGTCGGCGCGGTCCCCGGCGAACCCGAACACATAGTGGTCCGGCCGCACCAGCACCCCCGTCTGGCGGGTCTGCGCCAGGTAGGGCAGATACGTCCGCTGCACGTCCACCACTTCGTGATCCCGCGCCCGCTTCGGCGGGATCCCCGCCGGCAGGACCCGGACCAGGCGCGTCCCGATCGACTTGAGGAAGTCGAGGTCGCCCTCGGACAGCGTCTCGTACGGGTCGACGGTCGTGATCAGCTGGAAGCCCCGGCCGACCACCTCGTCGAAGCGGTCCTTGACCGTGCCGCGCGCCACCACGCCCTGCGGGGACAGCTCACCGGCCCGCGGCGCCACCGACCCCGAGGCGTCACGGCGTACGACGCCGTCCTCCAGGGCGAACCACGACGGTGACAGCGACGGCGCGTCGGGCCGGGAGTGCAGGCCGATCAGATAGGCGTCGCGGCGTGCGGCGGCCGCGTGGTCGAGTTCGGAGACGATCCTGCCGACCTCGATGGACATGTCGATGGTGTGCCGCACCTGCCGGGACCGCTCCGCCTGGTACACGTCGAGCAGCGTGTCGCGGGCCGTGCCGCGCAGCACGAGGTCCAGCTTCCACGCCAGGTTCGCCGCGTCCCGGATGCCCGAGCACATGCCCTGCCCCGCGAACGGCGGCATCAGGTGCGCCGAGTCACCGGCCAGCAGCAGCCGTCCGGCCCGCCAGCTGTCGGCGAGGGCCGCCTGGAACGTGTAGACGATGTTGCGGGTCAGATCGGCGTTCTCGGGCGTCACGTCGTACGGTGCGAGCAGTTGCCACATGCGTTCGTGGGTGCTGAGCTCCTCGACGGACTCGCCCGGCAGCCGCATGAACTCCCAGCGGCGGTGGCCCCGGCCGGAGGCGACGATCGTGGTCGGCCGGTTCGGATCGCAGATCTGGACGTCGTTGGGGCGGAACGAGCGCGGCTCGTGGAACACGACGTCGACGAGCAGCCAGTCGTGCGCGAAGCCGAGGTCGGTCAGCTTCGCGCCCATGGCGTCGCGCACGAAGCTGTTCGCGCCGTCGCATCCGACGACGTACGACGCCGTGACCCGCCCGTCCGCCGGCCCGCCGGCGCCCGGGGCGGTGATCTCGACATGGTCGCCGTGGTCGGTGATCTGCCGCGCCTCGTGCCCGAACAGGGCGGTGACGTTCGGCAGTTCGGCCACGTGCGCGCGCAGCGCCTTCTCGAACGTCGGCTGATGCATGACGGTGGCGATCGGCCAGCCGTCGCGGCCGGGCTCGTACGGTGCCTCGAAGCTGAACAGCTCCCGGCCCGCGCCGTTCTGGAACATGTACTGCCCGAGCGGCTCGCCCAGTTCCATCAGCTCGGCGCCGATGCCCGCCGTGGCGAACGTGCGCGCGGTCTCGCCGTCGAAGGCGACCACGCGCGGGAACGGGTACTGGTTCTCGTACTTCTCCAGGATGACGACCTGCCATCCGCGGTGGGCCAGCAGGATGGACAGGACGAGTCCCACCGGGCCGCACCCGACCACCGCGACGTCCGCGGTGAGACCGGAGGCGGCGGGGCCGGAGCGCGCTGCTGAGGACGGCATCATGGGGGGCATCTCCGCGGTCGGGAAACGGAATCGATCACGCCTCCCGGATGATAGGGCCGAGGTGTCGAGGTGATTGCCCAGTTGTGCGACAGGGCTTCAGGGGACGATTCCCTCGATCTCCACCAGGAGACCGGAACGGCAGACGTCGACGTTCAAATAGGCGGTCCTCGCGGCGGGTGAGAAATACTCCGAGCACATTCGTTGTACGACGGGAATGTCCTCGCGGTGGCGCACGTACACCTTGATGTTGTCGAGGTCGCTCAGTCCGGTGCGCCGCTCGATCTCATGGGCGGCGAGATTGTCCCGGGAAATGAGGTGGGCGATGTTGTCCAGCGAGAGTTCCACCTGCCTCACCAGATCGCCCTCGTGCAGCGTCTCGTGCCCTCGTATGCTCGCGGTGCCCGACACGTAGAGCTGCCCGCCGCTGCGGTCGGTGTGCGTCTCGGCGAGGTAGGTGGCGCGCGCGAACTTCGGCGGGCGCGGGCCGTACTGCTGCGGGTAGTGGTAGGCGGACACCTGCTTGGAGTTCTCCACCGAGGTCGGCGCGGCCGACCGGCTGACCAGGAAGTAGAAGGAGATCCCGCCGCCCAGCGCGCCGATGCCGGTGGCGGAGGGCACCTCCTGGTCCCCGAAGTGGAACAGCTCGAACGCCTCCGCGCGCCCCCGGCAGAAGTCGCGGTAGACCTCCAGGCCGTCGGCGTTGTCCCCGTTGATGTCGGCCACGAAGTTCCACATCCGGAAGCAGTTCTTGTAGCCGAGGCCGTCCATCAGCTCCAGCGCGGTGCAGTACGCGGCACGGGTGGCTTCCGTATAGCGACCGGCCTGGGGGATGCGGCCGGCCACGATCAGATACTCGCCGTCGTGCGCGTAGGCGACCTCCCGCACCACTCCGGTCTCCACCGGCCGGTCGGTGGTCCACACCTCGGCGAACGCCTCGTCCGCCGTGTGCGCCATGTGCAGGCCGATCGTCAGCGCGCCGTTCTCGATGCCCGGATCGGCCGGCTCGGTCGTGTAGTTGACGACTCCGAGGACGTTCCCGCCGAGCACCGCGTCGGTGACATCGGCCGGATTCATGAAAGTGGAGGAAGGAAGGCCGAGGCCGACCGCCGGATTCACCTGAGTCATCGAAGAACGCCCTTCTCGGGATCAGGAAATCGATCGGCCTCATTCGTAGCACCCGCAGTACGGGCATTTCGGGCCCGCCCGGCGTGGACCTTTGGAGCTGCGTGCGGATAGGGGGGTCATAGGGGTGGTTCCGCCCGGTGCCCCGGATTCGATAGGGGGAGCCCTTCCGGCGGCCCGAGGACTCGGATTTTTCCTACTTGTTGTTCGGGCATGCTCGACGTCAGCATCGCGCCTGTCGCCCGTAATGAGGGAGCGTCGTCGGAATGTTTCGCACCGAACTGATCCGGCCCCTGTCCGACCTGCTCCGCGATCACGCCGAGCGCATCCCCGGCAAGGTCGCCTTCCAGGACCACCGGCGGACCGTGACGTACGCGGAGCTGGAGCGGCGCACCCGGCGCCTCGGCGGACATCTGGCCGACCTGGGCCTGCAACCCGGCGACCGCGCGCTGATCCACCTCGGCAACGGCGTCGAGATCGTCGAGAGCTACCTCGCCGTCACCCGTGCCGGCGGCGTCGCCGTGCCGTTCAACCCGCACTGCGCCGACGCCGAACTCGCCTACGCCGCCGACGACAGCGGCGCCCGCGTGGTCATCACCGACCCTGCCCACCTGGAGCAGGTACGCACCCTGCTGCCCGGCCGCCCCTACCTCAGGGTCGTCGTCACCGGCGACGCCCCCGAACCTCGCCCGGGCAGCGGCGCGTTGGTGTCGTACGACGACCTCGTCGGCCGCGACCCGGCGCAGCCCGCCCGCGACGACCAGGGCCTGGACGAGGCCGCGTTCATGCTCTACACCTCCGGCACCACCGGCAAGCCCAAGGGCGTGCTGTCGACCCAGCGCTCTTGCCTGTGGTCGGTCGCCGCCTGCTACGCACCTGTCGTCGGCCTCTCGGAGGACGACACGGTGCTGTGGCCGCTGCCGCTGCACCACTCCCTGGCCCACGTGCTGTGCGTGATCGGCGTGACCGCGACCGGCGCCACCGCACGCCTCCTCGACGGCTTCTCCGCCGACGAGGTGCTGCACGCCCTCGACGAGGACACGTACACCTTCATGGCCGGCGTCCCGACCATGTACCACCACCTCCTGGAGGCGGCCCGCTCACGCCCCGCGCCCCCCGGCGCGACCACCCTCACCCGCTGCCTCACCGCCGGCTCCAACTGCCCCACCCCGCTGCGCGCCGAGTTCGAGACGGTCTTCGGCATCCCCCTCCTCGACGGCTACGGCTCCACCGAGACCTGCGGCCTCATCACCGTCAACTGGCCGCACGGCACCCGCATCCCCGGCTCCTGCGGACTGCCCGTGCCCGGGGTGACGGTGCGTCTGGTCGACCCCGACACGGCCGAGGACGTCGCGCAGGGCGCCGAGGGCGAGGTCTGGGTGCGCGGCCCCAACCTCATGCTCGGCTACCACAACCAGCCCGAGGCCACCGCACAGGCGATGCCGGGCGGCTGGTACCGCACCGGCGACCTCGCGCGCCGCGACGCGTTCGGCTACCTCACCATCACCGGCCGGGTGAAGGAACTCATCATCCGCGGCAGCGAGAACATCCACCCCGGCGAGGTGGAGCAGGTCCTGCTGAAGGTGCCCGGCGTCTTCGACGCCGCCGTCGTCGGCACCCCGCACGACGTGCTCGGCGAGGTGCCCATCGCCTTCGTCGTCCCCGCCGAGGACGGCTTCGACCCGGAACAGCTCTACGACGCCTGCCGCGCCCAACTGTCCGGCTTCAAGGTGCCCGAGGCCGTCTACGAGATCGACCACATCCCGCGCACCAGCTCCGGCAAGATCACCCGGCACGTCCTGCGCGAGCGCCCCGCACGGCTGCGCGCGGCGAGCGGCGGCCAGCACGAGGCACTGCTGCGCATGGACTGGGCGCCACTGCCCTCGCTACGCACCGCCGGACTCCAGGCCGCCGCACGCTGGGCCGTCGTGGGACCGGACCGCTTCGGCCTCACCGCCGCCCTCACCGCCACCGGACTCCAGGTCACCCCGCACACCGATGCCGCCGCCCTGCACACCGCCCTGGCGGACGGCGAGCCCGCGCCGGACGTGGCCGTGCTGTGCCTCCCCGACGACCTGGACCCCGGCGGCCGACTCGCCCGTGCCGCGCACACGGCCACCGACGAGGTGCGCGACATCCTCCAGACCTGGGCCGGCGACGACCGCCTCGCCCCCTGCCGCCTGGTCGTGCTCACCCGCAACGCGGTCGCCGCCGGCGAGGAAGGCGTGCGCGACCTCCTGCACGCCCCGGTGTGGGGGCTGCTCCGCTCACTGCAGGTGGCCCACCCGCACCGGTTCACCCTCGTCGACATCGACGCCGACGACACCGCGCCCGGCGTGCTGCCGTCCGCCGTCGCCACCGACGAGCCGCAGCTCGCAGTGCGTTCCGCAAGCGTGCTGGCACCGCGTCTGAAGCGGGTGTCCGCCACCGTCAACTCCGGCATCGCGCAAGGAGTCGACCCCCAGCGCACCGTCGTCGTCACGGGCGCGGCCGGCCCACTGGGCGCCGCCCTGGCCCGGCACCTCGTCGCCGCCTACGGCGCCCGGCACCTGCTGCTGATCAGCCCCCGCGGCCGGGGCGACGACACCACCGCCCGGCTGGAGGGCGAACTCACCGCACTCGGGGCCCGGGTGGCCGTCGCCGCCTGCGACGTGACCGACCGCAAGGCCCTCGCCGAAGCTCTGGGCCGACTGAAGCGGCCCGTCGGCGCGGTCGTCCACTGCGACGGCGAGTACGCGGACGCCCCCGGCGCCACCGAGCCAGGCGCACACGACGCGTTCCGCACGGCTGTCTCCGGCGCGGTCAACCTGCACCAGCTCACCAAGGACGGCGACGTACGCGCCTTCGTGATGCTGTCCACCGTCGCCGGCGCCCTCGGCCTGCCCGGCTCGCAGGAGCACGCGGCGGCCAACGCCTTCCTCGACGCGCTGGCCTGCTACCGCCGCGACCGCGGCCTGCCCGCCCTGTTCCTCGCCGCCGGTTCCCCCGACGCGCCCACCACCACGGGCCACGTGCGTGACCTGCCCCACCAGGAGTTCACGGCGATGTTCGACATCGCCACCGGGGCCGGGATGACCCAGGCCGTGATCATGCGCATCGACAGCGCCGCCCTGCGCGAGCGCACCGCACAGGCCGAAGTGCCCCCGCTGCTGCGCGGACTGATCGACGTCTCCGCACCCCTGACGGCACCGGACGATCACCGGCTGACCGAACTGCGGCAGCAGCTCACGGCCCGGACACCGGAGGAGCGCGACACCTTCCTGCTCGACCTCGTACGCACCGAGGTCGCCGCCGTGCTCGCCCTGACCGGCACCGAACGCGTCGCCCCGCGCAGGACGTTCCGAGAACTCGGCCTCACCTCCGCCCACGCCGTGGACCTCCGCAACCGGCTCACCACCGCCACCGGCCTGCACCTGGCCGTACCGGTCGCCTTCGACCACCCGACGCCCACCGCGCTCGCCCGCCACCTCAGGGCCGAACTCCTCGGCGAACGCCCCGCCACGGCGCCCACCGACGCCGCACCCGTACCGCTGGACGAACCGATCGCGATCGTCGGCATGGCCTGCCGCTTCCCCGGCGGCATCACCTCCCCCGAGGACCTGTGGCGGATCGTCGACACCGGCACGGACGTCGTGTCCGCGTTCCCCACCGACCGCGACTGGGACCTGGACGCCCTCGCCGCCGGCGCCAGCCACACCCGCCACGGAGGATTCCTCTACGACGCCGCCGACTTCGACGCCGGTTTCTTCGGCATCTCACCGCGCGAGGCCCTGGCCATGGACCCCCAGCAGCGGCTGCTCCTCGAGGTGTCCTGGGAGGCCCTGGAACGCGCCGGCATCGACCCGGCGACGCTGCGCGGCACCGACGGCGGCGTGTTCACCGGCGTCATGTACCACGACTACGGCACCGGCCTGACCGCCGCGCCCGAGGGCACCGAGGGGTACTGGACCACCGGCACCGCCGGCAGCGTCGTCTCCGGTCGCATCGCCTACACCCTCGGCCTGCAGGGCCCCGCCGTGACCGTCGACACCGCCTGCTCCTCCTCCCTGGTGGCCCTGCACTGGGCGGCACGCTCACTGCGCCAGGGCGAGTGCTCCCTCGCGCTGGCCGGCGGCGTCACCGTCATGTCGACGCCGGCCACGTTCGTCGAGTTCTCCCGGCAGGGCGGCCTCTCCGCCGACGGGCGCTGCAAGGCGTTCAGCGACAGCGCCGACGGCACCGGCTGGTCCGAGGGCGCCGGCCTCGTCGTACTGGAACGCCTGTCCGACGCGCGCCGCAACGGACACCGCGTGCTGGCCGTGCTGCGCGGCAGCGCCGTCAACCAGGACGGCGCCTCCAACGGCCTGACCGCACCCAACGGGCCCTCCCAGCAACGGGTCATCGGCCAGGCGCTCGCCGCCGCCGGACTCACCCCCTCCGGCATCGACGCCGTCGAGGCCCACGGCACCGGAACCACGCTCGGCGACCCCATCGAGGCTCAGGCGCTCATCGCCGCCTACGGCCAGGACCGGCCCGCCGACCGGCCGCTGTGGCTCGGCTCGGTCAAGTCCAACATCGGCCACACCCAGGCCGCGGCCGGCGTCGCCTCTGTCATCAAGACGGTGCTGGCCCTGCGCCACGGCGTCCTGCCCAAGACCCTGCACGTCACCGCCCCCTCCACCCTCGTCGACTGGAGCACGGGCGGCGTCGAACTCCTCACCGCCCCCACCGCGTGGACAGCCCCCGGCCGCCCCCGCCGGGCCGGCGTCTCCGGCTTCGGCGTCAGCGGCACCAACGCGCACCTGATCCTGGAGGAGGCCCCCGCCTCCGCATCCGCGCCCGAGGCCGAGCCGGACGATCCGGCGGACGCGCCCTCGGTTGCGCCCTCCGTCGTGCCCTGGGTCGTGTCGGCCCGGACCGCCCCAGCCCTCGACACCCAGCTCGACCGCCTGGCCGCGCTGGAGGCGGCCCCGCTGGACGTGGCGCTGTCGCTGGCGACGACCCGGACCGCGCTGGAGCACCGGGCGGTGCTCGCCGACGGCACCGAGATCGCGCGCGGCACGGCCCAGGACCGGCAGCTCGCGCTCCTCTTCTCCGGACAGGGCTCGCAACGGCTGGGCATGGGCCGGGAGTTGTACGAACGGTTCCCGGTGTTCGCGGCCGCGTTCGACGCCGCCCTCGCCGAACTGGACCCCGGGCTGAGCGAGGTGATGTGGGGCCATGACGCCGACGCGCTGAACGAGACCCGGCACACCCAGCCCGCCCTGTTCGCCGTCGAGGTCGCGCTGTACCGCCTCGTCGAGTCCCTCGGGGTGACCCCCTCCTTCGTCGCCGGGCACTCCATCGGCGAGATCGCCGCCGCCCACGTCGCGGGCGTGTTCACCCTGGCCGACGCCTGCCGCTTGGTGTCCGCGCGGGCCCGGCTGATGCAGGAACTGCCGGCCGGCGGCGCGATGGTCGCCGTCGAGGCCACCGAGGACGAGGTGCTGCCGCACCTGACGGACCTGGTGTCGATCGCCGCCGTCAACGGCCCCCGCTCGCTGGTCGTCGCGGGCGACGAGGCCGAAGTGCGCACGCTCGTCGAGCGGTTCCCCGGCCGCAAGACTAGGCGTCTCCTGGTCAGCCATGCGTTTCACTCGCCCTTGATGAACCCGATGCTGGAGGACTTCAGGGCCGCCGTCGCCGACGTACCGGCCGCCGAGCCGCGCATTCCGGTGGTGTCGAACCTGACCGGCCGGCTCGCCGCGCCCGGCGAGCTGACCTCGCCGGACTACTGGGTCCGCCATGTCCGCGAGACGGTCCGCTTCCACGACGGGGTACGGACCCTGGGCGACCAGGGCGCGACGGCCTTCCTGGAACTGGGCCCGGACGGGGTGCTGTCCGCGCTGGTACGTGACGCGCTCGACGACCTCTCCGGCACAGCCCCAGCCGACGACGTGCCGGTAGTCGCGCTACTGCGCAAGGACCGCCCGGAGGAGGCCGCCGCGGTGACCGCCCTGGCCCGGCTGTACACCGCCGGGACGCACGTCGACTGGGCGCCTCTCTTCGACGGCACCGACGCACACCGCGTCGACCTGCCCACGTACCCCTTCCAGCGGCAGCGCTACTGGCCCGAGCCCGCCGCCCGCCCCGCCGACCCGGTCGACGCGGAGTTCTGGGACCTCGTCGACGGCGGCGACCTGGCCGCCGAGCTCGACCTGGCCCCCGACACCGCCGCCGCCGTGGCTCCCGCGCTGGCGTCCTGGCGCTCCCGCAGGCAGGGCCGTTCCGCTCTGGACGGCTGGCGCTACCGCGAGTCCTGGACCCGGTTGTCCCCGCCACCAGGTGACGTGCCCGGCGCGTGGCTCGTCGTCGTACCGGCGGGGGAGCGGGACGCCTGGACCTCGGCGGTCGTGGACGCCCTGGGCGCCACGGTCCTGGAGGTCGGCGCGCCGGACCGCACGGCGCTCGCGGAGCGGCTGCGCGGCTTCCCCGGCACGGGCGTCGTGTCGCTGCTGGGCACGGGCCCGCAGACGTCGGGCGACGACACCCCCTACGCCCTCTCCGCCACCCTCGCACTCGTCCAGGCGCTCGGCGACGCCGACGTCCCCGCGCCCCTGTGGGCCGTGACCCGGGGCGCGGTGTCGACCGGCGACGGCGACCCGGTGACCGACCCCGCGCAGACGGCGCTCTGGGGCCTCGGCCGGGTCGTCGCGCTGGAGCACCCGCGGCGCTGGGGCGGCCTCGTCGACCTGCCCGAAAGCGTCGACGCGCGAGGACTGCGCGCCGCCCTGGGCAACCCGCTCGGCGAGGACCAGCTGGCCGTGCGCGGCGACGCCGTCCTCGGCCGCCGCCTGATACCCGCACCCCGCGCGGGCCGCACCGGAGGATGGACACCCTCGGGCACGGTCCTGATCACCGGCGGCACCGGCGCACTCGGCGGCGCGGTCGCCGAGGCACTGGCCGCCCGGGGCGCCGAGCACCTCGTCCTCGCCAGCCGCCGGGGCCCGCAGGCACCCGGCGCCGACGAGCTCGTGGCCCGCTTGACGGAGTACGGCGCCGAGGTGACCGTACGGGCCTGCGACGTCGCCGACCGCGAAGCCGTACGCGAACTGCTGGCCGGCATCCCCAGCCTCACCGCGGTCGTGCACGCCGCCGGCATCGACACCGGCGACGGACCCATCGCCTCCCTCACCCCCGAGCGGCTGCACGCCGTACTGACCGCCAAGCTCACCGCGGCCCGCCACCTGCACGAACTCACCTCGGACCTCGACGCGTTCGTCCTGTTCTCCTCGGGCGCGGCAGCCTGGGGCAGCGGCGGACAGCCCGCCTACGCCGCCGCCAACGCCTACCTCGACGGCCTCGCCCAACTGCGCCGCGCCCAGGGACACCCCGCGACCTCCCTCCAGTGGGGCACCTGGGACGGCGCCGGCATGGCCGCCGACCCCGAGACGGCCGAACAACTGCGCCGACACGGCATGCTGCCGATGGAGCCGCGGCTCGCGCTGACCGCGCTGAGCGAGGCGGTCGCGGACGGCGAGACCGTCCTGACCGTCACCCGCACGGACTGGCGACGCTTCGCCCCCGGCTTCACCGCCGCCCGCCCCGCGCCCCTCCTGACGGAGATCCCGGAGTTCAACCGGGCCCTCACGGACATGGACGAGGACCAGGCCGGTGAGGCCCCCGCCCTCGCCGACCGGCTCTCCGCCCTGCCCGAGGACGAACGGACCGCCACCGTGCTCGACCTGGTGCGCACCCAGGCCGCCGCCGTCCTCGGACACCCCGGCGTCGACTCGATCAGCGTCGACAAGGCGTTCCGCGACCAGGGCTTCGACTCGCTGACCGCCGTCGAGATGCGCGACCGGATCAGGGCCGCCACCGGCCTGCCGGTCCCGTCCGGGCTGGTCTTCGACCACCCGACGCCGCGCGCCGTGGCCGAACACCTGCTGTCCCGGCTCGCCGCACCCACCGGCTCGGCACTGACCGAACTCACCCGGCTGGAGGCGGCGTTGCCCTCCGCGCCGGCCGCCGACCAGGACGCCGTCCGGGAACGCCTGGAAAAGGTCCTCGCGAGCCTGCGCACGCCGGCCGCGCCGCGTTCCTCCGAGGACGACATCAACAGCGCCTCCGTCGAGGACCTCCTGTCGATCATCGACGACGAGTTGCTCGACCCTTCGTGACTTGCTGTGCCCGCATGACTTGTTGTGCCCGCGTGAAATGAGGACGGACCAGTGCAGGAAGAGCAGCAGGACAAGGTTGCCGACTACCTGAGGCGAGTCACCGTCGAGCTGCGCCGGGCTCGCGAACGCATCCTCGAACTGGAACGCGACCGCACCGAGCCCATCGCGATCGTCGGCATGGCGTGCCGATTCCCCGGCGGTGTCAGCACCCCCGAGGACCTGTGGCGCGTGGTGGCCGAGGAACGCGACGTCCTCTCCCCGTTCCCCACCGACCGCGGCTGGGACATGGAGACGTTGCGCTCCGGTGCCTCCCTCGCCACCGAGGGCGGCTTCCTCGGCACGGCGGCCGACTTCGACGCCGACTTCTTCGGCATCTCCCCGCGTGAGGCGCTGGGCATGGACCCGCAGCAGCGCCTCATGCTGGAGGTGGCCTGGGAGGCACTGGAGCGGGCCGGCCTCGACCCGGCCGCGCTGCGCGGCAGCCAGACCGGCGTGTTCGTCGGCACCAACGGCCAGGACTACGCCGACCTGGTGTCCGTGGACGGCGACGGGCACGCCTCCACCGGCCTCATCGCATCCGTCCTCTCCGGCCGCATGTCCTACACCTTCGGCTTCCAGGGCCCCGCCGTCAGCGTCGACACCGCCTGCTCGTCGTCCTCGGTCGCCCTGCACCTCGCCTCCCAGGCCCTGCGCGGCGGCGAATGCTCCCTCGCCCTGGCCGGCGGCGTCACGATCATGGCCACGCCGCACGCCTTCGTCGAGTTCACCCTGCAGCGCGGACTCGCCGCCGACGGCCGCTGCAAGGCGTTCTCCGACGCCGCCGACGGCACCGGCTGGGCCGAGGGCGCCGGCGTACTCGTACTGGAACGCCTCTCCGACGCGGTGCGCAACGGGCACCGGGTGCTGGCGGTGGTGCGGGGTTCGGCGGTCAACCAGGACGGCGCGTCCAACGGCCTGACAGCGCCCAACGGTCCGTCGCAGGAGCGGGTGATCCGGCAGGCGCTCGCCTCGGCCGGCCTGTCCGCCGCCGAGGTGGACGCGGTCGAGGCACACGGCACCGGCACCGCTCTGGGCGACCCGATCGAGGCCCACGCCCTCATGGCCACCTACGGCCAGGACCGCGACGCCGACCGCCCGCTGCTGATCGGCTCGGTCAAGTCCAACATCGGCCACACCCAGGCCGCCGCCGGCGTCGCGAGCGTGATCAAGGTCGTGTACGCCATGCAGCACGGGCTGTTGCCGAGGACGCTGCACGTGGACGCGCCGTCGTCGCACGTCGACTGGTCGGCGGGTGCGGTGGAACTGCTGACGTCCGCCACGGCCTGGCCGGAGATGGGGCGCCCGCGTCGGGCCGGTATCTCGTCGTTCGGTGTCAGTGGGACGAACGCGCACGTGATCCTGGAGGCGGCGCCCGCGGAGGAAGCGCCCGAGCGCGGGGCAGGTCCTGTGCACGGGGTGCCGTGGCTTGTCTCGGCCAAGTCCGAGGGGGCGTTGGGCGAGCAGGTCGAGGCGGTGCGGGGTGCCGAGGGCGCCGCCGCTGACATCGGGTTCTCCTTGCTGGCCTCGCGGTCGTTGTTCGAGCACCGGGCTGTGTTGCTGGACGGCGAGGAGATAGCCAGGGGGGTGGCGGGCGGCGGGAAGCCCGTGGCCGTGCTGTTCTCCGGGCAGGGGTCTCAACGGCTCGGTATGGGCCGGGAGTTGTATGAGCGGTTCCCGGTGTTCGCGCGTGCTCTGGATGACGTACTCGCTCATCTCGACCCGGCGCTGCGGGGGGTGATGTGGGGCGAGGACGAGGAGGCGTTGAACCAGACCGGTCATACGCAGCCTGCCCTGTTCGCCTTCGAGGTCGCGCTGTACCGGTTGGCCGAGTCCTTCGGTGTGCAGGCCGCTCATGTGGCCGGTCATTCGATCGGTGAGATCGCGGCCGCGCATGTGGCGGGTGTCCTGAGCCTGGAGGATGCGGCGAGGCTGGTGTCGGCGCGGGCGTCGTTGATGCAGGCGTTGCCGCCCGGGGGCGCGATGGTGGCGATCGAGGCCACCGAAGAGGAAGTCGCCGAACATATCGGCGAGTTGGCGTCCGTTGCTGCCGTCAACGGGCCGTCCTCGGTGGTGATCGCGGGTGACGAGGCTGAAGTCGAGCGAATCGCCGGACACTTCGGTGACCGCAGGACCAAGCGGCTGAAGGTCTCCCATGCCTTCCATTCGCCGTTGATGGAGCCGATGCTGGACGACTTCCGCACGACGGTCAGCCAACTCACCTTCCACACGCCGACGATCCCGTTCACCGCCAGTGGGGATGTGACGGACCCGGAGTACTGGGTGCGGCATGTCCGCGAGACGGTCCGTTTCCACGACCACGTCACCGCGTTGGGCGCGAAGGCGTTCCTGGAGATCGGTCCCGACGGCGTACTCTCCGCGCTCGTCGCGGACGCCGTGCCCGCCCAGCGCAAGAACCTGGACGAGGCGACCGCCTTCGTCACCGCTCTGGCCCGGCTGCACGTCACCGGTATCCCGGTCGACTGGACGCCGTTCTACGAGGGCGCCCGCCGTGTGGACCTCCCCACCTACCCCTTCCAGCGTCGGCGCTACTGGCCCTCTGCCTCCGGCCGCGCGGTCGACGCCTCCGGGCTGGGCCTGACCGCCGTCGAACACCCGCTGCTCGGCGCGGCGGTCGAGGTCGCGGGCGGTGACGGTGCCCTGTTCACCTCGCGGCTGTCGGTGAGCACGCACCCGTGGCTCGCGGACCATGTCGTGGCGGGCCGGGTGCTGTTCCCCGGCACCGCCTTCGTCGAGCTGGCGCTGCGGGCCGGCGACGAGGTGGGCCTGGACCGGCTGGACGAGCTGACCCTGTCGGTGCCGCTGGTGCTGCCGGAGCGCGGGTCGATCCAGGTGCAGGTCGCCGTCGGGGCGCCGGACGGCACCGGGCGCCGCCCGGTCACGGTGTACTCGCGGCTCGACGCCGACACCCCCTGGCTGGAGCACGCCACCGGGTTCCTCGCGGCGGGCACCGTCCACGACGACTTCGACGCGACCCCGTGGCCGCCGCCCGGGGCCGAAGCGGTCCCCGTGGACGGGTTCTACGAGCGCTTCGCCGACGCCGGTTTCACCTACGGCCCCGCCTTCCGGGGCGTGCGAGCGGCATGGCGGCTCGGCGACAGCGTGTACGCCGAGGTCGCGCTGCCGGAAGGCACCGGCCCCGGTACGGACGCCGACGCGGCGGCATACGGACTGCACCCGGCGCTGCTGGACTCGGCGCTGCACGCCGCCGAGTTGAGCCCGGCCGGCGGCGGTCTGCCCTTCGCATGGCAGGGCGTGTCCCTGCACGCCACCGGCGCGACCGCGCTGCGGGTACGGATCCGGACCCGCGACGAGTCGGTCTCCGTGGCCCTCGCCGACGGCACCGGAGCCCCGGTCGCCTCGGTCGACTCCCTGGTCACCCGCCCGCTGCCCAGCGGCGACCTCGGCACCTCGATCGCGCGCGAGGCGCTGTTCCACGTCGACTGGACGCCGGTCGAACTGCCAACCGAGGGCGCCGCCGACGTCGTACTCGAACACCTCTCGGCGCCTTCGGACGACGTCGTCGGCTCGGCGCACGAGATCACCAAGCGGGTCCTGGCGAAGATCCAGGAGTGGCTCGCCGACGAGCGCCCCGAGCGTCTGGTGTTCGTCATCCGGGCCGGTGACCTGGCCGCCTCCACCGCGTGGGGTCTGGTGCGGTCGGCGCAGGCCGAGCACCCCGGCCGGTTCGGCATCATCGACTCCGACTCCGACTCCGACACCGACCTCGACTACGACTCGGATTCGGTTGAACTCGTCGCCCGGGCCATGAGCCTCGATGAGCCTCAACTACGCATCCGCGGTGGCGAGGTGGCCGCTCCGCGCCTCACCCGCCTCCTCCCGGCCGACACCCCGGCGGGCGTCCCGGCGGGCACCCGGCCCGAGTGGGACGGCCAGGTGCTGATCACCGGCGGCACCGGCGGGCTCGGCATGCTCGTCGCCCGCCACCTCGTCACCGCCCACGGCGTGCGTGACCTGCTGCTGGTCAGCCGCCGGGGGGAGGCGGACACCGGCGAGCTGGAGGCGCTGGGCGCGCGGGTCGTCGTCGAGGCGTGCGACGTCGCCGACCGGGACGCCGTCGCCGCGCTGCTGGCACGGCACGAGGTGCGGGCCGTCGTGCACACGGCGGGCGTGCTGGACGACGGTGTCGTGGAGTCGCTGACCGGCGAACGTGTCGACACGGTGCTCGCGCCCAAGGTGGACGCGGCCTGGCACCTGCACGAACTCACCGCCGACCTGTCCGCCTTCGTCGTCTTCTCCTCCGTCGCCGGCACCCTCGGCACCGCAGGACAGGGCAACTACGCGGCCGCCAACACGTTCCTGGACGCCCTCGCCGAACATCGCAGGGCGGCCGGGCTGCCCGCGACCTCGCTGGCGTGGGGCCCGTGGCTGGCCGGCATGCTGTCCGGCGCCGACGCCGACGCCGACCGCATGGCCCGTACCGGCATCCCCGGCATCACCGCGGAGCAGGGCGTCGAACTGTTCGACGCCGCCCTGAAGGCCGGTGCGGCGGCCGGTACGGCGGCCGTGGTGCCGGTGCGCCTCGATCTGCCGGTGCTGCGCGGACGCGGCGAGGCCGCGCCGATCCTGCGCGGCCTGATCCGGGTCCGCGCCCGGCGCGCGGTCGCCGGTTCGGACACCGCCGCGTCCCTCGCGCAGCGGCTGGCCGCACTGCCCGCCGAGGGACGGCGCGAGGCCGCGCTGGACCTGGTGCGCGGCCAGGTCGCGGCCGTGCTCGGCCATGTCGGCACCGACGAGATCGACCCCGGCCGGGCCTTCCAGAGCCTCGGCTTCGACTCTCTGACCGCTGTCGAACTGCGTAACCAGCTCACCACCGCGACCGGCCTGCGCCTGTCCAGCACCCTGATCTTCGACTACCCGAACGCCGGCGCGCTGGCGGACCACCTCCTGGACGAACTGTTCGGCACCGACGCGCCCACGCCGGACCTGCCCGCCGCGGCCGATGCGTCCACCGCGGCCACGGCGGCCCTGTCCCACGACCCGATCGTCATCGTCGGCATGGCCTGCCGCTACCCCGGCGGCGTCGCCTCCCCCGAGGACCTGTGGCGCCTCGTCTCCGACGGCGTCGACGCGGTCAGCGGCTTCCCGACCAACCGCGGCTGGGACGCGGACGCGCTCTACCACCCCGACCCCGACCACACCGGCACCTCGTACACACGGTCCGGTGGCTTCCTGCACGACGCGGGCGAGTTCGACCCGGCGTTCTTCGGGATGTCCCCGCGCGAGGCACTCTCGACCGACTCGCAGCAGCGCCTGCTGCTGGAGACCTCCTGGGAGGCACTGGAGCGCACGGGCATCGACCCGCTGACCCTGCACGGCAGCCGCACCGGCGTGTTCGCCGGCGTCATGTACACCGACTACTCGGTGCTGATCAGCGGCTCGGAGTTCGAGGGCTACCAGAGCATGGGCAGCGCGGGCACCTTCGCCTCCGGCCGCGTGTCCTACACCTTCGGCTTCGAGGGCCCGGCCGTCACCGTCGACACCGCCTGCTCGTCCTCCCTGGTGGCACTGCACCTGGCCGCGCAGGCGCTGCGGAGCGGCGAGTGCACGCTGGCGCTCGCCGGCGGTGTGACGGTGATGTCGACGCCGTCGACCTTCATCGAGTTCTCCCGCCAGCGCGGCCTTTCCGCCGACGGCCGCTGCAAGTCCTTCGCCGACTCGGCCGACGGTGTGGGCTGGGCCGAGGGCGCCGGCATCGTCGTACTGGAACGGCAGTCGGACGCCATCCGCAACGGTCACCGGATCCTGGCCGTCGTCAAGGGCTCGGCGGTCAACCAGGACGGTGCGTCCAACGGGCTCACGGCGCCGAACGGTCCGTCGCAGCAGCGCGTCATCCGGCAGGCTCTCGCGAGCGCCGGTCTGTCCACCGCGGACGTCGACGCCGTCGAGGCACACGGCACCGGCACCACGCTGGGCGACCCGATCGAGGCGCAGGCGCTGCTCGCCACGCTCGGTCAGGACCGCGATGCGGACCGGCCGCTGCTGCTGGGCTCCGTGAAGTCCAACATCGGGCACACCCAGGCCGCCGCGGGTGTCGCCGGTGTCATCAAGATGGTCATGGCCATGCGCCACGGGTTGTTGCCGAGGACGCTGCACGTGGACGCGCCGTCGTCGCACGTCGACTGGTCGGCGGGCGCGGTGGAGCTGCTGACCTCCGACACGCCATGGCCTGAGGTGGATCGGGTACGCCGGGCCGGTATCTCGTCGTTCGGTGTCAGTGGGACGAACGCGCACGTGATCCTGGAGCAGGCGCCCGCGGCGGACGTCCCCGAGCCCGCGGTCGGCCCTGCGCACGCGGTGCCGTGGATCGTCTCGGCCAAGTCGGACGAGGCGTTGAGCGAGCAGGTCGGGGCGCTGCACGGCGTTGAGGGCGCCGCCGCCGACGTCGGGTTCTCCCTGCTGACCGCGCGGTCGTTGTTCGAGCACCGGGCTGTGCTGCTGGACGGCGAGGAGATCGCCAGGGGAGTGGCGGGCGGCGGGAAGCCCGTGGCCGTGCTGTTCTCCGGGCAGGGGTCTCAACGGCTCGGTATGGGCCGGGAGTTGTATGAGCGGTTCCCGGTGTTCGCGCGTGCTCTGGACGACGTACTCGCTCATCTCGACCCGGCGCTGCGGGGGGTGATGTGGGGCGAGGACGAGGAGTTGCTGAACCGGACCGGTTCCACGCAACCGGCGTTGTTCGCCTTCGAGGTGGCGCTGTACCGGCTGGCGGAGTCCTTCGGTGTGCAGGCCGCTCATGTGGCCGGTCATTCGATCGGTGAGATCGCGGCGGCGCATGTGGCGGGTGTCCTGAGCCTGGAGGATGCGGCGAGGCTGGTGTCGGCGCGGGCGTCGTTGATGCAGGCGTTGCCGCCCGGGGGCGCGATGGTGGCGATCGAGGCCACCGAAGAGGAAGTCGCCGCGCAGCTGACCGAGTTGGTGTCGATAGCCGCCGTCAATGGCCCGTCTTCCGTGGTGATCGCGGGCGATGAGGCCGAGGTCGAGCGGATAGCCGAAGGCTTTGCTGATCGCAGGACCAAGCGGCTGAAGGTCTCCCATGCCTTCCACTCGCCGTTGATGGAGCCGATGCTGGACGACTTCCGCACGGTCGTCGGCCAACTCGCCTTCCACGCCCCGGCGATCCCGTTCATGGCCAGTGGTGATGTGACCGATCCGGAGTACTGGGTGCGGCATGTCCGCGAGACGGTCCGTTTCCACGACCACGTCACCGCGTTGGGCGCGAAGGCGTTCCTGGAGATCGGTCCCGACGGCGTACTCTCCGCGCTCGTCGCGGACGCCGTGCCCGCCCAGCGCAAGAACCTGGACGAGGCGACCGCCTTCGTCACCGCTCTGGCCCGCCTGCACGTGACAGGCACCGCCGTCGACTGGGCGCCGTTCTACGAGGGCGGCCACTGTGTGGACCTCCCCACCTACCCCTTCCAGCGCCAGTACTTCTGGCCCGAGCCCACGCCCAGGACGGACGTCGCCGCCGCCGGTCTCGGATCCGTCGAACACCCCCTGCTCGGCGCTGCCGTGGAGCTCGCCGGAGCGGCCGGGCATCTCTTCACGTCGCGGCTCTCGCTGCGTACGCACCCGTGGCTCGCCGACCATGCCGTGCGCGGCGAGGTGTTCGTGCCGGGTGCCGCCCTGGTGGAGCTGGCGCTGTGCGCGGGTGACGAGGTCGGCTGCGACCGGGTCGAGGAACTGACGCTCGCCGCACCGCTGGTGCTGCCCGCGCGCGGGTCCGTGCAGGTGCAGGCCTGGGTCGGTGCGGAGGTGGACGGACGCCGTTCGTTCACCGTCCATGCGCGGCCCGAGGACGACGCCGACGGGCCCTGGACGCCGCACGCGACGGGCACGCTGGCCGTCGGGACGGGCGGCAGCGACTTCGACACGACCGTGTGGCCGCCGGCCGCCGAGCCCGTCGAGGTCGACGGCGCGTACGAGCGGTTCGCGGACCTCGGCTTCGAATACGGCCCGCTGTTCCAGGGCCTGCGTGCCGTGTGGCGCGCGGGCGACACCGTGTACGCCGAGGTCGCGCTGCCGGACGGCACCGACGTGCGGGGCTTCGGCCTGCACCCGGCGCTGCTCGACGCCGCCCTGCACGCGGCGCTGCTCGTCGACGGCGGCGCCCGGCTGCCGTTCTCGTGGGAGGGCGTGTCGCTGCACGCCACCGGCGCCTCGTCGGTACGGGTGCGACTGACCCGGGGCGCCGACGGGTACGCCATCGCGCTGGCCGACACCACCGGCGCGCCGGTCGCGAGCGTCGACGCGCTCGTCGTGCGGGAGGACACGGCGGCGGCGCGGGCCGTGGGTCCGGAGCGGGACGCGCTGTTCCGCGTCGACTGGGTTCCCGTCGATGTGCCCGTCGAGCCCGCGACCGGGGTCGTCATCGAGCCCGTCGTCGCCGTCGCCGAGGAAGGCGTCGTCGAGTCGGTGCGTCGGCTGACCGCGCGGGCGCTTGAAGCGATGCAGCAGTGGATCGCCGAGGAGCGGCCCGAGAAGCTCGTCTTCGTCACCGGCGCCGGGTGCCTCGCCGGGGCGGCCGTGCGCGGCCTGGTGCGGTCGGCACAGACCGAGCACCCGGGCCGGTTCGGCATCATCGACACCGACAGCAGCACCGTTGAATCCGACACCGACTCCGACGAACTCGTCGCCCGGGCCCTCGGCATCGACGAACCCGAACTGTCCATCCGTGACGGCGTGGTGCGCGCCGCCCGGCTCGCCCGGGCCACAGCGGGGGAGCGGGAGGTCGCCTGGGAAGGGCCGGTGCTCATCACCGGCGGCACCGGCGGCCTCGGCGGGATCGTCGCCCGGCACCTCGTCGACGATCACGGCATCCGCGACCTGGTCCTGGTCAACCGCAGCGGCAGCCGGCCGGAGTGGGTGGACGGGCTGGACGCCGACGTCACGGTGGTGGCGTGCGACGTCGCCGACCGCGAGGCGCTCGCCGCGCTGCTGGCGGAGCACCCGGTCCGCTCCGTCGTGCACGCGGCCGGCACCCTCGACGACGGGGTCGTCGAGTCGCTGACCCCCGATCGCCTGGACACGGTGTTCGCGCCGAAGGCCGCCGCCTGGCACCTGCACGAACTCACCGAGGACCTCTCGGCGTTCGTGGTCTTCTCCTCCGTGGCGGGCACCATCGGCAGCGCAGGCCAGGGCAACTACGCCGCCGCGAACGCGTTCCTCGACGCCCTCGCCGAGCACCGCCGGGCGGCCGGCCTGCCCGCGCTGTCGCTGGCGTGGGGCGCCTGGGAAGGCGGCATGGCGGGTGCGCTGCCCGAGGCGGACGTCGAGCGCATGCGCCGCGCCGGGCTGCCGCCGATCACCGTCGGGCAGGGCGTCGCGCTGTTCGACGCGGCACTGGCGAGCGACGAGGCCGTTCTGGTCCCGGCGCTCCTGGACCTGTCGGTGCTGCGGGCCCGGGGCGAGGTACGGCCGCTGCTGCGCGGTCTGATCCGTACCCGCGCCAAGCGTTCGGTCGCCGGGTCCGAGACGGCCGTGTCGCTGGTGGCGCGGCTGTCGGCGCGGGCGGACGGCGAGCGTCTCGAAGCGCTGCTGGAGCTGGTGCGCGGCGAGATCGCCGGGGTGCTCGGGCACGCCGGAGCGCACGCCGTCGACGCCGAGCAGCAGTTCGCCGACCTCGGCTTCGACTCGCTCACCGCGGTCGAGCTGCGCAACCGCCTCGGCACGGCGACCGGGCTGCGGCTGCCGGCCACGCTGATCTTCGACTACCCGACCGCCGCCGCCCTCGCCTCTCACATCAAGGGCGAGCTGTTCGGCACCGACGCACCGGCCGCGCTCGTGCCGGTCGCCATGGCGACCCCGGCCGACGACGACCCGATCGTGATCGTCGGCATGGCGTGCCGCTACCCCGGTGACGTCACCACCCCCGACGAACTGTGGCAGCTGGTGCTGGGCGGCACCGACGCGATCAGCGGCTTCCCGGCGAACCGCGGCTGGGACCTGGACGCCCTCTACCACCCCGACCCCGACCACCTGGGCACCTCGTACACCCGCTCGGGCGGCTTCCTGCACGACGCGGCGCTCTTCGACCCCGAGTTCTTCGGCATGTCGCCCCGCGAGGCGCTGGCCACGGACACCCAGCAGCGGCTGCTGATGGAGACGGCGTGGGAGGCGCTGGAGCGGTCCGGCATCGACCCGGTCGCGCTGAAGGGCAGCCGGACCGGCGTCTTCACCGGCCTGATGTACAACGACTACCAGTCCCTCCTCGGCGGCGGTGACCTCGAAGGCCACCAGGGCCAGGGCAGCGCGGGCAGTGTGGCCTCGGGCCGGATGTCGTACGTCTTCGGCTTCGAGGGTCCGGCGGTCACCATCGACACCGCCTGCTCGTCGTCGCTGGTCGCGATGCACTGGGCGATCCAGTCGCTGCGCAGCGGCGAGTGCGACCTCGCGCTCGCGGGCGGTGCGACGGTGATGTCGACGCCGTCGACGTTCATCGAGTTCTCCCGCCAGCGCGGCATCTCCGCGGACGGCCGCTCCAAGGCGTTCTCCGGCTCCGCCGACGGCGTGGGCTGGGCCGAGGGTGTCGGCCAGCTCGTCCTGGAGCGGCAATCCGACGCCCTGCGCAACGGGCACCGCATCCTCGCGGTCGTCCGCGGGTCGGCCGTCAACCAGGACGGTGCGTCGAATGGTCTGACGGCGCCGAACGGGCCTTCGCAGCAGCGCGTCATCCGCCAGGCCCTCGCCTCCGCCGGCCTCACGACGGCGGACGTGGACGCCGTGGAGGCACACGGCACCGGCACCCCGCTGGGCGACCCGATCGAGGCGCAGGCCCTGCTCGCGACCTACGGCCAGGACCGCGACGTTCCGCTCTACCTGGGCTCCGTGAAGTCCAACATCGGGCACTCCCAGGCCGCCGCCGGTGTCGCCGGCGTCATCAAGATGGTGCTCGCGATGCGGCACGGTGTGCTGCCGCGCACCCTGCACATCACCGAACCCTCCTCGCACATCGACTGGGAGGAGGGCTCCGTCGAACTGCTCACCGAGCAGACCGCGTGGCCGGCGGCCGACCGCCCCCGCCGCGCCGGTGTCTCGTCGTTCGGTGTCAGCGGCACCAACGCGCACGTCATCCTGGAGCAAGGCCCCACCGTCACCGAAACCCCGGCCCCGCGCCCCACGGACGGGGACGTCCCCCGGCTGGTGTCCGCCAAGTCCGAGGCCGCGCTGCACGAGCAGCTCGAACGGATCAAGGGCCTGGACGGCGACCCGCTGGACATCGCCCACTCGCTGAACGGCAGGACGACGTTCGAGCACCGCGCCGTCGTCCTCGGCGACGGCCCGGACGACACCGTCACCGGCCGGGCCGGCATCAGCGGCCGCACCGTGTTCGTGTTCCCCGGGCAGGGCTCCCAGTGGATCGGCATGGGCCGTGAACTCCTCGGCTCCCACGAGGCGTTCACCCGCCGCCTCACCGAGTGCGCCGAGGCGCTGCGGCCGTACGTGGACTGGTCACTGCTCGACGTCCTGCGCGAGGAGCAGTCCCTGGAACGGGTCGACGTCGTCCAGCCCGTGCTGTGGGCGGTGATGGTGTCCCTCGCGGAGGTGTGGCGCTCGTACGGAATCGAGCCCGACGCCGTCGTCGGCCACTCCCAGGGCGAGATAGCCGCCGCGGCCGTCGCCGGAGCCCTGAGCCTCGACGACGCCGCGCGCATCGTGGCCCTGCGCAGCCAGGCCGTCGACGAGGCGCTGTCCCGGCGCGGCGGCATGCTGTCCGTGTCGCTGCCCGCCGACCGGATCCGGCCGCGCATCGAGAAGTACGGCGACCGGATCGCCGTGGCCGCGGTCAACGGCCCCGGCTCCACCGTCGTCGCCGGCGAGGTCGCCGCGCTGGAGGAGATCGTCGCCGACTGCCAGGCCGAGGACATCCGCGCCCGCATGATCGCCGTGGACTACGCCTCGCACACCCCGCAGGTGGAGGAGATCCGCGAACGCGTCCTGGCCGACCTCGCCCCGATCACGCCCCGCACCGGTGACGTGCCGTTCTACTCGACCGTCACCGGCACCCGGATCGACACCGCGGGACTCGACGCCGAGTACTGGTTCACCAACCTGCGCCACACCGTGGAGTTCGAGCGGGCGACCCGCGCCCTGCTCGCCGACGGCCACCGCTTCTTCGTCGAGCCGAGCGCCCACCCCGTCCTCACCGTCGGCATCGAGCAGACCCTGGAGGCCGAGGGCGTCGACGCCGTCGCCCTGGGCACCCTGCGGCGCGGCGAGGGCGGCCGGCGACAACTCCTCACCGCCCTGGCGCAGGCGCATGTGCGCGGCCTGACCGTCCGCTGGGACGACCTGTTCACCGGCGGCACGACGGTCGACCTGCCCACCTATGCCTTCCAGCGGCAGCGCTACTGGCCGGCCACCGTGACCGGCGCGGGCGACGCGACGGGCCTCGGCCTCACCGCGGTGGCGCACCCGCTGCTCGGCGCGGCCGTCGACCTGGCCGGCGCCGACGGCATGCTCTTCACCAGCCGCCTGTCCCCGGGCACCCACCCCTGGCTCACCGACCACGCCGTCGGCGGGCGGGTGCTGCTGCCCGGCACGGCATTCGTGGAACTCGCGCTCCGCGCGGGCGACGAGGTCGGCTGCGACCGCCTCGACGAACTCACCATCTCGGCGCCCCTCGTCCTCGACCACGCCGTCCAGCTCCAGGTGTCCGTCACCCCACAGGAGACCTCGCAGGAGAACGGCCGCCACCGCGTCGCGATCCACTCCCGCCCCGACGACGACACACCGTGGACGGAACACGCCTCCGGCACCCTGAGCGACGGCGCGTACACCAGCGACTTCGACGCCGCCGTCTGGCCGCCGACGGGTGCCGAGCGGGTCGACATCGAAGGCTGCTACGACACCTTCACGGACCTCGGCTTCGAGTACGGCCCCGTCTTCCAGGGCCTGCAGGCCGTGTGGCGGCGCGGCGACGAGGTGTTCGCGGAGGTGGCGCTGCCCGAGGAGGTGGAGCCCGGCACCTTCGGCATCCACCCTGCCCTCCTCGACGCCGCCTTGCACGCCGCGCTGCTCACCCGCGACGGCGCCGGACTGCCCTTCGCCTGGGAGGGCGTGTCCCTGCACGCCACCGGCGCCACGACCCTCCGGGTACGCCTCACCCCCCGGGCCGACGGCATGGAGCTCACCTTCGCCGACACCGAGGGCGGCCCCGTCGCGTCCGTCGAGTCCCTCGTCGTACGCCCCCTCGCGCAGACGCCGCTCGACGACATCCACCGGGACGCGCTGTTCCGCGTCGACTGGACGCAGGTCACGCTGCCCGACGCCACATCCGCCGACGTCGCCGACGTCGTGGTCGAACACGCCCTGGGCGCCGATGACACCGGCGACCCCGACGACGTGATCGGGTCCACGCATGCCCTCACCACCCGGGTCCTCGGCCTGCTCCAGGAGTGGATCGCCGAGGAACGCCCCGGCAGGCTCGCCGTCGTCACCCGCCACGGAGACCTCGCCGGGCAGGCGGTGTGGGGCCTGGTGCGCTCCGCGCAGACCGAGCACCCCGGCCGGTTCCAGCTCATCAGCGTCGACAGCGACAGCGACGCCGACCTCGCCGCCGTACCGCCGCAGGCACTCGCCTCCGACGAGCCGCAACTGCGCCTGCGCGACGGCAAGGCGTACGCGCCTCGCCTCGCCCGCGCCGCCGCCGCACAGGACGACATCGCCTGGGCGGGGCCGGTGCTCGTCACCGGCGGCACCGGCGGCCTCGCCGGCGTCATCGCCAGGCACCTCGTCCACCGGCACGGCATCCGCGACCTGGTCCTCGCCAGCCGCAGCGGCCGTACCCCGGAGTGGGTCGCCGAGCTCGACGCGCACGTGGACGTCGTCGCCTGCGACGTCGCCGACCGGGACGCACTCGCCGACCTCCTGGCCCGGCACGAGATCCGCTCCGTCGTGCACACCGCGGGCGTGCTCGACGACGGCGTCGTCGAATCGCTGACGCCGGAGCAGCTCGCCACCGTGCTCAGGCCCAAGGTGGACGCGGCCTGGCACCTGCACGAACTCACCGCGGACCTCTCGGCGTTCGTCGTCTTCTCCTCCGCCGCCGGACTGCTCGGCGGCGCGGGGCAGGGCAACTACGCGGCGGGCAACGCCTTCCTCGACGCCCTCGCCGAGCACCGTCGCGCCCTCGGTCTGCCCGCCGTCTCGCTCGCCTGGGGCACCTGGGACTCCACGGCCGGCCTCACCGGCACCCTCACCGAAGCCGACCGCGAACGCCTCGTGCGCGCCGGAATGCCGCCGCTGTCGGCCGAGCAGGGCACGGCCCTGTTCGATGCTGCCCTCGCCACCGCCGAACCGGTCCTGCTCCCCGCCCGCCTCGACCTCGCGACCCTGCGCGCCCAGGGAGACGTCCCCGCGCTGCTGCGCGGCCTCGTCCGCACCCGGACCCGCCGCACCGCCGTCGGCTCGGCCGCCGCGTCCGGCCTGGTGCAGCGCCTGCGCCCGCTCGGCGACGCCGAACGGATCGACGCGCTGACCGACATCGTCCGCACCCAGGTCGCCGCCGTCCTCGCCCACGCCGACGGCACCACGTTCGACACCTCACGGGCCTTCCGCGACCTCGGCTTCGACTCGCTGACCGCCGTCGACCTGCGCAACCGCCTCGGCAACGTCACCGGGCTGCGGCTGCCGGCCACACTGGTCTTCGACTACCCGACCACCGCCGTGCTCGCCGAGTTCCTGCGCGACGAGCTGTTCGGCAGCGACCAGGCCGCGGCCGTACGCGTGCACACTGCCGTGGACGACGACCCGATCGCCGTCGTCGGCATGGCCTGCCGCTTCCCCGGCGGGGTCACCACCCCGGAGGAGCTGTGGCAGCTCGTCCTGGACGGCACCGACGCCATCTCGGAGTTCCCCGCCGACCGCGGCTGGGACCTGGACGCCCTGTTCGCGGCCGACGCCGAGACCGGCACCTCCGCGACCCGCCTCGGCGGATTCCTGCACGACGCGGGCGAGTTCGACCCGGCGTTCTTCGCCATGTCACCCCGTGAGGCCCTCGCCACCGACGCCCAGCAGCGCCTGCTGCTGGAAACGTCCTGGGAGTCCCTGGAACGAGCCGGCATCGACCCGCTCTCGCTGCGCGGCAGCGCGACCGGGGTGTTCGCCGGCGTGATGTACAACGACTACGCCCAGCTCCTCGGCACCGAGTTCGAGGGCTACCACGGCACCGGCAGCTCCCCCTCCGTCGCCTCGGGCCGCGTCTCGTACGTGCTCGGCCTGGAAGGCCCCGCCGTGTCCATCGACACCGCGTGCTCGTCGTCGCTGGTCGCCACCCACCTCGCCGTGCAGTCCCTGCGACAGGGCGAGTGCGACCTCGCCCTCGCCGGCGGCGTCGCGATCATGTCGACGCCGGCCACCTTCGTCGAGATCTCCCGCCAACGCGGCGTCTCGGCGGACGGCCGCTCGAAGGCCTTCTCCGACGACGCCGACGGCACCGGGTTCTCCGAGGGCGTGGGCATGGTCGTGCTGGAGCGGCTGTCGGATGCGGTGCGCAACGGGCATCGGGTGCTGGCCGTGGTGCGGGGCTCGGCGGTGAATCAGGACGGTGCGTCGAATGGTCTGACGGCGCCGAACGGTCCGTCGCAGCAGCGGGTGATCCGGCAGGCGCTGGCTTCCGCCGGTCTTTCGACTGCGGATGTGGACGCGGTGGAGGCGCACGGTACGGGGACGTCGCTCGGCGACCCGATCGAGGCGCAAGCCCTGTTGGCCACGTACGGCCAGGACCGTGATGTACCGCTCTACCTGGGCTCCGTGAAGTCCAACATCGGGCACACCCAGTCGGCGGCGGGTGTTGCCGGCATGATCAAGATGATCAAGGCCCTGGAGCACGGGGTGCTGCCGCGGACGTTGCATGTCACCGAGCCGTCGTCGCATGTGGATTGGGCTGCGGGTTCGGTGGAGTTGTTGACGTCGGCGGTGGAGTGGCCCGGTGGGGAGCGTCCGCGTCGGGCGGGTGTGTCGTCGTTCGGTATCAGCGGGACGAACGCGCATCTGATCCTGGAGGCGGCTGTCCCCGAGGTGTCGGCGGAGTCCGGTGCCGTGGCTTCGGGGCTTGGGGTTCCGTGGGTGGTGTCGGCGCGGTCTGAGCGGTCGTTGGATGCTCAGGTTGCGCGGTCGGAGGCTCTTGGGGCCGACAGCGTCGATGTGGGCTGGTCTTTGCTGGGGCGGTCGGTGTTTGATCACCGGGCGGTTCTGGTTGGCGGGCAGTTGGTGCGGGGTGTGGCCGGTGAGGCCGGCCCTGGTCCGGTGTTCGTGTTCCCCGGTCAGGGCTCGCAGTGGGCGGGGATGGCGGTCGAACTGCTGGATTCCTCCGAGGTGTTCGCGCACTGGATGGCCGAGTGCGACCGGGTGATCGGGTCCTTCGTGGACTGGTCGGTCGTGGATGTGCTGCGGGGTGATGCGGAGCTGTTGGAGCGCATCGAGATCTTGCAGCCGGTGTTGTTCGCGGTGATGGTGTCGTTGGCGCAGACGTGGCGGTCGTTCGGTGTGGAGCCGGGCGCGGTGGTGGGTCATTCGCAGGGTGAGATCGCGGCGGCTTTCGTGGCGGGTGCGTTGAGCCTTGAGGATGCCGTGCGGATCGTGGTGCTGCGCAGTCAGCTGTTCGCGGACGAACTCGTCGGCCGTGGTGCGGTCGCTTCGGTGGCGCTGCCGGTGGAGGAAGTCCGTCTACTGATCGAGGCCTGGCCGGGACTGTCGGTGGCCGGGATCAACGGTCCGAATGCGTGCACGGTGGCTGGTCCGGAGGCTGAGCTGGGCGAGTTCGTGGATGTGTGTGTGGGCCGGGGTGAGCGGGCGCGGATCGTGCCTTCGACGGTGGCGTCGCATGGTCCGCAGGTGGAGCCGTTGCGGGAGCGTCTGCTGGAGCTGCTGGCGGGGACGACTCCCCGGTCGGCGGGTATCCCGTTCTACTCGGCGGTGAGCGGTGAGCGGATCGACACGATCGAACTGGGGCCGGAGTACTGGTACTTGAATGCCCGTCGGCCGATTGAGTTCGCGAAGGTCACCCGGGCGTTGATCGATGACGGTTACCGCGTGTTCGTCGAGTCCAGTGCGCATCCGGTGCTGACGATGCCGCTGCAGTCCACCGCGGATGATCATGGCGTGGCGGATGTCGTGGCGGTCGGTTCCCTGCGCCGGGACCAGGGTGGCCCGGCCAGGTTCGCTCTCTCCCTCGGAGAGGTGTGGGCCGCGGGCATCGAGGTCGACTGGCAGGTGTTCTACGAAGGCACCGGAGCCCGCCGCATCGACCTCCCCACCTACGCTTTCGACCGCCAGCGCTACTGGCCGGAACCCCTGCGACCGGGTGCGGCCGAGAGCGACCCCGTCGACGCGGAGTTCTGGACCCTCGTCGACAACGGCGAGCTGGACACCATCGGCATCACCGACGAAACGCTCGCCGACACGCTGCGGACCTGGCGTGCCCAGCGCAAGGCCCGTTCCACCATCGGCGGTTGGCGCTACCGCGACCAGTGGGCGCCCGTCACGGTGTCCGGGACGCCGTCCGGGACATGGCTCGTCGTCACCCCGGCCGGCGTGACCGATGCCGACGTGATCGCGGCCGTCGGCGCGCACGCGGACGTCGTACGGGTCGAGGTCGACGCGGATGCCGACCGGGACCGACTCGCCGCCCGGCTGGTGGACCTCGCGGTCGCGCCGAGCGGAGTGGTGGCCCTGACCGGCCTCATCGGTACGCCGGACCACCCGACCGGTCTCGCCCTGACTGTCACGCTGCTGCAGGCGCTGGCCGATGCGGGCATCTCCGCGCCGGTGTGGGCGGTCACCCGGCAGGCGGTGTACGACGAGGTCGCGCACCCGACGCAGACCGCGCTGTGGGGACTCGGCCGGGTCGCCGCACTCGAACTGCCGTACCGCTGGGGCGGGTTGATCGACCTGCCGGAGGAGATGGACGACCGGGCCGCGACGCGTTTCGTGGCGGTGCTCACCGGCACCGAGGACCAGGTCGCCGTCCGGCAGGGCGGTGTCTTCGCCCGACGCCTGGTGCGGGCCACGGCCCAGAACGGGCCGGAGTTCCGCACCACCGGCACCGCTCTGATCACCGGCGGAACCGGCGCGCTGGGCGGCCATGTCGCCCGCTGGCTGGTCGAGGCCGGAGCCGAGCACGTCGTACTGACCAGCCGCCGCGGTGCCGCGGCGCCCGGTGCGCAGGAGCTGCGGGCCGAACTGGAGGCGCTCGGTGCCCGGGTGACGATCGAGGCCTGCGACGCGGCGGACCGCGCCGCGCTCGAAGCCGTCGTGAACGGTGTCGACGACCTGACCGTCGTCGTGCACGCGGCGGGCGTCGGCACGGGTGACGCACCGGTCGGCGAGCTGTCGTTCGACGCCGTCACCGGCATCCTGGACGCCAAGATGGCGGCGGCCTGGCACCTGCACGAGCTGGCGCCGGACGCCAGGTTCATCCTGTTCTCGTCCGGCGCGGCGAGCTGGGGCAGCGGCGGACAGCCCGCCTACGCGGCCGCCAACGCCTACCTCGACGGGCTCGCCCGACTGCGCCGCGCCCAGGGCCGCCACGCCCTGTCCATCGCGTGGGGTGCGTGGGCCGACGCGGGCATGGCCGCCGACCACGGCCTGTACGACGAGCTGGCCCGCCGTGGCATCGGGTCGATGGCGCCCGAGCTGGCGATGGCCGTGCTGCGGCAGGCGGTCGCCGACGACCAGACGCAGCTCACCGTCACCGACATCGACTGGGCGACGTTCGCCCCGAGCTTCACCGCCGAGCGGCCGAGCCCCCTGCTCAACGGCATCGCGGAAGTACGCCAGGCCCTCGCCGACAGCCCGGTGGAACGGGACGAGTCGGCCCTCAAACAGCGGCTCTCCGCGCTGTCCGCCGTGGAGCGCGACCGGGCCCTGCTCGACCTCGTGCGCACCGAGGCCGCCAAGACCCTGGGCTACGCGGAGACCGACACGTTGCCGGCCGGGCGGGCCTTCCGCGAGCTGGGCTTCGACTCGGTGACCGCCGTCGAGATGTGCAACAAGCTCAAGGCCGTCACCGGCCTGCCGCTGCCCACGACCGTGGTGTTCGACCACCCGACCGCGACCGCGCTGGCGGGCTACCTGCGGGAGGAACTCTTCGGCAGGACCGACGCCCCCGCCGAGGTGCGTGCCGCCACGGCCGCCTCCGACGACCCGATCGCGATCGTCGGCATCGGCTGCCGCTACCCCGGTGGCGTCACCCGGCCGGAGGAGCTGTGGCAGCTCGTGTCCGACGGCCGCGACGCCGTCTCCGGCTTCCCCACCGACCGTGGCTGGGACCTGGACAGCCTGGCCAGCGCCACGTTCGAGGGCGGATTCCTCGACGCCGTCGCGGACTTCGACGCCGGCTTCTTCGGGATCTCGCCGCGTGAGGCCGTCGTCATGGACCCGCAGCAGCGTCTGCTCCTGGAGACCTCCTGGGAGGCGCTGGAGCGTGCGGGCATCGACCCGGTCACGCTCAAGGGCAGTCCCACCGGTGTCTTCGTCGGTACGACAGGACAGGACTACGAGTCGCTGCTGAACCGCTCGGTGGAGGAGACCGGCCCCTACGCCACCACCGCGTTCTCCGCGAGCGTGCTGTCCGGCCGTATCTCCTACCTGCTCGGCCTGGAGGGCCCGGCCGTCACCGTCGACACCGCCTGCTCGTCGTCGCTGGTCGCGATGCACTGGGCGGCGCAGGCGCTGCGCAGCGGCGAGTGCGACCTCGCGCTCGCCGGCGGTGTCGCGGTGATGACCACGCCGAACGCCTACTCCGCCTTCACCGCCACCGGAGGTCTCGCCCCCGACGGCCGCTGCAAGGCGTTCGCCGACGCCGCCGACGGCACCGGCTGGTCCGAGGGCGCGGGCGTGATCCTGCTGGAGCGCCTGTCCGACGCCCGGCGCAACGGCCACGAAGTCCTCGCCGTTCTGCGCGGCTCGGCCGTCAACCAGGACGGTGCGTCGAATGGTCTGACGGCGCCGAACGGGCCGTCGCAGCAGCGGGTGATCCGGCAGGCCCTCGCCAACGCCGGGCTCTCCGGGGGCGACGTCGACGTGGTCGAGGCGCACGGCACCGGCACCACGCTCGGCGACCCCATCGAGGCGGGCGCGGTGCTCGCCACGTACGGCCAGGACCGCGAGACACCGGTCCTGCTGGGCTCCATCAAGTCCAATATCGGCCACCCGCAGTCGGCCGGCGGCGTCGCCGGCGTCATCAAGATGGTCATGGCGCTCCGGCACGGAGTCGTACCCCGCACCCTGCACGTCGACGCGCCGTCCACCAACGTCGAGTGGGGGACCGGCAGCGTCGAACTCCTCACCGAACGCCGTGACTGGCCGGCCACCGGCCGCGCCCGCCGGGCCGGGGTGTCGTCGTTCGGCGTCAGCGGCACCAACGCGCACGTGATCATCGAGCAGGCGCCGGAGTCCGCCCCGGAGCCGGATGAGCCGGTGCGCGTGACGCCGGGTGTCGTCCCGGTCCTCGTGTCGGGCCGCACCGAGCAGGCTCTCGCCGACCAGGTCGCCCGCCTCGCCGCGGTCGATGCCGGTCCCCTCGACATCGCCTACTCCCTCGCCACCGGTCGTAGCCGGTTCGAGCACCGGGTGGTCCTCGCGGACGGAGCGGAGATCGCCCGGGGCGAGGCCACCGAGCAGCAGCTCGCGTTCCTGTTCTCCGGGCAGGGGGCGCAACGGCTGGGCATGGGCCGGGAGTTGTACGAGCGGTTCCCCGTCTTCGCGGGCGCGCTGGACGACGTACTCACCCACCTGGACCCGCAGTTGCGCGAGGTGATGTGGGGTGCGGGCGCGGAGCTGCTGAACCAGACCCGTCACACCCAGCCCGCGCTGTTCGCCCTCCAGGTGGCCCTCTACCGGCTGACGGAGTGGCTCGGTGTGCGGGCCGATCAGCTGGCGGGCCATTCCATCGGTGAGATCGCGGCCGCGCATGTGGCCGGGGTGCTGTCGCTGGAGGACGCCTGCACGCTGGTGTCGGAGCGGGCCCGGCTGATGCAGGCGCTGCCCGCGGGCGGCGCGATGCTGGCGATCGAGGCCACGGAGGAGGAAGCCGCCGCGCATCTCACCGACGGTGTGTCGATCGCGGCCGTCAACGGGCCGACGTCCGTGGTGATCGCGGGCGACGCGGCCGAGGTCGAGCGGATCGCCGAACACTTCGCCGACCGCAGGACCAAGCGGCTGCCGGTCAGCCACGCCTTCCACTCGCCGCTGATGGAACCGATGCTGGACGACTTCCGTGCGGTGGTCGGCGGCCTGACGTTCCACGAGCCGGCGATCCCGGTCGTGACGACGGGTGACGTGACCGACCCCGACTACTGGGTCCGTCATGTCCGTGCGGCGGTGCGGTTCCACGACAACGTCACGGCGCTGCGCGAGGCGGGCACCACGGCGTTCCTGGAGATCGGCCCTGACGGTGTGCTGTCCGCGATGGTCGCCGAGACGGCCCCGGATGCCGTGATCACCCCGGTGCTGCGCAAGGACCGCGACGAGGAGTCCGCGCTGATCACAGGCCTGGCGCGGCTGCACGTGAGCGGCGTGACCGTGGACTGGGTGCCGCTGTTCGCCGGTACCGGCGCCCGCCGCGTGGACCTGCCGACGTACGCCTTCCAGCACGAGCGCTACTGGCCGACGCTGCTGGAGGCCACCGCCTCCGCGCAGCCCGCCGTGGACTCCTGGCGGCACCGCGAGTCCTGGACTCCGGTCACGCCGACGGGCTCGGTCACCGGCACCTGGCTGGTCGTGGTGCCGGCCGGTCTGGCCGACGACGCGTGGGCCGTCGAGGTCGCCGCGGCGGTCGGCGGCACGATCGTCGAGGAACTGCCCGAAACGCCGTACGACGGCGTCGTCTCGCTGCTGGCACTGTCGGACGGCACCGACGCGGGCGGTGTCCCGGCCGGCGTGTCCGGCACGCTGGAACTCGTCCGGACGCTGGCGCGCCGCGGCATCGCCGCCCCGGTGTGGGCGGTCACACGCGGCGCGGTCTCGGTCGCGGGCGAGCCGATCGCCGACGTGGGACAGAGCGCTGTCTGGGGCCTCGGCCGCGTCGCCGCGCTCGAACTGCCCGTTCAGTGGGGCGGCCTGGTCGACGTACAGGGTGCACCCGAGCTGCTCGCCGCCGTACTCACGGGCGACGAGGACCAGGTGGCCGTCCGACCCGAAGGCGTCTTCGCCCGCCGATACGGCAAGGCACCGCGCCCGGCCGGTACGGCTTGGCAGCCGACCGGCACCGTCCTGATCACCGGCGGTACCGGCGCGCTCGGCGCGCACGTCGCCCGTGACCTCGCCAAGCGGGGCGTGGAGCGGGTCGTTCTGGCCAGCCGCCGGGGCCTGGACGCGCCCGGCGCCGCCGCGCTGCGGGACGAACTGCGCGAGCACGTACGGGCCGACGTGGTGGCCTGCGACGTCGCCGACCGCGACGCCGTCCGCGCCCTCCTCGCCGACCTGCCCGGACTCACCGCCGTCGTGCACACCGCCGGTGTGCTGGACGACGGAGTGATCGAGTCGCTGACGCCGCAGCGGTTCGCGGACGTGTTCCGCGCCAAGGTCGCCTCCGCGCTCGTCCTCGACGAGCTGACGCGCGAGCTGGACCTCGATGCGTTCGTCCTGTTCTCGTCCCTCGCCGGCGCGATCGGCAACCCCGGCCAGGCCAACTACGCCGCCGCCAACACCGTCCTGGACGCCCTCGCCACCCGGCGCCGGACCGACGGCCACGCCGCGACCTCCATTGCCTGGGGCGCCTGGGCCGGAGCCGGCATGGCCGCAGGGGAGGGTGTCGGCGCCGACCTGCAGGGCCTCGCCATGAACCCCGCCCTCGCCGTGGAGGCGATGTGGCGGGCCGTCGGCGAACCCGACGCGACCATCGGCATCGCGATCCTGCCGGACGCCGTGCCCGCGGCCGCGAGCCGGGCACGCGAGCCGCGCGGCGACGCCGGCCTGCTCGCCAGGCTGCAGGACGCGGACGAGCCGCTGGACGTGATGCTCGACGTCGTCCGCACGGCCGTCGCGGCAGTGCTCGGCTACGCCGGCCCGTCCGCCGTGGGCGTCACCAAGCCCTTCAGCGGCCTCGGCTTCGACTCACTCACCGCCGTCGAACTGCGCAACAAGCTGGGCACGGCAACCGGGCGCAACCTGCCCGCGAGCCTCGTCTACGACTACCCGACGCCCCGCGCGCTCGCCGAGCACCTGCTCCACGAGGTGCTCGGAGTCGCCGCCGACGCCGCCGTGGTCGCCCGCGGTCCCGTGCGCGACGACGAGCCGATCGCCATCGTCGGCATGTCCTGCCGGTTCGCCGGCGGGGTGACGACGCCCGAGGAGTTCTGGGAGATGCTGGTCGAGGGACGCGACGGCATGGGCGCGTTCCCGACCGACCGCGGCTGGGACGTCGAGTCGGTGCTGGCGACGAGCGTCACCAGCGAGGCCGGATTCCTCGACGGCAGCGCGGACTTCGACCCCGCGTTCTTCGGCATCGCCCCGCGCGAGGCGCTGGCGATGGACCCGCAGCAGCGGTTCCTGCTGGAGACGACCTGGGAGGCACTGGAGCGCGTCGGCGTCGACCCGGACTCCCTGCGATCCACCCCGACCGGCGTGTTCGTCGGCACGAACGGCCAGGACTACGCGACGCTGCTCACCAACTCCGCCGAGGACACCGAGGGCCATGCCGCCACCGGTCTCGCGGCGAGCGTGATCTCCGGCCGCCTCTCCTACACCTTCGGCTTCGAGGGCCCGGCCGTCACCGTCGACACCGCCTGCTCCGCGTCCCTGGTGGCGATCCACCTGGCCACCCAGGCGCTGCGTGGCGGCGAGTGCACGCTCGCCGTCGCCGGCGGCGCGACCATCATGACCACCCCGCTCGCCTTCGCCGAACTCACCCGCCAGGGCGCCCTCGCCAAGAACGGCCGCTCGAAGGCCTTCTCCGACGACGCCGACGGCGCGGGCTGGTCCGAGGGCGTCGGCATGGTGGTCATGGAGCGGCTGTCGGATGCGGTGCGCAACGGGCATCGGGTGCTGGCGGTGGTGCGTGGGTCTGCGGTGAATCAGGATGGTGCGTCGAATGGTCTGACGGCGCCGAATGGTCCGTCGCAGCAGCGGGTGATCCGGCAGGCGCTGGCTTCGGCCGGTCTTTCGACTGCGGATGTGGACGCGGTGGAGGCGCACGGTACGGGGACGTCGCTCGGCGACCCGATCGAGGCGCAGGCCCTGCTGGCCACGTACGGCCAGGACCGCGAACAGCCCCTCCTGCTCGGCTCCGTGAAGTCCAACATCGGCCACACCCAGGCCGCCGCCGGCGTCGCCGGTGTCATCAAGATGGTGCTGGCCCTGCAACACGGAGTGCTGCCACGGACGTTGCATGTCACCGAGCCGTCGTCGCATGTGGATTGGGCTGCGGGTTCGGTGGAGTTGTTGACGTCGGCGGTGGAGTGGCCCGGTGGGGAGCGTCCGCGTCGGGCGGGTGTGTCGTCGTTCGGTATCAGCGGGACGAACGCGCATCTGATCCTGGAGGCGGCCGCCGTCGGCTCCGAGGAGGCTGTTGCTGAGCCGGTGCCTTCGGGGCTTGGGGTTCCGTGGGTGGTGTCGGCGCGGTCTGAGCGGTCGTTGGATGCTCAGGTTGCGCGGTTGGAGGCTCTTGGGGCCGACAGCGTCGATGTCGGGTGGTCTCTGCTGGGGCGGTCGGTGTTTGATCACCGGGCGGTTCTGGTTGGCGGGCAGTTGGTGCGGGGTGTGGCCGGTGAGGCCGGCCCCGGTCCGGTGTTCGTGTTCCCCGGGCAGGGCTCGCAGTGGGCCGGTATGGCGGTCGAACTACTCGACTCCTCCGAGGTGTTCGCGCACTGGATGGCCGAGTGCGATCGGGTGATCGGTTCCTTCGTGGACTGGTCGGTCATCGATGTGCTGCGGGGTGATGCGGAGCTGCTGGAGCGCATCGAGATTCTGCAGCCGGTGTTGTTCGCGGTGATGGTGTCGTTGGCGCAGACGTGGCGGTCGTTCGGTGTGGAGCCGGGCGCGGTGGTGGGTCATTCG
The DNA here is from genome assembly GCF_030499515.1 of Streptomyces sp. DT2A-34. Lineage (NCBI taxonomy): Bacteria > Bacillati > Actinomycetota > Actinomycetes > Kitasatosporales > Streptomycetaceae > Streptomyces > Streptomyces sp. DT2A-34. Next base: position 521,158 of record NZ_JASTWJ010000001.1, on the reverse strand, counting down.
CAGGGTGAGATCGCGGCGGCTTTCGTGGCGGGTGCGTTGAGCCTTGAGGATGCCGTGCGGATCGTGGTGCTGCGCAGCCAGCTGTTCGCGGACGAGCTGGTCGGCCGGGGCGCGGTCGCCTCGGTGGTGCTCCCGGTCGAGGCGGTGCGTGAACTCATCGGTCGCTGGGCTGGGTTGTCGGTGGCCGGGATCAATGGCCCGAACGCCTGCACGGTGGCTGGTCCGGAGGCTGAGCTGGGCGAGTTCGTGGACGTGTGCGTGGGCCGGGGTGAGCGGGCGCGGATCGTGCCTTCGACGGTGGCGTCGCACGGCCCGCAGGTGGAGCCGCTGCGCGAACGCCTGCTGGAGATGCTGGCGGAGACGACCCCCCGGTCGGCCGGTATCCCGTTCTACTCGGCGGTGACCGGTGAGCGGATCGACACGACGGAACTGGGCCCGGAGTACTGGTACTTGAACGCCCGCAGGCCGATCGAGTTCGCGAAGGTCACCCGCGCGTTGATCGACGACGGCTACCGCGTGTTCGTCGAGTCCAGCGCCCACCCGGTGCTGACCATGCCGCTGCAGTCCACCGCCGACGACCACGGCGCGGCGGACGTCGTCGCGGTCGGTTCCCTGCGCCGGGACCAGGGCGGCCCGACCAGGTTCGCCCTCTCCCTGGGCGAGGCATGGGCCGCGGGCATCGAGGTCGACTGGCAGGTGTTCTACGAAGGCACCGGAGCCCGCCGCATCGACCTCCCCACCTACGCCTTCGACCGCCAGCGCTACTGGCCCAAGGCGGCCGTCAGCTCGGGCGCGGCCGACCCGGTCGACGCCGAGTTCTGGACCCTCGTCGACAGCGGTGACCTCGCTTCCGCGCTTGATGTGGACCCGGACGCGGCGGCGGCCGTGGCGCCCGCGCTGTCCGCATGGCGTGGGCGGCAGAAGGCCCAGTCCACCGTGGACTCGTGGCGGTACCAGGATTCCTGGGAGCGGCTGCGCGGTGTCCCCGTCGCCGGTATCACGGGGACCTGGCTCGCCCTCGTTCCGGCCGGCATCGACGGGGCGGACCAGGCCGACAAGGCATGGACCGAGTCCGTGCTCGCGCCGCTCGGCGCCGACGTCGTACGCATCGATGTCGCACCGGACACCGAACGGGCAACCCTCGCCGCCCGGTTGGCCGGTCTTGAGCCCGCCGGAGTGCTGTCCCTGCTCGGTACGGCCGACCGGCCGTACCCCGGGTTCGACGCCACGTCGTCGGGCCTGGCGCTGTCGGTACTGCTCGTGCAGGCGCTCGGCGACGCCGGGATCACGGCGCCGCTGTGGGCCGTGACCCGGGGAGCGGTCACGACCGGCGCCGACGACACGGTCACCAGCCCCGCCCAGACGGCGCTGTGGGGACTCGGCCGGGTCGCGGCCCTGGACCTGCCGCACCGGTGGGGCGGCCTGGTCGACCTTCCCGAGGAGATCGACGACCGTATCGCCGAGGGCCTGGTCGCCGCGCTCAGCAACGGGGGTGGAGAGGATCAGCTCGCCGTGCGCGCCTCCGGCGTTCACGGTCGGCGGCTGGTGCCCGCGCCGCGTGGGCAGCGGGGCGAGGAGTGGCAGCCGCGCGGCACGGTGCTCATCACCGGTGGCACCGGCGCGCTCGGCGGTCATGTCGCCCGCTGGGTCGTCGACGCCGGCGCTGAGCACGTCGTCCTCACCAGCCGTCGCGGGGCCGCGGCGCCCGGCGCGCAGGAGCTGCGGGCCGAGCTCGAAGCGCTCGGCGCCCGGGTCACGCTCGCGGCCTGCGACGCCTCCGACCGGGCGGCGCTGGCCGCGCTGCTGGAGCAGATCCCGGCCGAGCACCCGCTCAGGGGGGTCGTGCACGCGGCCGGTGTCGTCGAGGGCAACGCTCCAACCGACGCGCTCGGCATCGACCAGCTCGACCGGCTGCTGCGGGCCAAGACGACGTCCGCGTGGAACCTGCACGAACTCACCGCGGACAACCCGGAGATCGAGGCGTTCATCCTCTTCTCGTCCGGTGCGGCGAGCTGGGGCAGCGGGGCACAGCCCGCCTACGCGGCGGCCAACGCCTACCTGGACGGCCTCGCGCACCACCGCCACGGTCTGGGCCTCGCGGCCACGTCCGTCGCGTGGGGTGCCTGGGCGGACAGCGGCATGGCCGCCGAGAACGCCGAGGGCGCGGAGCAACTGCGCCGCCGCGGCCTGCACACCATGGCGCCGGAGCTCGCGATCAGGGCACTGCGGCAGGCGGTCGCCGACGGCCGGACGCAGCTCACCGTCACCAACACCGACTGGGAGAAGTTCGCGCCCAGCTTCACCGCACAGCGGCCCAGCCCGCTGCTCGACGGCATCCCGGATGTGCGCAGGCTGGCCGAAGCCGAGGCGCAGCAGCCGTCCGACTCCGGGTTCAAGGAGCGGCTGGCCGCGCTGCCCGCGTCCGAGCGCGGCCGGGTCCTGCTCGACCTGGTCCGCGCCGAGGCCGCAGCGACGCTCGGCTACGACGAGGCCGACGCGTTCTCGGCGAACCGGGCCTTCCGCGACGTCGGCTTCGACTCGGTGATGGCCGTCGACCTGCGCAACCGGCTGAAGGCGGCCACCGGGGTGGCGCTGCCCGCGACCCTGGTCTTCGACCACCCGACCCCGGCGGCCCTGGCGCAGTTCATCCGCACCGAGCTGCTGGGCGAGACGGGCGAGCAGCGGGCGGACGATCCCGAGGCGCACATCCGCGAGACCCTCGCCTCGATCCCGATCAGCCGACTGCGCAAGGCCGGCCTGCTGGATCTCGTGCTCCAACTTGCACAAGACAGTGGGGAAATCACGAGCACTGATTCTGTTGTGCTTGATCCCGAGGCGGACTCGATCGACGACCTCGACGGCGAAGCACTGCTGCGCCTGGCGACCGAGAACTCCGGGAACTGACGGCCGACCCCCAGAAGGAAGCGCGATGACCTCCTCTGCCAACCAGTACGTCGAGGCACTTCGGTCGTCACTGAAGGAGGTCGACCGGCTGCGGAAGCAGAACCAGCAGCTGATCGCGGCGGCGGTGGAGCCCATCGCGATCGTCGGCATCGGCTGCCGGTACCCCGGCGGGGTGGCCTCGCCGGAGGACCTGTGGCAGGTGGTGGCCGAGGGGCGCGACGTCATCGGCCCGTTCCCGGCCGACCGCGGCTGGGACACGGCGGCGCTGGCGAGCGCCACCGCCGAGGGCGGCTTCCTGGACGACGTGGCGGGCTTCGACGCCGGACTGTTCGGGATCTCGCCGCGGGAAGCCGTCGTCATGGACCCGCAGCAGCGCCTCCTCCTGGAGACCTCCTGGGAGGCGCTGGAGCGGGCGGGCATCGACGCCTCCTCGCTGCGGGGCACCCAGACCGGCGTGTTCCTGGGCACCACCTCCCAGGACTACGCCGACCTGCTTGCCCGGTCCGCCGAGGACGTCGGTCTCTACGCCACCACCGCGTTCGCCGCGAGCGTGCTGTCGGGCCGTATCTCCTACCTGCTCGGCCTGGAGGGCCCGGCCGTCACCATCGACACCGCCTGCTCCTCGTCCCTGGTCGCGCTGCACCTCGCGGCCCAGGCGCTGCGCGGCGGCGAGTGCGACCTGGCGCTCGCCGGTGGCGTCGCGGTCATGACGACGCCCGCCGGGTTCGCCGCGTTCACCTCCCAGGGCGGTCTCGCCGGCAACGGCCGCTGCAAGGCGTTCTCCGACGACGCCGACGGCACCGGCTGGGCCGAAGGCGTCGGCGTGCTGGTGCTCAAGCGCCTCTCCGACGCGCGGCGCGCGGGGGACAGGATCCTGGCCGTGGTGCGCGGCTCGGCCGTCAACCAGGACGGAGCGTCGAATGGCCTTACGGCGCCGAACGGGCCGTCGCAGCAGCGCGTGATCCGCAAAGCGCTGGCCAACGCCGGCCTGTCCGCCGCCGACGTGGACGCAGTCGAGGCGCACGGCACCGGCACCACGCTCGGCGACCCCATCGAGGCGGGCGCGGTACTCGCCACGTACGGCCAGGACCGCGAGAACCCGGTGCTGCTGGGCTCCATCAAGTCCAACATCGGCCATCCGCAGGGCGCGGCCGGTGTCGCCGGCGTCATCAAGATGGTCATGGCCCTCCAGCACGGACTGCTGCCCCGGACCCTCCACGTCGGCACCCCGTCGACCAACGTCGAATGGGACTCCGGCAAGGTGGAGCTGCTGACCTCCGCGCGGCCCTGGCCCGCCGCCGACCGGCCCTCCCGCGCGGGAGTGTCCGCGTTCGGCGTCAGCGGCACCAACGCCCACGTCATCATCGAGCAGGCCCCGGCACAGCCCGACACCGCCGAGGAAGCCACCGTCACCCCCGGCATCGTCCCGTGGGCGGTCTCCGCTCGCTCGGCCACCGCCCTGCAGGCGCAGCGAGCCCGGCTCACGACCGCGGCCGCCACCCTCTCCCCGGTCGACGTCGGCCACACCCTCGCCACCACCCGCGCCGCCCTCGAACACCGCGCCGTACTACTCCCCGACGGCACCGAACTCGCCACCGGCGTCGCCAACGCGGAGACCGGTCTCGCCGTACTCTTCTCGGGGCAGGGATCGCAACGGCTCGGTATGGGGCGGGAGTTGTACGACCGCTTCCCGGTCTTCGCGGGCGCGCTGGACGACGTACTCGCCCACCTGGACCCGCAGTTGCGCGAGGTGATGTGGGGTGCGGACGCGGAGCTGCTGAACCAGACCCGTCACACCCAGCCCGCGCTGTTCGCGCTCCAGGTGGCCCTCTACCGGCTGGTGGAGTCGTGGGGGATCACCCCGGACCAGCTGGCGGGCCATTCCATCGGCGAGATCGCGGCCGCGCATGTGGCCGGGGTGCTGTCGCTGGAGGACGCCTGCACGCTGGTGTCGGAGCGGGCCCGGCTGATGCAGGCGCTGCCCGCGGGCGGCGCGATGGTGGCGGTCCAGGCGAGCGAGGCGGAGGTGCTGCCGTATCTCACCGACCGTGTCTCGATCGCCGCGGTCAACGGCCCGTCCGCCGTGGTGGTCGCGGGCGACGAGACGGAGGTCGCGGAGGTCGTCGCCCGGCTCGGTGACCGCAAGGCCAAGCGGCTGCAGGTCAGCCACGCCTTCCACTCGCCCCTGATGGAACCGATGCTGGAGGACTTCCGCACCGCCGTCGGCGGCCTGTCCTTCAACGACCCCTCGATTCCCGTGGCCGCCACGGGAGACGTGACCGACCCCGAGTACTGGGTGCGGCACGTCCGCGAAGCCGTGCGGTTCCACGACAACGTACGCCGCCTGCACGACCAGGGCGTGACCGCCTTCCTCGAACTGGGCCCGGACGGCGTGCTGTCCGCGATGGTCGCCGAGACCGCCCCCGACGCGGTCGCCGTCCCCGTGCTGCGCAAGGACCGCGAGGAGGAGTCCGCGCTGGTCACAGGGCTGGCGCGGCTGCACGTGAGCGGTGTGACCGTCGACTGGGCGCCGCTCTTCGAGGGCACCGGCGCCCGCCGCGTGGACCTGCCTACGTACCCGTTCCAGCACGAGCGCTACTGGCCGCGCCCCGCCGCCCCGACCGGTGACGTCCGCGCCGCCGGCCTGGGCACCGTGGAGCACCCGCTGCTCGGCGCGGCGGTCGAACTCGCCGACTCCGCCGGGTTCCTGTTCACCTCCCGGCTCTCCTTGAACACCCACCCGTGGCTCGCCGACCACGTCGTCGGCGGACGCGTGCTGTTCGCGGGCACCGCGTTCCTCGAACTCGCCGTACGCGCCGCCGACGAGGTCGGCTGCGAGCGCGTCGACGAACTCACGCTGGCCGCGCCCCTCGTGCTGCCCGAGCAGGGCGCCGTACAGGTGCAGGTCTCCGTCGGAGCCCCCGACGAGACCGGCCGGCGATCCGTCGCGGTCTTCTCCCGCCCCGAGGGAGACATCGATTCCCCGTGGCTCCAGCACGCGAGCGGTGTGCTGGGGCCCGGAGCCCCCACGGTCACGTTCGACGCCGCGCAGTGGCCACCCGCCGGCGCCGAACCCGTCGACATCGAGGGCTCCTACGACCGCTTCACCGAGCTGGGCTTCGACTACGGGCCCGTCTTCCGCGGCCTGCGCGCGGTGTGGCGAGGCGGCGACGGCGTCGTCTTCGCCGAGGTCACGCTGCCCGAGGACGCGGACGCCACCTCCTACGGACTGCACCCCGCCCTGCTCGACGCGGGCATGCACGCCGCCGGATTCGGTGACCTCGGCTCCATCAGCCGGGGCGGACTGCCGTTCTCCTGGCAGGGCGTGACCCTGCACGCCTCCGGCGCCTCGACGGTACGGGTGCGGCTGGCGCGCGGCGCCGACGGCTCGATGGAGATCGCCGTCGCCGATCCGGCGGGCGCGCCGGTGGCATCCGTGGAGGCGCTGCAGACCCGGCCCGTCCCGGCCGACGAGCAGGGCACGCCGACCGCCTCCGGCGTCGAGCGCGACTCGCTGTTCAAGGTCGAGTGGACCCCCGTCGAGCCGACGACGCAGAGCGTGGGACGGAGCGTCGCGGTCCTCGGGCCGGACGCGCTCGGCCTCGGCCAGAACGTGGTGGACCCCGGTCTGGGACCCGTGTACGACGACCTGGACGCCGTAGCCGCGGACGCGGATGTCGACGACGTGCTCGTGCCGTTCGCCGGCGGTGCGGACGTGCACACGGCGGTCTCCCGCGCCCTGGGCCTCGTCCAGGACTGGCTGCGCCAGGACCGGCCGGGACGGCTCGTGTTCGTCACCCGTGGCGCGATCGAGGGAGACGACCTCGCCGCGGCGGCCGTACGCGGCCTGGTCGGCTCGGCCCAGTCGGAACACCCCGGCCGGTTCGCGCTGGTGGACGTCGACAGCGTGGACGCCGACACGGCGGACGTCGACGCCCCCGACCTGCTGTCCGCGGCCCTGGCCACGGGCGAACCCAGCCTGGCCGTCCGCGACGGCGAGGTGCGCGCCGCACGGCTGGCCCGCGTGGCACTGCCCCTGGAGACCCTCACCTGGAACGGCCGCGTGCTGATCACCGGAGGCACCGGCGGCCTCGGCGCGGTCCTGGCCCGGCACCTGGTCGAACGGCACGGCGTACGCGACCTGCTGCTGGTCAGCCGACGCGGCCCCGACGCCGACGGCGCGCGGCAGCTGACCGCCGAACTGACCGGGCTCGGCGCGCACGTCGAGATCGAGGCCTGCGACGTGTCCGACCGGGCCGCGCTGGCCGCCCTCCTCGAACGGCACCCCGTGGGCGCCGTGGTGCACACGGCGGCCGTCCTGGACGACGGCGTCGTCGAGGCGCTGACCCCGGAGCGCGTCGGCACCGTCCTGCGGGCCAAGGCCGACGCCGCACGGCACCTGCACGAACTGGCCGGTGACGTCTCGGCGTTCGTCCTGTTCTCCTCCGCGGCCGGCACCTTCGGCGGCGCCGGCCAGGCCAACTACGCCGCCGCCAACGCCTACCTGGACGCCCTCGCCCGCCACCGCAGGTCCCAGGGCCTGCCCGCCGTGGCGCTGGCGTGGGGCGCCTGGGAGCAGTCGGTCGGCATGACGAGCGCCATGTCCGACGCCGACCTGCGGCGCGTCGAGCGCTCCGGCATGCCGCCGCTCACCGTGACGCAGGGCCTCGCCCTCTTCGACGGAGCCGTGGCCGCCGCCGAGCCCGTCCTGCTGCCCCTCCGCCTCGACCTGCCCACCCTGCGCCGCCTCCCGGAGACGCCCCCGCTGCTGCGCGGCCTGATCAAGTCACCGCGCCGCCGCGCCGCCGCCGTGGGGGCCGGGGCCGCCACCGGACTCGCCCAGTCGCTGGCCCGGGCCACCCGCGACGAGCGCCTGACGGCGCTGCTGGACGTGGTCCGCGCCGACGTCGCCACGGTGCTCGGCCACGGCGGCGCCGACGACGTCGACCACACCCGAACGTTCCAGGGCCTCGGCTTCGACTCGCTCACCGCCGTCGAACTGCGCAACCGCCTCACCGCGTCGACCGGCATCCGCCTGCCCGCCACGCTGATCTTCGACTACCCGAACCCGGCCGCGCTGGCCGCCTACCTGAGCGACGAACTGTTCGGCGACGACCAGGAAACCGCCGGGCCGCTGCCCGCGCCGCTGCCGACGACCGACGACCCGATCGTCATCGTCGGCATGGCCTGCCGCTACCCGGGCGACGTCGCCTCCCCCGAGGACCTGTGGCAGCTGGTGATCGAGGGCCGCGACGGCGTCACCGGCTTCCCGGACAACCGGGGCTGGGACCTGGAGTCCCTCCACCACCCGGACCCCGACCACCCCGGCACCACCCACGTCATGCGGGGCGGCTTCCTGCACGACGCCGACCTGTTCGACCCCGACTTCTTCGACATGTCGCCCCGCGAGGCCCTGGCCACCGACGCCCAGCACCGCCTCCTCCTGGAGACGGCATGGGAGGCGTTCGAACGGGCGGGCGTGGCACCGACCTCGCTGAGCGGTTCGCGCACCGGCGTCTTCGCCGGCGTCATGACCAACGACTACAGCACCCTCGTCGGCGACGAGGCCTTCGAGGGCTACCAGGGCACCGGCACCGCGCAGAGCGTGCTCTCCGGCCGCGTCGCCTACACCTTCGGCCTGGAGGGCCCCGCGGTCACCGTCGACACCGCGTGCTCGTCCTCCCTGGTCGCCCTCCACCTGGCCGCGCAGGCGCTGCGGGGCGGCGAGTGCGACCTCGCCCTCGCGGGCGGTGTGACGGTGATGTCCACCCCCGGCTCCTTCGTGGCCTTCTCCCGCCAACGCGGCCTCGCGGCCGACGGCCACTGCAAGTCCTTCGCCGACGGCGCGGACGGCACGGGCTGGGGTGAGGGCGTCGGTCTGCTGGTCCTGGAGCGTCAGTCGGACGCCGTCCGCAACGGCCACCGGATCCTGGCGGTGGTGCGGGGCTCGGCGGTGAACCAGGACGGTGCGTCGAACGGTCTGACCGCGCCGAACGGTCCGTCGCAGCAGCGCGTCATCCGGCAGGCGCTCGCATCGGCCGGACTGTCCACCTCCGACGTGGACGCGGTCGAGGCACACGGTACCGGTACGACACTGGGCGACCCGATCGAGGCGCAGGCCCTGCTGGCCACCTACGGCCAGGACCGCGAACAGCCCCTCCTGCTCGGCTCCGTGAAGTCCAACATCGGCCACACCCAGGCCGCCGCCGGCGTCGCCGGAGTGATCAAGATGGTGCAGGCGATGCAGCACGGCGCACTGCCGCAGACCCTGCACGTCGACCAGCCCTCGTCGCACATCGACTGGTCCGCCGGAGCGGTGGAACTCGCGGTCGAGCGGACCCCGTGGCCGACCGCCGACCGCCCCCGCCGGGCCGGTGTCTCGTCCTTCGGCGTCAGCGGCACCAACGCGCACGTCATCCTCGAACAGGGCCCTGCCGCCGCCGAACCGGCGACCACGGACGCCACCCCTGGCAGGACGCCGTGGATCGTCTCCGCGAAGTCCGAGGTGGCGCTGCGCGGGCAGGTCGAGCGGGTCCGGGAGCTCGACGGGGATCCGGTGGACGTCGGGTTCTCGCTGCTGACGACGCGTACGTTGTTCGACCGTCGTGCGGTGCTGCTGGACGGTGTCGAGCTTGCCCGGGGCGTGGCCGGCCGTAAGCCGCTTGCGTTGCTGTTCTCGGGTCAGGGTTCGCAACGGCTCGGTATGGGGCGGGAGTTGTACGGCCGCTTCCCGGTGTTCGCGGAGGCCTTGGACGCCGTACTCGTCCATCTCGACCCGGCCTTGCGGGACGTGATGTGGGGTGGGGACGAGGAGCTGCTGAACCAGACCGGTTATACGCAGCCTGCGTTGTTCGCGCTTCAGGTGGCTCTGTACCGGTTGGTGGAGTCGTGGGGCGTTGAGCCCGATCACCTGGCTGGTCATTCCATCGGTGAGATAGCGGCGGCGCATGTCGCGGGTGTGTTGAGCCTGGAGGACGCGTGCCTCCTCGTCACGGCGCGTTCCAGTCTGATGCAGGAGCTGCCTGCTGGTGGTGCGATGGTCTCGGTGGTGGCCTCCGAGGAGGAGGTGCTGCCGCACCTGACCGACAAGGTCTCCATCGCTTCCGTCAACGGCCCGGCCTCCGTGGTCATCGCGGGTGACGAGGCCGAGGTTCTTGAGATCGCCGGGCGTTGGAAGTCCAAGCGGCTGCGGGTGTCCCACGCCTTCCACTCGCCGCTGATGGACCCGATGTTGGAGGACTTCCGGGAGGCGATCGGCGAGATCGAGTTCCGTGAGCCGCAGATCCCCTTCGCGGCGTCCGGCGATGTGACCGATGCCGAGTACTGGGTGCGGCACGTCCGCGAAGCGGTCCGCTTCCACGACAACATCCAGGCTCTCGGCGGTGTGACCTTCCTGGAGATCGGCCCGGACGGAGTGCTGTCCGCCATGGTCGCCCAGGACACGGCTGACGCGGTCGCGATCCCGGTCCTGCGCAAGGACAAGCCGGAGGAGGACGCCGTACTCACCGCCCTCGCGCGGCTTCACGTCCACGGCACCCACGTCGACTGGACGTCCTTCTACCCGGGCGGCACCCGCGTCGACCTGCCCACCTACGCCTTCCAACGCCGGCGCTTCTGGCCCGAGGCGTCGAGCACGTCGGACGTGCGGTCCGCCGGCCTCGACTCCGTCGGCCACCCCCTCCTCGGCGCGGCTGTCGAACTCGCCGGAGCGGAAGGGCTCCTGTTCACCTCGCGGCTGTCGCCCCGCACCCACCGCTGGCTCGCCGACCACACGCTGCACGGCCGCACCCTCCTGCCCGGTGCCGCGCTCGTCGAACTCGCGCTGCGTGCCGGGGACGAGGTCGGCTGCGGCCGGGTCGAGGAACTGACCCTGTCCGTGCCGCTCGTCGTCGAGGGCGCGACCCAGCTCCAACTGCGCGTCGGCATCGCCGACACCGCCGGACGCCGGCCCGTCGCCGTGCACACCCGGCCCGAGAACGCGGCGGACCAGCCGTGGACCGAGCACGCGACCGGCTTCCTCGCCCCGGCCGCGGAGACAGCGGACTTCGACGCCGCCGTCTGGCCGCCGGCCGATGCCGAACGGGTCGACATCGAGGGCTGCTACGACGCCTTCGCGGACCGCGGCTTCGAGTACGGCCCGGTCTTCCAGGGCCTGCGTGCTGTCTGGCGGCGCGGTGACGAGGTGTTCGCGGAGGTCGCGCTGCCCGACGGCGTGGAGCCCGGCACCTTCGGCATCCACCCGGCGCTGCTCGACGCCGCCCTGCACGCGGTGGCCTTCGCGCGGCAGCGCACCGAGGGAGCCGTGCCGTTCTCGTGGGAGGGCGTCTCGCTGCACGCGGAGGGCGCGACCGCGCTGCGGGTGCGCCTCACGACGAGCGGGGACAACACCCTGTCCCTCGCGCTCGCCGACACGGCCGGAGCACCCGTCGCCTCCGTCGGCTCCCTGCTCACCCACGCCGTCTCGGCACAGCAGCTCGCCGCCACCACCGACTCGCTGTTCGGCCTGGACTGGACCCCGATCGCGCTGCCCGAAGCCCCCGACGCCGACGCCGTGGTCGAGTACCTGGTGAGCGACGGCGACGTCGTCGCGTCGGCCCATGAGCTCGCCGCTCGCGCGCTCGCCCTGGTGCAGCGGTGGATCGCGGAGGACCGTGCCGAGCGCCTTGTCTTCGTGACGCGTGAGGGTGATCTGGCGGCGTCGGTGGTGTGGGGTCTGGTGCGGTCGGCGCAGTCGGAGCATCCGGGCCGGTTCGTGCTGGTCGACACCGACACCGATACTGACGGCGACCTGCCCACGGGCGTACTCAGCGGCGCCGAGCCGCAACTCCGGATCCGTGACGGCGTGGTGAGCGTCCCGCGCGTCGTCCGCCTCACCGCCCCCGCCGAGCCCGTGCGGCTTGAGGGGCCGGTGCTGGTGACGGGCGGTACGGGTGGTCTGGGTCGGGTGATCGCGCGTCATCTGGTCGAGGCGCATGGTGTGGATGAGTTGGTGTTGGTGAGCCGCCGGGGTGAGGCGGATGTCAGTGAGCTGGAGGCGGCCGGGGCGAGTGTGTCGGTCGTGGCTTGTGATGTGGCGGATCGTGCCGCGGTGGCGGATCTGCTGGAGCGGTATCCGGTGCGTTCGGTGGTGCATGCGGCCGGTGTGCTGGACGACGGTGTGGTGGAGTCACTGACGCCGGAGCGGCTGGAGGCCGTTCTGCGGCCGAAGATCGACGCGGCCTGGCATCTGCACGAACTCGCCCAGGACCTCAGCGCGTTCGTCCTCTACTCCTCGGCGTCCGGCCTCTTCGGAACGGCCGGACAGGCCAACTACGCCGCGGGCAACACGTTCCTCGACGCCCTCGCCGCCCACCGCCGCGCGCTCGGCCTCCCGGGCCTGTCCCTGGCGTGGGGCGCCTGGGACCAGACCGGCATGCTCGACGGAGCCGACGCTGAGCGGCTGAACAGGTCCGGCATGCCGCCGATCACCCCTGACCAGGGCATCCAGCTGTTCGACGCCGCCCTCACCACCGGCGATGCGCTGGTGCTGCCGTTGCGCCTCGACACCGCAGCCCTGCGTGCGCGCGGCGAGATCCCCGACGTCCTGCGCGGACTCGTCCGGACCCGCACCAAGCGGACCGCCGCCTCGGCCACCGCCGCTTCCCTCGTACGACGGCTCGACGCACTCCCCGAGCAAGCCCGCCTGGAGTCGCTGCTGGAACTGGTGCGTACCGAGGTGGCCGCCGTACTCGGCCACGCGGGCGCCGGTACCGTCGACCCCGAACGCGCCTTCCAGAGCCTCGGTTTCGACTCCCTCACCGCGGTCGAGCTGCGCAACCGCCTCGGTGCGGTCACCGGACTGCGGCTGCCCGCGACGCTGACCTTCGACTACCCGACCGCCGCCGTACTGGCCGCCCACCTCGCGGACGAGCTGTTCGGCGCCGACCGGGACACCGCCGGGCTGCTCCCCGCGCCGCTGTCGACGACCGACGACCCGATCGTCATCGTCGGCATGGCCTGCCGCTACCCCGGCGGAGCGAACTCGCCCGAGGACCTGTGGCGGCTCGTCGCCGACGGCGTCGACGCCATCACCGAGTTCCCGGCCAACCGGGGCTGGGACCGCGACGCCCTCTACCACCCCGACCCCGACCACCTCGGCACGACGTACTCCGTCTCCGGCGGATTCCTGCACCAGGCGGGCGAGTTCGACCCCGAGTTCTTCGGCATGTCCCCGCGTGAGGCCCTCGCCACCGACTCACAGCAGCGCCTGCTCCTGGAGACGACCTGGGAGGCGCTGGAACGCACCGGTATCGACCCGACGTCCCTGCGCGGCAGCGCGACCGGCGTGTTCGCCGGCGTGATGTACAACGACTACGCCTCCCTCCTGGACGGCGACGACTTCGAGGGCCACCAGGGCCAGGGCAGCGCCGGCAGCGTCGCCTCCGGCCGGGTGTCCTACACGTTCGGCTTCGAGGGCCCGGCGGTCACGGTCGACACCGCGTGCTCGTCGTCGCTGGTGGCGCTCCACCTCGCGGCACAGGCCCTGCGGCAGGGGGAGTGCACCCTCGCCCTCGCCGGCGGCGTCACCGTGATGTCCACCCCCACCACCTACGTCGAGTTCTCCCGCCAGCGCGGCCTGTCCGCCGACGGCCGCTGCAAGGCGTTCGGCGCCGGGGCGGACGGCACGGGCTGGGGTGAGGGCGTCGGTCTGCTGGTGCTGGAGCGTCAGTCGGACGCGGTGCGCAACGGTCACCGGATCCTGGCGGTGGTGCGGGGCTCGGCGGTGAACCAGGACGGTGCCTCCAACGGCCTTACGGCGCCGAACGGTCCCTCGCAGCAGCGCGTCATCCGGCAGGCGCTCGCATCGGCCGGGCTGTCCACATTCGATGTCGACGCGGTGGAGGCGCACGGTACGGGTACGTCGCTCGGCGACCCGATCGAGGCGCAGGCCCTGCTGGCGACGTACGGCCAGAACCGCGATGTGCCCCTGTACTTGGGCTCGGTGAAGTCGAACATCGGCCACACCCAGGCCGCCGCGGGTGTCGCGGGCATCATCAAGATGGTCAAGGCGCTGGAGCACGGCGTGCTTCCGCGGACGCTGCATGTGGAGGAGCCGTCGTCCCAGGTGGACTGGGAGTCGGGGTCGGTGGAGCTGCTGGGCGGTCCTGTCGAGTGGCCTTCAGCTGACCGGCCGCGTCGCGCGGCCGTGTCGTCGTTCGGCGTCAGCGGCACCAACGCGCATGTGATTCTTGAGCAGCCGGTCGGGGAGTCGCCGGTCGGGGAGACGTCGGTCGCCCCGGACACGGAGCCCGTCGGTGGCGTGCCGTGGCTGGTGTCCGCCAGGTCCGAGGCGGCGCTGTCGGGCCAGATCGAACGCATCAAGGAGCTCGACGGGGATCCGGTGGACGTCGGGTTCTCGCTGCTGACGACGCGTACGTTGTTCGATCACCGTGCGGTGCTGCTGGACGGTGTGGAACTCGCCCGAGGTGTGGCCGGGCGTAAGCCTTTTGCCTTCCTGTTTTCGGGGCAGGGGTCGCAACGGCTGGGGATGGGGCGGGAGTTGTACGACCGGTTCCCGGTGTTCGCGGAGGCCTTCGATGCCGTACTCGTCCATCTCGACCCGGCTCTGCGGGAGGTGATGTGGGGTGAGGACGAGGGGCTGCTGAACCAGACCGGTTACACGCAGCCCGCTCTGTTCGCGCTTCAGGTGGCGCTGTACCGGTTGGTGGAGTCGTGGGGTGTGAGGCCGTCTCACCTGGCCGGCCACTCCATCGGCGAGATCGCCGCGGCGCACGTCGCGGGTGTGTTGAGCCTGGAGGACGCGTGCCTGTTGGTCACGGCCCGTTCCAGCCTGATGCAGGAACTGCCTGCCGGTGGTGCGATGGTCTCGGTGGTGGCCTCCGAGGCCGAAGTGCTGCCGCATCTGACCGACAACGTCTCCATCGCCGCAGTCAACGGCCCGGCGTCCGTGGTGATCTCCGGTGACGAGGCCGAAGTCCTCAAGATCGCTGAGCGCTGGAAGTCGAAGCGGCTGAGGGTGTCGCATGCCTTCCACTCGCCGCTGATGGACCCGATGCTGGATGGTTTCCGGGAGATGCTGGACGGCGTCACCTTCCACGCCCCGCAGATTCCCTTCACGACCTCCGGCGATGTGACCGACGCCGAGTACTGGGTGCGGCATGTCCGCGAGGCGGTCCGCTTCCACGACAACGTCCAGGCGCTGGGTGACGTGGCCTTCCTGGAGATCGGCCCGGACGGTGTGCTGTCCGCGATGGTCGCCCAGGACGCACCTGAAGCAGTGAGCATCCCGGTACTCCGCAAGGACAAGCCGGAACCGACCGCGGCCCTGACCGCCCTCGCGCGGCTGCACGTCCACGGCACCCACGTCGACTGGACGTCCTTCTACCCGGGCGGCACGCGCATCGACCTGCCCACCTACGCCTTCGAACACCAGGTCTTCTGGCCGGCCACCGCACGCCGCAAGGGGGACGTGGGCGCGGTCGGCATCACCGCCGTGGAGCACCCGCTGCTCGGTGCGGCGGTCGATGTCGCCGGCTCGGACGGGCACCTGTTCACCAGCAGGATCTCGCTGAACACGCACCCGTGGCTCGCCGACCACAGCGTCTTCGGGCAGGTGCTGCTGCCCGGCACCGCATTCCTGGAGCTCGCGCTGCGCGCCGGGGACGAGGTCGGCTGCGACCGCGTCGACGAACTGACCCTCGCCGCACCGCTGGTGCTGCCGGAGCGGGGCGCGGTGCGGTTGCAGGTGTCCGTCGGTACGGCGGACGAGTCGGGGCGGCGCACCGTGGAGGTCTTCTCGCGGCCCGACGGCGAGGACGCCCCGTGGACGCGGCACGCCGACGGCTTCCTCGCGGCCGGCACGCACACGGACGACTTCGACGCCACCGCGTGGCCGCCGGCCGCCGAACCCCTGGACATCGCCGGGGCCTACGAACGGTTCGCCGAGGCCGGGTTCGACTACGGCACGGTGTTTCAGGGGCTGCGGACGGCGTGGCGGCGCGGTGACGAGGTGTTCGCCGAGGTCGCGCTTCCGGAGGACGTGGACGCCTCGGCATTCGGCGTGCACCCGGGGCTGCTCGACGCGACGTTGCACGCCGGAGGGTTCTTCGAGGGCAGCGAGGCCGGTCTGCCCTTCTCGTGGGAGAACGTGTCGCTGCACGCCACCGGTGCCTCGTCGCTGCGGGTCCGGCTGACCCGTACCGGCTCCGCCTGGCGCATCGCCGTCGCCGACTCCATCGGCGCACCGGTGGCCACGATCGGTGCGCTGGTGACGCGTGCGGTGTCCGCCGAGCAGATCGGCCGGGCGGACCGTGACTCCCTGTTCCGTCTCGACTGGGTGCCGGTCGCACTGCCGGACGCCGCCGACGGGCACGCCGAGATCGTGCGGATCACCGGAGGCGCGGACGTCGTCGGCTCCGCCCACACCGAGGCCGCTCGCGCGCTCGCCCTGGTGCAGCGGTGGATCGCGGAGGACCGTGCCGAGCGCCTTGTCTTCGTGACGCGTGAGGGTGATCTGGCGGCGTCGGTGGTGTGGGGTCTGGTGCGGTCGGCGCAGTCGGAGCATCCGGGCCGGTTCGTGCTGGTCGACACCGACGGCGACGTCCCCGCGGGCGCGCTGACCGGCGAGGAGCCCCAGCTCAGGATCCGGGGCGGCGCGGCCTTCGCGGCACGCCTCGCCCGCGCGTCGGCGGAGGTCACCTCTGAGCCGGTGCGGCTCGAAGGGCCGGTGCTGGTGACGGGCGGTACAGGTGGTCTGGGTCGGGTGATCGCGCGTCATCTGGTCGAGGCGCATGGTGTGGACGAGTTGGTGTTGGTGAGCCGCCGGGGTGAGGCGGATGTCAGTGAGCTGGAGGCGGCCGGGGCGAGCGTGTCGGTCGTGGCTTGTGATGTGGCGGATCGTGCCGCGGTGGCGGATCTGCTGGAGCGGTATCCGGTGCGTTCGGTGGTGCACGCCGCGGGTGTGCTGGACGACGGTGTGGTGGAGTCACTGACGCCGGAACGGCTGGAGGCCGTACTGCGTCCGAAGACCGACGCGGCCTGGCACCTGCACGAACTCGCCCAGGACATCGGCGCGTTCGTCATCTTCTCCAGCGCCGCCGGCACCTTCGGCGCCGCAGGGCAGGCCAACTACGCCGCGGGCAACGCCTTCCTGGACGCCCTGGCCGCCCACCGCAAGGCCAACGGCCTGCCGGCTGTCTCGCTCGCCTGGGGCGCGTGGAGCGGTACGGGCATGCTGTCGGACGCCGACGCGGAACGCATGGCACGAGTCGGCACCCCGCCGCTCAGCCCCGAACAGGGCCTCGCGCTCTTCGACACGGCGATCGCCTCCGGCGAAGCCGCCCTCCTGCCGCTCAGGCTCGACCTCCCGGCCCTGCGCGGCCACGGCGAGATCCGCCCGCTGCTGCGCGGCCTGATCCGCACCCGCACCCAGCGTGCGATCGCCGGCTCCGAGACGGCGTCGAGCCTCAGCCGACGACTCGGCGCACTGACGGACACTGCCCGTCTCGACGAGCTCGTGAACCTGGTGCGCGGCGAAGTCGCCGCCGTACTGGGGCATGCGGGTGCCGACGGCGTCGATCCGGCGAAGGCGTTCCAGAGCCTCGGGTTCGACTCCCTCATGGCGGTCGAACTGCGCAACCGCCTCGGCGCGGTCACCGGACTGCGGCTGCCCGCGACGCTGACCTTCGACTACCCGACCACCGCCGTACTGGCCGCTCACCTCAAGGACGAGCTGTTCGGCACGGACGCACCCGCCGCACCTGTTCCGGTGGCGGCGACGGCCCAGGCGGACGACCCGATCGTGATCGTCGGCATGGCCTGCCGCTACCCGGGCGGGGTCACGAACCCCGAGGAGCTGTGGGACCTGGTGCTGGACGGCACCGACGCGATCACCGGCTTCCCGGAGAACCGCGGCTGGGACCTCGACGCCCTCTACCACCCCGACCCCGACCACGTCGGCACGTCGTACACCCGCTCCGGCGGCTTCCTGCACGACGCCGACCAGTTCGACCCCGAGTTCTTCGGGATGTCCCCGCGTGAGGCGCTCGGCACCGACGCGCAGCAGCGCCTGCTGCTGGAGGCGACCTGGGAGTCGCTGGAGCGGGCGGGCATCGACCCGACCTCGCTGAAGGGCAGCCGGACCGGCGTCTTCGCGGGCGTCATGTACAACGACTACTCCCTGATGCTCGACGGTGACGCCGAGGGCTACCAGGGCACCGGCGGCTCACCGAGCGTGGTCTCGGGCCGGGTGTCCTACACGTTCGGCTTCGAGGGCCCGGCGGTCACGGTCGACACCGCGTGCTCGTCGTCGCTGGTGGCGCTGCACCTCGCGGCGCAGTCGCTGCGGCAGGGGGAGTGCACCCTCGCCCTCGCCGGCGGCGTCACGGTCCTTGCCTCGCCGGGAGCGTTCATCGGGTTCTCCCGCCAGCGCGGCCTGTCCGCCGACGGCCGCTGCAAGGCGTTCGGCGACGGTGCGGACGGTGTGGGCTGGGCCGAGGGCGTCGGTCTGCTGGTGCTGGAGCGTCAGTCTGACGCCATCCGTAACGGTCACCGGATCCTGGCGGTGGTGCGAGGCTCGGCGGTGAACCAGGACGGTGCCTCCAACGGCCTTACGGCGCCGAACGGTCCGTCGCAGCAGCGCGTCATCCGGCAGGCACTCGCATCCGCAGGCCTGTCCACCGCGGACGTCGACGCCGTCGAGGCCCACGGCACCGGAACGACACTGGGCGACCCCATCGAGGCCCAGGCCCTGATGGCGACCTACGGCCAGGACCGCGACGTACCGCTCTACCTGGGGTCGGTGAAGTCCAACATCGGCCACACCCAGGCGGCCGCGGGCGCCGCCGGCATCATCAAGATGGTCAAGGCGCTGCAGCACGGGGTTCTGCCCCGGACGTTGCACGTGGACCAGCCGTCGTCCCAGGTCGACTGGGAGGCGGGCGCGGTCGAGCTGCTCGACAGTGCCACCGAGTGGCCGTCGGTCGACCGGCCGCGTCGCGCGGCGGTGTCGTCGTTCGGTGTCAGCGGCACCAACGCGCATGTGATTCTTGAGCAGCCGCTCGTGGAGGCGCCGGTTGCGGAAGGACCACGCGGCCAATTCGCGCCGTGGCTGGTGTCCGCGAAGTCCGAGGCGGCGCTGCGGGAGCAGGTCGAACGGGTCAAGGAGATCGACGGTGACCCGGTGGACATCGGGCACTCGTTGCTCACCACGCGTACGACCTTCGACCACCGTGCCGTGATCCTCGACGGCGTCGAGCTCGCCCGGGGCGTGGCTGTCCGTAAGCCGCTTGCGTTCCTGTTCTCGGGGCAGGGTTCGCAACGGCTGGGTATGGGGCGGGAGTTGTACGACCGGTTCCCGGTGTTCGCCGAGGCCTTCGACGCCGTACTCGTCCATCTCGACCCGGCCTTGCGGGACGTGATGTGGGGTGGGGACGAGGAGCTGCTGAACCAGACCGGTTACACGCAGCCCGCTCTGTTCGCGCTTCAGGTGGCTCTGTACCGGTTGGTGGAGTCGTGGGGCGTTGAGCCCGATCACCTGGCTGGTCATTCCATCGGTGAGATAGCGGCGGCGCATGTCGCGGGTGTGTTGAGCCTGGAGGACGCGTGCCTCCTTGTCACGGCGCGCTCCAGCCTGATGCAGGAACTGCCTGTCGGCGGTGCGATGGTGGCGGTCCAGGCGACCGAGGCCGAGGTGCTGCCGCACCTGACGGAGAAGGTGTCGATCGCTGCCGTGAACGGCCCGGCATCGGTGGTCATCGCCGGTGACGAGGCCGAGGTTCTGGGGATCGCCGGGCGGTGGAAGTCGAAGCGGTTGAGGGTGTCGCATGCCTTCCACTCGCCGCTGATGGACCCGATGCTGGATGACTTCCGGGAGATGCTGGACGGCGTCACCTTCCACGCCCCGCAGATTCCCTTCACGACCTCCGGCGATGTGACCGACCCCGAGTACTGGGTGAACCATGTCCGGGACGCGGTCCGCTTCCACGACAACGTCCAGGCTCTCGCCGACGCGACCTTCCTGGAGATCGGCCCGGACGGCGTCCTGTCCGCGATGGTCGCCCAGGACAAGCCCGACGCGGTCGCGATCCCGGTCCTGCGCAAGGACAAGCCGGAACCGACCGCGGCCCTGACCGCCCTCGCCACCCTGCACGTCCACGGCACCCCCGTCGACTGGACGTCCTTCTACCCGGGCGGCACCCGCGTCGACCTCCCCACCTACGCCTTCCAGCGCCAGCGCTACTGGCCCGCCCCGGCGAGCCCGAAGAGCGACGCCACCGGCCTGGGCCTGGTCGGCATGGAACACCCGCTGTTGGGCGCGGCCGTCGAACTGGCCGAGGACGAAGGCGTCGTCTTCACCAGCAGGCTCTCGACGAGCACGCACCCGTGGCTCGCCGAACACGAGATCATGGGCCACCGCCTGGTACCGGCGGCCGTGCTGGTCGAGCTCGCGCTGCGCGCCGGTGACGAGGTCGGCTGCGGCCGCGTCGACGAACTGACCCTCGTGACGCCGCTGCCCCTGCCGGACCGTGGCGGTGTGCAGGTCCGGCTGCGGGTGGCCGCCGAGGACGCGGCGGGGCGCCGTACCTTCACCGTGCACGCCCGGCCGGAGGCCCACGTCGAGGAGCCGTGGACCCAGCACGCCTCCGGTGTGCTCGCGACGGGCGAGCGGCCCCCGGCCGACTTCGACGCCACCGTGTGGCCGCCGGCCGGCGCCGTCGCGATGGACCATGAGGACTGCTACGACCGCTTCGCCGGGGCGGGCTTCGCCTACGGGCCGACCTTCCAGGGGCTGCGGGCGGCGTGGCGTCTGGGCGAGGAGGTCTACGCCGAACTCGCCCTGCCCGACGACGCGGCCCCGGGCGGCTACGGGCTGCACCCGGCGCTGCTCGACGCGGCCCTGCACGCCGCGCTGCTGGACGAGACGGCCGAGGCCGGGCTGCCGTTCAGCTGGGCGGGCGTCAGCCTGCACGCCACCGGGGCATCGCGGCTGCGCCTCAGGATGACCCGGGACGCGTCCGGCACGACCCGCACCCTTGCGCTCGCCGACCCCACCGGCACGCCGGTCGCCTCGATCGACTCCCTCGTCGTCCGCCCGGTCGCCGCCGACCGGCTCGGCGCCCAGAACATCGGCCGCGACGCCCTCTTCGGAGTCGAATGGGTGCCCGTCGGCACCGAGGACGCGGTGCCGGCCGGCTCCGTGGCGGTCCTCGGCGACGACCCGTTCGGACTCGGCTTCGAGACGGTGGCGTCCCCGGGCGACACCGAGGCCGGAGTCGTACTCCTGCCCGTCGTCGGAGACGGAGACGGCGACGTGGTGGGGGCGGCGCACACCGCCACCGCGCGCGTCCTCGCCGCCCTGCAGGACTGGATCGCCGCCGAACGGCCCGGCAGGCTTGTCGTCGTCACCCGTGACGCCACGGTCGGCGGCGACCTCGTCGGTGCGGCCGTCTGGGGCCTCGTGCGGTCGGCGCAGTCCGAGCACCCCGGCAGCTTCGGTCTGATCGACATGGTGGGCGCGGCCGACGACGAGGTTCGTACCGCGACCGACGCCGACCTGATCGCGGCGGCCCTTGCCATCGACGAGCCTCAACTCGCCCTCCGTGACGGCAAGGTACTGGCCGCCCGCCTGGGCCGGGTGCACGTCGCCCAGGAGGCGGCCGTCTGGGAGAGCCCCGTTCTCATCACGGGCGGTACCGGCGGCCTCGGCCGGATCATCGCTCGCCACCTGGTCGAGCGGCACGGTGTGACGGAGCTCGTCCTGGCCAGCCGCACCGGCCAGGCCGACGTGACGGAGCTGGAGGCGGCCGGGGCGACCGTGTCGGTGGTCGCCTGCGACATCGCCGATCGGGATGCGCTCGCCGAGCTACTGGACCGGCATCCGGTCCGCTCTGTCGTCCACGCTGCGGGTGTGCTCGATGACGGTGTCGTCGCCTCGCTGACCCCGGAGCGTCTCGACAGCGTGTTGCGGCCGAAGGCCGACGCGGCCTGGAACCTGCACGAACTCCTCGGTGATGTCGCGCAGTTCGTGTTGTTCTCCAGCGCTGCCGGTGTCTTCGGCAATGCCGGACAGGGCAACTACGCGGCGGGCAACGCCTTCCTCGACGCTCTGGCCGCTCGCCGTAGGGCTGAAGGGCTGCCCGCGGTGTCCCTCGCCTGGGGTGCCTGGGAGACCGGCATGCCGGCTCCGGACGACGCCGAGCGCATGGCCCGCTCGGGCATGCCCGCCATCAGCGCGGACCACGGCGTGGAACTGTTCGACGCGGCGCTCGCCACCGGCGAACCCCTGGTGCTTCCCGTGCGGCTGGACCTTCCGGCGCTGCGCGGTCACGCAACCGTCGCCCCCCTCCTGCGCGGGCTCGTCCGCATCAAGGCACGCCGGGCCGTCGCGGGCTCGGAGGCCGCGTCCTCGCTGGTCGCACGCCTCGCCGCCCTCGACGCGGCGGCACGCCGCACCGAACTGGTCGGCCTGGTGTGCGCCCAGGCGGCGCAGGTGCTGGGCCATGCGGGTGTCGACGCGGTCGACTCCGCGCGGGCCTTCCAGGACCTCGGCTTCGACTCGCTCACGGCGGTCGAGTTCCGCAACCAGCTGACGGCGGCCACGGGCCTGAAGCTGCCCGCGACGCTCGTGTTCGACTACCCGACCGCACTGGCCCTCGCCGACCACCTGCACGCCGAACTGTTCGGCTCCGTGGCGGACACCGCCGAGCTCCTGCCCGCACCCGTGTCCACCACCGACGACCCGATCGTCATCGTCGGCATGGCCTGCCGCTACCCCGGCGGAGTCGACTCGCCCGAGGACCTCTGGAACCTGGTGGTCAGCGGCGACGACGCCATCACGCCGTTCCCGACGAACCGAGGCTGGGACCTGGACACCCTGTTCCACCCCGACCCCGACCACCTCGGCACGTCGTACACCCGCTCCGGCGGCTTCCTCCACGACGCCGGGCTCTTCGACCCCGAGTTCTTCGGGATGTCCCCGCGTGAGGCGCTCGGCACCGACGCACAGCAGCGGCTGCTCCTGGAGACGACCTGGGAGGCCCTGGAGCGCACCGGCATCGACCCGACGTCCCTGCGGGGCAGCCGGACCGGTGTGTTCGCCGGCGTCATGTACTCCGACTACGCCCAGATCCTGGAGGCCGACGCCGAGGGGCACCAGGGCGCCGGCACCTCGCCCAGCGTGGCGTCCGGCCGTGTGTCCTACACGTTCGGCTTCGAGGGCCCGTCGGTCTCCGTGGACACGGCGTGCTCGTCGTCGCTGGTCGCGATGCACTGGGCGATGCAGGCGCTGCGCTCCGGCGAGTGCACCCTCGCCCTCGCCGGCGGTGTCACCGTTATGTCCACACCGGGCGCCTTCGTCGGCTTCTCCCGGCAGCGCGGGCTCGCGCAGGACGGCCGCTGCAAGGCCTTCTCGGACAGTGCTGACGGCGTCGGCTGGTCGGAGGGCGTCGGCCTGCTGGTGCTGGAGCGCGAGTCCGACGCCATCCGCAACGGTCACCGGATCCTGGCCGTCGTCAAGGGCTCGGCCGTCAACCAGGACGGTGCCTCCAACGGGCTCACGGCGCCGAACGGTCCGTCGCAGCAACGCGTCATCCGGCAGGCACTCGCATCCGCAGGCCTGTCCACCGCCGACGTGGATGCCGTCGAGGCCCACGGCACCGGAACGACACTGGGCGACCCCATCGAGGCGCAGGCCCTGATGGCGACCTACGGCCAGGACCGCGACGTACCGCTCTACCTGGGGTCGGTGAAGTCCAACATCGGCCACACCCAGGCGGCCGCGGGCGTCGCGGGCATCATCAAAATGGTCAAGGCGCTGGAGCACGGCGTGCTCCCCCCGACGCTGCACGTCACCGAGCCGTCGACACACGTCGACTGGAGCGAGGGCGCCGTCGAGCTGATCGGCGACCCGACCGGCTGGCCGACCGTCGGGCGCCCGCGCCGGGCCGGTGTCTCGTCGTTCGGCCTCAGCGGTACGAACGCGCACGTCATCCTGGAGCAGCCGGTCGCACAAGCACCCGTCGCACCGGCAACCGCTGTCGAGGCCCCCACCTCCGACGTGCCGTGGCTGGTGTCCGCGAAGACCGAGGCGGCTCTGTCAGGCCAGATCGACAGGGTCCGGGAACTCGACGGCGACCCCGTCGACATCGGCCACTCGCTGCTCACCAGCCGTACGCTCTTCGACCACCGTGCGGTGCTGCTGGACGGCATCGAACTGGCCCGGGGCCGGGCCCGCTCCGGTCGCCCCCTCGCCCTGCTCTTCTCCGGTCAGGGTTCGCAGCGGCTCGGTATGGGGCGGGAGTTGTACGACCGTTTCCCGGTGTTCGCGGAGGCGTTCGACGATGCCCTGATGTACCTCGACCCTGCGCTGCGTGAGGTGGTGTGGGGTGAGGACGAGGGGCTGCTGAACCAGACGGGCTACACCCAGCCCGCTCTGTTCGCGCTTCAGGTGGCGCTGTACCGGCTGGTGGAGTCGTGGGGTGTGAGGCCGGATCACCTGGCCGGTCACTCCATCGGCGAGATCGCCGCGGCGCACGTCGCGGGTGTGTTGAGCCTGGAGGACGCGTGCCTGTTGGTCACGGCCCGTTCCAGCTTGATGCAGGAACTGCCCGCCGGTGGCGCGATGGTCTCGGTCATGGCCTCCGAGGCCGAAGTGCTGCCGCATCTGACCGACAGCGTCTCCATCGCCGCAGTCAATGGCCCGACATCCGTGGTGATCTCCGGTGACGAGGCCGAAGTCCTCAAGATCGCTGAGCGTTGGAAGTCGAAGCGGCTGAGGGTGTCGCACGCCTTCCACTCGCCACTGATGGACCCGATGCTGGAGGACTTCCGGGAGGCGATCGGCGAGATCGAGTTCCGTGAACCGCAGATCCCCTTCACCACGTCCGGCGATGTGACCGACCCCGAGTACTGGGTGAACCACGTCCGGGACGCGGTCCGCTTCCACGACAACGTCCAGGCTCTCGCCGACGTGACCTTCCTGGAGATCGGCCCGGACGGTGTGCTGTCCGCGATGGTCGCCCAGGACAAGCCCGACGCGGTCGCGATCCCGGTCCTGCGCAAGGACAAGCCGGAGCCGACCGCGGCCCTGACCGCCCTCGCCACCCTGCACGTCCACGGCACCCACGTCGACTGGACGTCCTTCTACCCGGGCGGCAGGCCGATCGACCTGCCCACCTACGCCTTCGAGCACCAGGCGTTCTGGCCCGCCGTACGCATCGGCGGTGACGACGCGTCCGGCATCGGCCTGGTGGCCCTCGGTCACCCCCTGCTGAACGCCTCGGCGGAACTCGCCGACGGCGAGGGCTTCCTGTTCACCAGCCGCCTCGCCCTGCGCACCCACCCATGGCTGGCCCACCACGTCGTGAACGGCAGCGTCATGGTGCCGGGTGCGGCCCTCGTCGAACTGGCCGTGCGGGCCGGCGACGAACTCGGGCTCGACCGGCTGGAGGAGCTGACGCTGTCCGCGCCGGTGATCCTGCCGGAGACCGGGGGCCTCGCCCTGCAGACACGGGTGTCCGCCGAGGACGAGTCGGGCCGTCGTACCTTCACCGTGCACGCCCGGCCCGCCGAGGCCGTGGACGTGCCGTGGACGCAGGTCGTGTCCGGTGCGCTCGCCGGTGGCGAGCGTCGGATCGACTTCGACACGAGCGTGTGGCCGCCGGCCGGCGCCGAGACGCTCGACGTGACGGGCTGCTACGACCGGTTCGCCGGGGCCGGGTTCGCCTACAGCGGGCCCTTCCGGGGCCTGAAGGCGGCATGGAGGATCGGCGACGACACATACGCCGAGGTGGCGCTGCCCGACGACGTCAACGTCACGCCGTACGGACTGCACCCTGCCCTGCTCGACGCGGCCCTGCACGCCTTGCTGCTCGACGAGAGCGGCACCGCCGGGCTGCCGTTCGCGTGGGAGAACGTCTCCCTGCACGCGACCGGCGCCTCCGCGCTGCGGGTGCGTCTGACCCGCAACGCCGCCGGAACGTCGATCGCGCTCGCCGACCCGGCGGGCAACGCCGTCGCCTCGGTCGAGTCGCTGGTGGTGCGGGCGGTCACCCACGAGGAGACCGGTGCCCGCCGCCAGGACGCGCTCTTCGCCGTCGAGTGGACGCCGGTCGCCGTGCCGCCCGCCGAGGCGGGCCGGAGCGTCAGCGTTCTCGGCCCCGACGTGCTCGGGCTGTCGGTCGGCCGGGTGGAAGGCCGGCTCGCGCTCGCCGACACGTCGGTCGTGCTGGTGCCGCTGTCCGGCGAGCCCGGCGCGGACGGCGCGCACCGCACCACCCGCCAGGTGTTGGGGCTGCTGCACGAGTGGATCGCCGACGACCGCGACGGCCGCCTGGTGTTCGTCACCCGGGGCGCGGTCGACGGCGACGACCTCGCCGGCGCCGCCGCCTGGGGCCTGGTCCGCTCGGCGCAGTCCGAGCACCCGGACCGCTTCGGCCTGATCGACCTCGACGCCGAGGAGTCCTCGCTCGCGACGCTGCTCGCGGTGCTCGACCTCGACGAGCCGCAACTGGTGATCCGTGAGGGCGAGGCCCGCGCCGCCCGCCTGGGCCGGGTGCACGTCGCCCAGGAGGCGGCCGTCTGGGAGAGCCCCGTTCTCATCACGGGCGGTACCGGCGGCCTCGGCCGGATCATTGCCCGGCATCTGGTCGAGCGGCACGGTGTGACGGAGCTCGTCCTGGCCAGCCGCACCGGCCAGGCCGACGTGACGGAGCTGGAGGCGGCCGGGGCGACCGTGTCGGTGGTCGCCTGCGACATCGCCGATCGGGATGCGCTCGCCGAGCTACTGGACCGGCATCCGGTCCGCTCTGTCGTCCACGCTGCGGGTGTGCTCGATGACGGTGTCGTCGCCTCGCTGACCCCGGAGCGTCTCGACAGCGTGTTGCGGCCGAAGGCCGACGCGGCCTGGAACCTGCACGAACTCCTCGGTGATGTCGCGCAGTTCGTGTTGTTCTCCAGTGCCGCCGGTGTCTTCGGTAACGCCGGACAGGGCAACTACGCGGCGGGCAACGCCTTCCTCGACGCTCTGGCCGCCCGGCGCAGGGCTGAAGGGCTGCCCGCCGTGTCCCTCGCCTGGGGTGCCTGGGAGACCGGCATGCCGGCTCCGGACGACGCCGAGCGCATGGCCCGCTCGGGCATGCCCGCCATCGGCGCCGAACGCGGCGTGGAACTGTTCGACGCCGCCGTAGGCAGTGACGCGGCGGCCGTGCTGCCGGTCGAACTCGACCTCGCGGCCCTCAAGGCCGAGGGAACCGTGCGGCCGTTGCTGCGCGGTCTGATCCGCGTCAAGTCGCGCCGCAGGATCGCCGGGGCGGAGACCGCATCCGGCCTCGTCCAGCGGCTGTCCGCCCTCGACGAGGCGGGCCGCACCGCGGCGCTCGTGGACCTGGTGCGCGGCGAGGTCGCCGCGGTCCTCGGCTATGACACCACCGCCGCCGTCGACCCGGAGCGAGCCTTCCAGGAACTGGGCTTCGACTCGCTCACCGCGGTCGAGCTGCGCAACCGCCTCACCGCGGTCACCGGACTGAAGCTGCCCGCCACCGTGGTGTTCGACTACCCGTCCGCCCACCAGCTCGCGGCCTACGTCAAGGACGAACTCCTCGGCGCTCAGGCCCCGGCGGACAACCTGCCCGCCGTGTCCACTGCGGCCCTGTCCGACGACCCGATCGTCATCGTCGGCATGGCCTGCCGCTACCCCGGCGGGGTCACGACCCCCGAAGAGCTGTGGCAGCTGGTGCTCGACGGCACGGATGCCATCACGCCGTTCCCGACGAACCGAGGCTGGGACCTGGACACCCTGTTCCACCCCGACCCCGACCACCCCGGCACGTCGTACACCCGCTCCGGCGGCTTCCTGCACGACGCCGACCAGTTCGACGCCGAGTTCTTCGGGATGTCCCCGCGCGAGGCACTGTCGACCGACGCCCAGCAGCGGTTGCTGCTGGAGACGGCGTGGGAGGCCCTGGAGCGCACGGGCGTCGACCCGGTGTCGCTGCGGGGCAGCCGGACCGGTGTGTTCGCCGGCGTCATGTACAACGACTACACGCAGCTGATCGGCGGCGCCGACACCGAGGGCTACGGCAGCACCGGCGCCTCGCCGAGCGTGGTGTCCGGCCGTGTCTCGTATGCGCTCGGGCTGGAGGGCCCGTCGGTGTCCGTGGACACGGCGTGCTCGTCGTCGCTGGTCGCGATGCACTGGGCGATGCAGGCGCTGCGCTCCGGCGAGTGCACCCTCGCCCTCGCCGGAGGTGTCACGGTGATGTCCACGCCGGGCTCGTTCGTCGGGTTCTCCCGACAGCGCGGGTTGTCCGAGGACGGCCGCTGCAAGGCGTTCGGCGACGGCGCGGACGGCGTGGGCTGGGCCGAGGGCGCCGGCCTCGTCGTACTGGAACGGCAGTCGGATGCGGTGCGTAACGGTCACCAGATCCTCGCCGTGGTCAAGGGCTCGGCGGTCAATCAGGACGGTGCGTCGAATGGTCTGACCGCGCCGAACGGTCCGTCGCAGCAGCGGGTGATCCGGCAGGCTCTCGCGAGCGCCGGGCTGTCCACCGCGGACGTCGACGCCGTCGAGGCCCATGGCACCGGTACGACACTGGGCGACCCGATCGAGGCGCAGGCCCTGCTGGCGACCTACGGCCAGGACCGCGAGATCCCGCTCAAGCTCGGTGCCATCAAGTCGAACATCGGTCACACCCAGGCCGCCGCCGGCGTCGCCGGAGTGATCAAGATGGTGCAGGCGATGCAGCACGGCATCCTGCCCAGGACACTGCACGCGGACACGCCCTCGTCGCACGTGGACTGGACGGAAGGCGCCGTCGACCTGCTCACCGACACCACCGAATGGCCCGGGGTCGACCGCCCCCGGCGCGCGGCCGTGTCCTCCTTCGGCATCAGCGGCACCAACGCGCACGTCATCCTGGAGCGGGGACCCGCGGTGGACTCCCCGGCCGCCCCGGACACCGAGCCCGTGCGAGGCGTCCCGTGGCTGGTGTCCGCCAAGACCGAGGCGGCGTTGTCGGGCCAGATCGAGCGGGTCCGGGAACTCGACGGCGACCCGATCGACATCGGCCACTCGCTGCTCACCGCCCGATCGAGGTTCAGCCACCGCGCAGTCCTGCTCGACGGTGTGGAACTCGCCCGAGGCGCGGCCGCCCGCAAGCCCCTCGCCTTCTTGTTCTCGGGGCAGGGCTCGCAACGGCTCGGTATGGGGCGGGAGTTGTACGACCGCTTCCCGGTGTTCGCGGAGGCCTTCGACGCCGTACTCGTCCATCTCGACCCGGCGCTTCGTGAGGTGATGTGGGGCGAGGACGAGGAGCTGCTGAACCAGACCGGTTACACCCAGCCCGCTCTGTTCGCGTTGCAAGTGGCCCTGTACCGGTTGGTGGAGTCGTGGGGCGTGAGGCCCGATCACCTGGCCGGTCACTCCATCGGCGAGATCGCGGCGGCTCATGTCGCGGGTGTGTTGAGTCTGGAGGACGCGTGCCTCCTCGTCACGGCGCGCTCCAGTCTGATGCAGGAGCTGCCTGCTGGTGGTGCGATGGTCTCGGTGGTGGCCTCCGAGGAGGAGGTGCTGCCGCACCTGACCGACAAGGTCTCCATCGCTGCCGTCAACGGCCCGGCCTCCGTGGTCATCGCGGGTGACGAGGCTGAGGTGCTGGAGATCGCGTCGCGTTGGAAGTCCAAGCGGCTGCGTGTGTCGCATGCCTTCCACTCGCCGCTGATGGACCCGATGCTCGACGACTTCCGCGAGGTGGTCGAGGACATCAACTTCGAGGCCCCGGGCATCCCGTTCAGCACGTCGGGCGATGTGACCGACCCCGAGTACTGGGTGCGGCACGTGCGCGACGCCGTACGCTTCCACGACAACGTCCAGGCACTGGGTGACGTGGCCTTCCTGGAGATCGGCCCGGACGGTGTGCTGTCCGCGATGGTCGCCCAGGACGTGGCCGACGCGGTCGCGATCCCGGTCCTGCGCAAGGGCAAGCCGGAGGAGACCGCGGCGCTGACCGCCCTCGCGCGGCTGCATGTCGGCGGTGCCGATGTCGACTGGACGTCCTTCTACCCGGGCGGAAAGCTCATCGACCTGCCCACCTACGCCTTCCGGCGGCAGAGCTACTGGCCCAAGGTCGCCGAAGGCGCGGGCGACGTACGGGCCGCCGGTCTGCGCGGTGTCGTACACCCGCTGCTCGGTGCGGCCGTCGAACTCGCCGGTTCCGCGGGCCACTTGTTCACGAGCAGGCTCTCGCTGCGTACGCACCACTGGCTCGCCGACCACGTGATCATGGGCCGGGCCCTGGTGCCCGGTGCCGCGCTGGTCGAGCTGGCGCTGCGCGCCGGTGACGAGCTGGGCTGCGACACCGTGGAGGAGCTGACGATGGCCGCGCCGCTGGTCCTGCCCGAACAGGGCGGTGTCCAGGTGCAGGTGTCCGTCGGCACCGCCGACGACGACGGCCGACGTACCGTGACGGTCTACTCGCGGCCCGAGGACACGGACCTGCCCTGGACCGAGAACGCCACCGGCCTCCTCGCCACGGGCGGTCGGCCCGCCCCGTCGGACCCCGCGTCCGACCTCGGGTCCGGCACCGCCGAGTGGCCGCCGGCCGGCGCCGAGGCCATCGACCTCGACGGCGCGTACGACCGGTTCGCCGAGGTCGGCTTCGGCTACGGGCCGGCGTTCCAGGGGCTGCGGCGGGCGTGGCGGGCGGCCGGCGCGGTCTATGCCGAGGTCGCCCTGCCCGAGGGAACGGAAGCCGGCGGGTTCGGCCTGCACCCGGCACTGCTCGACGCCGCCCTGCACACCGCGTTGCTCGGCGGCGAGGAGCGGGGCGGGAGCGGCGGATCCGCTGCGCTGCCCTTCTCGTGGGAGGGCGTCTCGCTGCAGGCCACCGGTGCCTCGGCGGTACGGGTGAGGATGGAGCGCGACGAGAGCGGGGCGATGTCGATAGCCCTCGCCGACTCGTCCGGCACTCCGGTCGCCCAGGTGGAGTCCCTGGTGGTGCGGGAGGTCTCCGCACAGCAGCTGGCGGGCTCCGGCGTCGGGCGCGACTCGCTGTTCACCTTGAACTGGACGCCCATCGCGGCGAACACCGCCTTCGACGAGCCGGTCGCGGTCGCCGGTGAGGACGCCTTCGGCCTTGCGGACAGCTTCGTCGGCGGCCGAGTCCACCCGGACATCGCCGCCGCGGACGCGGACGTGGTGCTGGTCGAGGTCGTCGCCGTCTCCGAGGACGTCGTGGACTCGGCGCACGCGGCGGTGTCCGACGCACTGGTGAACATCCAGGAGTGGCTGACCGCCGAACGGTCCGGACGGCTGGTGTTCGTCACACGGGGTGCCATCGCCGCAGCCGACGGGGATGTCCCGGACGTGGTGGGCGCCGCCGTGTGGGGCATGGTGCGCGTGGCGCAGTCCGAACACCCCGGGCGCTTCGGCCTGCTCGACCTCGACGACCGGCGCTCGTCGCTCGCCGTGCTGCGCCAGGCCGTCGCCGTCGAGGAACCGCAGGTCGTCATCCGCGACGGGGAGGTTCTGGCCGGACGGCTGGCCCCCGCGCCGCAGCCGCAGGAGGAGCAGACCTGGACGGGGCCCGTCCTCATCACCGGCGGCACCGGCGCGCTCGGCCGGATCATCGCCCGGCACCTGGTGGACCGGCACGGCGTCACCGAGCTGGTGCTGGCCAGCCGCAAGGGCGAGGCCGACGTGAGTGAACTGGAGGCGGCCGGCGCGACCGTGTCGGTGGTCGCCTGCGACATCGCCGACCGGGACGACCTGAGGGCGCTGCTCGACCGGCACCCGGTCAGGTCGGTCGTGCACGCCGCCGGTGTCCTCGACGACGCCACGGTCGAACAGCTGACGCTGGACCGCATCGACCCGGTGCTCCAGCCCAAGGCCGACGCGGCCTGGTTCCTGCACGAACTCGCCGGCGACCTCGACCACTTCGTGCTGTTCTCCTCGGTCGCGGGCACGCTCGGCAACCCGGGGCAGGCGAACTACGCGGCGGGCAACGCGTTCCTCGACGCCCTCGCCGCCCGCCGCCGGGCCGAAGGACTGCCCGCCGTCTCGCTGGCCTGGGGCGCCTGGGACACCGGCATGCTCACCGCGCAGGACGCGGCCCGCATGGCCCGCGGCGGCCTGCCCGCGCTCACCGAGGAGCAGGGCGTACGCCTCTTCGACGCGGCGCTCGGCACCGGGCTGACGGTCCTGCTGCCGGTCCGCCTGGACCTGGCGGTGCTACGGGACCTGGGCGAGCCGGCGCCACTGCTGCGCGGTCTCGTCCGGACGAAGTCCAGGCGGGCCGTCGTCGGACAGGAGACCGCCGACTCTCTGGTGCGCCGGATGGCGGGACTCACCGAGGACGAGCGCACGGCGATGCTGCTGGAGGTCGTCCGGGGTCAGGTCGCCGAAGTGCTCGGCCACGGCGCCGGTGAGGAGATCGAACCCGAGCGCCAGTTCCAGGAGCTGGGCTTCGACTCCCTCACCGCCGTCGAGCTGCGCAACCGCCTCGGCACGGTCACCGGTCTGCGCCTGCCCGCCACGCTGGTGTTCGACCACCCGACCCCGAACGACCTGGTCGAGCTGCTCCGCTCCGAGCTGAACATCGGCGAACCCGCCCAGGGAACACCGGCCCTGCTCGCCGAACTCGACAAGATCGAGAAGGCGTTCGCCGACGCCACGGGCGGCTTCGACGAACGGTTCCACCAGCAGGTCGCCGGCCGCCTGGAGGTGCTGCGCACCAAGTGGGCGGAGCTGCGCAACGGAGACACAGGCGACGGCGGGATCGACCTGGAGACGGCGTCCGACGACGAGATGTTCGCCCTGCTCGACTCCGAGTTGGGGCTGTAGCCGACACAGAGCCGGGCCGGCCGACCGGCCGGCCCGGCCCCAAAGGGCCCATTGGTCCCAAAGATCCCATCAAGTAAGGAGTACGACGCCATGACGGAGCTCGTGATCGGGATAGTGGGGCTCGGCTCGCTGGGCGAGGGGCTGGCCCGTGCGTTGCTCGGCAACGGCACGGAGGTGATCGGCGTCGACCACGACCCGGCCGTGCTGGCCCGGGTGGGTGACCGACTGGACGGGCCGCTGCTCACGCTCGGCGACAGTCCGCTGCTCACCCTCGGCACCGAACCGGCCGACCTCAAACGCGCCGACGTGGTGATCGAGGCCGTACCGGAGGACCGGGCCGCCAAGGAAGCCGTGCTGCGTGGTCTGGTCGAGCTGGTCGAGCCCGGCACGGTCCTGCTCACCACCACGTCCACGCTGTCGGTGGCCGAGCTCGCGATCGCCTCGGGGGCTCCGGACCGGGTCGTCGGCCTGCGCTACTTCCTGCCGCCGCCCGAGGGCGGCAACGCCGCGCTCGTCGAGACCGCCATGGCGGCACGGCGGACGTCCGAACTGGCACGCAGCGTGGCCGCTCTCGCGGACACGGAGGTGGTCTCCCTCGGCGGCCGGCCGAGCGAGGTGGCCGCCGCGCTGGTCCACACATGGCTGAACCGGACCGTCGACCTCGCCGCCGAGGGCTATGCCGACGTAGCGGACATCGACACCGCCATGAGACTCGGCTGCGGCCTCGGGCAGGGCCCGTTCGAGATGCTCGATCTGATCGGTCTCGACACCGTCCAAGCCTCGCTCACGGCCCTGGGCGTCAAGCCCGCCGCGCTGCTCGACCGGCTGGTGGCCGAGGGACGCCTGGGACGCAAGACCGGGCACGGATTCCACCGGTACGACGATGCCGGCGCCCGGGTGCGGACCGGCCGCGTCACCGCCGTCACCGGAACACCCCGCGCGATCACCCGTGCCGGTGTGGCCGGCTCCGGCACCATGGCGCGCGGTATCGCCGAGGTCCTGGCCGTCGCGGGCCTCCCCACCACTCTCGTCGCCCGCACCGCGGACAAGGCCGAGGCCGCCCGGAACGCCGTCGCCGCCTCCCTCGCCCGGTCCGTCAGGAAGGGCCGCATCACCGAGCAGGACCGGCTGGACATCCTCGCCCGGCTCACCACGGGAACGGACTACGCGGGCCTCGCGGACGCCGGCCTCGTCGTCGAAGCCGTCGCCGAGGACATGGCCGTCAAAGCCGCGGTGCTGCGCGCGATCGACGCGCACCTCCCACCGGGCGCCGTCATCGCCACCACCACCTCCAGCCTGTCCGTCACCGAGATCGCCGAGCACACCGGTTGGCCCCGCGATGTGATCGGCCTGCACTTCTTCAACCCGGCACCCGTGATGCGGCTGGTCGAAGTGGTGCGCACCCACCACACCGACCCCGATGTGCACGCCACGGCACACGCGCTGGTGGCACGGCTGCGCAAGACGGCCGTCGACTGCACGGACCGCACCGGGTTCATCGTGAACTTCCTGCTGTTCCCGTACCTCAACGACGCCGTGCGCCTGCTCGCCCGCACCGATGTCACCGTGGCCGAGATCGACGCCGCGGTCAGCACGGCGTACCCGTACCCGATGGGGCCGTTCACCCTGCTCGACACGATCGGACTCGACGTTTCGCTCGCGATCATGGAGATGCTCAGCGGGTCGCAGGGCGCCCCGGCCGAGCCGCTGCGGCAGTTGGTGGCCGCCGGCCACCTGGGACGCAAGACCCGGCGCGGGTTCCGAGTGGCCGAACCGGTGGAGTGAGACTTTCGTGTCGTCGGAGCTACGCTTGACGACAGGACGTGGGGGGCGGCCATCGCCCGCCGAGAGGTGGTTGGGGGTGTCATGACTCAGGAGGCGTTCGGGGAGCGACGGCACGTCGCCGTCTTCAGCGACCCCGAGCACGGGCAGGAACTGTCCATGTTGGCACTGATCGAGGAACTCGTCCGGCGCGGCCACCGGGTCACCTGGGCGACCGGGTCCGAGCTGGCCGCGCGGCTGGCCATTTCGGGGGCGACGGAAGACGGTTGGGACGTCGTGGGGTTCCTCGACGACAGCAGTTCGCCGGTCGACGTCGCACGGGGGTACTTCGCCGACGACCTGCCGGACGTCGTCATCTACGACAAGACCGCCCACGCCGTCGCGGCGGCCATCGAGCCGAGGGCGGCCGGGGAGATCGAACTCGTGCAGGACGAGTTCGTCGACGACGAGTTCCTCGACTTCCTCACCCGCTTCGGGCTGGCGTTCGTGTCCGGAGGGCCCGGGCTGTACCGGCTCGTTCCGGTGTGCTTGGAGCGCTCGGCCCGGCACCAAGGGCACCGGTGACCGGCTCGCCGGAGGCGGATCCGGATCAATGATTGCCTAAGGCACTCACATTGACGCGCGTCACCTTGTGAGGTGCGGTGGTGTGCGGTTTCGGTGCACCTCTGTTGTTCGTGCGGGAAAGTGGCTCGAATGAGTCGGGCTATTTCTAGAGAATGGGAAGAACATGTGAAGAGTTCCGCAATAATTTTCGCGGCCCAGGGGTGCCGGTTCATCAAGACTTGGTAACCTAATTTGGGTTGCAGTGGGTGCCTGCAGGTGCGCACGTCATAGGCGCTTTCTGTCTGTTCCCTGTCGGTCGGCGCCGCTCCAGCCCGCAATTGTGAACTTCCGGCACCGGTGGTGATGCGAGAGGGTTCACGCGTAACGGAGCTGCAATGGAGCGGAAATGGGCCGTGAAACCCAAGGTGGATCTTGGCGGAAAAAGGCCTGTCGGTGCAGGGATCCCAGGGGCCGCCGCGCGGCGTAAGGGCCCTGGTGGCAGCCGGAGGGGTGTCGAGGTGTCCCCCAAGTCGCGTGGTGGGTGGGTCGATCCGACCGGCGGTGCCCGGCGGTGCGCCCTCGGTACTTGGCCGGGTTGTGGTGTGGGTGCTCGCGCAGTCCAAGGTTGATGGGGTTGTCGGAACCCACATCTCACGTTGTCCTGCGGCTCTGGTGACCTGCACCTTTCTATAGAATGTCGGATTTCGCCCGAGTTTCCTCTGTGTGTGATGCGTCGATGAGAACCCCAGGTTACTGACGGATAGTCATCAAATGGTGGGATGGCTTCATTGACCCTGCGATCCGAATTTCCTTACGATCAAGCCCGGGGATTCCCAGAATTCCTCCCGGACGGGCGTCGACTTTCCGGGCGGAGCTAGGATTCGGTACCTCAAATTTAGCTCAAGTGAGGACAGCTTCTATGCAGACTGCCGCCGCTGACTATCTCGGAATTGACCAGTCCACTGGTCCGGCAACGGCTACGAACGTGCCCGAAGTGGATGTGTTCAGAACGCTCCTGGACCGGTCCGGCCTCCTCCTCGCGAGCCTGGACCCCCAGATGCGCGTCGTCGAGGCGAACGAAGAGTTCGTCGACCAGTTCGGCTGCGACCGGCAGACCCTGATCGGCAGCAGCTTCTACGACCTGCTGCATCCCGGTGTGCACGCCCCCATGCGCAAACAGTTCCAACGCCTCCTCGACGGGCGCCGCGAACGCTTCGTCGAGCACCTCGTCGGCATAGGGCCCCGGCAGGCCGTGTTCACCGGAGACATCACTGGCATCGCCGTGCACGCCGCGTGCGGCGAGCTCGTAGGGTTCGTCGTCGTCGTGAACCCGGAGGAGGCCGTACAGCTCAACGCCGTCGTCGTCGACCGCACCCGCATCCTCAGCGAGATCGACGCCCGCATCCTGGAAGGCATAGCCAGCGGCGAGTCCACGATATGCCTCGCCTCCCGCCTGTTCCTCAGCAGGCAGGGCGTCGAGTACCACGTCGGCACCATGCTCAAGAAGCTCAAGGCACCCAACCGCGCCGCCCTCGTCAGCCGCGCATACAGCCTCGGCGTCCTGAGTGTCGGCAGCTGGCCGCCGAAGGTGTCGCCCGACTATGTGAAGTGACCGCCCCGGACGAGCCGGATCCGGACGCCGACGGCCAGGGCCACCGCCCAGAGCCGTCCCGGAACGCCGACGCCCGTCCCCGCACCGAACTCGCCACCCACCGCACCACGTACCACCGCTCGGTCCGTGGACTCCCAGCAGTGGCGCCCATCCGTTCCGCCGCCCGGGCCGTGCACCGCACGACCTGAAGCCCGTCCCCCCACCCGCAACCACCGCGCGCCTCGCGCGCCCCGTGGTCTCATCCCGAGTCGATGGCATCCGTCGGCTCACCTCATTCCTCCCAAGACCGGCGGTCGTGCCCGCCCGCCCGCTGTAGCGCGGCGGGCGGGCCGTCGCACGCCTTTCACTCATGTGCCTCTGCGCCCCCATCTCTCCCAGCCGCTCGCTGCCCACAGCGCCGCTGGACGTCGACCCGTGAGGAAGGACGAGAATGCCGGCAGCGATAGTCGCGGGACTCGGATCATGGCTCCCGCCGAGGGCAGTGACCAACGAGGAACTCACCCACAGACTCGCCACCACGGACGAGTGGATCCGCAGCCGCATCGGCGTCGCCGTCCGACACATGATCGACCCCGGCACGGCGACATCGGATCTCGCCGTCGAGGCTGGCCGGCGCGCCCTACGCTCGGCGGGCGTGCCCGGAGCGGGCGCCGTACTGCTGGCCACCACCACCCCCGACCGGCCCTGCCCCGCGACGGCACCCGAGATCGCCTCCCGCCTCGGCCTCGGCACCGTGCCCGCCTTCGACCTCGCCGCCGTCTGCACCGGCTTCGTCTACGGCCTCGCGGTCGGCGCCGGTCTCATCGCATCCGGACTCGTCGAGTCGCTGCTCGTGATCGGCGCGGACACCTACTCCACGATCCTCGACCCCGAGGACCGCACGTCCTCCGTGATCTTCGGGGACGGCGCAGGTGCGGTGCTGCTGCGCGCCGGTGATTCCGAAGAGCCGGGCGCGCTGGGCCCGTTCGACCTCGGCAGCCACGGCGAACTCGCGGACCTCATCACCGTTCCCGGCGGCGGATCGCGGCAGCGCTCTTCGCCGGCCCCGGCCGACCCGGGCGACCAGTACTTCAGGATGGAGGGCCGCGCGGTCTTCGCCAACGCCGTCGCCCGGATGACCGCCTCGTCGCGGTCCGCGCTGAAGAGCGCCGGGCTGCAGACGTCCGACGTGGACCGAGTCGTCGCGCACCAGGCGAACGCCCGCATCCTGGACGCGGTCGCCACTGAACTGCGGGTGGACCGCGACCGCTTTGTGTCCAACATCGCCCGCGTCGGCAACACCTCAGCCGCCTCGATCCCGCTGGCCCTCGACCACGGTCTACGCGACGGGGAACTGCGGGCCGGCCACCGCGTGCTGCTGACCGCCTTCGGCGGCGGCCTCACCTGGGGGTCGACATCGCTGACGTGGCCCGAGATCGCCCTCGCGGACTAGCGGGGCACCTCGGCGGGGCCGGGCATCAGCGCGGCCCCGCACCACAACTTCCCGAACAGGGCACGTACTTGCTCAGGCCCCGAGCGGCGCGTGGACTTCATCGGTCGGCGAGGTACGGTCCTCCGTCAGGGGCATGACACGCCGAAAGATCGGCACGGCGATCACCGCGACCACCACGTGCATGACCATGAGCGCGAATACGCCGAGCACGTCCGCGCCATCGAGGAAGAACACCGGAACGTCGGCGAGGAAGGACACCCCGACCACGGTCGGCACCAGCTTGCGCAGCACTGCCCGGGGACGCTCGGAACGCCGGCGGATCCGCGCCCACACGACGGCGCCCACGATCACGCCGAGGGTGGTGAGCACCACGTACCCCTTGGGCTGCAAGCCCTGGATCACCTGCGGATCCGAGCCGAGGCTCCGCGCCACCCACGACACCAGGGCATTGCCCGCGCTGCCCAGTACCGCCGCGGCGACGGTACCCAGTACGACCTGGCCGCGATGGAGTTTCTCAATGGTCATGGCACTCCCGTGTCGTCGAGGAGAAGGGGCGGTCCGCCCGACGATAGGGGCGCCGCATCTGGCATGCGGCAAGGAAGTTGCGCGCTTTGCGCTCAGAGCATCACCACCGAGCGCAGGACGTAGCCGTGGTGCATCCGCTCGAACGCCTTCTCCACCGCGTCGAGCTGGATGGTCTCGGTCACGAACAGCATCGGGAAGTCACGCGAAGACGTCCGGCAGCGGCACTTCGAGCTTCATCCGGGCGGTGGTGGGGGACCGGGCTCGCGGCGCGGGGTGGCCCGGAGCCGTCGCCATGGCGGCGTCGACGGCCGTCGCGGGGCGGCGGTCCTGCTGTTGACACGCACCGACCAGGGCGCCTGAAACCAGCCAGCCTGAACCGGCGTCAGCCAACCGGCTTCTCCCACACCGACACATGCTTGCCGCTCTCGCTGGTGAACGGCTCGCGCGTCCAGTCCTGCCACCGGTCGCGCAGCCGGAGTCCGGCGAGGCGGGCCATCAGGTCCAGCTCGGCGGGCCAGATGTAGCGGAACGGGATGGACCAGTGTTCGGCACGGCCATCGGTGAGGGTGACGTAGTTGGAGCTCATCGCCTGCGTGGCGACGTCGTAGGTGTCGAACGCCCAGCGCGACTCGCTGATGTGGAACGGTACGGCGTTCTGCCCGGCCGGGAGTTTCCGCAGCTCGGGAACCATGACCTCGACGACGAAGCAGCCGCCCGGCGCCAGGTGCGCCGCCACGTTGCGGAAGCAGTCGACCTGGGCGTCCTGGGACGTCAGATTCATGAGCGTGTTGAAGACCGGATACGCCGCGGAAAAGCTCTTCTCCACCCGCGTCGACGCGAAGTCCCCGATCGTCACGTCGATCGCGTCGCCGCCGGGCTTGGCGCGCAGCCGGTCCACCATGGCGCGGGACATGTCGATGCCGTGCACCGGCACACCGCGGCCGGCCAGCGGCAGCGCGATGCGGCCGGTGCCGATGCCGAGTTCGAGCGCCGGGCCGCTGCCTGCGAGTTCGGCCAATAGGTCGACCGCGGAGCCCACCACGTCGGGACGGGACATGTCCGCCGTCGACTCGTCGTAGGTGGCCGCGATGTTCTCTCCGAAGTAGCCGTCCGCATCGATCACTTCGCGACCGTACTGCTCCTCGCACGCCCGAAGCACCCGGTTTTTTCGGGGTGTTGACCCCACCGCGCAAGGGGTGCTGGGACGACTGACGTCGGCTTTCTCGCCGCCTACCTTCGTGTCCGTCGAGCGAGAACCAGCACCGAGGAGTCTCAATGAGCCTGTTCAGCAGGAGGAACGTGCTGCGCGGTGGATTGGCCGCCACGACGGCGGGCGTCGCGGCCCCCGCGCTGGGGGCGGGGGCCGCGGCGGCGTCGGGCGAGGGGACGTCCTGCCCTCCGCCGCCCGGCCCGGCCATGGTCGGGCGCGGCGATCCGCGGTACCGGTCCCTGGCGTCCCGTGGCTACAACCGCCGGTTCGTGGGCGAACCGGAGCACGTCTGGGTGGTCGGCACGACCGCGCACGTCGTGAGGGCCGTGCAGCAGGCGGTGGACAGCGGCCGGCGGATCACGGTCCGCAGTGGCGCCCACGGCTTCGAGAACTTCGTCGCCGACCCGGCCGTGGAGGTGGTCGTCGACATGTCCGCCATGAACGGCGTCTCGTACGACCCCGGCCGCCGTGCCTTCGCCGTCGAGGCCGGGGCCCTGCTGGGCGAGGTGTACCGCAGGCTGTACCTGGGCTGGGGAGTGACGATCCCGGCCGGCTGGTGCGCCGACGTCGGCATCGGTGGGCATGTCCTGGGCGGTGGCTACGGCCCGCTGTCCCGGCTGCTGGGCCTTTCCGTCGACCACCTGTACGCCGTCGAGGTCGTCGTCGTCGACCGCGCCGGCCGGGCACGCGGCGTGGTGGCCACAGGCGAACCCTCCGATCCCCACCGGGACCTGTGGTGGGCCCACACCGGCGGCGGAGGCGGCAGCTTCGGCATCGTCACCCGCTACTGGTTCCGGACACCGGGCGCCGACGGCGACGACCCGTCCGGCCTGCTGCCCGCCCCACCCTCCAGCGTGCTGAGTTTCTCGGTCTCCTGGGACTGGCAGAAGCTGGACAGGACGTCCTTCGCCCGACTGGTCCGCAACCACGGCGAGTGGGCCGAACGGCACAGCGCCCCCGACTCGCCGTACCTCGCCCTCTACAGCGAACTCGCGCTCACCCGCCGCCCGTCGGGCACGGTCTTCATGATCGGCCAGGTGGCCGCGGACTCCGGCGCCGAACGGATGCTGGACGAGCATCTCGCCGCGATCAACCGGGGCGTTCCGGTGCAGCCGGTCCGCACGGTGCGGAACCAGTCCTGGCTGGCCGCCGCCCTGGCCGGCTCACCGGGCGACCCCGGCCCCGTCTACCGGCTCAAGGTCAAGTCGGGCTTCCTGCGCCGACGTTTCACCGACCGGCAGATCGACGTCCTGCACCACCACCTCACCCGCGACGACTACGACTACCCGGGCGGCAGCCTGAGCCTCTACACCCACGGCGGCAGGGTCAACACCGTGGCGCCGGACGCGACCGCGACCCCCCACCGCGACGCGAGCATCAAGATGTTCTACGTCAACGGCTGGGAGGACGCCCGCGACGACGCCCGGCACATCGGCTGGCTGCGCGAGCTCTACGAGGACCTGTACGCCGACACCGGCGGCGCCCCCGCATCTGCCGACGGCACCTTCATCAACTACCCGGACACCGACCTCGCCGACCCGGCCCGGAACACCGGCGCCCCCTGGCACGCCCTCTACTTCGGCGACAACTACCGCCGCCTGCAACGCGTCAAGGCGAAGTGGGACCCCCGTGACGTCTTCCACCACGCCCTGTCGATCAGGCGAGCGTGACCCGGTCCGGGCGAGCAGGTTGCCCAGGCGCCGGGCCGCTCAGTCCTTCCAGTCGAGCTGATGCTCCGGCGTGCCGACCGACCTCCCGTACGCGACCGCCTCCGCCTGCCCCGCCTCGTCGCCGCGCCGGTAACGGCTGATCCGATATGCGGCTGGCGCCGCGTGGCCTTCCCGGCGAACACGACGACGCGTTCGTCCCCGGCGGTGAAGTCGGAGTACCAGCCCATCTCCGGCTCCAGCGCCGCCGCCAACGCGTCCGCGAGCCCGGATACGTCGTCGCCGTCGGTCTCCCACTCGACCAACGTCCACAGTCCGGGCTGGCCCGCGGCCGCGCTCGCCGAGTTGTCGATGCAGCTGACCTTGCGCAGGCGCAGGCCCGGCGGCTGGAAGTCGGCGCCGGGGCGGAGGCTCTCGCCGATGAGGTATCCAACGCTCCCTTTGGCACGGCGTTCGAACTTGCACTGGCGGCGCGATTGGTGCAGCAATTGCCCCCAGAAACAGGACGGGTTGGCCTGCTGGACGCCGTGGTTTCGGAGCACCTTCGTGAATTGCAGCACCCCACGGCCGTCCGGCAGGTTCTCCATCACTGGTCCCTATTAATGGATGAACGCCTGACGGGATGGCTTCCTCTGACGGAGGATATTCGTTCCGCAGCCCTGCTGGCTACGCAAATGGGGGTCTGCAAGCGTAGTGGATGATGCACTGCGCTGTTCGGTGATACGCATTCGGCAGCAGCGGCTCGAGTTCTGTCACGAGTGGTATGCGCGCTTGATAACAGCAGAGTCCCTCCTGTGGCGTTGCAGCAGTGCGAGAGAACTCGCAACGGAGCTCACCCGGCCGCATCGCCGCGGACTCTCCGTCTGGGCAGTTCCGCTAATGAGTGAACGCGACTCGTCGCGTGATCTGCTCCGTGGTTTGTCGGACAGCGATCCGCTGACGAAGGCTCTGCGCGGACAGTTGGGGCCAGCGGCCGCCCAGATAGTTTTAACCGAGGTGCGCCATTGCTTGGGCATCGCCACAGATGCCGTATCAGCCTCCACTGTGGTGGCCGTCGACCCTTTCGGCCATCCGTTTCAGTACAAGGTAACGCCAGCTCAGTCATGGAGTGACTACGAACGCGGGCTATTCTCTTCCATAGGTGCGACTGCACGTGACGGACGCTTGCTAGATCAAATCGTGCTACTTCTACGCAAAACAGAGGAAAGTTTCCGGCAGGGGTCTGTGCACTCTGCGGAGCGGCATCAGCCTGTCCTGGACTCGCTGATTGCTACAGCACTCGCCGGGCCGTCCAATTTCGATGATGCGCGTCTGCCGGCCGATGTTTTGGTGCACAAGGCAGAGGCGAGCTTTATGTTTGCCCGCGAGGCGCCTTCACTGCCCGGCGGAGCAAAGCTTGCCAAGTGCGTAGGCAGCCTCACCTCCGGAGAAGTCGCCGTTCCGCTGTTACTTTGCTTCTTGCTCCGACATACGGCCGATGCTGCCACCATTGCACTTACACCGCGCTTGCTCGCCCACGCTTGGAGCACCGGTGCCGCACATCTTCAATGGGCAGCTCTCGACATGATTACAAGCAACCGCAGCGTAGCGGACACGAACACAACGGCCGAAATCATTGAACTACTGACCGGCATGAACACGAACGACTTGCTGGTTTCCGGCGCACTCGTCGACGCTCTCCACATTTACGGCCAAATAGATTCTCCGTATCAGGTCCGGGAGATCATGTCGGACATCGCCCGGATTCTCGCCGATCCGGACCACGCAGACGCCCACAGTCACGCTCAACGAATCATCAACAGTCAATTCGAGGACGTACTCGCGGTACCGTTCACAGAGGCGATCGAATCCCTATCTCCTGAAGAGCGAATTATGCTCACAGCCCTCGCTGTACAACAGGGGGACGCAGGATTATTTACGGACGTTCTTCTGCATCAGCTACTTGACAGTCGGGAATCCGCAGCATTGCCTGCATTCCGCTATTGGGCTTCCCACCTCGACGTGCGGGACCCGTTCCGGCAGAACGTCTTCGCGTGTCACGTGCTTGGCATTCAGGGCTGCGCCGCCCACATGTCCGCCCCGCCCCCATTACTGTCTGGCTACGAACGGTCCCGCTACCGGCCGATCGCGTCAGGCCGGGTTGCGATGTCCGGCTCCCGCCCCTCTCCCGTCGCGGATTGCGGGAAGGCCCGGCGCACGAAATCCGCGATGTGGTCGTACAGCAGGTGTGCGGCGCCGCTCGCGTCGCCCTCCAGCGCGCGCGTGAGGATCCGCCGGTGCTCCTCCGCCTCCCGTTCCCAGCTCGGGGTGGACTCCCAGGCCACCACTGAGACCAGCGCCGCCTGGTCGCGCAGGTCGTCCAGCATGCGCACCAGGAGCGGGTTGCCGCAGGGGTGATAGAGCGCGCGGTGGAAATCGCGGTTGGCCAGGGAGCGCTCGGCTCGGTCCTCGGCGGCGTCGGCGCGATCCAGGGCCTCCCGGGCGCCGGCGAAGTCCGAGTGCGCGAGAGTGCTGCGGCGCAGCGCCTCCGGTTCGAGCAGCAGCCGCACGTCGTAGACGGAGCGCGCCATGGTCGCGTCCACGGCGCGCACTGCCGCGCCCTTGAACTCGCTCATCACCACCAGGCCGCGTCCGGCCAGCGTCTTGAGCGCTTCGCGTACGGGGGTCTTGGACACCCCGAACCGCCCGGCCAGCTCGATCTCGACGAGCGGCTGTCCCGGCGGGAGCTGGCCGGTGAGGATGGCCTGCGTCAGGTGTTCGAGGACGAACCGGGTCCGGGAGGGGATGGGAACGGCCGGTGTGGGGCCGGGCACGGGCGCATTCATGCGGCAACAGCTCTCAGGTCTCGGGGCGGCATCGGGTGGTCATGCGAGGCGGGTGCCGTTCTCCGCCAGCCGCACCGGTCGGTGAGTGGCGGCCGAGGTGCTCGCCGCGACGCCGACGAGCACGCTGCGGATGCCGTCGCGGTATCCCGCCTGCCGGCCCAGGGGGTCCCGGGCGGGGCCTCGGAAGACGTCGTCGAGGAGCAGCCGGTCCCCGCCGCCGTGTCCGCCGCCTTCGCCTTCGCCGTCCAGGGAGATCTCCTCCCGCGGGGACCAGTGCCGTTGCAGGGTGAGTCGTTCCCAAGCTCCTTCGGCGTGCTCCTTGTCGCGCGCCGAGGGGTCGACGGCGGCGTGTGGCGGGGTCCAGGCGCGTTCGCAGACCTCCAGCTCGGCCCGGCCCTCGGTGCCGTTCACCGCCACGCGGTACCCCTCGAAGGGCGCGTGGGCGTGCAGCGAGTAGGTCAGCATCGCGCGGTTGTCGTAGCGGACCAGCACCGCCATGGTGTCGTCGATGGTCACTCCGTCGCCGAACACGTCCTGGTCCCGCTGGTAGCCGTCCTCGTGCTCGGCGTCGAGGTAGAGCCGCGCGAGGCGTTCGTCGCGGGACATGTCCAGCAGGAAGGGGTCGGTGTCGGCCGAGGGCGCGCCCGTGCCGCGCG
Source organism: Streptomyces sp. DT2A-34 (assembly GCF_030499515.1). Lineage (NCBI taxonomy): Bacteria > Bacillati > Actinomycetota > Actinomycetes > Kitasatosporales > Streptomycetaceae > Streptomyces > Streptomyces sp. DT2A-34. Next base: position 476,166 of record NZ_JASTWJ010000001.1, on the reverse strand, counting down.
CCGGCCGCGGGCCCAGACCTCGCCTGCGGGCGTTCTCACTGCCGTAGAAGAGCAGGTCCGCCTGGGCGAAGACCAGCTCGGGGTCGGCGTCCAGCCACCAGTTCACCAGGTCGAAGTGGTGGGTGGACTTGTGCACCAGCAGCCCGCCGGAGTGGGCCCGGTCCCGGTGCCAGCGCCGGAAGTAGTCCGCGCCGTGGAGGGTGTCCAGCACCCACTCGAAGTGCACGGAGGTCACCTCGCCGACGGCGCCGTCGGCGAGGAGCCGCCGCAGCGCCGAGTTCCGCGGCGAATAGCGGTAGTTGAAGGTGACGATGGTCCGGGCGGTGCTGCGCGCGGCCGCGGCCGCGATCGCCGCGCAGCCCTCCGCGTCGGTGGTGAGCGGCTTCTCCACCACGACGTCCACGCCGGCGTCCAGGGCGGCGCACACATAGTGGGCGTGAGTGGCGTCCACCGAGGTCACCACCACCGCGTCGGCGCCCTCCAGCATCGCGGTGAAGCCGTCCGGGCCGAAGCACGGCACGGGACTGCGGCCCGTCGCGGCGATGCGCTGGTTGTAGAAGTCCATCCGGGTCCGGTTGACGTCGCACAGCGCGACGATCTCTCCGGTGTCGCTCCAGTCACCGAGCAGCGCGTCGACGTACATCTGCGCGCGGTGGCCGAGCCCTACGACGGCGTAGCGGCGTTTCCCGGACGATTCCACGGGCAGTTCCACAGGCGATTCCACAGGCGGCTCCTCGAAGGCGGGTCTTCGGGTTCAGGCGGTGCACGCACGGCACGCCGGGCGTCAGCGGGACACGGTGCTCAGCCGAGCGTGCTGTTCGCCTCCTCCAGGAACCCTTCGGCGGCGTCCTGCGGGGTCTTGTTGCCGGAGATGACGTCCTGGCCGTAGCGCTTGAGCATGTCGGGGATGTCGGCGGCGCCGTCCGGATACGCCGAGGGCGGATCGGTCAGTTTGTCGCGGACCTTGTCGACGAAGTCGAGCGACGCCTGGTCGGCCGTGGGCAGGTCGCTCCGGATCTCGTCGAGGACCTTGCTGTTCATCGGCAGGCCACGGTCGCTGCCCAGGATCTTGCCGGCCTGCGGGTCGTTGACGAGGAAGTCGATGAGCTTGCCGGCCGCCTGCCGCTGCTCGCTGTGCGCACTGGCGGCCCAGAACATCGCCGGCTGGAGGAACATGCCGCTGCTCGACGCCCCCGGTGCCTGCGGCATCCGCAGCAGCTCGATCTTCTCGCCGGAGGCGACGTTGGCGGCGCTGAGCTGGTTGGTCCAGAACATCCCCATGCCGCCCTTGTTGGTACCGATGAGGGACTGCTCGATGCTGTTGGCGTCCAGCTCGTTGCTGAGGGCGGCGTCGGGGGAGCCCTTGCTCTTGATCATGTCCACGTTGAGCTGGTACCAGTCGGCGAGGGTGCCGGCCGAGACGCCTATCTTGCCGTTGTCGTAGAGCGATTCGCCGCGCTGGGAAGCGAAGGCGGTCAGGTAGGCGTCGTTGAAGTTGATCTGGGTGCCGTAGGTGCCGCTGCCGCCGGCCTTGGTGAGGCGGGTGCTGACGTCCTCGTAGTCCTTCCAGGTCCAGGACGCGTCATCGGGCAGGCTCACCCCCGCCTTCTCGAAGACGGAGGTGTTGGCCATCACGGCCCAGGCGTTGGCGCCGGTGGGGATGGCGTACTGGGTGCCGTCCACGGCGCCGCCGGCAAGCAGCTTCGGATCGAGATCGCCGGTGTTCACCAGCCCCTTCAGATCGGCGAGCGTGTCCTTGCGGGCGAACTCGCCGAGCTTGCGGATCTCGATGGCGAAGACGTCCGGGGCGTCCCCGGCGGCGACCTTGGTGGTGAGCTGGTCGTAGTACGAAGTCCAGTCGGAGTACGACGACTTGACCGTGATATCCGGATTCTGCTTCTCGAAGACGTCGATGGCCTGCTCGGTGATCTTGTGCCGGCTGGCCTCGCCCCACCAGCTGACCTTGAGCGTGACCTTGCCGTCGTCGCCGGACCCCGAGTCGCCTCCGCAGGCGGCGGTGGCGGCCAGGGCGCCGGTGGCCGCGAGTGCTGCGCAGAGTCTTGCCGTCCTCTTTCGATGAAGCACGGAAATCTCTCCTTCGGTGCGTGCCGGTCGGTCGGAATCAGTGGGTGCAGGCAGTGTGTGTGGGCTGCTCCGCGGGCTTGCTATTTCAGGCCGGTGACGGCGACCCCGCGGACCAGGTATTTCTGGCCCGCCAGGAAGAAGCCGAAGATGGGGCCGAGGGAGAGCACCGACATCGCGAACATCGGTCCCCAGGCGGACTGGCCCGACGAGTCGAGGAAGGTGCGCAGGGCCACCGGCACGGTGTGCTTGTCCGGATCGGTGAGGAAGATCAGCTGGCTGAGGAAGTCGTTCCAGGTCCAGATGAAGGTGAAGATGGCGGTGGTGGCCAGCGCCGGCAGTGACAGCGGAACGATGATCCGGCTGAAGATGCGCCAGTGGCCGGCCCCGTCGATCCGCGCGGCCTCGTCCAGGTCGCGCGGCAGTGTCCGGATGAACTGCACCATCAGGAAGACGAAGAAGGCGTCGGTGGCGAGGAACTTCGGCACGATCAGCGGGTAGAACGTGTTGATCCAGTCCAGCTGCTTGAAGAGGATGTACTGCGGGACGATCACCACCTGCAGGGGCAGCATGATGGAGCCCAGCATGAGCGCGAACCATAAGCGCTTCAGCGGGAATTCCATGCGCGCGAAGGCGTACGCGGCCAGTGAGCAGGCGGTCAGGTTCCCCAGTACGGCGCCGCCCGTGATGATCAGTGAATTGACCAGGTAGTGACTGAAGGGGCTGCTGAGCGCGTTCCAGCCGTCGGTGAAGTTCTGTCCCGTGACGCTGGTGGGGATCAGTCCCTGCTCGCGGAAGATGAGCCCCTCCGGTTTGAGGGAGCTGGAGACCATCCACAGCAGTGGATAGAGCATCACCAGGCCGAAGAGGATCAGGCCGAGGTGGATCAGGAGTTTCTTCCCCCGGAGCGCGAGCAGTGCCCTGGCCAGCAGCGTGTTGTTCAGCCCGGCGCGGGCGGCCTTTTCGGTTTTCACCTCAGTTGTCACCGTAGAACACCCAATACTTCGACATCAGGAAGTTCAGTGCGGTCAGGCAGGCGATGATGATGACCAAAAACCAGGCCATCGCCGAGGCGTAGCCCATCTCGAAGGAATTGAAGCCCTTGGTGTACACGTACATCGTGTAGAAGAGCGTCGAGTCCGAGGGACTTCCGTTTCCGCCGCTGACCACGAACGCCTGGGTGAACGACTGGAAGGCGCCGATCAGTTGCAGAATCAGGTTGAAGAAGATGACCGGGGTCAGCAGTGGCATCGTGATGTGGAAGAACTGCCGCACCTTGCCCGCTCCGTCGATACCGGCCGCCTCGTAGTAGCTGACCGGGATCTGCCGCAGACCAGCCAGGAAGATCACCATGGGTGAGCCGAAGGTCCACACGTTCAGCACGATGAGCGTGCCCAGCGCGGTGGACGGGTCGCCGATCCAGCTGTGCCCGTCGACGCCGAACAGGCCGAGGAAGTGGTTGAAGAGGCCGTCGTCCCCGAAGACCTTCCGCCACAGGATGGCGATGGCCACGCTGCTGCCGAGCAGCGAGGGCAGGTAGTACACCGAGCGGTAGACGGCGAGGCCCCGCACGCCCCGGTCCAGCACCAGCGCCAGCAGCAGCGCGAAGGCCAGTTGCAGCGGCACCGAGACGAAGACGTAGATCGTGGTGTTCTGCAACGCCTTCAGAAACCGCGGGTCCTCGCTGAACATCCTGGTGTAGTTGTCCAGGCCGACCCAGTCCGAGCCGCCGATGAGGCTGTAGTCCGTGAACGACAGATAGAGAGACGCCAGCAGCGGCCCCGCGGTGATGAACAGCAGCCCGCCGAACCACGGCGTCAGGAAGAGGTACGCGGCGAGCGCCTCTTTGCGTCGCCGCCGCCTGCGTGCCCGGTCGGCCTCCTGCGCACTCGCGGAGCGTCGGCCGTCGCCTGGCGCCTCGTCCGGGCGCGGACGCACCTGAGTGCCGGTCAAGCAGGCCTCCTGACATCGAGCGAGGGGCGGATGACTCAAGGGCGCATGTCATATATGGCGTATGAAGTACGTCGTATGGCGTGGCAACGTAGAACCGTCCGAGGGAACCGTCAACAGTGCGCGCTGCGATTCGTCGGAGGTGGCTGCCGGGAGGCTGTGGCTTCTCCGTACGGCGGTGGGGGCGGCCGGGTTGGCGCTGACGCTCTCGCGGTGTGCTCGTACGTTCAGTCGGGGCATCTCGTATGCCATATGTGACATGCGTCGTACGTGATCTCGCGTTCAGGTGCGAGCGCAGGTCGGCCGTGGACCGGGCCTCGCCCGGCGACGTCTTCCGAGCGGCGTGGCGTCCCCGACGGTTCCCTCGGGAACTGGGCGACGACCTTCTCGGTGCTCGGGTCGATCACGTCGATGACGCTCTCGGACGATCCGTCGACGAACTTCCCGTCGACGAAGTGCCGGGCCGGAGGAAGGTCGGCCTCGGTGATCAGAGGGGATGCGCCTGCTGCGTCGGACCGTTGCCGTCATGGGGCCGGTGGCGGTGGACATGGTCAGTGACTCCCTGAGTGTGGTGGGGTGGGAAGGCCGGGCCCGTCACGGCCGGGGGGAGTGCGCGCGGGGCTTCAGTCGCCGGCCGAGGAAGGCATGCTCCAACCGCGTCCGGGCGGCGCGACCGCCGTCCCCGCCATCACGGCGAAGGACGTCCTCGATCTGTACGCCCTGCGCGCCGGCCTCGGCGCGCTGCTCATCCGCCGGGTCGCCATGCTCGGCCCGGAGAACCTCGCCGCGGCCACGGCGGCCCTGGCGGAGGTCCGCGCCGCCGCCCGGGACAAGGACCACGCCCGCCCGCGTGAGGTGGATCTGTGGTTCCAGGACGCCCTGGCCCGTACGGCGGACCTCCCGCAGGCCGCCGGCACCTTCGAACGCCTGACGGCCCGGCTGCACATGTTCGTGACGGTTCTGGACATGGACTACAGCCAGGCGTTCGACACCATCACCAACGAGGACACGGCGGTCTACGACGCGTTGCGCAACGCCGACGGGAACGAGGCGGCACGCCTGTGGCGGGTCAAGATCGAGCGCTGCGTCCGCTACATGATCGCCCAGCTGCCCGAGGACGACGTCGCCCCGCACCTGTGGATGTCGCTGGCGGGCAGGCCCCGCCTGCACTGACGCCAACTCCCGTGCGTCCGGGCGGAATCAGGTCCCCGGGTGCCTCTCGGACGGCCGCGTCTCTCAGATGGCCGCGCGAATGGCCCGTTCGAAGTCCTCGACGTGGCTGCGGGCCAGCCGCGCCGCCTTCTCCGGTTCACCGTCGACGATCGCCTCGATCAGCGGTCCGTGCTCCTCGACATGGCCGGCCATGTCGGACAGCCGGTCGATGAACAGGCACCAGATACGGGTGGCCAGGTTGTCGTGGCGGACCAGGGCGTCCTCGAGGTACGGGTTGTGCGCGGCGGCGTAGACCGCGCGGTGCACCTGGAGGTCCAGGTGCATGAGCTCGGTGGCGCCCTGCCGGGCGGAGTCCACGCGCTCCAGCTCGCGCCGCAGAGCCGTCAGCGTCTCCCGGTCCGCAGGCGTGGCCCGCCGCGCGGCCTGGGCGGCGGCCAGGGGCTCCAGCTCCTGCCGCACCTCGGAGATATGGGCCAGGTCGGTGATGTTGACCTCGGTGGCGAAGGTCCCGCGCCGGGGGTAGGTCGCGATCAGGCGCTCGTACTGGAGCCGCTTGAGCGCCTCGCGCACCGGTGTGCGTCCGACGCCGAGGGACTGGCCCAGCTGCTCCTCGTTGATCGGCGCGCCGGGGCGGATCTCGAGCATGACGAGCCGGTCGCGGATGGCGCGGTAGGCCCGCTCGGCCAGAGAGAGTTCCTCGTCCCTCGCCTCGGTCGCCGCGTACTGCATGGAAAATGCCCCCTTGACCTCTCCGTCGAGCTCACATACCTTACCGCAGAGTCTGATATATCAGTTGCTCACCAGCTGGCTCTCAGGATGGTGCACAGATGGCAACGAACCCGTCGCTCACCTCATTCGCCTCCTCCCTCTCCCTCCCGCTCAGCGAACTCGACCCGGACGTCGCCGCCGCGGTGGCCGCCGAACTGCACCGCCAGCAGTCGACCCTGGAAATGATCGCCTCGGAGAACTTCGCCCCGGCCGCCGTCATGGAGGCCCAGGGCTCGGTGCTGACCAACAAGTACGCCGAGGGCTACCCGGGCCGCCGCTACTACGGCGGCTGCGAACACGTCGACGTCGTCGAGCGGTTGGCCATCGCCCGGGTGAGGGAACTGTTCGGCGCCGAGGCCGCGAACGTGCAGCCGCACTCGGGTGCCCAGGCCAACGCGGCCGCGATGTTCGCGCTGCTGAAGCCCGGCGACACGGTTCTCGGCCTCGACCTGGCGCACGGCGGTCATCTGACGCACGGCATGCGCATCAACTTCTCCGGCAGGCTGTACAACGTCGTGCCGTACCACGTGCGCGAGTCCGACCTGCGCATCGACATGGACGAGGTCGAGCAGCTCGCCCTCGCCCACCGGCCGAAGATGATCGTCGCCGGTTGGTCGGCCTACCCGCGCCGGCTGGACTTCGCCGCGTTCCGGCGGATCGCCGACCAAGTGGGCGCGTACCTGATGGTGGACATGGCGCACTTCGCCGGACTGGTGGCCGCGGGCCTCCACCCGAGCCCCGTGCCGTACGCCGACGTCGTCACGACCACCACCCACAAGACCCTCGGCGGACCCCGCGGCGGTGTCATCCTCAGCCGTGCCGACCTGGCCAAGAAGATCAACTCCGCGGTCTTCCCCGGCCAGCAGGGCGGCCCGCTGGAGCACGTCATCGCGGCGAAGGCGGTGGCCTTCAAGGTGGCCGCGGGGGAGGAGTTCAAGGAGCGCCAGCAGCGCACCCTCGACGGCGCCCGCATCCTCGCCGGACGCCTGCTGGCCGACGACGTGGCCGAGGCCGGGATCACGGTCCTGACCGGCGGCACCGAAGTCCACCTGGTCCTCGTCGACCTGCGGGGCTCCGCGCTCGACGGCCGGCAGGCCGAGGACCGGCTGCACCGCATCGGCATCACCGTCAACCGCAACGCGGTGCCGTTCGACCCCCGCCCGCCGATGGTCTCCTCGGGCCTGCGGATCGGCACCCCGGCCCTGGCCACCCGCGGCTTCGGCGAGGCGGAGTTCCGGGAGGTCGCGGACATCATCGCCCAGGCCCTGAAGGAGGAGCAGCTCGGCGACGAGCGCGCGGGCCTGCTGCGTGACCGCGTCGAGAAGCTCGCCGCCGCCTTCCCCCTCTATCCCCACCTGTCCCACCTGAACGGAGACGCGGCATGACCACCGAGGCCCTGCCGGAACACCCGGACTTCCTCTGGCGCAACCCCGAGCCGCGCTCCTCGTACGACGTCGTCATCGTCGGCGCGGGCGGCCACGGCCTGGCCACCGCCTACTACCTCGCCAAGAACCACGGCATCACCAACGTCGCCGTCCTGGAGAAGGGCTGGCTGGCCGGCGGCAACATGGCCCGCAACACCACGATCATCCGCTCCAACTACCTCTGGGACGAGAGCGCGGCGATCTACGAGCACGCGCTCAAGCTGTGGGAGGGGCTCCCCGAGGAACTGGACTACGACTTCCTGTTCAGCCAGCGCGGCGTCCTCAACCTCGCGCACACCCTCCAGGACGTCCGCGAGGGCGTGCGCCGCGTCAACGCCAACCGCCTCAACGGAGTCGACGCCGAGTGGCTCGAACCGGACGAGGTCGCCGAGGTCTGCCCCATCCTCAACGTCTCGCCGCGCACCCGCTATCCGGTCCTCGGCGGCACCTTCCAGCCCCGGGCCGGCATCGCCAAGCACGACCACGTGGCCTGGGCGCTGGCCCGCCGGGCCGACGAGCTGGGCGTGGACCTGATCCAGGGCTGCGAGGTCACCGGCTTCCTCAAGGACGGCGACCGGGTCGTGGGCGTCGAGACGAACCTCGGCCGCATCAAGGCAGGCCGGGTCGGTCTCGCGGCGGCCGGGCACAGCAGTGTGCTGGCCGAGCGGGCGGGCGTACGGCTGCCGGTGCAGTCGCACCCGCTGCAGGCCCTGGTCTCCGAACTGCACGAACCGGTGCACCCCACCGTCGTCATGTCGAACCACGTGCACGTCTACGTGTCCCAGGCGCACAAGGGCGAGCTGGTGATGGGCGCGGGCGTCGACTCCTACAACGGCTACGGTCAGCGCGGCTCCTTCCACGTCATCGAGCAGCAGATGGCCGCCGCCGTCGAGCTGTTCCCGGTCTTCGCCCGCGCGCACGTGCTGCGGACATGGGGCGGCATCGTCGACGTCACCCCGGACGCCTCCCCGATCATCGGCAGCACTCCCGTGGAGAACCTCTACGTCAACTGCGGCTGGGGAACCGGCGGTTTCAAGGCCACCCCGGCCGCCGGCTGGACCTTCGCGCACACCGTCGCCACGGGCGAACCGCATCCGCTGAACGCCCCCTTCGCCCTCGAACGCTTCACGACGGGCGCCCTGATCGACGAACACGGCGCCGCGGCCGTGGCCCACTGAGAGCCCGTGGAGAGAAGGACACCGTGCTGCTGATCAGCTGCCCCTGGTGCGGTCCCCGTGACGAGACCGAGTACCACTACGGCGGACAGGCCCACGTCCCCCACCCCGAGAACCCCGCCGACCTCACCGACGAGCAGTGGGCCGAGTACGTCTTCTACCGCGACAACCCCAAGGGCCCCTTCGCCGAGCGGTGGGTGCACAGCATCGGCTGCCGTCGCTGGTTCAACGTCCTGCGCGACACCGTCACCAACGAGTTGCTCGCCACCTACCGGCTCGACGAGCCCCGCCCCGAGCTGCCCCAGGCCGGAGGGAACCGATGACCGACCAGCACTTCCGGCTCCCGCGAGGGGGCCGCATCGACCGCGGCAGCGTGCTGCGGTTCACCGTCGACGGGCGGGAGCTGACCGGGCACCCCGGAGACACCGTCGCCTCGGCGATGCTGGCGAACGGCCTTGTCGAGGTCGCCCCGTCGCTCTACCGCGGCCGCCCGCGCGGCATCGTCGCCGCGGGCGTCGAGGAACCCAACGCCCTGCTGCGGATCGACGGTTCGTGCTCGGAGGGCATGCTGCCGGCCACGACCGTGGAGCTGTACGACGGCCTGTCCGCCACCACGCTCTCCGGGATGGGCCGACTCGACCCGACCCCCGACCCCGCCGTCTACGACAAGAAGTACGTCCACACCGACGTCCTGGTCGTCGGCGCCGGCCCGGCCGGACTCGCGGCCGCCGCCTCCGCCGCCGGCTCCGGCGCCCGCGTGATCCTCCTCGACGACCAGCCCGAGCCCGGCGGTTCGCTGCTCTCCGGGAGCAGCGAGACGACCGGCGCCCAGTCCGCCCTCGACTGGGTCGCCGACGTCCGCGCGGCCCTCGACGCCGCCCCCGAGGCCGTCGTACTGCACCGCACCATGGCCTTCGGGTCGTACGACGACAACTACGTGCTGGCCCTCCAGCGGCGCACCGACCACCTCGGAGCCGGGGCCCCCGAAGGCGTCTCGCGCCAGCGGCTGTGGCACATCCGGGCCCGCCAGGTCGTCCTGGCGACCGGCGCGCACGAGCGTCCGCTGACCTTCGCCGGCAACGACCGCCCCGGGGTCATGCTCGCCGCGGCCGTGCGCACCTACCTCAACCGGTACGCCGTGGCGCCGGGCTCGCGGGCCGTGGTCAGCACCACCAACGACAGCGCCTACGACACGGTCGCCGACCTCCACGCCGCCGGCATCGACATCGCCGCGGTCGTGGACGCACGCCCCGAGCTGTCCCACCGGGCCGCCGAGGTGGCCGTGGCGACCGGGGTGCGGGTGCTGACGGGCAGCGCCGTGGTCGACACCTCGGGGGACCGCCGGCTCACCGGCGTCACCGTCCAGGCCCTCGACACCGACGGGCAACTCGCCGGGGCTCCACGGTCGTTCGACTGCGACCTGCTCGCCGTCTCGGGCGGCTGGAGCCCGGTGGTGCACCTGCACAGCCAGCGTCAGGGGCGGCTGCGCTGGGACGAGGAGCTGGTCGCCTTCGTGCCCGACGGCGCCGTACGGGACCAGCAGGTCGTCGGTGCGGCCCGGGGGACGTACGACCTCGACGGCTGTCTGGCCGAGGGAGCGCGGGCAGGTGCGCGGGCCGCGACCGACGCCGGGTTCCCGGTGTCCGTACCGTCGCCCGGCGATGTCCGGTCGTCAGGCCCGGTGCGTGCCCTGTGGCTGGTCCCCGCCCCCGACGGCGAACCCGGCGCCTGGGACACCCACTTCGTCGACCTGCAACGCGATGTCACCGTCGCCGATGTCCGGCGCTCCACCGGCGCCGGCATGCGCGGCGTGGAGCACGTCAAGCGCTACACCTCGCTCGGCACGGCCAACGACCAGGGCAAGACGTCCGCTGTCAACGCGATCGGTGTCATCGCCGAGGCGCTCGGCGCGGGCGGGTCGCCCGGGGAGATCGGCACCACCGCCTACCGGGCGCCGTACACGCCGGTGGCCTTCGCCGCCCTGGCCGGACGGGAGCGCGGCGAGCTGTTCGACCCGGAGCGGACCACGTCGATCCACAGCTGGCATGTGGCGCACGGGGCGTTGTTCGAGGACGTCGGGCAGTGGAAGCGCCCCTGGTACTTCCCCCGGCCCGGTGAGGACATGGACACGGCCGTGGCCCGCGAGTGCCGGGCGGCCCGTGAGGGGGTGGCGTTCATGGACGCGTCCACCCTCGGCAAGATCGAGATCTGGGGCGCGGACGCGGGCGAGTTCCTCAACCGCGTCTACACCAACGCCTTCAAGAAGCTCAAGCCCGGCATGGCCCGCTACGGCGTCATGTGCAAGCCCGACGGCATGATCTTCGACGACGGCGTGACACTGCGCCTCGACGACAACCGCTACTTCATGACCACCACGACCGGCGGCGCCGCCGGGGTCCTGGACTGGCTGGAGGAGTGGCTGCAGACCGAGTGGCCCGAACTCGACGTGCACTGCACCTCGGTGACCGAGCAGTGGACGACGATCGCGGTCGTCGGCCCGAAGTCGCGCGAGGTCGTCGCCCAACTCGCGCCCGACGTCGACCTGTCCGCCGAGGCGTTCCCCTTCATGGCCTTCCGCGAGACCACCCTGGCCTCCGGCATCCCGGCCCGCATCTGCCGGATCTCCTTCTCCGGCGAACTCGCCTACGAGATCAACGTCTCCGCCTGGTACGGCCTGACCGTCTGGGAGCAGGTGTGGGAGGCCGGGCAGCCGTACGGCATCACCCCGTACGGCACCGAGACCATGCACGTGCTGCGCGCCGAGAAGGGCTACATCATTGTCGGCCAGGACACCGACGGCACCGTCACCCCGCAGGACGCCGGCATGTCCTGGGTGGTCTCCAAGCAGAAGGACTTCATCGGCAAGCGGTCCTACTCCCGCGCCGACACCGCCCGCACCGACCGCAAGCAACTCGTCGGCCTGCTCCCGAGCGACCGCACGACCCGGCTGCCCGAGGGAACCCAACTCGTCGCGCCGGACGTCGACTTGGCGACCGTGCCCGTGCCGATGCTCGGCCACGTCACCTCCAGCTACCACAGTCCGGCCCTCGGCCGCCCCTTCGCCCTCGCCCTCGTCGCCGACGGGCAGGCAAGGAAGGGCCAGACCATGCTCGCCCCGGTGGGCGAGGAACTGGTGCCCGTCGAGGTGACCGACTTCGTCCTCTACGACCCCGAAGGGACCAAGCGCGATGGCTGAGCCGACGATCGACGCACGGGTGAGCCCGCTGGCGCACCTGGAAGAGCGGATGCGCGCCGCCGCGGTCACCGGCGCGCGCGGCGTCACGCTGACCGAGCGGCCGTTCCTCACCATGGTCGATCTCCGGGTCGACCCCGCTTCCGAAGCGGCCGACCGCATCGCGAAGGCGCTGGGAGCGCCGCTCCCCGGGCGGTGCGGCCAGACCACCTCGTCCGGCCCCCACACGGTCCTCTGGCTCGGCCCGGACGAGTGGCTCGTGCTGTCCCAGGCCGAAGCGGCCGCGGTGACCGCCGAGTTGGGGGAGGCGCTCGGCGGCGACCCGGGCTCGGTCGTGGACGTCTCCGCGAACCGCACCACGCTGGAGCTGAGCGGCCCGGCCGCCCGACAGGTGCTGGAGAAGGGCTGCCCGCTGGACCTGCATCCCCGGTCCTTCGCACCCGGCCAGGCCGTGTCGACCACGGTGGGTCCCATCGCGGTACTGCTCTGGCAGGTCGACGACGGGCCGACGTACCGGCTGTTCCCGCGGTCCTCGTTCGCCGACTACCTGGCGCGCTGGCTCATCGACGCGATGAGCGAGTACCGCGGGCCGGAGGTGCCCTGACGGGTGCCGAGCGTGACGCCCCCGCCGGGGGCACGTACAAGGAGGCCGCAGCGGCCTCGCCGTCAACGTCATCGATTGCTCACACCATGACTCAGATCCCGGCTCCCGCCGAGTCCCCCGCCCACTCGCCCGCCGACGACCCCGCCGCGGCGCAGGTCGAGCACGTGCTCACCGTCGACTGTCCCGAGGCTCCCGGCATCGTCCATGCCGTCTCGCGGTACCTGGTCGAGCACGGCTGCGACATCATCGACAACCAACAGTTCGGCGACCGCCGCGTCGGCCACTTCTTCATGCGGGTGCGCTTCGCCACCCTCGGCGGCGAGCACATCACGCAGATCCTGCGCCGCGACTTCGCCGCGGTGGCCGAGCCCTTCGCCATGCGGTGGCATCTCGAACCGGTGAGCACCCGGCGCCGCGTCCTGGTCATGGTGTCGCGCTACGGGCACTGCCTGAACGACCTGCTCTTCCGCACGCGCAGCGGCGACCTGCCCATCGACGTGGTCGCGGTGGTCTCCAACCACCGCGACCACGAGGAGCTCGTCGCCTGGCACGGCATCCCGTTCTTCCACGTGCCGGTCACCGCCGCGACCAAACCGGAGGCCGAGGCCCGGCTCCTGGACATCGTCGACTCGTTCGACGTCGACCTGGTCGTGCTGGCGCGGTACATGCAGGTGCTCTCCGACGACATGTGCACGCGCCTGTCCGGCCGGATGATCAACATCCACCACTCGTTCCTGCCGAGCTTCAAGGGCGCCAAGCCGTACCACCAGGCGCACGAGCGCGGCGTCAAGCTCGTCGGGGCGACAGCGCACTACGTCACCGCCGACCTCGACGAGGGCCCGATCATCGCCCAGGAGGTCATCGACGTCGACCACAGCCACACCCCCGACGACCTGGCGGCCATCGGCCGCGACGCGGAGTCGGCGGCCCTGGCCCGAGCGGTCCGTCACCGGTACGGCCGCCCACAACGAACAGCGACTGCGCGACCTGCAGGCCCCTCACCTGGGCCCAGTACGTCACCTGCGCGGACTTCTGGAACCGCACCCTGCAGAACTGGCAGTCCGAGCTGCTGGCGGTGGCCTCGATGGTCGTCCTGTCGATCTACCTGCGCCAGCGCGGCTCGCCGGAGTCCAAGCCTGTCGGCGCCGCGCACACCGCGACCGGCGTGGAGGGATGACGAGCCGGAGCGCGGCTCTCTCTCCCGTGCGGCACAGTGGCAGTATGTGCGGCCGCTATGCCTCCACCCGCAGCCCCCAGGACCTCGCCCAGCTGTTCCAGGTGTCCGAGTGGCATCCGGAGGAGACCCTCGCGCCCAGCTGGAACGTGGCCCCGACCGACGAGGTGTGGGCCGTCCTGGAGCGCACGCCACGCGGCGCCGCCCAGGACGAGCCGCCCCGGCGCCGGCTGCGGCCCCTGCGCTGGGGCCTGGTGCCCTCGTGGGCGAAGGACATGAAGATCGGCGCGCGGTTGATCAACGCCCGGGTGGAGACCGTGCACGAGAAGCCCGCCTTCCGCCGCGCCTTCGCCGAACGCCGCTGCCTCCTGCCGGCCGACGGCTTCTACGAGTGGGACGAGGTCAAGGACAGCAAGTCGGGCAAGGTCCGCAAGCAGCCCTACTTCATCCACCCGCAGGACGGGCAGGTGATGGCCCTGGCGGGTCTGTACGAGTACTGGCGCGACCCGGAGATCAAGGACGCCGACGACCCTGCCGCCTGGCTGCTGACCTGCACCATCATCACCACCGAGGCCACCGACGCCGCAGGCCGCATCCACCCCCGCATGCCCCTCGCGCTCACCCCCGACCACTACGACGCCTGGCTCGACCCGCACCATCGGGCCACCGACGACCTGCGCACCCTGCTCACCCCACCGGCAGACGGCCACTTGGACGCCCGCCCCGTCTCTCCCGCCGTGAACAGCGTCCGCAACAACGGCCCCCAGCTCCTGGACGAGGTCCCCGCCCCCTGACCGGAGTAGGGGACGGGCGTAGGTGAGTTCTCGGTAAGGGTTGCTCCCGCGGACGCCCGAGAGGCGCTGTTGACACCCATTTTCATCTAGCGTGGAGCCGAAGCCGGGACGGATGAAGCTCGGCGGACCGTTCGCCTTGCCTCGGAGGTATCCATGCCCGCGTCCTCGTCCCGACGTCTCGCCCCGCTGATAACCGGCACCTGCCTGATCCTCCTCGCGGGCTGCGGCAGTTCTTCGGACTCCGGAAGCGACACCGCCGCAGCGCACAGCCCCGCCGCGGCTTCCGCCGTCCCGGTGGTGGCCTCGACGGACGTCTACGGGAACATGGCCGAGCGGATAGGCGGCGGGAAGGTGGCGGTCACCTCGATCATCAGCGACCCCGACCAGGACCCGCACTCCTACGAGGCCAACACGCAGAACCAGTTGGCGCTGTCCAAGGCGAAGGTCGTCATCGAGAACGGCGGCGGCTACGACGACTTCATCGACCGCATGATGAAAACGAGCGGCGACTCCTCCGCCGAGGTGATCAACGCGGTCAAGGTCTCCGGCAAGAGCGCCCCGGCGGGCGGTGAGCTCAACGAGCACGTCTGGTACGACTTCCCCACGGCCGCCAAGCTCGCCGACCGCATCGCCGCCGCCCTGGCCAAGGCCGACCCGGCCGACGCCGCCACCTTCACCAAGAACGCCAAGGACTTCAAGGAGAAGCTGAAGCCCCTGGAGCAGAAGGAAGCCGAGATCAAGGCCGACCACGGCGGCGAGGCCGTGGCCATCACCGAGCCCGTGCCGCTGTACATGATCGACGCGAGCGGACTGAAGAACGCGACGCCCGCAGCGTTCAGCGAAGCCATCGAGGAAGGCGACGACGTCTCCCCGAGGACCCTGCGGGACACCCTGGCGCTGTTCACCGGCAAGAAGGTCGAGGCGCTGGTCTACAACGAGCAGACCTCCGGCCCGCAGACCGAGAAGGCCGAGCAGGCGGCCAAGACGGCCGGGATCCCGGTCGTCCCCGTGACCGAGACCCTGCCCAAGGGCAAGGACTACCTCGGCTGGATGACCGCCAACGTCGACGCCCTCGCGAACGCGCTGGCCAAGTGAGCCGCCCGGGAGTGTCCGACCCTCGCACGGACACCGCGGTGATCAGCCTGCGCAACGCGGCCCTCTCCTACGGCGAGCGCGTGCTCTGGCAGGACCTCGATCTCGACGTACGGCCGGGCGAGTTCCTGGCCGTGCTCGGCCCCAACGGATCGGGCAAGACCAGCTTCGTACGCGCCCTGCTGGGCGGGCGCCGGCTGTCCGCCGGCACGCTGACGGTCCTGGGCCGTCCGCCCCGGTCCGGCAGCCGGCACATCGGCTACGTCCCCCAGCAGGGGACCCTGTCCGCGCACGCCATGCTGCGCGCCCGGGACCTGGTCCGCTTCGGCATCGACGGGCACGGCTTCGGACCCCGGCTGCGCACGGGCGCCGTACGCCGCCGCGTGGACGAGATCCTCGCCTCGGTCGGGGCCGCCGCGTACGCGGACGTCCCCGTCGGCCTGCTCTCCGGCGGCGAACGCCAGCGCGTACGCATCGGACAGGCGCTGGCCACCGACCCGCGGATCCTGCTGTGCGACGAGCCGCTGCTCTCCCTCGACCTGCACCACCAACGGGCCGTGACCGAACTGGTGGACGCCCGGCGCCGCTCCCACGGCACAGCGGTGGTCTTCGTGACCCACGAGATCAACCCCGTACTGGGACTGGTGGACCGCGTGCTGTACCTCGCCCGCGGCGGCTTCCGGGTCGGCACACCCGACGAGGTGCTGACCTCCGAGGCACTGTCGCGGCTGTACGGAACGCCGGTCGACGTCATCCGCGTCCGGGACCGGATCACGGTCGTGGGCGCGCCCGACGAGGTGGCGCAGCCGCCGCATCACCCCGAACCGCCGCACGGAGTACGGTCATGACCCTCGCCGACGGGATCTGGCAGCAGATCTTCGACTTCGACAACTACGGCGAACTGCTCGCCCTGGTCCGCAACTCCCTGATCGCCGGCGTCGCACTCGGCCTGGTCGGCGGTCTGGTGGGGGTCTTCGTGATCATGCGGGACCTGCCGTTCGCGGTGCACGGGATCAGCGAGCTGTCGTTCGCCGGTGCCTCGGCCGCGCTGCTGCTGGACATGAACATCGTGGCCGGCTCGATCGTCGGTTCCCTGATCGCCGCCGGAGCCATCGGCCTGCTCGGTTCGCGCGCCCGGGACCGCAACTCGGTGATCGGCATCATCATGCCGTTCGGCCTCGGCCTCGGCGTGCTCTTCCTCGCCCTGTACAAGGGGCGGGCGGCGAACAAGTTCGGCCTGCTCACCGGACAGATCGTCGCCGTGGACACCCCGCAGATGTCCTGGCTGCTCGGCACCTCGGCCGTGGTGCTCGTGGCGCTGGCGGTCATGTGGCGGCCGCTCGCCTTCGCCAGCGCCGACCCGGAGGTGGCCGAGGCGCGGGGCGTACCGGTACGGGGGCTGTCGTTCGCCTTCATGATCGTGCTGGGCCTCGCGGTCGCGCTCTCCGTGCAGATCGTCGGGGCGCTGCTGGTCCTCACCCTCGTCGTCACGCCCGCGGCCGCCGCGGCCCGGATCACGGCCTCACCGGTGCTTCTGCCGACGCTGAGCGTGGTGTTCGCGGTGGCCTCGATCGAGGGCGGGATCCTGCTGGCCCTCGGCAGCAGCGTTCCCATCAGCCCGTACGTCACCACGATCTCGTTCACGATCTACCTCGTGTGCAGGGGGGTGGGCGGCTACCGGGCACGGCGGTGGGGAGCCGCGCGCGCCACCGTCTGACATGAGGCCCTGGCCATGAAGGTGCGACTGAAAGCTTCTGGCATGAAGGCATGAAGGCATGAATGACATGAAGACATGAAGGAGTCTTCATCTATTCCTGTATCGTGCCGTGCATGACTTCCACGCTCACCTCGCCCTCGGCCGACCGAGCCGTGTCCGCGCGGTCCGGCGCCGTGCCCCGGCGGCGTACGCGGCTTCTGGCGCTGCCCGAGGTCCGCTGGGCCGCCGCGGCCACCGTGCTGTTCCTGCTCGCGCTGCCCTTGCAGTTCGCCGGAGCACCTGCCTGGACCTGGGGCCCGCTGTACGCGCTGGCGTACGCCACGGGTGGCTGGGAGCCGGGCTGGGAAGGGCTCAAGGCGCTCAAGGACAAGACCCTCGACGTCGACCTGCTGATGGTCGTCGCCGCGCTCGGCGCCGCCTCGATCGGGCAGGTGATGGACGGCGCCCTGCTGATCGTCATCTTCGCGACCTCGGGCGCCCTGGAGGCGCTCGCCACCGCCCGCACCGCCGACTCGGTGCGCGGACTGCTCGACCTCGCCCCCGCCACCGCCACCCGGATCGGCCCCGACGGCACCGAACAGACCGTCCCCGTCGAGGAGTTGGCGGTCGGAGACACCGTCCTCGTGCGGCCCGGCGAGCGCGTCGGAGCCGACGGCCGGGTGCTGGACGGCGCCAGTGAGGTGGACCAGGCGACCATCACCGGCGAACCGCTCCCCGCGGCGAAGCAGCAGGGCGACGAGGTGTTCGCCGGCACCCTCAACGGCACCGGTGCCCTGCGCGTCCGGGTCGAACGCGACGCCTCCGACTCCGTGATCGCCCGCATCGTGCGGATGGTGCAAGAGGCGTCCGAGACCAAGGCCCCCACCCAGCTGTTCATCGAGAAGGTCGAACAGCGCTACTCCCTGGGCATGGTGGCCGCGACGCTCGCCGTGTTCGGTGTTCCGCTCGCCTTCGGCGAGGAGTTCTCCGAGGCGCTGCTGCGGGCCATGACCTTCATGATCGTGGCCTCGCCGTGCGCGGTGGTCCTGGCCACCATGCCGCCCCTGCTGTCGGCCATCGCCAACGCCGGCCGGCACGGTGTCCTGGTGAAGTCGGCGGTGGCGATGGAACGCCTCGGCCAGGTCGACGCCGTCGCGCTGGACAAGACCGGCACCCTCACCGAGGGCACACCGCGCGTCACCGACGTACGGCCGCTGCCCGGACGGGGGCTGGACGAGGACGCGTTGCTGACGCTCGCCGCTGCCGCCGAGCACCCCAGCGAACACCCGCTGGCCCGGGCCGTCGTGGCCGCGGCCCACGAGCGCCGCCTGGAGCTGCCCACCGCGCAGGACTTCGCCTCCGCGCCCGGGGTGGGAGTGCAGGCCCTCGTCGACGGCCGTACGGTCGAGGTCGGCGCCCCGGCCCGCCTGCTCGACAGCGTGGACGGTGACGGCAGCCCGGTCGCTGCGCTCGCCGAGGAACTGGAACAGTCCGGCCGTACCGCCGTCCTCGTGGTCGTCGACGGCGCCCCCGCAGGGATCCTCGGCATCGCGGACCGGCTGCGCCCGGACGCCGCGGCCACCGTCGCCTCCCTCACCGCACTCACCGGCACCGCCCCGATCCTGCTCACCGGCGACAACCCCAGGGCCGCCGCCCGGCTGGCCGCCGAGGCCGGCATCGAGGATGTGCGTGCCGGGCTGCTGCCGCAGGACAAGACGGGCGCGGTCAGGGAGTGGGAGGGCGCGGGCCGCAAGGTGATGGTCGTCGGCGACGGTGTCAACGACGCTCCCGCCCTGGCCGCCGCCCACATCGGCGTCGCCATGGGCCGGGCGGGATCCGACCTCGCCCTGGAGACCGCCGACGCGGTGATCGTCCGTGACGAACTCGCCGCCGTCCCCACCACCGTCGCCCTCTCCCGCCGGGCCCGGAAGCTGGTCGTGCAGAACCTCGTCATCGCCGGGGTGTTCATCGCCGGCCTCGTCACCTGGGACCTGGTCGGCACCCTTCCGCTGCCGCTCGGCGTCGCGGGCCACGAGGGCTCCACGGTCCTCGTCGGCCTGAACGGACTGCGCCTGCTGCGCGAGGCGGCCTGGCAGCGGGCGGCAACCGACGGGACCGACCGAGAGGCCGACTGATGGGATGAGGGCCCGTCAGTGCCCCGGCGCACGGCCGCTGCTGCGACGGACCACGAGGTCGACCGGGACCAGTGAGTCGACCCGGGGCGGCTCGGCGGGGCCGTCGAGCCGGTCCAGCAGCAGGCGCAGTGAACGCGTGCCGATCTCGGCGAAGTCCGTGCGTACGGTGGTCAGCGGCGGCAGGAAGTGCGCGGCCTCGGGGATGTCGTCGTAGCCCACGACGCTGACGTCTTCCGGGACCGAGCGGCCGGCTTCGTGCAGGGCGTGCAGCAGACCGAGGGCCATCTGGTCGTTGGAGACGAACACGGCCGTGACGTCCGGGCGCCGGGCCAGCCGGCGGCCCAGCTCGTAGCCGGAGTCGGCGCTCCAGTCGCCGATCAGCGGGGCAGGGACCTCGACGCCGGCCGCCTCCAGACAGGCCTGCCAACTGCCCATCCGGTGGTCGGCGGAGGTCCAGCCGGTCGGGCCCGCGATATGCCAGACGGTGCGGTGGCCGAGCCCCAGCAGGTGTTCCGTGGCCTTGCGGGCCCCGGTCCGCGAGTCGCCGGTGACCTGCTGGGTGTCGGTGTCGAGGCCGTTCTCCAGCACGACCAGCGGGGTGTCGAGGCGGGTGTCCGCCAGCGCCTTGCCCACCCACAGCTGCGGGGCGATGGCGATCACCCCGTCCGCGCCCTCGGCCGACAGCCGGTTCACCGCCTCGACCACCGTGTCCGGCTCGGCGGTGTCCAGTGCGATCGAGCTCAGCAGGTAACCGGCCTCCTGTGCGGCGGTGTTGATCGCGGTGAGGATGGCGGCGGGCCCGTAGCGGGCGGCGTCGAAGGAGATCACGCCGAGCATCCGGGTCTTCCCGCTGGCCAGCGACCTGGCACTGCGGCTCGGCCGGTAGCCCAGCGTCCGCATGGCCGCCAGAACCGTCTCGCGGGTCTCGGGCCGCACCGACGGATGGTCGTTGAGGACGCGCGAGACGGTCTGCTTGGAGACGCCGGCCAGCCGGGCCACGTCGTCCATCACCGGACGCGAGCCCGCGAAGTTCCGTCTGCTGCGCCCCCTCGGAGCGGTGCCGTCGGCGGAGCTGCGGGTCATGATGGCTGTTTCCTCGACGTCGGCACGGCGGTGGTGTCCCGCCCCGGCAGACCCCCAGCATAGGCAGGCCGACGGGACGGGATCCCGGACGGGCGCAGCCTCAGCCGGTCGGTCGGACCGCCCACGTCCGGCTGCTGATCCACTCGGCCCGCGTCACGGCAGCCGTCCCCGCCGCCTCCCTGGCGTTCTGCGGCACGTGGACCATGGCGTCGGCGTGCAGCGGGAGCACCCGCACCCGCAGCACCGCTCCCGCCGGGAGCCGTCCGATGTCCCAGAACCGCCCCGAGAAGAACTGGTCGGCGACCAGGGTGTCCCCCACGTACGCCCGCCCCACGTCCCCGCTCCAGTGCAGCCGCAGGACGGTGCCGTCCGGGAGATCCTCCGGTACGTCGATGCGGTACTCGGCGGCCACAGAGTCGAAGTACTTGTCCGCGGGCGCGCTCGCCCGGCCCAGCACGCCCGTCGAGGGCTCGGGCGCCGGACCGGCAGGCCGGACGAGGGTGACCGGCACCGCGGAAGCCTCGCCCTCCGCGCCGCCGCCCCCGACGGTGTAGCGGGCGAACACCCCGTCCGCCTCACCGGTCACCGTCCGACCGTCGACCACCAGCGCATGCTCCGGCGCGGGCAGCACGGCGAACGACGGCCGTACGGCAGTGCTGTGCACCCGTACCTCGCCGCGGTCGAAGACGACTCCGTCCGCGCACAGCACCAGCCGCTCGGCGCCCCCTGCCTCGCCCCGGTAGACGGTACGAGCCGTCGCCGCGTCCAGCACCAGCAGACCGACCCGCCGGCCGTCCACCGCCTCCACCTCGACCAGCGCGTCGGTGCCGGGCCGCAGCCCGGTCACCAGGATCCGGCCGTCGGCCTCGGCGACGTCCCCGGACGGCGCGCTCACCGACTTCACCGTGCCCGCGTCCAGGGCGAGTTCGGGCGCGATGCCGTCGGTGGCGGCCAGCACCAGGACCGGACGGCCGTCCGGGCCGAGCGTGCACACCGGCTGCGC
Organism: Streptomyces sp. DT2A-34; assembly: GCF_030499515.1. NCBI lineage: Bacteria > Bacillati > Actinomycetota > Actinomycetes > Kitasatosporales > Streptomycetaceae > Streptomyces > Streptomyces sp. DT2A-34. The sequence continues at coordinate 454,820 of NZ_JASTWJ010000001.1, read as the reverse complement.
GGTCGCCCACTCCAGCCGCACACCCGCGACGTCGAGCCGCAGCGGCCAGCAGAAATAGGCACCCGCGGGCACGGTCACCGGCGAGCTGGGCAGCGTCAACGTCCCTGCGCCGCCCGGGAATTCGACCGTGAAGGAGGTGTCCGGACGGTCGGGCAGGGGTTCGTGCGGCTGGTGGTTGTTGACGAACAGGAAGCCCGAGGTGCCGTCCGCGCGGACCGCCCAGCGCAGGGTGTCCCGGTCGTGCTGGCCGTCGGGCCGCTGTTCCGGCAGCACGGACCCCATGGGGGCGATGAGGTGGCCGAAGTCCGCCAACAGCAGGTGCTGGAGGCGCAGTTCGTCGTACGAGGGGCGGTACTGGCCGTACTCGCCAAGGGGCGTCTGGAAGTCGTACGTCAGGACGGGCAGGTCGTTGGGGTAGCCGGTGGCGTGGGACTCCTGGAGTGCGGACAGCTCCCCGGCCGGATTCGTGCCGCCGTGGAACATGTAGTAGCCCTGCCACACCGAGCCGCAGCCGATCTTGGTGAGCCCGAGCGCGCCGATGTCGGCGGCGTCCAGACGCGGCCGCCGGTGGTAGGCCACCGCCATGCCGCCGCCCAACTCGCAGGTGGCCCAGGGGAATCGGTCCGCGAAGGCGTCCGGGTCGCCGCCCCGGACGGTGGTCGGCCGCAGATCGGCGCCGATGCCCTCGTCGTCGCGTTGGTGGGTGAAGAAGAAGTGCTTGCGGCAGGTGTCGGGCCAGCCGCCGTCCGCCTCGGTCCAGAAGGCCTCGGGGTAGCCGCCGTACAGGGGGAGCAGTTCGTCGCCCGGCAGCTGGACGCCGCCCCACGCGGTCGACGTCCACATCGGCGCGCCGAGGCCGGCTTCCTGGGCCATGCGCTTCAGCGTCCGCAGGTGACCGGGCTGGTCGTAGAGCTCGTTCTCGATCTGGATCGCGATGATCGGGTCGCCGTGGCCGCGGTCGAGGCCGCGCAGCTGCTCGGCGACGGCCGCGAACCAGCCGCGCACCGGCTCCAGATACGCCGGGTCGTCGGTGCGGGGTGTGCAGTCGCGGGCCAGGAGCCAGTCGGGCAGGCCGCCGCCCCGGACCTCCGCGTGGGACCAGGGGCCGATGCGCGGGATGAAGTCCAGGCCGTGGCGGGCGCACAGTTCGGCGAAGCGGCGCAGGTCGCGGTTGCCGTCGAAGCGGACGCGGCCCGCGATCTCCTCGTGGTGGATCCAGATGATGTAGGAGGCCACGGCGGTCACGCCGCCCGCCTTCATCTTCAGCAGTTCCTCCTCCCACTCCCCGGCGGGGTAGCGGGAGTAGTGGAACTCGCCGGAGACCGGGAACCAGGGGCGGCCCCCGCGGGTGAGCCAGCGGCTGGTCACCTCGATCGGGTCGGTGACGCCGGGCGCGTCGGCGAAGGGGAGGTGACCCGTCAGCGGGGGAGCGGCGGGTGCGGGGATGCGCAGGCGGTGTGGGCGGGTCACCAGGTGTTCTCCGGTCCCAGGTCGGCGGTGTCGGTGAGCTGGGCGCGGGTGTCGGTGGTGGCGTGCAGCTCCAGGACGACGAGGTCGTTGATGCCCGGGCGCAGGACCGGGGCGGGGACGTACAGGGTGTGCTGCGGACCGCGGTTCCAGTAGCGGCCGAGGTGGAAGCCGTTGATCCAGGCCTGGCCCTTGGTCCAGCCAGGCAGGGCGAGGAAGGTGTCGGCCGGGGCGTCCACCTCGAAGGTGCCGTGGTGGAAGGCGGGTTCGGCGGCCGCGGTCGCCTCGGACGGCTCGAACGGCACGGCGTCCAGGGTGTCGAGGGGCAGGGGGTGGCAGTCCCAGCCGCGCAGGGCCGTGCCGTTGAAGGAGACAGGGCCGAGGAGGCCTTTGGGAGCGCCGATGCGGGGGCCGTAGTTGACGCCGCCCATGTTCTCGACGAGGACCTCCAGCGTGGCGCCGGGGCGCGGGACGCGTACGGGGAGGGCCTCGTCGTGCCGTTCGCGTTCGAGGACGCCGACGGGGGCGCCGTCGACGAAGACCTGGGCGCGGTCGCCGACACCGCCCGCGAAGTGCAGCAGGCCGTCGCCCGCCGCCTCGAAGGTCGTGCGGTAGAGGGCGTAACCGGTCTGCAGGCCCAGGTCGTTCATCGTGGCCGGGTCGTCGGAGCGGACCGGCTCGGCGAGGGTGGACGCGTGCGGGAGGAGCGGGGCCCGGCGGTCCAACTCGACTGTCGTGGGCGGGAGTTTGGGCGCGGGCGCGGGGGCCGGCTCGTCGGGGACGGGCGCGTGGCGGGCGATGACCTCGCGGAAGGCGTGGTACTTGGGGCCGGGGTCGCCGCACTCGGTGAGGGCCGCGTCGTAGTCGTAGGACGTGACGGTGGGCTCGTAGGCGTGCTTGTGGTTGGCGCCGTTGGTGAAGCCGAAGTTGGTGCCGCCGTGGAACATGTAGATGTTGACCGAGGCACCCGCGGACAGCAGCCGGTCCAGATCGGCGGCGGCGTCGGCGGCGTCCCGCACATGGTGGGGACCGCCCCAGTGGTCGAACCAGCCGATCCAGAACTCCGCGCACATCAGGGGGCCCTCGGGCTGGTGCCGGCGCAGCTCCGCCAGGTTCTGGTCGACCCGGCTGCCGAAGGTGGCCGTGGCCAGGACCCCGGGGAGGCTTCCGGTGGCCAGGTGCTCCGGGTCGGCCTGGTCGCAGGTGAAGAGCAGCTCCTCGACACCGCGGGAGCGGAAGGCCTGTTCGAGGTGCTTGAGGTAGGCGGAGTCGTCGCCGTAGGCCCCGTACTCGTTCTCCACCTGTACGGCGATCACCGGGCCGCCCGCCGCGGCCATGTGCGGCAGCAGCGCAGGCAACAGAGCGTCGAGGTAGCGGTCGATCGCCCCGGTGAAGCGCGGGTCGCCGGTGCGCAGCCGGATGTCGTGGTCCGCGATCAGCCACGCGGGCAGACCGCCGTCGTCCCACTCGGCGCAGATGAACGGCCCCGGGCGCAGCAGGACGTGCAGGCCCTCGTCGCGGGCGAGGCGCAGATAGCGGGGCAGGTCGAGGAAGCCGTCGAGGACGAGGGGGCCGTCCGGATCGGGCTGGTGGAGGTTCCACGGCACATACGTCTCCACCGAGTTGAGCCCCATGAGGCGGGCCTTGCGCAGTCGGTCGGCCCACTGGTCGGGGTGGATCCGGAAGTAGTGCATCGCGCCGGAGATGATCCGGAACGGCTCGCCGTGCAGCAGAAAACCGTCGGGGGACGTCGTCAGAGCGGACATACGGAAGCTTCCCTTCACCATGAAGTGCGCAGCGGGTTCAGCGAGTTCGGGTACTGCGGATCAGCCAGAGCGTGGCGGCCAGGCACAGTGCCGAGACGCCGGACAGCAGGAGCGGGACCGCGCGGATCCCGGACCACTCGATGGCCTTGCCCAACGCCGGACCCGCCACCACGCCGCCGGCCATGGAGGCGGCGATGACCACCGCTCCCGCCCTGCGAGCCTGCGGGGCCGCCCGGTTGAGCCACGGCAGGCCGGTGGGGAAGATCGGCGCGATGAACAGGCCGACCCCGGCGTACGCGTACGGGGCCAGTGCCGGGATGGTGGCGAGCAGCAGGCACACCGTCATGCCCGCGCAGGAGACCGTGATGATGGCCTGGGCCGAGAAGCGCAGCGCGATCGGGGCGACCAGGAAGCGGCCGACGGTCATCATCAGCCAGTACGCGGACGTGGCCGTGGCGGCGAATCCGGCGCTGTGGCCGACGGTCTGCAGATGGGTCGGTTCCCAGCCGCCGACACCGGCCTCGATGCCGACGTGCAGGACATACAGGGCGACGAAGACGGCGAGTACGGAGCCGAGGCTGCGGGCGAGGACCTGGCCGCCGTAGGACTCGCCGGTCGTCTCGGACGGCTGCGGTGCCCGGTCGCGCACGCCGCGCAGGCACAGCAGCAGCGGCAGGTTGGCCAGCGCGAAGCCGAGGAAGACGGCCGGGTAGTGCTGGGCACCCACCACACCGATCAGCACCGGGCCGAGGATCGCGCCGATGCCGAAGTGGGCGTTGAGGATGTTGAGCATGGCGGTTGAGCGGTGGCCGAAGCCGACGGCGAACAGCTGGTTGAGGCCGTAGTCGATACCGCCGAAGCCGAGCCCGGCCAGCAGGGCCATGGCCAGGGCGGCCGGCCAGTTCGGCGCCAGCGCGAAACCGGCCGCGCCGGCGGCCATCAGCAGATACGAGGCGCCCAGGATCCGCCGGTTGCCGATGCTGCCGTAGAGCCGGTCGAAGAGCAGCACGCCGGCCACCCCGCCGACGAAGTGCGCGCTCAGCCCGAGGCCGGCCGCCGACGGTGACAGGCCGAACTCCTCGCGGAAGGCGGGGATCGCGGGGCCGTACAGGGCCTGGAGGACGCCGATGAGCATGAAGCCCACGCAGGAGGCGACTACGGCGGCGGGGCTGAACACCCGGGGCGCCCGGGGGTGCGGGGGTGCCGACGTCACTGTCATGGGCGTGATGTTACCGGTAACATCACGGCGCTCGTCAAGATCCGTGCCGTACTCCGGGGGAGATGGCATCCTGGACTGTGCGTACAGGATCTGGACATGTAGTCTAGAGGCGGCTTGATGGACGGCTGGAGGGGCGGAACGCCGGCCCGACGGCGGACGGGGAGTGCGCGATGGCGGCCGAACAGGCCCTGGAATCCGAGCGGGACGCGATCGTCGCCGCGCTGACGCCGGTCGCAGACGGGCTCGCGGCCACGTTCGGGCCGATGTGCGAGGTGGTCCTGCATGACTACCGGCGGCCGGAGAAGTCCGTGGTCGCCGTGGCCGGTTCGGTGACCGGGCGGGCCGTGGGCGGGGCGATGAGCGAGATCGGCATGCGGATCGTCGCGCGCGGCGACGGGGCGGGTGACGAGCTGAACTACGTCACCCGGACCCGTAACGGCAAGCTGGTCAAGGCGTCCACCATGGTGCTGCGGGACTCCACCGGCACCGTGTTCGGCGCCCTCTGCGTCAACCTCGACGTCACCGCCGTCAGTGACGCCCACGCCCTGCTCGGCGCCCTCGCCGGCATCGGCGGCACCCCGGCCGAGGTGCCGGTCACCACCTTCGGCAACGACATCGACTCCGTCGTCGACGCCATCCTCGACGCCCACCAGCTCCGGCAGAACGGCAGTTGGGCCGCTCTCGACCGCGCCCACCGCCTGGAGCTGTTCCGTGGCCTGGACGAGCGGGGCGTCTTCGGGGTGCGGCGCGCGATCGAACAGGTCGCGGCACGGCTCGGCATCTCCCGTGCGTCCGCGTACAGCTATCTGTCGCAGGCGCGGGCCGATGCCCGGACGGCGACGGACCGGGTGACGGACCGGGTGACGGACCGGGCGGCGGCAGACGGAGCGACCGATCGAGCGCCGGACCGCGCGACCGACCGCACAACCGACCGCGTGACCGACCGTGCAGCCACCGACAAGACATCCCCTGGAGGACACGCGTGACGACCACCACCCCGCCGGTCACCCTCGACGACGTCCGTGATGCCGCCGCGCGCCTCAAGGGCGTCGCGCACCGCACGCCGGTGCTGCGCTCGCGGACACTCGACGAACTCGTCGGTGCCGAGGTCTTCCTCAAGTGCGAGAACTTCCAGCGCGTCGGCGCCTTCAAGTTCCGCGGCGCCTACAACGCGGCCTCGCGGCTGACGCCGGAGCAGCTCACCCGCGGAATCGCCGCCTACTCCTCCGGGAACCACGCCCAGGCCGTCGCCCTGGCCGCCCGGGAACTCGGCACCACCGCGGTGATCGTCATGCCCGAGGACGCCCCGCCGTCGAAGCGGGCGGCGACCCTCGGCTACGGCGCCGAGATCGTCACGTACGACCGCTACACCGGGGACCGCGTCGCGATCGGCGAGGCCCTGGCCGCCGAGCGCGGCCTCGCCCTCATTCCGCCCTACGAGCACCCGCATGTCATCGCGGGTCAGGGCACCGCGTCCCTCGAACTGCTCGAAGAGGTGGGGGAGTTGGGCGCACTCATCACGCCGGTCGGGGGCGGCGGACTGATCGCCGGCAGCTCCACGGTGGCCAAGGGCCTGCACCCGGACATCCGGATGATCGGCGTCGAGCCGGAGGCCGGCGACGACACCAAGCGATCCCTGGAAGCGGGGCGGCGCATCAGCATCCCGGTGCCGCACACCATCGCCGACGGGCAGGCCCTGCACACACCCGGGGAGCTGACCTTCTCCGTGAACCGGCGGCTCGTCGACGAGATCGCGCTGGTCGGCGACGACGACATCCGGGACGCGATGCGGTTCGCGTTCGAACGCCTGAAGATCGTCGTCGAGCCGAGCGGGGCCACCCCGCTGGCCGCCCTGCTCACCGGCCGGGCGGGTGCGCTGCCGCGCCGGGTCGGCGTGATCGTCTCCGGCGGCAACGTCGACGCCGAGCGCTTCGCCGAACTCTGCGGGAAGCGGGCCTGAGCGGGCGTTCCCCGATTGGCGGCTCCGGATGGACGGGCGGACGATGGAGTGGTAGGGGGCCGACCGCCGACGGCGATGCCCAGGGCCGCCGGGGAGACCGGCCCAGGCCGCGGTGAACCGCGGCCGGAAGGGAGTGCGTCATGGTGTTGGAAGTGAAGCCGCTCGAGAAGCCCGACGAGCGCCGTGATTTCCCCCGCGGCCACCTCGAAGCCGTCCACATGACGGATCTCGACTTCGCCGTGGCGACTTTCGAGCCCGGCTGGCGCTGGTCGGAGTCCGTGGGCCCGATCGCGGGCACCGAGAGCTGTCAGATGCACCACAACTGCTACATGGCCCAGGGCCGTCTGCACATCCGCATGGACGAGGGCGGCGAACAGGAAGTCGGCCCCGGAGACGTCTTCGTCTGCTCCCCCGGTCATGACGCCTGGGTCGTGGGTGACGAGCAGGTCGTGGTCTACGACTTCCAGGGGCAGACGGCGAGGGAGTACGCGAAGAAGTAGCCGGCGAGGGAGTACGCGAAGAAGTAGTGCCGGCCGTCCCGCGCCGGCTCGTCACACGGTGACGACGACCTTCGCGCGCGCGTGCTCCACCTCCACGTACCGGATCGCCTCGGCCGCCTCGCTCAGCGGATACGTCCGCTCGACGACCGGGGCGATTTTCCCGGACTCCGCGAGTTCGCGCAGCGCCGCGAGGTTCGCCCTGCTCTGCCTGGCCGGGAGTTCGAGCAGCCGCTGGCGGGCGAAGGGCGCCGCCAGCCGCCTCTTGAAGAAGAGCCCCATCGGTCCGACGACGCTGCCGCCCTCGTACACGCCGCCGCCGGACAGCACGAGCGTGCCGGTGGGAGTGATCGCGCGCCGGAACTCGGCCAGCGAGTGGTTGCCCACCAGGTCCAGTACGACGTCGTACCGCCGGCCGCCCCGGGTGAAGTCCTCGCGGGTGTAGTCGATGACGTGATCCGCGCCGAGTGAGCGGACCAGGTCCACGTTCCTCGTGCTGCACACCGCGGTCACCTCGGCGCCGTACGCCTTGGCGAGCTGCACGGCGAACGTGCCCACACCGCCCGACGCACCGTTGACCAGGACCGTCTGGCCCCGCTGCACCCGGCCCACGTCCCGCAGTCCGATGAGGGCGGTGTTCCCCGCCAGGGGTATCGCGGCCGCCTGCTCGAAGGTCAGGTTGGCCGGCTTCGGGCCCACCATGCCGTCCTTGGCGCACACGAACTCCGCGAAGGCGCCGTCGGCCTCGCCGAACACCTCGTCGCCGGGCTCGAGCCCCACGACCCCGCTGCCCACCGCTTCGACGCGGCCGGCGAAGTCCCGGCCCCGGACCCTGGCCTTCGGCCTGGAGAGTCCGAACGCCAGACGGGCGATCTTCGGGTCGCCGTGCATCAGGTGCCAGTCGTAGGCGTTGACCGAGGCCGCGTGCACCCGCACCAGCACCTCGTCGGCCGCCGGCACCGGAGTGTCGAAGTCCCTGAACTCCAGCGTGTCCGCCGAGCCGTAGCGGTCCTGCACCACTGCCTTCATGGAGTCCCCCTCTGTTGCCGGCGACAGTACGCAATGCCCACGGAACCGGATATCGGGGATGAACCCTGATTTTCTCCGGGGCCGATCCCGGCCTTACCCCGGGGAACCGATCGGTTTACACTGCCTCCGAGTCGCCCCATCTCGCGGCAGGTCAAGGCCGGCCCGGCGGCCGGTCCGGTCGCCGTCTCCCCACGGCTCGCCGCCGCCTGACGCCCCCTGATCGCCCCTGATCACACCGGCAGCAGGCGCGCCACCAGCGTGCTGAGCTGCCGGGCGGTGCGGCACTCGTGCATCTCGACCAGCTCGGCGTAGGCGGGCGCGGCGGAGTCACCGGTGCCCCAGCGGGAGCGCTGTTCGGGGTTCAACCAGTAGACGCGGCGCGCCCGTTCGGCGATCTCCCGGACGGCCGGCAGGTTCGGGTCGCTCATGTTGGTGCGGGCGTCGCCGAGGACGAACACGGTCGTGCGCGGGCCGACCGCGTCGCCGTAGCGCTCGGCGAATTCGCCCAGCGCCATGCCGTAGTCGCTGCTGCCGTGGTAGCCGGTGAGCGTGGCCTCCGCCTCGATGCGAGCACTGAGCCCTTCCGGGTCGGCGGTGCCGCGCTCGAGCAGCCCGGTCACCTCGTCGATCCGGTTGACGAAGGCGAACACGCGCACCTTGCTGAACTGGTCGTGCAGAGCCTGCACCAGCAGCATCGTGAAGTCCGAGAACCCGGACACCGAGCCCGACACATCGCACAGCAGCACCAGTTCGGGCCGGACGGGACGCCGCCGGCGCAGCACCGGCTTCATCGGCACCCCACCCGTCGACAGCGACCCGCGCAGGGTCCGCCGTAGATCGATCGAGCCCCTGGAGGCACGGCGGCGACGGGCCGCGAGCCGGGTCGCGAGCTTGCGGGCGAGCGGCTGAACCGCCCGGCGCAGCTCGGCCAGTTGAGCCTTCCCGGCGAACAGGAAGTCCACCCGGTCGGCGGTCGGCGTCACTGCCCGCCGGGCGATCTCGTCGCGGCCGCGCCGCTCGGCGACCCGGCGCCGCGCCTCCGCGGCCACCATCGCCCGGAACACCTCGATGCGCTGCCGGATCTCGTCCTCCAGCAGCCGGTCGGCGAACCCCGAACTACCGCCCCGCGACCGGACGTTGTCGCGGACGCGGGCGAGCAGGGTCTGCGGGCGCAGCCGTTCCAGTGCCTGGTACGACGACCAGCCGTCCGACTCCGGCGAGGAACCGTAGCCACCGAAACCGTCGACCGCCTCGACCGCCAACCGGCTCATCATCGCCCGGTCGTCGGCGGTGAGTGCGGCCGCCAGCCGTTCGCGCAGATCGTCCCGTCCGGCGGCCTTCTGCTCCGGACCGCCGACCCCGCGCGGAAAGTACAGGTCGAAGACCGGGTCGAACACCTGCCGCTGGCCGGTGCCGTGCAGCAGTGTCGCCGCCAGCCCCTCGCGCAGCAGCTCCCGGTCCGCGAGGCCGAGCGCCTCCACCGCCCGCGCCGCGTCCACGGTCTCGCCGGTACCGATCCGGACGCCGTGCGCGCGCAGGGCGCCGACGAGGGACGTCAGCCGCTCGGCGACGCCCGCGGGTGTGGTCACAGGGCGTCCAGGGTGTCCAGGGTGTCCAGGTCCAGCTTGGCGGACGCCTTGAGGATGTCGTCCTGGTGCTTGAGGAGCACGCCGAGGCTGGCCTGTACGACCGTCTCGTCCAGGGTGTCGGCGCCGAGCGCGAGCAGCGTGCGCGCCCAGTCGATGGTCTCGGCGACCGACGGCACCTTGCGCAGGTCCATCGCCCGCAGCGCACCCACGACCCGTACGACCGAGCGGGCCAGCGTCTCGTCGAGCCCCGGCACCTTCAGCCGTACGATCCGGCGCTCCAGCTCCTCGTCGGGGAAGCCGAAGTGCAGGAAGAGGCAGCGGCGGCGCAGCGCCTCGGACAGCTCCCGGCTCGCGTTGGAGGTGAGGACGACGAACGGGCGGCGCGTCGCGGTGATGGTGCCCAGCTCGGGCACGGTCACCTGGAAGTCGCTGAGCACCTCCAGGAGCAGGCCCTCCACCTCGACGTCCGCCTTGTCGGTCTCGTCGATCAGCAGCACCTTGGGGTCCTCGCCCCGGATGGCCGTCAGCAGCGGCCGGGTGAGCAGGAACTCCTCGCTGAAGATGTCCGTGCGCGTCTCGTCCCACGTCTCGTCGCGGCCCGCGCTGATGCGCAGCAGCTGCTTGGCATGGTTCCACTCGTACAGCGCCCGGGACTCGTCGACCCCCTCGTAGCACTGCAGGCGCACGAGCCGCGCCCCGGCGACCTCGGCGACGGCCTTGGCCAGCTCCGTCTTGCCGACCCCGGCGGGGCCCTCCACCAGGAGTGGCTTGCCGAGACGGTCGGCGAGGAAGACGGTCGTGGCGACGGCGGACGAGGCGAGATAGCCGGTCTCGGCCAGACGTGCGGAGACGTCGTCGACGGATGTGAACAACGGGGCCTCCAACTCGGCGGCGACAGTCGGAGCACCTATCTAAGCGCTTGTTCAGCGATGTTGTCACGGGGGTTCCGCGTAAGGGGCGGCCGCCGAAGCAGCCGCCCCCCCCCGTGGTCGCTCTCCTCATGACGCCACCGCGACCGCCCCGACCGCCGCAGTGCGCAGCATCCGCCGGGCCGTGACCAGGCTCGTCCCCAGCGTCACCGCCGCCGCGGCCGCGACCACCGCGGCACCGATGCCGTAGACCTCGCCCGGCAGCACCCCGTCGGTGCGGACCATGGTGAACGGGACGATCCCGGCCAGCGCGGCCACCATGCCGAAGAGGACTCCGGTGACGGTCAGGATCAGCGTCTCGGCGCCCACCATCCCGAGCACCTGTCCCGGGGTCGCGCCCGCCAGGCGCTGTTGACCGAACTCCCGGACGCGGTAACTCGTCGCCGCGTAAAGCGAGTTGATCAGCATCACCCAGACGAAGACCACGATGATGCCGACGACCGTGAGGTTGAGCGTCTCGAGGTTCTTGGCGTCGACCGACTTCGTCAGGCCGGAGGCCTCTACGGCGTCGCTCTCCACCGCCTGCATGGTGAGCGTGGCCGTGGCCACCGCCGTGAACAGGATCAGCGACACCAGGATCCCGGCCAGTTGACCGGCCCGCTCCCGCAGATTCCGTACGGCCAGCCAGCCGCTCGCCCCGCTCAGCGGCAGCCGGGCCGACACGCCCTCCAGCAGCCGCGGCGCCATCAGCGCGAAGCCCACCGACAGCAGGATCGCCCCGTAGGCGGGCGGCGCCATCAGGGCCGCGTCCGTCGCCGAGAAGACGAAGGTGGAGGAGACGGACACCGCACCGGTGAGCAGCGCGGCGTACGCGAGGAACTTCCGTGCCCCGCCTCGCCGTTCTTGCCCGCGCGTCGCCCGCCGTACGGCGAGGAAGGCGGCGCCCGCCGACGCGAGCAGCGTGATGTCGATGCCCGTGATGAGCGCGATCGGGCCGAAGGAATGGTCGACGGACTCGGCGACCTGGCCGCTGTCCTGGAACACCTTCAGCAGCGCCCGACCCCCCAGCATCGCCGGGCCGATCGCCAGCGCCGCGCCCACCACCGCCACGACCACCGCCTCGCCGACCACCATCCGCTTGAGCTGCGCCGGAGTCGCCCCCGAGCAGCGCAGCAGCGCCAACTCGGCAGCGCGCTGACGGACGTTGACCGTCAGGGCCGAGGCGACGGCGAAGAACACCAGCAGGGTGCCGTAGCCGCCGACGACGCCCGCCGCGGTGGACAGCGTCTCCGCGCTGGTCGCGTCGACGCCGTCCTGCGCCGCCGTGTCGTGCATCGAGTTGAACGTCATGATGATCGCCGCGCCGAGGAACGCGGACAGCAGGGTCGCGAGGAACCGCCCGGGACGGTGCCGTATCGACCGCATGGCCGGCAGGAACATCGTTCAGACCCCCGTCCCCACGTTGTCGCCCAGGTGCGCGAGGCGTTCGGCCACCGCGTCGGCCGCCGGGGCGTCCATCCGGCCCGCCAGCCGGCCGTCCGCCAGGAACAGCACCGAGTCCGCGTACGAGGCGGCGACGGGGTCGTGGGTCACCATCACCACGGTCCGGCCGTGCACCCGCACCGCCTGCTGGAGCAACCGCAGTACGTCGCGTGCGCTGCGCGTGTCCAGGGCGCCGGTCGGCTCGTCAGCGAAGATCACCCGGGGCGCCGTCACCAGGGCACGGGCGATCGCCACGCGCTGCCGCTGACCGCCGGACAACTGGCCGGGGCGGTGCCCGAGCCGGTCGCCGAGGCCGACGGAGGTCAGGACCTCCTTGGCCCGCTCGCGGTCCACGCGCTGCCCGGCGAGCTTGAGCGGCAACACCGTGTTCTGCGCGACGGTCAGCGTCTCCAGCAGGTTGTACTGCTGGAACACGAATCCGATCCGCCCCCGCCGGAACTTCGTCAGCTCGGCCTCGCCGCCCCCGGTCAGCTCGGTGCCGTCCACCCGCACGATGCCGCTGTCGGGCCGGTCGAGCCCGGCCGCGCAGTGCAGCAGCGTGGTCTTGCCGGACCCCGACGGCCCCATCACCGCCGTGAAGGTGCCCCGCCCCAGACCGAGGGTGACCCCGTCCAGAGCGGTCACGGCGCTGTCGTGTGAACCGTAGGTCTTGGTGACCTTGACGAGCCGGAGCGCCTCGGCGGCGGGCTCCTTGTCGTGCGTCGTTCGCGAGCCTGCGCGAAACATCGTCATCACTCTCCGTCCGGCACTCCCTGTGCCCTGCCGAAGAAGCTACGGAGGCGGCGACGTGACCACACTGGGCGCAGAACCCGTGTTGCGGGGTGTACTCAACGACACCCCGGACCTGGGGTCAGCCGCTGCCGCGGCGGCTGCGGGGCAGCGTGGACCAGTGGGCGCGGCGGAAGACCGACGGGCGCGAGGTTGCATCGTTCAACCGGTCGGCGCCGCCGTGTGGCCCGGCCGGTCCGGGGGAACCCGGGAGCCATGGACGATCAGGCCCGCACCCACACCTCGTACTGGATCGAGACGGCACCACCCGGCGACCTCGCGCCCCCACCGGACGGCGACCTCACCGTCGAGGTCGCCGTGGTGGGCGCGGGCATCGCCGGGCTCAGCACGGCCTGGGAGCTGGCCCGGCGGGGCCACGAGGTCGCCGTACTGGAGGCGGACCGCGTCGCCACCGGCGTCACCGGGCACACGACGGCCAAGCTGAGCGCCCAGCACACCTTGATCTACGACCGGCTGCGCCGCACCCGCGGCAAGGAGGGGGCGCGTCTGTTCGCGGCCTCGCAGATGGACGCGATCCGGCACGCCGCCGAGACCGCGGACGCGCTCGGCGTGGACTGCGACTGGGAGGGCACGGCGGCGTACACCTTCGCCGAGGAGGGCGACCGCACCGACGAGCTGCGGGCCGAGGCCGCCGCGGCCCGGGAGGCGGGGCTGCCCGCCGAGTACGTGACCGACACGGACCTGCCGTTCCCGGTCGCGGGCGCGGTGCGGGTCGAGGAGCAGGCGCAGTTCCACCCCCGCAAGTACCTGCTGGCGCTGGCCGAGGACCTGCGCCGCCTGGGGGGCCGCGTGCACGAGCACACGCGTGTGGTCGGTCTCTCCGAGGGCGATCGGTGTGTCCTCACGACCGAGGACGGGGTGAAGGTGACCGCGCGATCCGTCGTGGTCGCCACCCACTACCCGATCTTCGACCGGGCCCTGCTGTTCACCCGGCTCTCGCCCCGCCGCGAACTCGTGGTCGCCGCTCCCCTCGACGCGGCCGCCGCTCCGACCGGCATGTACATCACCCCCGAGCAGAACACCCGCTCCGTCCGCACGGCACCCTACGAGGACGGAAAACGCCTGCTCATCGTCACCGGAGAGCACTTCACCCCGGGCACCGGCGGCGATGTCGAGGCGCGGTTCGAGACCCTGTCCGCGTGGGCGGTCGAGCGCTTCGGAGACCTCGACTTCACGCACCGGTGGGCCACGCAGGACAACGACCCCACCGACTCCGTACCCCTGGTCGGCCCGCTGCACCCCGCGAGCCGGCACACCTACGTGGCCACCGGCTTCGGCGGCTGGGGACTGGCGAGCGGAGTCATGACGGGCCGCCTCCTGTGCGATCTGATCACCGGCCGCGAGAACACCTGGAGCGACCTGTACGACCCGCGCCGCGTGACGTCCGTCCTGCGCGAGGGGAAGGACTTCCTCAGGCACCAGGCCGACGTGGCACGCCACTTCGTCGGCGACCGGCTCCAGCACCTGCCGGGCCCCTCGGCCACGTCGGTGGACGAGATCGCCCCCGGCGACGGCGCGGTCGTCCATGTGTCCGGGAAACGCTGCGCCGTCCACCGCGACGAGGACGGCAAGGTGCACGCCGTCTCCGCGAAGTGCACGCACCTGGGCTGCATCGTGGCGTTCAACCGCGCGGAACGGGCCTGGGAATGCCCGTGCCACGGCTCCCGCTTCGATCCGGACGGCCATGTGGTGCAGGGCCCGGCGGTGCGGCCCCTGGAGCCGCGGGACATCTGAGGCCCAGGGGCACGGCCTCAGCCGACCAGGACGACCTCCAGCGTGCGCGGACCGTGCACTCCCTCGACCCGGTCCAGCTCGATGTCGCTGGTCGCCGACGGACCGGAGATCCACGTCAGCGGGCGACCCGGGTCGAGGCGTTCGAGTGCCTGCGGGACGGAGGAGACGACCTGTTCGGGGACCCGTACGACACAGATGTGGTGGTCGGGGACGAGGGTGATACGTCGACGGCCCTGGTCGGCCGAGCCGTCCAGGACGATGGTGCCCGTCTCGGCGACGGCCACCGCGCACGCCGTGATCACACTGTCGACGCGGTCCAGTTCGTGCGGGGTGCTCTCCGTCCGGTCCGGGACCGGCTCCGCGTCGGTCGCCGAGAGCCACTCGGGCTCCAGCCCCGGCGGCACGAGCACCGTCTTCGCACCCCGCGCGGCGAGCATCCCGGCGATCGTCGCCGGAAGATCGGCGGCCGAGCAGCGGTGCACGACGGCCCGGTAGTCCGCCAGGTTCTCCGCCAGCAGCTCGACGGTCTCCGCGACAGTCCGCTCCCCGTGCTCGCGCAGATAGTCACGCGGAACCGCCTGCTCGTACGGCGTGTCGTCCTGCCGTACGTCCGCCACGTCCGCCAGCGCGCGCCGCACCCGGCCCAGGATCCGTTCCCTGCTGCTCACTTCGCACCGTCCTTTCCGCCCCGCGTACGCTGCCACCAGTCCCGGAAGGGCTCCGCGGGCACCGCCGGCAGATCCCGGCTGCCGCTCCACGCCTTGCCCGGACCCGGCAGCGACCGCGGATGCAGGCGCCGGGTGCGCGAGGCGAGCCGCTGACCGGTGCGCAGGACACCCGGGTGGCGGAAGGCCCAGCGCGCCGCCCGCATCGCGGCCCGCTCGGCGGCATGCCCCTTCGCGGGCTTCAGCACCACCTTGTTGCCCTGCGAGGTGACTTCGCCGCCCTGTACGACCCGCTCCCGCAGATGCACCAGCACCTCGGGGATGTCGATGGCGACCGGGCACACCTCGTAGCAGGCACCGCACAACGACGACGCGTACGGCAGCGAGGCGTCGATCTCGCTTGTCACGCCCCGCAGTTGAGGGCTGAGGATGGCGCCGATCGGACCCGGGTAGACCGAGCCGTACGCGTGCCCGCCGGCCCGCTCGTACACCGGGCACACGTTCAGACACGCCGAGCAGCGGATGCAGCGCAGGGCCTGGCGGCCTACCTCGTCGGCGAGGGTGTCGGTGCGGCCGTTGTCGAGCAGGACGAGGTGGAAGTGCTTCGGCCCGTCGCCGTCCGTCGTACCGGTCCACGTCGACGTGTACGGGTTCATGCGCTCGGCCGTCGAGGAGCGGGGGAGCGTCTGCAGGAACACCTCCAGGTCCCGCCACGTCGGCACGATCTTCTCGATGCCGACGACCGAGATCAGCGTCTCGGGCAGCGTCAGGCACATCCGCCCGTTGCCCTCGGACTCGACGACCACCAGCGTGCCGGTCTCGGCGACCATGAAGTTGGCGCCGGAGACGCCGACCTTGGCGCGCAGGAACTTCTCGCGCAGGTGCAGGCGGGCCGCCTCGGCGAGTGCGGCGGGCGTGTCCGTGAGGCCCTCGGGGGCCGGGCGGCCCCACTCGCTCATCTCGCGTTCGAAGATGTCCCGGATCTCGCCCCGGTTGCGATGGATGGCGGGGACGAGGATGTGCGAGGGCCGGTCCTTGCCCAACTGCACGATCAGCTCGGCGAGATCGGTCTCGTAGGCGCGGATGCCCTCCGCCTCCAGGGCCTCGTTCAGCCCGATCTCCTGCGTGGCCATCGACTTGACCTTGACGACCTCCGACTCACCGGTCGCCTTGACGAGTTCCGTCACGATCCGGTTGGCCTCGTCGGCGTCGGCGGCCCAGTGCACCGTGCCGCCCGCCGCCGTGACCGCGTCTTCCAACTGCACGAGGTAGCGGTCGAGATGACGCAGCGTATGATCCTTGATCCGCTTCCCGGCCTCCCGCAGCTCCGCCCAGTCGGACACCTCCGCGACGGCGCCCGCCCGCTTGGCGCGGATCGTGTGCGTGGCATGCCGCAGATTGCCGCGCAGGGTCTGGTCGTGCACGGCCTCGTGCGCGGCCTTCGGAAAGGCCGGCATCCCTACGAACGTCCCGCTCATACGGCCGGCTCCTCCTCCGTGCTCGCCAGGATCTCCGCGATGTGCACGGGCCGCATGCCGGTGCGCAGCCGGGCCATGGTCCCGCCGATGTGCATCAGACAGGAGTTGTCGGCCGCGCACAGCACCTGGGCGCCGGTCGACTCGGCGTTGCGGACCTTGTCGGCACCCATCGCCGCCGAGACATCGGCGTTCTTCAGGGCGAAGGTGCCACCGAACCCGCAGCACTCGTCCGCACCCGGAAGCTCGGCCAACTCCAGCCCCTTGACGGCCTGGAGCAGCCGCCGGGGCCGCTCGCCGAGCCCGAGCCCGCGCAGTCCGTGGCAGGTCGGGTGATAGGTCACCTTGTGCGGGTAGTACGCCCCGACGTCCGTCACCCCCAGCACGTCCACCAGGAACTCCGTCAGCTCGTACGTCTTCGGCACCACCGGCGCGAGAGTCGCCGCGAGCGTGTCGCCACGCCCCTCGGCCCGCGCCCGCTCACCCATCCGCGGATACAGCTCCCGCACCATCGCCCCGCATGAGCCGGACGGGGTGACGATCGCCTCGTACTCGCCGAAGACATCGGAGAAATGCCGGGCGAGAGGCTCGGCCTCATGCCGGTATCCGGTGTTGTAGTGCGCCTGCCCGCAGCAGGTCTGGGCCATCGGGAAGTCCACCTCGACGCCCAGCCTGGTCAGCAGTTTCACCACGGCGCGCCCGGTGTCCGGATAGAGCGTGTCGTTGACACAGGTCAGGAACAGGGCGACACGCATCGCGGCTCCTTGTGATCGATCATCGGATGAGTGCAGGGTAGTGCGGGCGCGCGGCCCGGGGGAGCCCCCGCTCACCGTCGGGTGAGTTCACCCTCGGACGAGCCGGGCCTCCGCCTCGCTCCAGCGCGCCGCGTCCCCCTGCGGCTCGTACCGGGTCAACGGCTGCGTACGAGTGAGCAGCCGCCGCCCGTCGGCAAGGTCGCCGACCAGCCCGTGGGCCCGTGCCTGGACCAGGACGTTCCCCAGGGCGGCGGCCTCGGTCGGACCGGCCACCACCGGCAGCCCGCAGGCGTCGGCGGTCAGCTGGCACAGCAGAGCGTTGCGCGTGCCGCCCCCGACGACGTGCACGACGTCGACCGGATGGTCGGCCAGCCGCTGGGCCTCGGCGATCGCCCTGCGGTGGGCGAGGGCGAGCGAGTCGAGGATGCAGCGCGTGATCTCGGCGGGCGAGGCGGGCACCGGCTGCCCCGAGGCACGGCACGCCTCGGCGATCCGCTCCGGCATCCGCCCCGGTGCCAGGAACGCCGCGTCCCCCGCGTCCACGACCGACCGCAGCGCCGGCACCTTGGACGCGTCGAGCAGCAGTCCGCCCAGATCGGGGGCGTCCCAAGCCCGTACGCACTCCTGGAGCAGCCACAGCCCCATGATGTTCCGCAGATACCGGACCGTGCCGTCCAGCCCCAGCTCATTGGTGAAGTTGGCGGCCCGGCTCTCCTCGGTCAGCACGGGGGCGCTCAGCTCCAGCCCCGCCAGCGACCAGGTGCCGGTGCAGATGTACGCGAACCGCTCGCCCCCGGCCGGGACGGCGGCCACGGCGGAGGCGGTGTCGTGCGACCCGACCGCCGTCACCGGCACGGGACCGGTGAGCCCGGTCTCCTCCAGCACCGCGCCGCGCAGCAGCCCCGCGGAATCGCCGGGTTGCCTGAGCGGCGCGAACAGGTCCAGGTCGATGCCGAGCCGGGAGGCGATGTCGTACGACCACTCGCGCGTCCGGGGATCGATCAGCTGGGTGGTGGAGGCGTTGGTGAGCTCGGTGCCCTGCTCGCCGGTGAGCCAGTAGGTCAGCAGATCGGGGATGAGCAACAGGCGCTTGGCGTACGGCAGTTGGGCCGAGCTCCGAGCCGCGGCCAGCTGGTACAGCGTGTTGAAGGGGGCGTACTGCAACCCGGTGGCCGCGTACAGCTCCTCCGCCGGGACGGTCGCCCACACCTTCTCGGCGACCCCTTCCGTCCGGGAGTCCCGGTAGTGCACGGGATTGCCGAGCAGCGCCCCGTCGGCGTCCAGCAGCCCGTAGTCCACGGCCCAGCTGTCGATGCCGACGGAGTCGACCTGCCCGGCGGCCTTCAGCCCCTCCAGGACACCCGCGTACAGCGCGAGCACGTCCCAGCGCAGCCCTTCCGGCACCCGAACCGGGCGGTTCGGGAAGCGGTGCGCCTCGCTCAGCTCCAGCGAGTCCGGGCCCACGCGGCCGACCATGACCCGCCCGCTGGAGGCGCCCAGGTCGACCGCGGCGTACGACTTCACGGACGCGCTCACCGCAGGAAGGCGGCCGCGACGCCGGCGTCGACCGGGATGTGCAGTCCCGTGGTGTGCGTGAGGTCCCCGCCGGTCAGGGCGAAGACGGCGTTGGCGACGTGGGCGGGGAGCACCTCGCGCTTGAGGATGGTGCGCTGGGCGTAGAACTCGCCAAGCTTCTCCTCCTCGACCCCGTACACGGCGGCCCGCTTGGCCCCCCACCCACCGGCGAAGATCCCGGACCCGCGCACCACACCGTCCGGGTTGATCCCGTTGACGCGGATGCCGTGCTCACCCAGCTCGGCGGCGAGCAGCCGTACCTGATGGGCCTGGTCGGCCTTGGTGGCGGAGTAGGCGATGTTGTTGGGTCCGGCGAAGACGGCGTTCTTCGAGGCGATGTAGACGATGTCACCGCCCAGCTCCTGAGCGATCATCACCCGCGCCGCCTCCCGCGACACCAGGAAGGAACCGCGCGCCATGATGTCGTGCTGGAGGTCCCAGTCCTTGGCCGAGGTCTCCAGCAGCGGCTTGGAGATGGAGATACCGGCGTTGTTGACCACCAGATCGACCCCGCCGAACGCCAGCACGGCCGCCTTGAAGGCCTCGGTGATCTGCTCCTCGGACGTGACGTCGACCGTCACCGCGACGGCCTTGTCCGGCCCGCCCAGCTCCTCGGCGACGGCCTGGGCGTTCTCGGCGTTGAGATCGGCGACGACCACACACGCGCCCTCGGCGACGAGCCGCTGCGCGATGGCCTTCCCGATCCCGCTGCCCGCGCCCGTCACCAGCGCGATGCGCGTCGCGAGCGGCTTGGGCTTCGGCATCCGCTGAAGCTTGGCCTCCTCAAGCGCCCAGTACTCGATACGGAACTTCTCGGACTCCTCGATGGGCGCGTAGGTGGAGACGGCCTCGGCGCCCCGCATGACATTGATGGCGTTGACATAGAACTCGCCGGCCACGCGCGCGGTCTGCTTGTCCTTGCCGAAGCTGAACATGCCGACCCCGGGGATCAGCACGATCGCCGGGTCGGCGCCGCGCATGGCGGGGGAGTCGGGCAGGGCGTGCCGCTGGTAGTAGGCGGCGTACTCCTCGCGGTACTCGGCGTGCAGCTCCTTGAGCCGGGCGACGGCCTCGTCGAGGGGAGCGGTGGGCGGCAGGTCGAGGACGAGCGGCCGGACCTTGGTCCGCAGGAAGTGGTCCGGGCACGAGGTGCCCAGGGCCGCGAGACGCGGGTGCTCGGCGCTCGCGAGGAAGTCGAGGACGACCTCGGAGTCGGTGAAGTGACCGACCTGCGGCCGGTCCTGGGAGGCGATGCTGCGGATGACCGGCGCCAGCGCCGCGGCCCGCTCCCGCCGCTCGACGGCGCCGAGCGCCGCGTACCCCTCGATCACCGGCCCGAAGGGCTCCGGCTTCCCGCGCTCGGCGAGAAACGCCTCGGCGGTGCGGATGATGTGCAGCGAGTTGCGCTCGCACTCCTCCGAGGTGTCACCCCAGGCGGTGATGCCGTGCCCGCCGAGGATGCACCCGATCGCCTGCGGGTTGGCCTCCTTGACCGCGGCGATGTCGAGCCCGAGCTGGAACCCGGGCCGCCGCCACGGCACCCACACCACGGTGTCACCGAAACACTCGGCGGTCAGCTTCTCGCCGTCGGCGGCACAGGCCAGCGCGATCCCGGAGTCGGGGTGCAGATGGTCCACGTGCGCGGCCTCGACGAGCCCGTGCATGGCGGTGTCGATGGACGGAGCCGCCCCACCCTTCCCATGCAGGCAGTAGTCGAAGGCGGCGACCATCTCGTCCTCACGCTCGACGCCCGGGTACACGTCGACGAGCGCCCGCATCCGGTCCAGCCGCAGCACCGCCAGCCCCGCCTCGGTGAGCGTCCCGAGGTCACCACCGGACCCCTTGACCCACATCAGCTCGACGTCACCACCGGTGACGGGATCGGTGTCGGTGCCCTTGGCGGACGCGTTTCCGCCGGCGTAGTTGGTGTTGCGGGGGTCGGAGCCGAGCCGACGGGAACGGGCGAGGAGGGCGGCGGCTTCGGGGTGGGGTGCCATTAGTGTTCAGTCCTATCTGAGAGAGGGTGCGGGGAGCGCCCCACAGGGGCGGGGGGCTGTGTTGAATTTGCGGCTACCGCCGCGCGGGCGCGACCGGCCACATCCGGCCCGCAGCCCGAAGACAACAGAACTTGGCAGACGCTTACGCCCCCCACCCGGCCTGCTCCCCACCAACCCGCTCGGCCACGATCTTCTCGGCCCACCCGGACCGGCGGTACGCGGCAATGGGGTCGGCATCGAGACCCATCTCTTCCCGCACCTCACCCAGCAACGGCCGCACATCCGTGTTGTACGCGTCCATCAGCACGGCATTCGCCTCCAGCACGTCACCAGAGGCCTGCGCCTCGGCCAGAGCGACGCGGTCAACCAGCAACGCCTTCGCCGTGGCCTCCTGCACATTCATCACCGACCGGATGATCGCCGGGATCTTCGCCTCGATGTTGTGACACTGATCGAGCATGAACGCGACCTCGGGCGAGAACCCGCCCCCACGCACGACCTCGTACATGATCCGGAACAGCTGGAACGGGTCCGCGGCCCCGACCATCAGGTCGTCATCGGCATAGAACCGAGAGTTGAAGTCGAACCCCCCGAGCTTCCCCTCCCGCAACAGCGTCGCGACGATGAACTCGATGTTGGTCCCCGGCGCATGGTGCCCGGTGTCCACGACGACCTGCGCCTTCGGCCCGAGCTTCAGACAGTGCGCATACGCCGTCCCCCAGTCCGGTACATCCGTCGAGTAGAAGGCCGGCTCGAAGAACTTGTACTCCAGCAGCATCCGCTGCCCGTCCCCGAGCCGCTCGTACACCTCGGCCAGGCCCTCGGCCAACCGGTCCTGCCGCGCCCGGAGGTCGTCCTGCCCGGGGTAGTTCGTACCGTCCGCGAACCACAGCTTCAGATCGGCGGAGCCCGTCGCGTCCATGATGTCGACGCACTCCAGCAGATGGTCGACGGCCTTGCGTCGCACAACCGCGTCCGGATGGCAGATGCTGCCCAGCTTGTAGTCGTCGTCCTGGAAGGTGTTGGAGTTGATCGCGCCCAGCTTCACGCCGCGCTCCTCGGCGAACTTGGCCAGCGCGCCGTAGTCCTCGACCTTGTCCCACGGAATGTGCAGCGCGACGGTCGGGGCCACACCGGTGAACGCGTGCACCTGGGCCGCGTCCTCCAGCTTCTCGCGCGGCGTACGCGGAACGCCCTGCTGGGCGAAGACCTTGAACCGCGTCCCCGAGTTCCCGTACGCCCATGACGGCGTTTCGACTGCCTGGGACTTGAGTGCGGCCTTCACCGCGGCGAGCTCGGTCACTGAGGGCTCCTGTGACGTCGGGACGGAAGTCGGACGGTAGACATCTGAACGGCTTCGCTGTGAAACGATTCAAGAGGGGAACGTATGAGCCGTCCGGTGGGGTGTCAAGCCCTGTGGCCAAGGCTGTTTCCCGTGACTCCCCCGTGACCTTGTCTCATCGAAATTTTTTCGACACGGACCCATTGACGTGACATGCGCTCCATGCCTAACGTCCCGGCAACCAAGTTGAAACCTTTCACGACGCCGAGAGGGCCGTCCCGCCGGCGTCGTCGAGGAGCCCCCATGACCCACCCGTCCAAAACGGGTCCGGCCCCGGTTCTGGCGCTCAGGGACATCTCGAAGTCCTTCGGCGCGGTCCGTGCCCTGCGGGACGTCTCCCTGGAGCTGTTTCCCGGGGAGGTGCACGCCCTCGCCGGCGAGAACGGCGCGGGCAAGTCGACCCTCATCAAGACACTCGCCGGAGTGCACCGGCCCGACGCGGGCCAGGTGCTGCTCGACGGTGCGCCCGTCGTCTTCCACGGCCCCGGTGACGCCCGCGACGCCGGTATCGCCGTGATCTACCAGGAGCCGACTCTCTTCCCGGACCTGTCGATCGCCGAGAACATCTTCATGGGCCGCCGGCCGCGGCGCGCGCTCGGCCGGATCGACCACAAGGCCACGCACGCCGCGACCCTGGCCCTGATGCAGCGCCTCGGCGTCGAGCTCGACCCCGACCGCCCCGCGCGCGGCCTGTCCATCGCCGACCAGCAGATCGTCGAGATCGCCAAGGCGCTCTCCTTCGACGCCCGCGTCCTGATCATGGACGAGCCGACCGCCGCCCTCACCGGCAGCGAGGTCGCCCGCCTCTTCGGCGTCGTCCGCGCCCTGCGCGAACAGGGCGCCGCCGTCCTGTTCATCTCCCACCGGCTGGAGGAGATCTTCCAGATCTGCCAGCGGGTCACCACCCTGCGCGACGGTGCCTGGATCGGCAGCGAACCGCTGGACGGCATGACCGAGGACGACCTCGTACGCCGCATGGTCGGCCGAGACCTCGACGAGCTCTACCCCAAGCAGGACGTGAAGCCGGGCGAGGTCGCCCTGAGCGTGCGCCGGCTCACCCGCGAGGGCGTCTTCACCGACGTCTCCTTCGACGTACGACGCGGTGAGATCGTCGGCCTCGCCGGGCTCGTCGGCGCGGGCCGTACCGAAGTCGCGCGGGCCGTGTTCGGCATCGACCGCTGGGACGCCGGCGAGGTCACCATCGACGGCAGGGCCCTGACCAACGGCGCCCCGTCCACCGCCATGGCCTCCGGCCTGGCCCTCGTCCCCGAGGACCGGCGCGCCCAGGGCCTGGTGATGGACATGTCCATCGAGCGCAACATCGGCCTCACGGGTCTTCGTACGACCGTCAAGGCGGGCCTGATGGACCGCGGCGCCGAACGCAGCCGCTCCCTCGACTGGGCCGTCAAGCTCCAGGTCAAGTACGCCCGGATCGCCGACACCGTCTCCACCCTGTCCGGCGGCAACCAGCAGAAGGTCGTCCTCGCCAAGTGGCTCGCCACCGGCCCCAAGGTGCTGATCGTCGACGAGCCCACCCGGGGCATCGACGTCGGCACCAAGGCCGAGGTGCACCGGCTGCTCAGCGAACTGGCCGCCGACGGCGTCGCCGTCCTGATGATCTCCTCCGACCTGCCCGAGATCCTCGGCATGGCCGACCGCGTGCTCGTGATGCACGAGGGCCGCCTGACCGCCGAGATACCGCGCTCCGACGCCACCGAGGAAACCGTGATGGCCGCAGCAACCGGGAGGGCCGCCGCATGACGGTGATCACTCCCAAGCAGGCCCCTGTCACCGACGTACCGAAGTCCCACGGCACCCGCCTGGTCGACCGCGTCTTCAAGATGCGCGAACTCGCCATCCTGGTCGTCTTCGTGGTGATGATCGCCGTCACCCAACTCGGCAACAGCGAGTTCCTCACCGAGCAGGGCATCAAGGACCTGCTCCTGAACGCGACGATCCTCGTCCTGGTCGCCACCGGCCAGTCCCTGGTGGTGATCACGAGGAACGTCGACCTGTCGGTCGGCTCGACCCTCGGCATCAGCGCCTTCGCCGCCGGCATGTATCTGCAGGGCGGCGGGAACCCCGTCGTCGCCGTGCTCCTGGCGGTCCTGATGGGCATCGCCTTCGGTCTGCTGAACGGCCTTCTCGTCAGCCTCGGCCAGGTACCGGCCCTCGTCGTCACCTTGGGCACGCTCTACATCATCCGCGGCATCGACTCGATCTGGGTCGGCTCCCGGCAGATCACGGCGGCCGACCTCCCGGACGGCTTCGTCGACTTCGGCTCCGGCGGCATCTCCGCGGTGCCCTGGCCGGCGCTGATCGCCCTCGCCGTCCTGGTGGCGACCGCGTACTACCTCAAGCACTTCGGCAGCGGCCGCGAGCTGTACGCCCTCGGGTCCAACCCGGAGGCCGCCCGCCTCGCCGGCATCCCGGTGCGCAAGCGGATCCTCGCCGCGTACACCTTCTGCGGTGCGCTGGCCGGTCTCGCGGGCGCCATGTACCTGGCCCGCTTCGGCAACGTCGACTCCGGCACCGGCAACGGCTACGAACTCACCGTCGTCAGCGCGGTCGTCGTCGGCGGCGTCGTCTTCACCGGCGGCTCCGGCAGTGTCTACGGCGCGGCGCTCGGCGCGCTGCTGCTGACCTCCATCAACAGCGTGCTGCCCGCCCTCGGTGTCAGCTCCGTCTGGGTGCTCGCGATCAACGGCATCCTGCTCCTCCTCGCCATCGCGGTCGACCGGATCGTCGCGCTGCGCGTGGCCTCCGCCCTGAAGAAGAGGAACGCTCGCCATGGCTGACTTCTCCCTGAGCCGAGCGATCCGCTGGGACACGGTCGTCGGCGCGCTGCTGATCGTCGTGCTCCTGCTGTCCTTCGGAACGGTCGATGGTTTCGGAAACGCTCTCAACCTGTCCTTCCTGATCGGAAACACCCTTCCGATCGCCTTGATCGCCCTGCCGATGACGCTTCTGGTCGTCTCGGGCGAGATCGATCTCTCGGTCGCCTCCACCGCCGGTCTCTCGGGCGCGGTGATGGGCGCCCTGTGGAACCAGGGCATGACGATCGAGACGATCATCCCGATCTGTCTGGTGCTCGGCGTGGTGTGCGGACTGATCAACGGTCTGCTGGTGACCAAGCTGGGGCTGCCGTCGCTCGCCGTCACCATCGGCACTCTCGCCGCCTACCGCGGCATCGCACAGATCATCCTCGGTTCCGACGCGGTGACCGACTTCCCCACCCAGTACCTGGACTTCGCGGCCGGACGTATCGGGGACACCTTCATCCCGTACGCCTTCCTGCCCTTCCTGGTGCTCCTCGCGATCGCCGTGATCGCCCTGCACGCCACCCCGTTCGGTCGGTCGGTCTTCGCGACCGGCGCGAGCGAGGAGGCCGCGAGGTTCGCCGGTATCCGGGTCAAGCGACAGAAGCTGATCCTGTTCACGGTCACCGGGCTGATGGCCTCGCTCACCGGGATCTTCTGGGCCCTGCACTACGCCAGCGCCCGCTACGACAACGCCACCGGCCTCGAACTCTCCGTCGTCGCCGCCGTGTTGCTCGGCGGCATCGACTTCGACGGCGGCAAGGGCACGTTGGGCGGTGCGATCGCCGGAGTGTTCCTGCTGGGGGCGCTGCAGAACGTGATGAGTCTGCAGGACGTTTCCGCCCAGTCGCAGATCGTCGTGACCGGCGTACTGCTTGTTCTCTCGGTTCTCGGTCCTCGGGTTGCGCGTCAGATCGCCGTCACGAGGGCGGGCCGTAGAGCGCAATCACTCGGCTCATAGGGCCGTCCTCAATCTGCCGGCCGTCTGTGGCTGGTCGCGCCCACGCGGCGGAGCCGCATACCGATACAGACCCGCGCCCCTTTCGGGGCGCTCCACCTCACCACCGTAAAAGGAACCCAGCATGCGCAAGTCATCCCTCCGCCGTACCTGCGCGGCCCTCGCCGCCGTCACATCCCTCGCCCTGGCCGCCACCGCCTGCGGCGGCACCACCAAGGAGGACGTCAAGAGCGAGGGCGCCTCCGCCGCCACCGGCGGTTCCGCGAACCCGAACGCCGAGCTGAAGAAGGGCCTGACCGTCGGCTTCCTGCCCAAGCAGGTCAACAACCCCTACTTCACCTCCGCCGACAAGGGCGGCGAGGCGGCCCTGAAGGAGCTGGGCTCCAGCTACAAGGAGGTCGGCCCGTCCAGCGCCACCGACACCGCCGGCCAGGTCTCCTACGTCAACACGCTCACCCAGCAGCAGGTCGACGCGATGGCCGTCTCCGCGCAGGACCCGGGCGCCCTGTGCACCGCGCTCAAGCAGGCCATGAAGAACGGCATCAAGGTCGTCACCTACGACTCCGACACCACCGCCGACTGCCGCAACGCCTTCGTCTCGCAGGCCTCCGCCGAGGACCTCGGCCGCACCGAGGTGCAGCTGCTCGCCGAGCAGATCGACTACAAGGGCGAGATCGCGATCCTGTCCGCCGCCCAGACCGCGACGAACCAGAACATCTGGATCGACTTCATGAAGGACGAGCTGAAGGACCCCAAGTACAAGGACATCAAGCTCGTCAAGGTCGCCTACGGTGACGACGACGCCCAGAAGTCCTTCCAGCAGACCCAGGGCCTGCTGCAGGAGTACCCGAACCTGAAGGGGATCATCTCCCCGACCACCGTCGGCATCAAGGCGGCCGCCCAGTACCTGTCGGGCTCCAAGTACAAGGGCAAGGTCAAGCTGACCGGCCTCGGCACCCCGAACGACATGCGCAAGTACGTCAAGAACGGCACCGTCGACGCCTTCGAGCTGTGGGACCCGTCGAAGCTCGGCGACCTGGCCGCCCGCACCGCCGTCGCCCTGGTCTCCGGCCAGATCACCGGCAAGGAGGGCGAGACCTTCAAGGCCGACGGCACCACGTACACCATCGGCAAGGACGGCGTGATCAGCCTCGGCAAGCCGACCGTCTTCGACGCCAAGAACATCGACCAGTTCAACTTCTGACATCCGGAGGGTTGTTGATGCAACGCGTGTGCTTCCTGCTGAAGGTCAGGGCGGACCGCCTCGACGAGTACCGTGAGCGGCATGCCGCCGTGTGGCCCGAGATGCTCGAAGCGCTCTCGGCCACCGGCTGGCACAACTACTCGCTCTTCCTGCGCGAGGACGGCCTGCTCGTCGGCTACCTGGAGACCGAGGACTTCGCGGCGGCCGTGGCCGGCATGGAAGCCACCGACGTCAACGCCCGCTGGCAGGCGGAGATGGCGCCGTTCTTCGAGTCGCTGGACGGCGCCCGGCCCGACGAGGCCATGAAACCGCTCACGGAAGTGTTCCACCTGGCCTGACCCCTGAATGTCCCCCTTCCCCGCACCTCGCCGACAACGGAGTCCCCCGAGATGAAGAGACGTACGCTGCTGGGCGCCGCCCTCGCTGGAGCCGTCATGACCCCCGCCCTCGCATCCGGAACCGCCCGTGCCGCCGACCCCGGCCCGTCCCTCACCCTGACCGGCACCACCACACTCGACACGCAGGCCATCTTCTTCGTGTCGTACGACGGCCTGGTCAACAACAACGCCTTCCAGAAGAACGGCCTGCTGACCTACAAGGGCTACCAGTACGCCGTCTGGTACACCGCCGACCGCAACGCCGTCGTCGGCCGCCGCGTCCTCGGCTCCAGCACCTGGTCCACGGTCAAGGTCGGCCACACCCTGCGCTACAACGACTCCCACAACGTCATATCCATGGGCCTCTCCAAGATCGACGGCCGCCTCCACCTCAACATGGACTCGCACAGCGACGGCTTCACCTACGTCAAGTCGGTCGCCGGGCTGATGGACAACCCCGCCGGGCTCAGCTGGGACGCGAGCCGCTTCGGGGCACCGCAGTCCACCCTGGACGGGCTGGCGCTCACCTCGCAGTTCACCTACCCGCAGTTCATCTCGATGCCCGACGGCAAGCTCCAGCTCAGCTACCGCGTCGGCATCTCGGGCAACGGCCGCAACGCGATCGCCGAGTACAACGGCACCTCGTGGTCCAACCTCGGCGAGTGGACCAGCTCCACCGGCACGTACACCAGCGAGCACGGCTCCTCGACGGCCCGCAACATGTACCTGCACGGCATCGACTACGACAAGAACGGCCGACTGCACTCCTTCTTCACCTGGCGCGAGCAGAACGGCGCCGTGATGTGCAACGGCGGCGGCATCACCAACCACGACACCGGCTACGTCTACTCCGACGACCGCGGCCGCACCTGGCGCAACAACGCCGGCGCCGTCGTCGGCACCACGGGCGGCTCCGACAAGGTCGCCGTCACCGACAGCGGTCTGGTGATCGACGCGCTCAACCCGGACCACTCCCTGATGAACCAGGAGAGCCAGTTCACCGACTCCGCGGGCCTGCCGCACGCGATCATCAGTTACGTCCCCGGCCGCTTCGGCCAGTGCACGACGAACTACGTCGCCGACCGCACCGCCAACGGCCGGGCCTTCCACGTCCGCAAGAACTCCTCGGGCACCTGGCAGAAGACCGAGATCCCGGTCCCGCTCAACTCCAGCCAGCGCACCAAGCTGATCCTGGACAAGTACGGCAACGCGTACGCGATCTTCCCGTTCTGCCGGATCGCCGGGGCCTCCAAGGCCTCCGGTTACACGGACTGGTCGGTCCTGTACGACGGTGTCACGGCCGGGCTGAACGCCTTCGGCGAGGTCGTCATCGACGAGACGCGTATCGCGCAGGACAACTTCCTGTCGATCATGTACCAGGAGAAGTCCAGCGGTACGACGCCCTCGGCGCTCCGTAACCTCAACTTCCGCCTGCCTGCCTGATCGAAGCTGTTGTGGGCGGCATGACGGTAATGTGAAGGCCTTCCCGCCGCCCCGCGTCTTACAAGTCTTCCTGGAGGTCCCTGCCCGATGGCCCAGTCGGTGGGTATCAAGGACGTCGCCCGCGCCGCCGGAGTCTCCGTCGGCACGGTCTCGAACGTCATCAACCGTCCGGACACGGTCGCGACCGAGACCCGGGCGCGGGTGCAGTCCGCGATAGACCGGCTGGGCTATGTCCGCAGCGAGTCCGCGCGCCAGCTGCGCGCGGGCCGCAGCCGGATCATGGGGCTGCTCGTCCTCGACATGGGCAACCCCTTCTTCGTCGACGTGGCGCGCGGCGCCGAGCGGGCCGCGCGCGAGGCCGGGCTCGGCGTGATGGTCTGCAACAGCGCGCAGAGCGCGAGCGAGGAGGCCGACTACCTGTCGCTCTTCGCCGAACAGCGGGTGCGGGGCGTCCTGCTGACCCCCGCCGACGCCACCGGCCGCAACATCGAGACGTTCCGGCGGCACAACATCCCCTTCGTCCTCGTCGACCGCGTCGCCGAGGGCACCACCGAGTGCTCGGTCTCCGTCGACGACGTCGCCGGCGGCGCCCTCGCCGTACGGCACCTCGTCGACGCCGGGCACCGCTCCATCGCCTACGTCAGCGGCCCGCCCGGCCTCAACCAGGTCCGCGACCGCCGCACCGGCGCCCTGCACGCGCTTCAGGAGGCCGGCCTCGGCCCCGAGCACCTGCGCGAGCTGCCCACCGAGCGCCTCGACGTCGCCGCGGGCCGCGACGCCGGCGCCCGCCTGCTCGGCCTCGCCGAGCGCCCGACCGCCGTCTTCTGCGCCAACGACCTGCTCGCCCTCGGCGTCCTGCAGGCCATGTACGCGGCCGGCATAAAGGTCCCCGACGACCTCGCGATCGTCGGCTACGACGACATCGAGTTCGCGGCCGCCGCGGCCGTCCCCCTCACCTCCGTACGGCAGCCCGCGGTCACCATGGGCACCCTCGCGGCGGAGATGCTGCTGGAGGAGACGGAGGAGGAGACCGCGCCGAAGAAGCACGAGCACCGGCGGGTCGTCCTGCAGCCGGAGCTGGTGGTCCGGCGGTCCAGTCTCTCGGCCCGCTGATCCGCCGTTCAGTACGATTTCATGATCCCGGGGCTCGGTCGGCGGACGAACATGTGCTGAACTGGGACGCGGACCGAAAACCCTCCGTCCCGGGAGCCCTGTTGACCGTCAGCTACCGCCAGCCCGGCGTCGTCCTCACCGACCGCCACTTCACCGTGCCCCTCGACCACGACGCCCCCAAGGGCGAGACGATCGAGCTCTATGCCCGTGAGGTCGTCGCCGGCGACAAGGCGCACCAGGACCTGCCCTGGCTGCTCTACCTCCAGGGCGGCCCCGGCTTCGGCGCGAACCGCTTCGTCGGACAAGGGCGCCTGGCTGGGCCGCGCGCTCAAGGAGTACCGCGTCCTGCTCCTCGACCAGCGCGGCACCGGCCACTCCACCCCCGCCAACCGTCAGACGCTCCCGCTGCGCGGCGGCCCCGCCCAACAGGCCGACTACCTCACGCACTTCCGCGCCGACTCCATCGTCCGCGACTGCGAGGCGATCCGCCAGGAGGTGACCGGCGGCGCCCCCTGGACCGTCCTCGGCCAGAGCTTCGGCGGCTTCTGCACGGTCAACTACCTCTCCACCGCCCCCGAGGGTCTGATCGCCGCCGTCCTCACCGGCGGTCTGCCCTCCCTCGACGCGCACGCCGACGACGTCTACCGCGCGGCCTACCCGCGCGTCGAGCGCAAGGTCGCCGCGCACTACGCCCGCTACCCGCAGGACGTCGAGCGCGCCCGCCGTATCGCCGACCACCTCCTCGCGCACGACGTGGTCCTGCCGAACGGCTACCGCCTCACCGCCGAGGCCTTCCAGTCCCTCGGCATCGTCCTCGGGGGGCAGCGAGGGCAGCCACCGCCTGCACTACCTCCTCGAAGAGGCCTTCGTGCGCACCCCGCAGGGCCCGGCCCTCTCGGACGCCTTCCAGGAGGAGGTCCAGGGCCTGCTGTCGTACGCGAGCCACCCGCTGTACGCCCTCGTCCACGAGGCGATCTACGGCCAGGACACCCGCCCCACCGCCTGGTCCGCCGAGCGCGTCCGCGCCGAGTTCCCGCAGTTCGACGCGGCCAAGACCCTCGCCGGGGACGGGCCGCTGCTGTTCACCGGCGAGACCATCCACCCCTGGATGTTCGACTGCGACCCGGCGCTGCGCCCGCTGCGCGAGACCGCCGAACTCCTCGCCGCCCGCACCGGCTGGACGCCCCTCTACGACTCCACGCGCCTCGCCGCCAACGAGGTGCCGGTCGCGGCGGCGATCTACCACGACGACATGTACGTCGACACCGCCCACTCGCTCGCCACCGCCCGCGCGATCCGCGGCCTGCGCACCTGGGTCACCGACGAGTTCGAGCACGACGGCGTACGGGCCGGCGGCCCCCGCGTCCTGGACCGGCTGCTCGCGCTCACCCGTGACGAAGCGTGATGTCGGTGTGACGGGTTAGTGTGCGGGCATGACCGAGCCGACGATCACTGAGCTGAAGCCCATGCCCGACGACTGGCGGCGCGCGCTCGCCGTCGTCGCGCACCCGGACGACCTCGAGTACGGCTGCTCGGCGGCGATCGCCGCCTGGACGGACGGGGGCCGCGAGGTGGCGTACGTCCTGGCGACCCGCGGCGAGGCCGGCATCGACACGCTGGAACCGGCGAAGTGCG
This sequence comes from Streptomyces sp. DT2A-34, assembly GCF_030499515.1. Classification (NCBI taxonomy): domain Bacteria; kingdom Bacillati; phylum Actinomycetota; class Actinomycetes; order Kitasatosporales; family Streptomycetaceae; genus Streptomyces; species Streptomyces sp. DT2A-34. The sequence goes on along the minus strand of NZ_JASTWJ010000001.1, from coordinate 423,040 downwards.
GCCCGTTGCGCGAACGCGAGCAGCGGGCGAGCGCGGCGGTGGTGGGCGTGTCTGCGGTGGAGTTCCTCGACCACAAGGACGGCGTGATCGAGTACGGCACCGCCCTGCGCCGCGACATCGCCGCCGCGATCCGCCGGCACCGGCCCGAGCTGGTGATCACGCTCAACCACCGGGACACCTGGGGCGGCGTCGCCTGGAACACCCCGGACCATGTGGCGGTCGGCCGTGCCACCCTGGACGCGGCCGGCGACGCCGGTAACCGGTGGATCTTTCCGGAGCTCGTCGAGCAGGGCCTCGAGCCGTGGAACGGCGTGCGCTGGGTCGCCGTCGCGGGCTCCAGCACGCCCACGCACGCGGTGGACGCCTCGGCCGGCCTGGAGCGTGCGGTGCGCTCGCTGCTCGAACACCGTGCCTACATCGAGGCGTTGACGACGCAGGACCCGGAGACGTACGCCCGCGGCTTCCTCACCTCGCACGCCGAGGCGACGGGGGAGCGGTTCGGCGGGAAGCCGGCCGTGGCCTTCGAGCTGTTCAGCCGGTAGACCCGCTCGACCGAAGCGCGAAACGGGGGGAATGTGAACGACACGGATCTGCTGGCGCACCGCTTCGAGGAGCACCGGGGCCGTCTCAGGGCGGTCGCCTACCGCATGCTCGGCTCGACGGCCGAGGCGGAGGACGCCGTCCAGGAGGCCTGGCTGAAGCTGAGCCGCAGCGACGCGGACGACATCGAGAACCTCGGCGGCTGGCTGACCACCGTGGTCGGCCGGGTCTGCCTGGACATGCTCCGCTCGCGCACGCGGCGTCACGAGGAGCCCCTGGACGACACCTTCGTCCCGGACCCCGTGATCAGACCGCTGTCGACGATCGACCCGGAACAGGAGGTGCTCCAGGCCGACTCGGTGGGACTTGCCCTGCTGGTCGTGCTGGAGACACTGGACCCGGCCGAGCGGATCGCGTTCGTGCTGCACGACATGTTCGCCGTGCCCTTCGACGACATCGCCCCGATCGTGGAACGCACCTCGGCCGCCACCCGCCAGCTGGCCAGCCGCGCCCGGCGCCGGGTGAAGGGCGCCACGCCGTCGACCGAGCCGGATCTCGGCAGACAGCGGCAGGTCCTCGACGCCTTCATGGCGGCCTCCCGCGCGGGGGACTTCGAGGCACTGCTCGCGGTCCTCGACCCCGACGTGGTGCTGCGCGCCGACTCCGGGCCGCTGGTCCGAGGTGTCGCGGCGTCCAAGGTGGTGCGCGGCGCGAAGTCGGTGGCCGAACAGGCACTGCTGTTCCGGCAGTTGGCGCAGTCCACGCGGTTCATCCGGTTCGTGCTCGTCAACGGCACGGTCGGGGTCCTCAACGCCCCCGAAGGACAGCCGCAGTCGGTCATGGGCGTCACCATCGCCGACGGCCGGATCACGGAGATGTACATCCTGGCCGACCCCGAGCGCCTCGGGCGCCTGGACCTGACCGGTCTGGAGGCCTGACGCCTTATGGCTCAGGCGGCCACGGCCAGCACGCCGACCGTACGGTGCGGGCTCACCACCCGCCCGTCCGGGAGGAGTTCACCGGTGTCGTCGAAGACGATGGTGCCGTTGCACAGCAGGCTCCAACCCTGTTCGGGGTGGGCCGACACGATCACGGCGGCGTGATGGTCCAGGCTGTCGGCGGTCGGGCACGGGGGCTGGTGGCTGCACATGACGTATCGCCTCGACTCTCTTCGATGCGGTGGTGCTCCTGCTTCCGTCGGCTTGTCTCTCAGTGGTAGCCGAGCTTGTTTTCCGTTGGATGAGAAGACCCCCACAGCCTCGGAAACTCGTCGGTGAGTTTTCGTTCCGTATGCTGAACGTCATGCAAGATCAGACCGTCGACCGGGCGGACCTGCACGGCGACTGCGAGCGGTGCTTCGGGCTGTGCTGCGTCGCCCTGCCCTTCGCCGCCTCCGCCGACTTCGCGGTCGACAAGGCGGCCGGGACGCCCTGCCGGAACCTCCAGGACGACCACCGCTGCGGCATCCACGCCCGGCTCCGCACCAAGGGCTTCACCGGCTGCACGGTCTACGACTGCTTCGGCGCCGGTCAGAAGGTCTCACAGGTCACCTTCGCCGGGAAGGACTGGCGTGCGGCCTCCCGCGAGCACGCGCGGCGGATGTTCGACGTCTTCCCGGTCGTCCGCCAGCTCCACGAACTGCTCTGGTACCTGACCGAGGCCCTCACCCTGCCCGCCGCCCGCCCCCTCCACGCCGAGCTGCGGGGGCTCCTGGAGGCGACCGAGCAGCTCACGCGCCGGACCCCGGAGGAGCTCGGCGCGCTGGACGTGGCCGCTCACCGGCAGGAGGTCAACGTGCTCCTGCTGAAGACCAGCGAGTTGGCGCGGGCGGGCGTACGGGGCCGCAAGAAGAACCGACGGGGCGCGGACCTGATGGGCGCCCGTCTCAAGGGCGCCGACCTGCGCGGCGCGAACCTGCGCGGCGCCTACCTCATAGCCGCCGACCTGACCGGCGCCGACCTGCGTGGAGCGGACCTCATCGGTGCCGACCTGCGCGACACCGACCTCACGGACGCCGATCTGACCGGCGCGTTCTTCCTGACCCAGCCCCAGCTGAACGCGGCCCGGGGCAGCGCGGGCACGCGGCTGCCCGCCTCAGTCGGCCGCCCGGCGCACTGGACAGCGCAGCTCTGAGGGCGCGTCCTCGACGGCCCCCGACGAGGCGGGTGCCGTGATCGCAGTGCCTGCCGCCCGCCGCTCCAGGCGTAGCCGCAGCCCCTCCGGCATCAGCGTCAGCCGCTCCGTCACCCGCAGCCGATAGGCCGGGTCGCTCCTGAACTCGTACCGGCGCAGCAGCAGCCCCAGCACCAGCGTGGCCTCGTGCAGCGCGAACTGGCGCCCGATGCAGGCCCGCGCCCCCGTCCCGAACGGCTTGAAGGTGTGCGGCGGACGTGTCCGTACGGCCTTCGGGTCGAAGCGATCCGGATCGAACCGCTCGGCGTCCGCGCCCCAGACCTCGGGATCGCGGTGCAGCATCGCCGTGAGCACCAGCGCCCACGCGCCGCGCCGCATCGGATGGACCCCGCCGAGCACCGTGTCCTCGCGCGCCTCCCGGGCGAAGGCCGGCGCCGTCGGCCACAGCCGCAGCGACTCGTCGAGCACCCGGCGCACATACCGCAGCCTCGCCACCTGGTCGTAGCCGGGCACCGCCGTGTCGCCCCAGACGCGGTCCACCTCGGCACGGGCGCGCTCGGCGACGTCCGGGTGGCGGGAGAGATAGTGCAGGGCGAAGGAGAGCGCGCCCGAGGTGGTCTCGTGGCCGGCCACCAGGAAGGTGATCACTTGGCGCCGGACGTTCTGTGCGGAGAGCCGTTCGCCCGTCTCCGGGTGGGCCGTCTCCAGCATCCGGTCCAGCAGATCCCCGTCCCCGGGCCCGCTCGCCGTACGGGCGCGGACCAGGTCGTCGACCGTGCGGTCGAGGTAGGCGATGTCGGCCTGGTTGCGGCGTGCGGCACGCCGTAGCAGGGACGGCGCCGGTACGGAGTTGAGGCGCTGGGCGTAGGTGAGTGTGCCGACCATCGCCGTCACGAAGGGATGCGGACGGGCCCGTTCGAAGGAGCCGAAGTCGTGCCCGAACCCGGTGCGCGCGATGGTCTCCAGGGTCAGCTTGGTCATGTCACCGGGCACGTCCACCGCCCGGCCCGCCGTCAGCTCGCGGTCCCAGCGGTCCATGAGCCGGTCGGCCACGGCCAGCATCATCGGGTGGTAGCCCGCCATGGCCTCCCGGCTGAACCCCGGTGCCAGGACGTCGTGCGCCAGCCGCCAGTTCGGCTCGTGGTTGTACGCCGTGAACAGGCCGTCTCCGACGACCGGCCGCAGATTGGCTATGCCGAGCCCCACATGCTTGGCGAAGCGCGACTCGTCCGCCATGTCGGCCACGAGTCCGGCTCCCCAGACGAACACGAACTCCCTGTGGAACGCCCTGCGCCGGAAGATCGGCCCCAACTCCCGTGCGTACCGCAGGGAGTCCTGCAGCGGCGTACGCCGGCTGGCGCCGAGGACGTCGCCGAGCAACGGCAGCCGGTGCGGCGGATGCGGGATGCGGGACAGCTCCGGCCAGCCCTGCTCGGCGCTGCGGAATCCCTTGGGGAGTCCGGTCCCGGCCACTGTCCCGGTCACTGTCTCCGCCATGACGCGATCTCCCTTGATCCAGCGGCAGGTCGAGCTCGTTGTACGTGGGTTCAGTAACGCGTCCAGTCTGGTCCCGCCGTTGAATCCACGTCAAGTAAAGTGCGGTCATGGCCGCGAACCAGGGCGAGCGCACCCGCCGCCGCCTCAGTACCGGGGAACGCCGCGAGCAGCTCCTCGCGGTCGGGGCGCGGCTGTTCTCGGAGAGCCCCTACGACGAGGTGTGGATCGAGCGGGTCGCCGAGATCGCCGGGGTCTCGCGCGGGCTGCTCTACCACTACTTCCCGAACAAGCGGGACTTCTTCGCGGCCGTCGTCGAGCGGGAGAGCGAGCGCATGCTGCGGATGACGGCCGCCGTGCCCGGAGTCCCGGTGCGCGAGCAGCTCGCCGCGGGCCTCGACACGTATCTGGAGTACGTCGAAGCGCACGCGCACGGATTCCGCGCCTTCCATCGCGCCGACGCGGCCGGTGACCAGGCCGTGCGCAAGGTCTACCAACAGGCCCTGGCCGCGCAGGAGAAGCAGATCCTCGCGGCGATGGCGGCGGACCCCGAGTTCGGCCCGGTCTTCGAGGAGCGGCCCGATGTAGCGCTGGCCGTGCGGGGCTGGCTGGCGTTCACCACCGCCGTCTGCCTGGAGTGGCTGAGAGGCCCGGACCTCTCCCGGGAGCAGGTGCGCGACCTGTGCGCCCGGGCCCTGTTGGGCGTCATCACGCCCTGAGTGTCGGGCGAACCGTACCGCCTGCACCTGCAAAGAGATGGCACAGGATCGGCGGGGCCGGTTGGCGTGCGGCCCGATCTTCTGTAGGTTAGGCAAGGCTTACCTAAGGAGGTCTGGGATGGGTGACAGCCAAGCGTGGACGGCCGCGCCTTCCGCGGCGGAGCGGGCCCGGTCGGTGCTCGACGCCGCGTGGTCCTGCGCGGTGACCGCGGAGGGCAGTCGCGAGGAGCTCGTCGGCGCGCACACCGTGGCCGAGGACGGCCGCGTCCTGCTCGACGTGCCGGAGGACAGCGCGCTCGTCGCGGCGGCGATCTGCGCCCCCCGCGGAGAGCCCGCCGCCGTCCTGGAGTTCGCCGACGTCGCCCCCGTACCCGTACGCAAACGGATTCGCGCCCGGCTCTGGCTGTCCGGCTGGTTCACCCCCGAGGAGGGCAAACTGGCGTTCCAGCCTACGCGGGTGGTGCTGCGGCAGCCGTCCGGTGCCGTGGTCGTCGACCTCGACGAGTTCGCCGCCGCCACGCCCGACCCGCTGGCCACCGCCGAGGCGCGGCTGCTCACCCACCTCGCCGACTGCCACCCGGACGCCGTGGAGCGGCTCACCCGCCTCGTCGACTCCGACAGCCTGCACGGCGCCGTCCGTGTGCAGCCCCTCGCCGTCGACCGGCACGGACTGACGCTGCGCATCGAACGCGCCCGCGCCCAGGCCGACGTACGGCTGCCGTTCCACCGGCCCGCCGACGACGTCGCACAGCTCACCGAACGCATGCACATCCTGCTCGCCCAGGCCAGTGCCGCCTCCTGCCCGCGCGCCCTACAGCGGCAGCGCACAGACGGCGACGGGTGACGCGAACGGCTCGCCGGCGAGGCGCAGTTCACCGCTGTCCTCGTCGACGTGGAAGACGCTGACGGTGCTCGACCGCTGGTTCGCCGCGAACAGCAGCGAGCCGTCCGGCGAGAGGGCGATCTGCCGCGGGAAGTCCCCGGACACCGGCACCGTGTCGAGCAGCCGGAGCCGGGCGCCGTCCGCCTCCACCGCGTAGCGCGCGAGGCTGTTGTGGCCCCGGTTGGCGAGATAGGCGTACCGGCCGTTCGCCGTCACCACGATCTGCGCCGGATAGCTGGTGCCCGAGCCCGTACCGGTGGACTGCTCCTTGCCGACGGTCAGCCGGCCCGTGCCGGGGTCGTACGTGCAGACCGCGACGGTGTTGTCGACCTCGTTGGCCAGATACGCGTACCGGCCGCCCGGGTGGAAGGTGAGATGACGCGGGCCCGCACCCGGCTGCGTCTGCGCCCGCGCGACCTCGGTGAGCGTGCCCGCCTTCTGGTCGAGGCGATAGGTGTACACGGTGTCCGTGCCGAGGTCCACGGCGAGCACATGGCCGCCGTCGGGGCTCGTGATGAACTGGTGGGCGTGCGGGCCCTCCTGGCCGGGGCCGGGCGGCGGACTCGAGTGCGTGACCAGCTCGGTGCGCTCGCCGAGCGCCCCCGAGGCGCCGATCGAGTGCACGGCGACGCTGCCCCCGCCGTAGTTGGCGCTCAGCAGCCAGCGTCCGCTCGGATGCACCGACAGATGGCAGGGCGCCGCCCCGCCGGTGCTCCGGCTCCCCAGAATCTTGCGGTCGGCGAGGCGGACGGCGGTCACGGCACCGTCGTCGCGCTCGTTGACCGCGTACAGCGTCCGGCCGTTCGGGTGCGGTGCCAGATACGACGGGTCGCCGATCCCGGTGATCGTTCCGGTGCCGGTGACGCGGCCCGTCGCCGGGTCGTAGGTGGCGAGGCCGATGCCTGTGCCGCCGCTCTCGACGGAGGTGTAGGCGCCGAGGTAGAGGGGGCGCGGGCCGGACGGCTCGCGGCTCTCGGTCTGGGCGCTCGGACGGGTCCCGGGAGTGGTCGCCTCGGGGGCCGCCGTGCCGGCCGTGTCCGCCGGGGCCGGCGCGTCGTCGCACGCCGTGGCCGCCGGGAGGGTCACGCCGGCGGCCGATCCCGCGAGGGTTCCCACGAATCGGCGCCTGCTCAGCCCACCACTGCCCATGTCCACACCTCAGGTCGTCGGTCGTCGTGGTCGCGACAGCCACCTTGGCGTGGACCACCCGTCGAGCGCAAGAAGAGCAACGATCGTTGCGCACAGTGCAACGAAGGGGGTGGCTGCGCACCGTCCGCGCGGGGCAGCGGGGTGCTACCAGTCGCCGTCCTGCACCGGCTTGCCCGGCGCGTCCTTGAGCGGCGTCACCTGGCCCGGTGAGGGCGCCTGCCAGGGCTCGTGGTCGTCGCCGAGCCAGTCGCCGACCGGCTTCACCGACCCCAGCGGGTCCGTGGGGGCGAGATCCTCGGCGTCCTGGTCGTAGTAGTCGAACCAGGGCAGCCCCGCGCGCGTGTACGCCGCCCGGTCCACCGGCGAGGGCGGGGGAGCCTCGCCGGTGATCCGACGCCACTCCGGGGGCGTCACCAGATGGACGAAGACCCGGCCTGCGGGGCCCTCGGACCAGTCCGACAGCGGCCGGTCGTCCTCGTAGACCTCCTGGCGCAGCGAACCGCCGACGCCCAGGCCCATCGCCGCGGCGGCCCGGCGCGCGGGACCGGCCACAGCGGCCGCGGGCGCCGGAACCCCGCCCTGCGGAGCGGGCGCCGCCATGGGCATGGCGGCACCGTAACCGCCGTACGAAGGCATCACCCGCGCCTGCTCCGCCCGGCGCCGCTCCTCCTCACGCCACCTCGCCAGCTGGGGCTCCTTCAGCGCGAACGACTGCAGCTGTACGCCGCCCCAGACCTCCTCGCCGGTCACCTGGCCCTCGACGGTCGCCCCGAGCCCCAGTGGCACGGCCACGAACTGGCGGACCGTGCCCTTCCCGGAGTTGATGCCGTCCAGCCAGGGCTGGCGGGGCAGTACGACGTAGTTCTGCGGCTCGCGGGACAGCCGGTCGCTCCACGGCTTCCCCGAGACCGCGCACACCTTGCCCACCCCGACCTGCAACGCGGCCGGCTCCGTCGTGCCCCCGAAGCTCAGCCACATCGCCTCGCGCAGGTACACCGGCAGCATCACACCGCCGCGCTGCCGCCATGCCTCGGGAACGCTGTCCGCGTAGTCCGCCACCCGCCGGACCGGGAACTCGCCGAGCCCCGGAGGCAGCGGGTGCGTGCCCGACTCGGGCAGCCGCAGCGTACGGACGAACCGCACCGCCACCCCGCCCGGCAGCCGCAGCGTGTTCCCGTCGATCCGTACGCTCGTGTCGGCCATCCGCCCGCTCCCTCGCTTCCGGCGCCGGCCCCGTCCCGGCGCTCCCTCACGAAGAACGCCCGCCGAACCCCGTGCGGTTCCGCCACAGCTGCTCCTGAACCCCCATGCGCTCGCGCAACCGGGTCAGGCGCGGCATCCGGGCGCGCTGCTCCTGCGACACGCGGTCCAGTTCCTCCAGCAGCCGGTGCGAGCGGTGCTCGGTGTCGAGCTCGTCGAGGATGCGGTTCACCTCGGTCAGTACGGCGCCGAGCAGCTGCCAGTGCCGGTCCTCGCGCTCGGCCTCCTCACGCAGCAGCAGGGCCAGCTTGTCGCGGGTGCCCGCCGCCGCGCGCAACTCGGCGGCGAGCCGGGACTCCGCCGCGTCGGCGTTGCTGCTGACATGGGTGGTGACCAGCACCGAGAAGCTGACCACCGCGTCGGCGATCTCCGACAGCAGCTGCTCCACGACGGCGCCGGTCTCCTTCGCGAACAGCGGCTCGGGCTCCCGCTCCTTCGCCAGGTCGGTGAGGGTGCGCGCGAGCACCCGCAGGACCACCGTGCAGATCTCCAGCGTGTCCAGTCCGGTGCGCAGCACCACCCGGTGCAGCAGGCTGTCGCGCACGCGCGGGTTGAGCCGCAGGCTGTCCTCGGCCTGCTTCAGCGCCGCGTCAACCTCGACGATGTCGTGGTCGAGCCGGCGCGCCTCGTGCAGCCGGGCAGCGGCCTGCTCGAACGGTGTGCGGCCGGCGGCCTCCTCGCCGATGCGCAGCATCAACTGCCGCAGCCGACGGGCCATGCCCTCCAGCGACTCACCGGCCTCCTCCACCCACACCGGTGGCGCGAGGAGCAGGTTGAAGCCGAGCCCGACCACCGCGCCGATCAGCGTCTCCAGAATCCGCGCCCAGGCCGTGTCCCCTACGGTCGTGACCCCGAGGACCAGCATCGCGCTGATCGCCACTTCGGGCACGTACTCGTCGACCCGCACCAGATGTCCGACCACCAGCGAGGCCACGATCAGCAGCGCCAGACTCCACCAGGTCAGGCCGACCAGGAGGCTGAAGGCGATGGCGACGAGGACGCCGGCCACCACGGAGTTCACCCGTCGGATGCCGTTGGTGAGCGTGGCGTACAGCGTGACCTGGACGACCAGCAGCGCGGTCAGGGGCGCGGTCAGCGGCGCCGCCTCGGGGCTCAGGCGCAGTGCGATGACGTACGCGATCGTCGCCGCGGCCGCCGACCGCAGCGTCTGGACCACCACCGGGTCCCGGCGCAGCTTCCCGAGCCGCTCCAAGGACACCGACCCCTCAGGTACCTCTCGCATCCTTGGGCTGTTCCCTTTCCACAGACGCTTCCCACACACTGCTCGCGGAACGTGACGGTCCGCGAGGAACCCCCAGACTGAGCGCAGCGGTCGTGGTGCGGCAAGGGGCCGGGCTGGTGATCATCGACACCCGCGCGACGCGAGGACGGACGGCCGACCGGGTCCGGGACTGAGAAAACCCCCGCCGTCACCCCCTGGTTGTCCGCACTCGGGGACGGAGGACCGCCGGATGGTCTTCGCCCCGGCCGGGGCGCAAGCCTTGGATCATGAAACGGCATCCGACCGGATCGGCACTGCCCCTCTTCATCATCCTCGCCGCCCTGACGACCGGCATCCCGGCCACTGCGGCACCGACCCCCACCACGGTCGTCGAGGCGCTCGACCGCGCCGCCCACCCTCCCCCACTCTCGGCTGCGCTCGAGCGGGGGGGACCCCCATCGGACCGTCGAACCGGTCGGCGACACCGGCGACCTGCGCCCCCTGCACCGGATGATCGGCGACGCGCGGGTCGTCGGCCTGGGCGAAGCCACGCACAGTTCGCACGACTTCCTGGCCCTCAAGGACCGCGTCTTCCGCCACCTCGTCGAGGAACGGGGCTTCCGCACCTTCGCCGTAGAGGCCCCCTGGAGCACCGGCCTGCGCCTCAACGACTATGTGCTGTACGGCAAGGGCGATCCGCGGCGCATCATGCGCGAGGAGTTCCAGCGGGACTACCTGTGGTGGAACAACACCGACTATCTGCGGCTCGTGGAGTGGATGCGCGCCTACAACGTCCGGCACCCCGGCGACCCCGTCCGCTTCATGGGCGACGACATCGCCTGGACCGGACCCGAGCTGTACGACGCCGTCGAGGACCACGTGGCCGACGCCGCTCCCGAGCTGAGTGCCCGCCTGGCCGAGCTCTACCGCGGACTGCGGCCGACCGTGCCGACCGGGGCGTACATCGAGCAGTATCTGAGCCTGCCGTACGCCGAACGCAGGGAGCGGGCGGCGCGTACGGGCGAGGCGCTGCGGCTGGTCGAGCGGATGGCCCCGGGTGCCGACCGTGCGGCGTACGACTGGGCGATCCAGCACGCGACGGTCATCGACCGGACCGCCCGGCAGTACGCCTTCGACTTCGAGGACCCCGCACAGATCGCCGAGGCCATGCGCTACCGCGACGGGGCGATGGCCGCCAACGTGGGGTGGTGGCAGCGGCACACCGGCACCAAGGTGCTGCTGTCGGCGCACGACAACCACGTCGGCTATGTCCCGGAGGAACCCGCCGAGAACCCGAAGGTGCAGGGCGCGTTCCTGCGCGACCTCCTCGGCGCGGGCTATGTGAGCGTGGGCCTGACCTTCGACCGCGGCTCGTTCAACGCCACCGGCAGTGACGACGAGGTCGTGCGCCGCTGGACCCTGGGCCCGGCGGGCCCGGGCAGCAACGAGGGGACCCTCGACCGGGTGCGGCACCGCGACTACGTACTCGACCTGCGGACCGCCGCAGCTCCGGCCCGTGACTGGCTGCGGCAGGCGCGCCCGACGCGCAGCATCGGCACCGCCTACCCCGACGGCCCGCACGACATCGCGCTCGCCCGCAGCTACGACGTCCTGATCCATCTGCACCGGGTGGAGGCGGCGCGGCTACGGGACCGATAGCCGCCCGGATCCCGTCAGACGTACAGCTTGTCGAGGAAGGCGGTCAGATTGCCCGTGGTCCGGGCGATCTGCTCCTCCAGCGTCAAACTCTCCTCGAAGCGGCTTCCGGACTCCAGGTTCTTCTTGCCGCGGATGTACAGCGAACAGGCGAGGTCAGTGCACATGTACAGACCGACCGAGTTGCCCTCACGACCCGCCGTGCCCGCCTTGCGGGCCGTCATCAGCGAGACGCCGCCGCCCGGATGCGTCGTCAGGCAGAGGGAGCACATACTGCGGTGCAGGAAGCCGCGCTGCGAGGACGGGAAGCGAAGAGTGACGCCCACCGGCCGCCCCTCCCGCTCGGTGACCAGATGGCTGCGATCGGGGGCTCCCGGATCCCGCCAGCCGAGGAAGTCGAGATCGTCCCAAGGGCGTTCGTCGAGATCGCGGGGGAGGGACAGGCGCTTGGCCTCGCCTTTCGAGCAGTTGACGAAAGAGTTGCGGATGTCCTGCTCGGTGAGCGGCTTCATGGGAGTCTCCTGGAGCGTACGGGCGTTGGACCGACGAAAACCTAGGGGGTCTAGGTTCAAGGCTAGGGTAGGCAGCTCAATGAGGGGGAGCCAGTGAATTTCGGCCCTGTCGGGTCGCCTCGGGCCCGGGCGGCCCTACGGCATGTCGCGGCCACTTCCGCGGGGCCTGCCGTCGACCCCGACGTGCGCATCACCCTCAACTTCCACCCGGACCGGCTGGCGCGGGGCGCGCCGATCCTGCGCGCGTTGGCCCTGGACGGCACCTACCACTCCCAGTTCGTCACCGGCACCAGCAACGGCGGACTCACCGCCCATCCCGGTGGCGACCGCCGGCGCTGGGAGAGCCGGATCTTCGGCGGGGTGTACGACGACGCGGACGCGCACGAGCGGCCCGTGTACGGCGCGCTGAACTTCCGCCGCCAAGTGGTGGGCGCCGCCCCACGGTTCGGTTCCTCGCACTTCAGGCTGAACGGTGCGGCACTCGCCCGCGCCACCTTCTGCTACCCCGACAGCGCCGCCGAACCCACCGACTTCGGAGTCGCCGCCGGCATGCACCTCATCGCGCTCGCCGAGGCCGACGAACTGGACGCCCTCAACGATTACGTCGAGGCCCAGGTCCACGGCGGGGTCGTCCTCGCCCGTGACGTCGAGGCTGTCGTCCTGGACGCCGCCTACCGCGGCACGCCCGTCGAGGCCGCGGCCCGTCTGCTGCCGTTCCCGGTCGAGTGGCACCCCGGCTACCGGCTCACCGTGGCCGACCTGCACCGCCACGCCGACTACCGAGGCCGGGAGTACGCCGAGCTCGGCGCCCGCATCGCCGAGGACGGCCGTATCGACCCGCGCGTCATCGGCGACGCGGCGCGGACCGGCTGTCATGACCTCCAGGACCTGAAGATGGTGTGGCACACCCTCGCCCGCTTCGGCGCCCCTGAGGGTGCGGGGACCGCCTACTCCGGTCCCTCCGCGGCGGCCGGCGCCGGCGGCCACACCCCGGCAGCCAGCACGCCCAGCGCATAGGCGCGGGCGACCAGTTCCGTGCGGTTCGTCGCGTTCCAGCGGGCCGACAGGCGTCGCAGGTGGTAGTTGACGCCGTCCACGGTGAGGCCGGTGTCGCGGGCGGCCTGGGCGGTGGTGGCGCCGCCGGCGAGCAGGGCCAGGATGTGTGCCTCCATCGGCGCCGCCTTCGCGGGCCGGCGGCGATGTGGCTCGCTTTCGTCCAGGACGCGGAGCATCACCAGCAGCGCCGGCGTCTCCTCGACGGTGTCGCTCACCGGGTCCGCCGTCAGCTCCCCGTACCGCTCAGCACCGTCGGGCGCCGGCCAGCGCACCGAGACCTGGTACCGCGACCGGTGCCGCAGCCGCAGTGCCTCGGCGATGCGCTCCACCTGCGTCGCCTCCTGCGGCCGGAACAGCTCCAGTACCTCCCGGCCGCGCAGCCGCCCCGGGGTCGTACCGCACTCCGCCGCCATCGCCGGATTGGCCAGCAGGACCGCGCCGTACACATCGCAGACCGCGATCGGCACCGAGACGCGGTCGAAGACCATCAGGGCGCGGTTGCGCCACACCACGGCCTCCGGGTGAGTCCAGTCCATCAGCACCTCCGGTTCCTCGGCGCAAGAGCGACGCCCATCCATGCACTACACAATCATGTAGTGCGGGGGTGCGGGCGGCCGGGGGCCGTCGATCACGCTGGACCGCAGTAGTCCCGTACCGCGAAAGGCAGTTGTCGCGCCATGCCCCCCACCGCGTTGCACCCGCAGACCCTCGACACCCTCCCCGGCGTCCCCGTCGTCGACATCACCGCCGTCGGACCCGGCCGCACTCCGATCCAGCAGGTCATGGAGCTGATGCGGGAGCACGGGCCGGTGCTCGTGCGGCGGCTGCACGGGCGGGACACGCTGTTCGCCGCCGACCTGGACCTGGTGGCCGACCTCGCGGACGAGAAGCGGTTCGCCAAGCATGTGGGGCCCGCCCTGGAGAACGTCCGGGAGTTCGCCGCCGACGGCCTGTTCACGGCGTACAACGACGAACCGAACTGGGCCAGGGCGCACGACATCCTCATGCCCGCCTTCGCGCTCGGCGCGATGCGCACCTACCACCCCGTGATGCTGAAGGTGGCGCAGCGGCTCATCGGGTCGTGGGACCGTGACGCCCGTGCCGGACAGCCGGTCAACGTTCCCGACGACATGACCCGCATGACCCTCGACACCATCGGGCTCGCCGGCTTCGGCTACGACTTCGGGTCCTTCGAGCGGGCCGAGCCCCATCCCTTCGTCGAGTCGATGGTGCGTTGCCTGGAATGGAGCATGAACCGCCTGGCCCGCGTCCCGGGCCAGGACTACTCCGCGGCCGACGCGGCCTTCCGGGACGACGCCGCCTACCTCGCCCAGGTCGTCGACGACGTCATCGCCTCCCGCGCCGGCACCGACCAGCGTGCCGCCGAGGACCTCCTCGGCCTCATGCTCACCGCCGAGCACCCGCAGGACGGCACCGGCCTCGACGCCGCCAACATCCGCAACCAGGTCATCACCTTCCTGATCGCCGGCCACGAGACGACCTCCGGCGCGATGTCCTTCGCGCTGTACTACCTCGCCAAGCACCCGACGGCGCTCCAGCTCGTGCAGCGCGAGGTCGACGAGCTGTGGGGCGACCGGACCGACCCCGAGCCGACGTACGACGAGGTCGGCAAACTGACGTACACCCGCCAGGTCCTCAACGAGGCGCTGCGGCTGTGGCCCACGGCCGCAGCCTTCAGCCGCCACGCGCTGGAGGACACGATGCTCGGCGGCCGTGTTCCGCTGCGCGCCGGGCAGTCCGTCACCGTCCTCGCCCCGATGCTGCACCGGCAGCCGGTCTGGGGCGACAATCCCGAGCTGTTCGACCCCGCCCGGTTCGCGCCCGAGGCCGAGGCGGCGCGGTCGGTGCACGCCTTCAAACCCTTCGGTACCGGTGAACGTGCCTGCATCGGGCGGCAGTTCGCGCTGCACGAGGCGACCATGCTGCTGGCGATGCTGGTCCACCGCTACCGGCTGCACGACCACGCCGACTACCGCCTCACCGTCAAGGAGACCCTGACCCTCAAGCCCGACGGCTTCACCCTCACCCTGACCCCGCGCACCCCTGCCGACCGCGTGCACACCCCGCTGCCCGGCGCCGCCCCCGCCGCCACGCAAGCCGTCTCCGACACGGCCGCCCTTCCCGCCCGCGTCCGCCCCGGCACCAGCGCCCTGTTCCTGCACGGCAGCAACTACGGCACCTGCCGCGACTTCGCCGCCCAGCTCGCCGACGAGGCCGCCGCCCTCGGCTGCGAGACGCAGATCGCGTCCCTCGACGACTACGCCGGCGGCCTGCCCACCGACCGCCCGGTCGTGATCACCGCCGCCTCCTACAACGGCCGCCCCACCGACGACGCCACCGCCTTCGCCACCCGGCTGGAGGAGGCCGCCGACGCCACGGACGTCACCTACGCCGTCCTCGGCGTCGGCGACCGCAACTGGGCCGCCACCTACCAGCACGTCCCGACCCGCTTCGACGACCGCCTCGCCGAACTCGGCGCCACCCGTCTGATCGACCGCGCCGCCGCCGACGCCTCCGGCGATCTCACCGGCGCGGTACGGGACTTCACGGTCAGGCTCCGCACGGCGCTGCTGGAGCGGTACGGCGACCCGGACGCCACCGCACCGGCCGACGACGAGCCCGCGACGGGGTACGAGGTCCGCACCCTGACCGGTGGCCCCCTGGACGCCCTCGCCGAACGCCACGGCCTCCTCCCCATGACGGTCACCGAGGCCCATGACCTCACCGCACCCGGCCACCCCCGCCGCAAGCGCTTCGTCCGCCTCGCCCTACCGGACGGCGTCACCTACCGCACCGCCGACCACCTCACCGTGCTGCCCGGCAACGCGCCGGCCCTGGTCGAGCGAGCCGCCGCCGCGTTCGGCGTCGACCCCGACACGGTCCTGGACATCCGGGCCACCCGCCCCCGCCGGGACGGGCTCGCCATCGACCGGCCCCTGACGGTACGCCAACTCCTCACCCACCACGTCGAGTTGCAGGAGCGCCCGAGCGCCGCCCAGCTGTCCGTGCTCGCCGCCGCCAACCCGTGCCCGCCGGAGCGCATGGCGCTGGCGGACCTGACCGACGACCCGCGCACTCTCGTCGAGGTGATCGAGGACTTCCCGGCCCTGCGGGGCGCCCTGGACTGGCCGACGCTGCTCGACCTCCTCACCCCGCTGCGCCCCCGCCACTACTCCATCTCCTCCTCGCCCGCCGTCGACCCCGGCCACGCGGACCTGATGGTGTCCCTGCTGGAGGCTCCGGCCCGCTCGGGCAAGGGCCTCTACCGAGGCACCGGATCCGGACACCTCACCACCGTCCAGCCCGGCGACACCGTGTACGCCCGTGTCCAGCCGTGCCGGGAGGCCTTCCGGATCGACGGCCCCGAACCGGTCGTCATGGTCGCGGCGGGTACGGGCCTCGCCCCGTTCCGCGGCGCGATCGCCGACCGTACGGCGGCACGAGCGGCGGGCGCCGAACTCGCCCCCGCTCTCTGCTACTTCGGCTGCGACGCCCCCGACGCCGACTTCCTGCACGCCGACGAACTGCGCGCCGCCGAAGCCGCCGGCGCGGTCGCGCTCCGCCCGGCCTTCAGCGCCGCCCCGCAGGACGGCGTGACTTTCGTCCAGCACCGCATCGCCGCCGAGGCCGACGAGGTCTGGGAGCTGCTCGACGCGGGCGCCCGGGTGTACGTCTGCGGGGACGGTTCGCGAATGGCTCCGGGAGTGCGGGAGGCGTTCCGTACGCTGTACCGGGAGCGCACGCCGGGCGCCGACGACGAGGCGGCCGGGCGGTGGCTCGACGGGTTGATCGCGGACGGCCGTTACGTCGAGGACGTGTACGCGGCCGGCTGACCGAAGAAGAGGGGTGGGCGCACGGTGGTGGACTCCTGGGAGCGGGCCCGGCAGGTCCTGGAAGCGGCGGGCCTTCCGCCGGGGCACCTCGCCCACCTGCGCCCGCTGTCGGGCGGCACGTACAACACGGTCGAGGAGCTGGTCCTCGTCGACGGGCGTCGCTATGTGCTGAAGGTGCCGCCCGCTCCGACCCTCCCGTGCATGACACACGAGCGCGAACTCCTTGTGTCCGAGGCCGAGTTCTACCGTGCGGCCGCGAAGGCGGACGTAGCGGCGCCGCGTGTGGTGAGCCTCGGGAAACATCTCCTGATGACCGCCTGCCCCGGCGAACCCTGGAACGGCTCGCTCACGGACACCGAGAAGACCGCTCTGCGCACGGAGTTGGGCCGTCAGGTCGCCCGACTGCACACCGTCACGGGGCCGGCCTTCGGCTATCCCTCCGGCGCCCTCGGGCCGCTCGCCCCCGACTGGCGCACCGCCTTCACGGGAATGATCGACGCCGTCCTCGACGACGCCCGCCGCTACGAGGCCCGGCTGCCGCGCCCCGCCGACGCCGTCGCCCGTACGTTCCGGGCCGTCTACGACGCGCTCGACGAGGTCACCGTCCCGCGCCTGGTCCACTTCGACCTGTGGCAGGGCAACATCCTGGTGGACCGTGCGTCGGGTCAGGCCCGCATCGGCGGGCTCATCGACGGGGAGCGCATGTTCTGGGGCGACCCGCTGGCCGACTTCGTCTCCTTGGCGCTCCTGGGGGACATCAAGAAGGACGAGGCGTTCCTGGCGGGGTACCGGGAGGCCGGAGGGCGGGCCGACTTCGATGTACCGGCCCGACTCCGCCTGGCCCTCTACCGCTCCTACCTCTACCTGATCATGCTCACGGAGACGGTCCCCCGGGCGGTCGACGCCGCACAGGACCGCTGGGTCCAGGAGGCGGTCGCTCCGGAACTCCTGGCCGCACTGGCCGAGATCGAGGACCTGACGTCGTAGTTCACAATGGGGGGCGGTTCGAACAGGGTGGGGAACAGGGCTGGTCCGAAGGGAGCCGCATGGCGGGGCGGAACGGGCGCACGGTACGCGATCTCAGACGGGGCAACCGTACGGCCGTACTGCGGCGCCTCTACTTCGACGGCCCCCTCAGCCGCTTCGAACTCGGCCCGGCGACCGGACTCAGCTCCGGTTCCGTCAGCAATGTCGTCGCCGAGCTGATCGCCGACGGCCTGGTCGAGGAGGCCGGCAGCGTCGACTCCGACGGCGGCCGCCCCCGCATCCTGTTGCGCGTGGCTCCCGGCAGCGGTCACATGATCGGCGTCGATGTCGGCGAGACCCGGGTGCGGATCGGGCTGTTCGACCTCACCCTCACCGAACTCGCCCGCGCCGAAGGGCCTCTGGCGCGGCAGCGGTACGCGGTGGAGGACATCGCCGGCCATGTACGCGACGGCATCGCCGAGGTGCTCGCGGGCGCCCGCATCAGGCCCGAACGGCTCCTCGGCGTCGGGATCGGCGTCCCCGGCATCGTCGAACACACGCCGCGGCAAGGTGCCGTGGTGCACGGGCAGACGATCGGCTGGGACGCGGTACCGCTGGAGCGGCTCCTGCGTGACGGCTCCGAACTCCCGGACAGCGTCCCGTACTTCATCGACAACGGTGCCAGGACCCTCGGCCTGGCGGAGATGTGGTTCGGCGGCGGACGCGGCGCCCACAGCGCGGTCGTCGTGCTCTTCGGCTCCGGCATCGGCGCCTGCCTGGTCACCCCGGAGGCGGAGCACGGGCGGGCGGTGGAGTGCGGGCATCTGACGGTACGGGTCAGGGGGCGCCGCTGCCGGTGCGGGGCGCTCGGCTGCCTGGAGGCGTACGCGGGCGCCGAGTCGCTGCTGGAACGCTGGCGCGAGGAGGGCGGGAGCGTGCCCGAGGACGCCGACGAGGAGACCGCGCTGGCGGCCATGCTGGCCGGCGCCTGTCCGCCCGGGGGCGGTGCGGCCGACCCGGTGGCGCTCGGCGTACTGGAGGAGACGGCCGAGTACGTGGGCGCGGGCCTGTCCGACCTGATCAACCTCTTCCAGCCCGAGCGCATCCTGATCGGCGGCTGGGCGGGTCTCCGGCTCGGCGCCCACCTCCTGCCCGCCGTACGCCGGCACGCGGCGTCGTACGCCCTGCGGTATCCGGCCCGGAAGGTCACCGTCGACCTGGGCAGGCTCGGCCCGGACGCGGTCACCGTCGGTGCCGCGATCCTGCCGCTCACCGACTTCTTCGCCCGGGGCGGCCGCCGCCCCGAGCCCGTGCCCGAGGAGCCGTCGCCCTCCTGGCGCACGGCCCTGGCGGAGCGGGTGGCGCCCTGAGGTTTCGCCGCTGGTGGGAACGGTACTCGCGGGGCTCACGACGACCTTGGACGATGCGAGGGACGATGCGAGGGAGGTGCACCATGACCGACGAACGTCGCGCGCCGCAGGACAGGACCCGCGAACCCGTGCCGCGGGATCTGCCGGACCAGCAGGCGAACCCGGAGGAGGACCCGTGGGAGGTGTCCGTCGAGCCCGCGGACGACAGCACCGAAGGGGACGACGTCCCCGACACGGACCAGGCGGGCACGGGCCGGCAGGGCGCGGCCCGGTCGGGCACGGTCCACCCGGAACATCCGGCACCTCAGGAGCCGTCCGACTGAGACAGGCCCCCTCCGGCTGAGACAGTCCCCCTGGGCCAGATCCCCGGGTCAGGGCGTGGGTCAGCCCACCTTGCGGCCCCGCATCGGCTCCGTCGGGGCCCCCTCGCCGCGCTGCATGCCGTGCAGGAACTCCTCCAGCACCTCGGGCGCCGTGCGCTCCGGGCGCCAGCCCAGTTCCGTGCGGGCGCGTGTGCAGTCCATCAGCGGCAGCCTGAGCACCGCGTCGAAGAGGTGCGGGGAGGCGGGCAGCAGGTGCAGCCCCCACGCCGCGGCGATCGCCGAGCGGGCCGCCGTGGGCGGGAGCCGGACCGGGCGGGCGCCGAGCATCTCGCCCAGCAGGGCCGCGTCGACCGGGGGCTCGGCCGCGAGGTTGAACGCACCATGGACGTCGGACCGCACGGCGAGCAGATACGCCTCGGCCGCGTCGTCCGTGTGCAGGGCCTGCACCCGCAGACCCGGAATGTCGGGCAGGAACGGCAGCAGCTCCGGGCGCGCCAGCGGCCCCGGCAGGAAGCGGCCGCCGAAGATACGGCGCTGCTCGCTCGCCGACTCCCGCTTGAACAGGAACGCCGGCCGCATCCGGACCACACGCACCCTGGGGTGGGCCCGGTCGAAGGTGTCCAGCGTCCGCTCCAGGTAGGCCTTCTCCCGGCAGTACGCGGCGTCGGGCCAGCCGTGTGTCGGCCACGACTCGTCCACGGCGTCGTCCTTCGGCCCCGGCGAGTACGCGCCGACCGACGACGCGTGCACCAGCGTCGGGACCCTCGCCGCGGCCACCGCGTCGAAGGCCCGGATGCTGCCCAGCACGTTCGTCCGCCAGGTCACGGCCGGATCGTGCGTGGGCTGGAACGCCCAGGCCAGATGGATGACGGCATCGGCGCCCTCGAACAGGGGCACCAGGTCGGCCTGCTCGGACGCCAGGTCGACCGCCGCCCAGTCCGTCTTCGGCGGCGACCACTCGGGAGTCCTGCGGGCCAGCCCCAGCACGGAGTCGACCTCCGGATCCTCCGAGAGGAGCCGTACCACGCTCGTACCGACATTGCCCGTGGCACCGGTGACCACGATCCTGCGGGCCGGTTCGCTGCTCACCTGCGGCTCCTTACGGGAGTGGGGGCGGGAGCGTCCGAGTACCCCGTCCGAGGCGCCCGCACGCTCCGGACCCCGCGCTACGCGGCGAACGCGTTCACGCCCGTCAGCTCCGCCGACAGCTGCCACAGCCGTGCGGCCTGCTCCGGATCGGTCGCCCAGCCCTTGACGCCGCTGCGCTCGTCGCCGTCGGCGGCGGGTTCGGCGATGTCGCAGTCCTCCAGATAGACCCCGCCCATGCCGTCCAGCCGCGGCGAGGTCGCGGCCCACACCTGCGTGGCCGCGCCCTGCGCCGGGCTCTTGAAGCCCTCCGGGGCGAGCACGTTGCCCTGCTCGTCGATCCATCCGCGCGCCACCATCTCCTCCTTCGGGAGGTGGCGCTGCAACGGGGTGAGGATGCCGCCCGGGTGGAGCGAGAAGGCCCGTACCCCGTGGTCGGCGCCGAGCTGGTCGAGGTGGACGGCGAACAGGACGTTCGCCGTCTTCGCCTGCCCGTACGCCTCCCACTTGTCGTAGCCCTGCCGCCAGTGGACGTCGTCCCAGCGCATCCCGGAGAAGTGGTGGGCCCGTGAGGACACCGAGACCACGCGGGCGCCGCCCGGCTCGATCGCCGGCCACAGACGGTTGACCAGGGCGAAGTGGCCGAGGTGGTTGGTCGCGAACTGTGCCTCCCAGCCAGGTCCCACCCGGGTCTCCGGGCAGGCCATGATCCCGGCGTTGCCGATCATGAAGTCGACCGTGCGGCCGGAGGCGAGGAACCGCTCGGCGAAGCCGCGCACGCTCTCCAGGTCGCCGAGGTCCAGCTCGTCCACCTCGACGCCGGTGAGGCCGGCCAGCGCCTCCTCGGCGGCGGCCCGGCGGCGGGCGGGGACGACGACATGGGCGCCCGCCTCGGTGAGCGCCCGGGTGGTCTCCAGACCGAGGCCCGAGTAGCCGCCGGTGACGAGGGCGAGCTTGCCGGTCAGGTCGATGCCGTTCAGGATGTCGGCGGCGGTGCTCGTGGCGTCGAAGCCGGAGCCGATCTTGTGCTGTGCGGTGCTCATGCCGGGGACGCTACGACTGGGAGTGCTCTCGAAGTCAAGCCGAGCCGTGGGCACGCGCCCGGACAGGAGAAAGCCCCGACCGGACGGGGGAGTGCCGGTCGGGGCGGTCAGTGGTGGGTGCGGATGGCGGTCGCCTCTCGGCGAAACGCTCCACAGGGCTTCAGCCGAACGATCGTCCCTGTGGGCAAAAGGTGAGGCCCGGGGACACTGTCCCATCCGCACCCACGTGTCGTTCAACGGGCAACGACCTTTCGGTGTTCCGACGCAAGGGGCGATTTGAGGTGATCCGCGTCACCCCCGCCGACCTGCCGGAACAGTCTCGCTCCACACGTTCTCGGCTTGCAGCAGCAGGGTCCCGAGAACCGTCGTCCGGGCCGCGCCCTGACCGGCGTGATCCCGCAGCAAGTCCTGCAACTCCTGGTGCAGCCGAAGCATCGCGGCCTCGGTCCGGCCGTCCGGACAGGTGTCACCGTCGGCCCCGAGCAGCCGGCGGCTCTCCGTGTGGCAGACCTCGCCGATCAGCTCCAGCAGCCTGGCGTAGGCCCGCAGCGCAGGCCCGTCGGGCGGCAGGGGCGTGCGGCCATCGTCGGCCGCGACGGCCAGGGTCCGGGTGAGCGCCCTGATGTGCCCGGTGACACGGCTCCAGCGTTCGTCCTCCTCCTCCGGCGGTGCCGGCGCGGGAGGGCGCCGAAGGCCACGCAGCGGTCCGGCGGTCAGCCGCAGGCTCTCCCGGCTCCAGCCACGCGCGGACCGCAGCGCCTCCAGCCGGCGCTCCAAGTGTGCCGAGGCACTCGACCAGCCGGCCGCGCTCTGCGCGTTCCATTCGGTCTCCCGCAGATCCACGGCCACGGTGTGCAGGAGGTCTCCCGCTTCCCGGGCCAGCGCCGCGAGGTTCTCCCGTACGTCCCGCAGATGGATCGGCGGCAGGACGAGCGCGTTGACGGCGACCCCGATCACCGCGCCGAGAGCGGCCTGCCCGACCCGGTGCCCGACCGCGGACGCTCCGGCGGCGCCCGACGCGAGGGTGAACAGCGCCGTGGTCGCGCCGAAGACGCCCTGGTCACCGAAGCGCGGCCAGTTGGCCAGCAGCATCAGCAGGGGTATCGACAGGGCAAGCGCGCCCACGGTGCTCCCGGTGAACGCCAGCGCGGCCGACGCCAGTACGGTCCCGGCACAGATCGCCGCGAACTGCTGCGCGGCCCGCAGCAGTGAGCTGTACACGGTGGCCTGCACCAGGATCAGAGCGACCCAGGACGCCATCAGGGCCATCGGATCGCCCAGCCACACGCTCCCCACGAGCCAGGCGAGCAGTGCCGCGGCCGCCGCCTTGAGCGACTGCACGGCCAGGTCCCGCTCCCGGCCCGGCCCGCGCCAGGCGGCGCGGGCGGCCCTGCCGACGGCATGCGCGTCCCGCCGTAGGGCGTCGGTCACGCGGGCCTCCCCGAGCGCCCGCTGTCGTATCGATTCCAGCGTCCGGGCGCCCCGGCGCGTGGGCCGGGGCGCCGCATTCGTGACACGCGTCATCCGCGGTTCGGGTCCGCATCGCCCGGCACGTCGGCCAAGGGGCTGTCCGCCAGGGACGCCAGCAGGTGGGCCGGATCCTCGTAGACCGCCTGCGCGCCCGCGTCCAGCAGGTCGGCGCGGGGGATGCCGCCGCACAGGACGCCCACACAGCGCACGCCGGCCAGGGTGCCGGCCCGCATGTCCCACACGGTGTCGCCGACGAAGACCGCGCGCTCGGCGGGCACCCCGGCCAGTTCCAGGGCATGCTCGACGGGCTCCGGCGCGGGCTTGCCCTCCTCGACGTCGTCGGCGCTCGCGGTGGCGGTGATCGCGTCGTCCGCGGAGAGCGCCCGACGCAGCGCGGACAGCTCGGCGCCGCCCGCCGAGGTCGCGAGGACGACTCGCCAGCCGTTGCGGTCCAGGCGCCGCAGCAGCCGGCCCGCGTCCCGCAGCGGGGGCAGCCGGTCGAAGTACTGCCCGTACAGGGCCTTGTGGGCGGCGCTCAACCCGGCGTCCTGGTCTGTGTCCCGGTCGTCGCCGAGGAGGTGGGCGATCAGGTCGGTCGAGCCGAGACCGACGGCCCGGTGGACGGCGTGCATCGGCACCTGGTGTCCGGCCTGCCGGAAGGCTTCCCACCAGGTCGTGACGTGCAGATGGTTGGTGTCGACGAGGGTTCCGTCGACGTCGAACACGGCCGCCCGTTCCATGTGCTGTCCCTTCCTCACGCGCCGTTCCTCCAGGGCCGGAGCCGCACGAGTACCACGTCAGGCGCCCGCCACTCGGGACGGTGTCCGGCCCGCACGGGTCCAGGCCAGCAGTTCCTCCAGGTCCCAGGTGGTCACCACCCGCTCGGCCGGCACCCCGCACTCCTCCGCGCGGGCGCAGCCGAGGATCTGCCAGTCCAGCTGGCCGGGCGCGTGCGCGTCGGTGTCGATCGAGAACAGCACGCCCGCCTCGACGGCCCGGCGCAGCAGCCCGCGCGGCGGATCCAGCCGCTCCGGACGGCTGTTGATCTCCACCGCCGTACCCGACTCGGCGCACGCGGCGAACACCTCGTCCGCGTCGAACTCCGACTCCGGCCGCCCCCGCCCGGTCACCAGCCTGCCCGTGCAGTGCCCCAGTACGTCCGCGTGCGGATCGCGTACGGCGGTCACCATGCGCCGCGTCATCGCGCGGGCTTCCATGCGCAGCTTGGAGTGCACGGACACCACCACGACGTCGAGCCGCTCCAGCAGCTCGGGTTCCTGGTCGAGCGAGCCGTCCTCGAGGATGTCGCACTCGATGCCGGTGAGCAGCCGGAACGGCGCCCAGGTCTCGTTCAGCTCCGCCACCACGTCCAGCTGCTCGCGCAGCCGGTCGGCCGACAGCCCGCGGGCGACGGTCAGCCGCGGTGAGTGGTCGGTGAGTGCCGCCCACTCGTGGCCGAGCTCCGCCGCGGCCCTGCCCATCTCCTCGATCGGGCTGCCGCCGTCGGACCAGTCGGAGTGCAGATGGCAGTCCCCGCGCAGCAGTGCCCGCAGCCGCCCGCCGGCCCGGCCTTCAGGCCCGGCGGACTCTTCGGCCTCGCCCTCCAGCTTCTCCAGATAGCCCGGCGTCCCACCGGCCAGCGCCTCCCGCACCACCTGGGCCGTCTTCGGACCGACGCCCCTGAGCGACTCCAGCGACCCGGCCGCCGCCCGCTCGCGCACCTCGTCCTCGGGCAGCTCGGACAGGACCCGGGCGGCCGTACGGAAGGCGCGTACGCGATACGTCGGTGCCAGGGACCGCTCCAGCAGAAACGCGATCCGGTTCAGCGCCTCGACGGGATCCATCGCCACCTCCCCCTCCAGGGTTCCCCGGAGCCGCCGCCCCCGCACGACAGCGGACGGACGGGTGGGTGACTCGGAGGATTCGCCGACCCGGATTGCGCTCTACGCTCTATGCATGACCGAAAGCGCGAGCCCGCACATTTCACACCCGCGGATCATGGTGCTCGGGGTTCAGCCGGGCACGCCTCCGTTCCGCATCCTGGAGATCGACGGCGAGGTCGTCGGTCAGGCGAAAACCGTCACCGACGTCCTGGAGGCCGCCGCCGCCTTCGGCATCACGGTCCATGACCTGGACGACCCGGACGTGGTCCGCTGGGTCGGCGGAGACAAGTTCACCTGGCACCACCACTAGGCCCTGTCAGCCGACCGTCCACTTCTGGTTGGTGCCGCCCGTGCAGGTCCAGATCTGCAGCCGGGTGCCGTTGGCCGAGTCGTTGCCGGTCGCGTCGAGGCACTTGTCGGCCTGCGGGTTGACGATGTCGCGCCCCGCGGAGACGGCCCATCTCTGGTTCGGGCCGCCGGTGCACTCCCACAGCTGGACGGTCGAGCCGTCCGCGGTGCCGTTGCCGGTCACGTCCAGGCACTTGCCGAGCGCGCGGAGCGTGCCGTCCGCGCCCGCGGTCCACTGCTGCGCCGCGGAGCCGTTGCAGTCGTGGAGCTGCACGGGCGTGCCGTTGGCGGGGTTCGCACCGGCCACGTCCACGCACTTGCCGGCCAGGCCCCTGATCGCGACGCCGGCGGCCGAGTCGCCTGTCGTCACGGAGACATGGTCCACGACCAGCCGCTGCGGAAAGACCGTGGATCCGTCCGGGTCGCCGGGCCAGTAGCCGCCGACCGCGAGGTTCAGGATCAGGAAGAACGGCTTGTTGAACACCCAGGCCCGGCCGCCCAGGTCGGCGGGGGTGCGCCGCTGGTAGACGTTCCCGTCCACGGACCAGGTGATCGAGTCGGGTGCCCAGTCGACGGCGAAGGTGTGGAAGGCGTCGGCGAAGGCCTGCCCGTTCGGGAGCGAGTACGCGGCCCCTACGCCGCCGGACCCGGAGTAGCCGGGGCCGTGGATCGTGCCGTGCACGGTCGAGGGTTCGAAGCCGACGTTCTCCATGATGTCGATCTCGCCCGAGTCCGGCCAGTCGACCGGTGTGCCGAGCATCCAGAACGCGGGCCACATGCCCTGCCCGCGCGGCACTTTCAGGCGCGCCTCGACATGCCCGTACTGGGCGGTGAACTTTCCCGCGGTGTTCAACCGGGCCGAGGTGTACTGGCAAGTGCCGTACCAGCACTGGTAGTTGGCGGGGTTCTCGCGCCTGGCCGTGATCACCAGGTGCCCTTGGCCGTCCAGGGCGGCGTTCTTGTTGCCCGAGGTGTAGTACTGCCGCTCGTGGTTGTTGACGTTGTCGCCGGTCTCGATCTGCCACTTCGAGGAGTCGACCGCGGCACCGGCGGGCCCGTCGAAGCTGTCCGAGAACGTCACCCCGGCGGCCGTCGCGGTCGGTGGTTCCGCCTGAGCGGGTCCGATCGCGGCGGACGCGACCAGGACGGCCGACAGTGCGGCGAGGAGACCCGTGCGGAGCAGGCGTGGGGTGGCCATCGTGCTCCCTTCCGTACGACGACCCGGTGGACGGGCGCGCCGAGCGAGGTGGGGGTGAAGGGGGGAAGGCGGGGGGTAAAGGTGTCGCCACTTGATTTAAGGAGTGAGATAAGGGGCCGTCAATACCTTGGTACAGACCAGAGTTCGAGCGCGCCGCGGTCGTCGCCGCCCGGCATGATTCGTCCGCCGCCGAAGTGTTCGGTTCCTACGCTGCTCACCATGAACGCCGCACACATCGCCGAGCTCCTCGCCGTCCTCGGCGCGGGCATCGCCGCCGGTGCCGTCAACGCCGCCGTCGGCTCGGGGACGCTGATCACCTTTCCCGTCCTGCTCGCGACCGGCCTGCCACCCGTCACCGCCACGGTCTCCAACGCGCTGGGCCTGATCCCGGGTTCGATCAGCGGAGCCATCGGGTACCGAGAGGAACTCCGTGGCCAGCGCCGCCGCATCCTGAAGTGGAGCGCCGGCGCCCTGCTCGGCGGGGTCACCGGCGCCGCGCTGCTGCTGGCCCTGCCCGCCTCGGCGTTCGAACGAATCGTGCCGGTCCTGGTGGGGCTCGCCCTCGTGCTGGTCGTCCTCCAACCGCTGATCAGCAGGAACCTGCGCGGTCGCCGGGCACGCGAGGGGCGGTCCGTACGTCCCGACGGCGGTCCCCTGCTGCTCATCGGACTGACCCTGGCCAGCGTCTACGGCGGCTACTTCTCCGCTGCCCAGGGCATCATCTACGTCGCCCTGATGGGCATGCTCCTCGACGACGGTCTGCAACGCCTCACCGCCGTCAAGAACGTGCTCGTCGCCGTGGTCAACTCCGTCGCCGCGCTGTTCTTCCTCGTCGTCGCGGACTTCGACTGGACGGCCGTCGCCCTCCTCGCCATCGGATCCGCGGTCGGCGGCCATCTCGGAGCCAGGACGGGCCGCCGCCTGCGTCCTTCCGTCCTGCGCGCGCTCATCGTGGTGGTCGGCACGGTGGCCATCGTCCAGTTGGTGCTGCGCTAGGCCTTGTTGGTCCTCGCCGGAGCGGGGCCCCGGGCGTGTACCGCGCGGCTCAGTCGCCGGCCCAGCAGGAGGTAGCCGATCAGGGCTCCGGTGGTGTTGAGGATGACGTCGTCGATGTCGAAGGCGCGCCCCGTCACCAGCGCACCCTGCGCGAACTCGACGAGAAGCATGACGGTCGCCGTCAGCAGAAGGACACGCAGGACGCCGCGCGTCCGTGGGGCGAGAACGGGGACCAGGATGCCGAACGGGACGCCCAGCAGCAGGTTCCCGCCGATCTGCCGGACGGCGTCGCGCAGTTCGGGCTGGTCCAGATAGGCCCGCAGGGAGCGGCCCGGATGCAGGTTGGTGTGGGTCAGGGCCGCCGAGGCGGGGGAGGGCTGGAGGGTGAGCTTCGCCAGGACGACGGCGAAGGCGACCATGAACGCGAAGGCGCACAGCATCGCCAGGAGGCGGGCGAGGAAGCGCAGGGGGTTTTGCTTGGGGCGCGGGGTGCGCCGGGGCTTGGTGGCGCGCTCGGACTTGGCGCCGCGCTCGGACTTGGCCCCGCCTGTGGGCTTCGCGCCGCCCGAGGATTTGGCGCCGCCCGCCGACTTGGCGGCGCCTGGGGTCTTGGAAGTGCCGGGGCGTATCGCGGCGCGCGAACGTGAGGTTCCACGGGCCATGCGGTCCTCCAGTCTTCAACTTCCCTTTGTAGTAGTGGGATTACCCAGGTACCCCGATGAGATGCCGCCCGCGCCGCTCCCGGTCACGGCCGCCCGCGGTTTCCCCTCATGCTGTCGGGGCACTCCGGCCGGAGACCCGCGCGTCCGCCGCGACTGTCGCCCAGGGTGGTGTTTGGATGACGCGGAACCGAAGTAACGGAAGTAGCGGACATCTGGACATCCGGCCCGCGGAGGTGGCGTATGGACCGGCGTGCGACGCTTCCCGCCGCGGCCGAGTTCCTGGCCTGGTGGGCCGCGCTCGCCCTGCTGTGGCTGGTCCTCATCAGCGCCGTCGACGCCCTGGAACTCGCGGTCGGCGCGGGCGTCGCCGGCGTAGCGGCGCTCGCGGCCGTCGCCGCACGCCGGGCGGTGACCGGACGATGAACGGCTGGCTCCTCGCGGCGACCGTCGTACTCGGCGGGGGAGTGGGCGCCGCCCTTTGGGGCATCGCCACCGGACCCCTGCGGCGCCGCGTCGTGGCCCAGAACCTGTCCACCGCCCTGGCCTGCCCCGGACTGCTCCTGCTCGCCCAGGGGTACGAGCGCCCCTCGTACGTCGATGTCGCCCTGGTCCTCGCCCTGCTGGGCCCCGTCGGCACCCTCGTCTTCGCCCGGCTGCTCGCCGCCGAACTCGCCGCCGACCCGCCGCGCGCCTGGGGCCTGACCTGGCCGGCCGCAGGCCTCGTCGCGGTGGTGGTCCTGGCGCTGTGCGTGGCGGTCGGGCCGAGCCGGGCGATGGTGAAGCTCCTGCTCACGGGCGTGCTCCTGATCGGCGGGAACGTCGTCGCCTCCCATGCGCTGTCCGGCGGTTTCGCGGGGGTGCGCGGTGGCTGACGCGGTGATCGCCGCAGCGCTGCTGCTCGTCGCCGTCTGTGCGACCGTGGCGGTGGCCGTCCGCGACCCCGTGCGCCAGGCCCTCGTGCTGGCCGTCCTCGGCGTCGTACTCGCCGACGAACACGCGCTGCACGGCCGGGCCCGGGAGCTGCGCGGTGTCGCCGTGCTGTTCGCGGTGGCCGGGCTCGCGCTCGCCGGACTCCCGCCGTTCGGGACGTCGTTCGGGAAGGCCGTCACCGAGGAGGCCGTGGGCGGTCCGCTCACCGTGCTGTACGTCGCCGCGACCGCGGTCACCGCCGGAGCGGTACTGCGGGTCGCGGCCCGGGTGTTCCTCGGGCTCGGCCCCACGCCCGAGGACGACACCGACTACGAGACGACCGGCGCCGGTGAGCGGCCCGAGACCCGGCATCGGCTCAGCCGGATCCCCGACACCATGACCGCGGTCCTCGCCCTGCTGCTCGCCGGCTCGCTCGCCGTCGGCGTGGCCCCCGGCTTCGGCGAGGTCGTGGCACACGCCGTCAACGAGGCCGGGTCCGGCGGTGCCATGGTGCCCGCACCGCACTGGAGCCCGGCCGGCGTGCTGCTCGACCTCGCCTCCACCGCGCTGGCCCTGGGCCTCGCCGCCCTGGCCGTCACCCGGCCGGGGCTCCTCACCGCCCCGGACCGGGCCCGGCCGCTGCGGCGCCTGCAGTCCGGGCACGTCGGGGACTACGTGGCCTGGGTGCTGGTCGGCGCGACCGTGCTCGGCGCGCTGGCCCTGCCGGGCCTGCTGTCGTAGGTTCGCCCAGCGTCCCAGCGTCCCAGCGTCCCAGCGTCCCAGCGTCCCAGCGTCCAAGAGGCTCAGGCCCCGTACGTCACCTTCACCTCCTTGAAGCCGAGGGAGTGGAGCAGGCCTTCGAGCATGCCGGTGGTGTTGGTCTCGGCGCGGGCGGTCAGCTCGCTCTCCTTGGCCGCGTCGCCGATGTGCCTGACCGCCAGCTGCTGCACGGCCTGTTCGCTGTTCGGGTTGTCCGAGAAGAGGTCGCCGAGGCGGTCGAGGAGACCGCGCTCCTTGGAGACGGCGTAGGAGCGGTCGGGGTCCAGGGCCGGTTTGCCGAGGGCCGCGTGCGGGAGACGGAGTGTGGCGGACGTACGGTCGTCGTTGACCGTGACGTCGTCCTCACCGACCTTCCCGAGGTCGACATAGGCGTCCACGGTGCCCGCGCCGACGTACAGCGTGCGGGTGCCGCGGATCGCGTCGGGCAGGAACTTTGCGTCCTTCTCCAGATCCACGACGATCTGGAAGTTGCCGGAGGCGGCGTCGTAGCGGCTCATGTCCTGGATGGACTGGAGCAGTGCGGGACCCGAACGGTCGTTGGTCTCCGTGCCGAACAGGTCCTTGAGGCCGGGGATCACGCTCAGCCGGATCCCGGCGAAGAAGACGACGAGCACCAGGATCAGGGCGCTCACCGCCTTCGCCCAGCCGGGCATACGCTTGTCGATGCGTTTGATGGGAGTCGTCATGGCGACGGTCCTCCTTCCCTATTCAACGAAGTACCCCCAAATCCCTTGCCGGACCTGTCCGTTGGCCGATTGCCATCCCGGTGTGGCTCGTGGCCCAGTGCGCCGAGGTGCGGCAGGTGCTCATGGACCCCCGGTTCAACCGGAGTTCGCTGCGTGCCCCGGACGCCCCGCCCCTGCTCGTCGTAAGGGACACGGAGGCGGCGACCACCGCGGCCGAACAGCTGCTGCGCACCGTCCCGCTCAGCGAGGGCCGGGTCCCGCCCGGGCTGATCCGTCGCGCCGTCGAGGACACCGAGGTGGGAGACGTGCTGATCCCGGCGGGCAGCGTGGTCGCCGTCCAGACCAACTCCGCCGGGCGCGCCCCGGACGTCTTCCCGCCCGGCGAACCCGACCTCTTCGCACCCCTGCCCTCGTGACGCGGAGCCCGCTCCGGTTGCCCGTGTCGTGGTCAGGCCATCACCACGGATGCCGTCACCACTGACGCCATCACCACTGAGGCCGTCACCGCAGGTCCTCGCCCTCGCCTGAGCCGCAACGTTTCTGCCGAGGTCAGTAGCATGAGTCCGCCACCCGTAATGATCATGCGAGGAGCGGATCGTGCGAGAGATCGCCGTGTTCAGCGGTAGTGCCCACCCCGAACTGGCGGCGGAGGTCTGCGCTCACCTGGGGGTGCCGCTCAGCCCCAGCCGTGTCAGCCGGTTCGCCAACGACTGCCTGGAGGTACAGCTCCAGGCCAACTGCCGGGAACGGGACGTCTTCCTGATCCAGCCGCTGGTCCGGCCGGTCCAGGAGCACCTGGTCGAGCTGCTGCTCATGTGCGACGCCGCGCGCGGGGCCTCCGCACGCCGGATCACCGTCGTCATGCCGCACTACTCCTACGCCCGCTCCGACAAGAAGGACGCGCCCCGCATCTCCCTCGGCGGCCGGCTCGTCGCCGACCTGATGGTGGCGGCCGGCGCGAGCCGGGTCCTCGCCATGACGCTGCACTCGCCCCAGGTGCACGGCTTCTTCACAGTGCCGGTCGACCACCTGCACGCGCTGCGCGAACTCGCCGCGCACTTCCGGCAGTACGACCTCTCGCGCACCACGGTCGTCTCGCCGGACCTCGGCAACGCCAAGGAGGCGGCCGCGTTCGCGCGGTTGATCGGCGCCGGGGTGGCGGCCGGTGCCAAGCAGCGGTTCGCGGACGACCGGGTCAGCATCAGCTCGGTCATCGGCGATGTCGCCGGGCGGGACGTCATCGTCCTGGACGACGAGATCGCCAAGGGCAGCACCGTCCTCGAACTCCTCGACCGGCTGCGCGAGTTGGGTCCCCGGTCGATCCGGGTCGCCTGTACGCACGGCCTGTTCGCGTCCGGCGCCCTGAAGCGGATCGGCGAGCAGCCCGACGTACTGGAGATCGTGTGCACCAACACCGTGCCGGTCCCGGCGGAGGAGCGCACCGAGAAGCTGCGGATCCTCTCCATCGCCCCCGCGCTCGCCGAGGCCGTGCGCCGCATTCACAACGGGGAGTCCGTCAGCGCCCTGTTCGACGCGCCGGGAACCGAATAGACAGGAGGGAGCGGAGCAACGCTCGGCATTCACCCGGATGCACGGCTCGGCATCACCGGATGCTCAGGAGGGCTCGCCATGGCGAAGGCGAAGTTCGAACGGACCGAGCCGCATGTGAACATCGGGACCATCGGGCACATCGACCACGGGAAGACCACGCTCACGGCGGCCATCACCAAGGTGCCGCACGACCGGTATCCCGATCTGAACCCGTTCACGCCGTTCGACATGATCGACAAGGCTCCTGAGGAGCGGCAGCGCGGAATCACCATCTCCATCGCACACGTCGAGTACCAGACCGAGCGCCGGCACTACGCGCACGTCGACTGCCCGGGGCACGCCGACTACATCAAGAACATGATCACCGGCGCGGCGCAGATGGACGGCGCGATCCCGGTCGTCGCCGCCACCGACGGGCCGATGCCGCAGACCAAGGAGCATGTGCTGCTCGCCCGGCAGGTGGGCGTGCCGTACATCGTTGTGGCCCTCAACAAGACCGACATGGTGGACGACGAGGAGATCCTGGAGCTCGTCGAGCTGGAGGTGCGCGAGCTGCTCACGGAGTACGAGTTGCCGGGTGACGACGTCCCGGTCGTCAAGGTCTCCGCGCTCAAGGCCCTGGAAGGGGACCCGCAGTGGTCGCAGTCGGTGCTCGACCTGCTGGAGGCCGTCGACACAGCCGTCCCGGAACCGGAGCGTGATGTCGACAGGCCGTTCCTGATGCCGATCGAGGACGTGTTCACGATCACCGGTCGCGGCACGGTCGTCACCGGCCGGATCGAGCGCGGCAAGCTGCTCGTGAACAGCGAGGTCGAGATCGTCGGCATCCACGACCGGAAGACGAAGACCACGGTCACCGGCATCGAGATGTTCCGCAAGCTCCTCGACGAGGGCCGGGCCGGCGAGAACGTCGGGCTGCTGCTGCGGGGCGTGAAGCGGGAGGACGTGGAGCGCGGTCAGGTCGTCGTCAAGCCCGGCTCGGTCACCCCGCACACGGAGTTCGAGGCGCGGGCGTACATCCTGTCGAAGGACGAGGGCGGCCGGCACACGCCGTTCTTCCAGAACTACCGTCCAGCTGATCCAGCCCATCGCCATGGAGGAGGGGCTGAAGTTCGCCATCCGCGAGGGCGGCAGGACGGTGGGGGCCGGTCAGGTGACCAAGATCCTCAAGCAGCCGCCGTCATCAGGAGGTTGAAGACCTGAGGGAGAAGGCGTCATAACGTGCCGGACGTGGTCTCGGGCTGCCCCAGGGCCGCGTCCGGCGTCGGATGCGGGGGCAGCAGCCGGGACAGCCCGGTGATCCTGAGGACGCGCAGGGTGAGCGGGTGGGTGCAGACCAGGTGCAGCTGCCCGCCGTGGTCGAGCACCCGGGCGCGGGCCCGGTACAGCAGCCGCAGCCCCGAGCAGTCGAAGAACTCGACGCTCCTGAGGTCGATCACGATCCGGGCGTCGGGGTGTGTCGTCACCCGGTCCAGGTATGGCGCGATCTCCACCGCGGCGGCGATGTCGATCTCGCCGCGGAACTCCAGCACCGTGTGGTCCCGGTGCCGGTGGACGCGCAGATGCCGACTGAACGGCGCAGGTTCCTGCTGCACGACGACATCGCCTCCAACCTGCTCACTCGCGGCGGGCTGCTCAAATCCAGTCCCTGCACGGCAAGTTACCCTCGATCGAGCGAATCTGAGCATGTTCGATTGACATATGTCTTCGATTTGCGACAGAGGTTTCGTGAGATGTCCGGGACGCGGCTACGACAGCGCGTGCCAGGCCTTCGTGAGCGCCTGGCGGAACTGCTCGGTCTGATGGGCCGTGAGGTCCCGCATCATCCGCTCCTCCAGCTCCCGCACGGCATCCTCGTGCCCTGCGAGCAGCTCACGCCCCGCGGCGGTGAGCAGGATCAGCAGCTCCCGGCGATTGCGCGGGTTGCGCTCCCGGCGGACCAGCCCACGGCTCTCCAGGCTCCGTACCAGATCGGCGATCGACTGCGCCGTGACGAACGAGTCGCGTGCCAGTTGCGCGGCCGACAGTCCGTCGTGCCGCTGCAGCACGGTGAGCGCCGTGTACTGCAGCGCGGTGATCCCGGACGGCTTGACCAGCTCGTCCAGATGGGAGCGCACGACGAGCTCCACCTGCTTCACCATGTAGAGAAGCGACGGAGGTGCCTTGGTTGCCTGGGTGTCGAGCATGAGTTCAGCCTAGAGCATTGACAGGAAACCTGTCCGTACTGAGACTGCGGACAAACAGGAATCCTGTTGGTTGAAATCTTGGCGATGAGGCTGAGGAGTGGTGATGACCACCTTCGAGATCGAACCCGGTCGGTTGTTCATCGGGGGCCAGTGGCGTGAGGCCGCCGACGGAGCGCGCACCGAGGTGGTCGACCCGTCCCGCGGTGCGGTCGTCACGACCGTCGCGGACGCCGGCGCCGCCGACGTGGACGCGGCCGTACGCGCCGCGCGGGACGCCTTCGACGACGGCGTCTGGTCCGGGCTGAGCGGCCGCGAGCGCGGCAGGGTGCTGCACCGCATCGCCGAGCTGATCCGGGAGAACGCGGACACCATCGCCGAGCTGGAGAGCCGCGACGTCGGCAAGCCGATCACGCTCGCCCACGCCGTCGACGTCACCAACGCGGCCAACGACTACGAGTACTTCGCCGCCCTCGCCCACGCCCTGGACGGCTCCGTCCGGGACACGCCCATGAACGCCCTCGCCTACGTCCGGCGCCGGCCGCTCGGCGTGGTCGCGGCGATCACCCCGTACAACTTCCCGCTGATCCTGGCCGGCTCGAAGATCGCCCCGGCGCTCGCGGCCGGCGACACGGTGGTGCACAAGCCGGCCGAGGAGACTCCGCTCAGCGCCCTGTACATGGCCGAGCTCTTCAAGCGGGCCGGTGTCCCCGACGGCGTGGTCAACGTCGTCACCGGCGGCCCGGCGGCCGGCGAGGCACTGCTGCGGCACTCCGGGGTGGACAAGGTCGCCTTCACCGGCTCGACCGGGGTGGGCCGGAAGGTCGCGGGCATCGCCGGTGAGGCGCTCAAGCCCGTCACCATGGAGCTCGGCGGCAACGCGGCCCACGTCGTCTTCGAGGACGCCGACCTGGAGAAGGCCGTCGGCGCGATCATCAAGGGGTTCGTCTTCAACACCGGCCAGTTCTGCATGGGCGGACCGCGGCTGCTGGTGGCGCGCCCCGTCTACAGCACCCTGCTCGGCATCCTCGCCGACGCCGTGCCGGGCGTACCGCTCGGCGACCCGCGCAAGCCCGAGACCGTCGTCGGCCCGATGGCGGGGGAGCGGCATCTGCGCAAGGTCGAGGAGTACGTCGAGCTGGCCCGCAAGGAGGGCGGCCGTATCGTCTGCGGCGGTGAACGGCTCGACCTCGACGGCGGCTACTACTACAAGCCCACCGTGATCGCCGACCTGCCGAACGACTCCCGCGTCATCCAGGAGGAGATCTTCGGCCCGGTCCTCACCGTCCAGCCCTTCGACTCCGAGGACGAGGCCATCGAGCTCGCCAACTCCACGCCGTACGGGCTGGCCTCCGGCGTCCAGACCGGCAACCTGGCCCGCGCCCACCGCGTCGCCGACCGGCTCCAGGCAGGCATCGTCTGGGTCAACGACTGGGCGATGCTCGACCCCGCGGTCCCCTTCGGCGGCGTCAAGGACTCCGGCTTCGGCCGCGAGTACGGGCCCGAGGCGCTCGACGCCTACACCACCACCAAGTCCGTCGTCGTCTCGCTCGACTGAGCCCACCGCCAAGGAGATTCGCCAGATGTCCATCCCCACCCGTGCCGCCGTCGTCGAGTCCGGCGGAGCACCCTTCACCCTCTCCGACGTCGAACTCGACGAGCCCGGACCGCACGAGGCCGTCGTCCGCATGGTGGCGACCGGCCTGTGTCACACGGACCTCGGCGTGGCGAGCGGCGGACTGCCCTTCCCCCTCCCCGGCGTCCTCGGCCACGAAGGCGCGGGCGTCGTCGAGGCCGTCGGCCCGTCCGTGACCGGCGTCGCGCCGGGTGACCACGTCGTGCTGTCCTTCACCTCCTGTGGTGACTGCCGAAACTGCCGGGGCGGCCACCCCGCCTACTGCGCGACCTGGCTGCCGCTGAACCTGATCGGCGGACGCCGGGCCGACGGCAGCAGCACGATCAGCCGGGGTGGCGAGGCGCTCGGCGGTCACTTCTTCGGGCAGTCCTCCTTCGCCGAGCGGGCGCTGGTGGACGAGGCCAGCCTGGTGAAGGTCGACCCGGAGGTGCCGCTCGCCTCGATCGCCCCGCTGGGCTGCGGCGTGCAGACCGGAGTCGGCGCCGTCTGGAACGTGCTGAAGCCGGTCACCGGCAGCACGGTCGTCGTCCTCGGCGCCGGAGCCGTCGGCCTGTCCGCCGTCATGGCCGCCGCCCTCACCCCCGCCACCAACATCGTCGCCGTCGACCGCGTCGCCGAACGCCTGGCGCTGGCAAAGGAGCTGGGCGCCACCCACACCGTCAACGCCGCCGAGGCCGACCTCGCCGAGGCGCTCGCCGGGATCACCGGCGGGCAGGGCGCCGACGGCGTCGTGGAGACCACGGGCAACGTCGGCGTCCTGCGCCAGGGCGTCGACGCGCTCGCCGCCCGCGGCACCCTGGTCGTCGTCGGCGCCCCGCCCTTCGGCACCGAGGTCGCCCTGGACGTCAACGGGCTGCTCGGCGGCAAGCAGGTGGTCGGCCTCACCCTCGGCGACGCCGAGACGCAGACCTTCATCCCCGCCCTGGTCCGCCTGGTGAAGGAGGGGCGGCTCCCGCTGCACCGCCTGATCAGCACCTATCCGTTCGCGGAGATCGACCAGGCGGTGGGGGACATGGGGGCGGGGAAGGCGATCAAGCCCGTGCTGACGTTCTGACTCAGTTGACGAGCAGTACCAGCTTGCCCGTCGTCCGGCCGGTGTCGCCCAGCGCATGCGCCTCGGCGGCATCGGCCAGCGGGAACGTACCGGCGATCTCGGCGCGCAACTCGCCCTTCTCGACGAGGTCCACGATCGCCCGCATGTCGGCGCGGTCGGCGTCCACGAGCATCCGCACGCCCCGAACGCCGAGCCGCTCGGCCTCCTCGTAGAACTCGTCCGACCCGAGCGGCAGGATCGAGACGACCAGGCCGCCCGGGCGCAGCACCTTCAGCGAGCGCACGGACGTCTCACCGCCCAGGGTGTCCAGTACGACGTCCACGTCCTTCACGGCTTCGGCGAAGTCCGTCTCCCGGTAGTCGATCAGCTCGTCCGCGCCGAGGCTCCGCAGGAACGCGTGCTTGCCCGCGCTCGCCGTGCCGATCACATACGCGCCCCGCGCCTTGGCGATCTGCACGGCCACGTGCCCGACCCCGCCCGCGGCCGCGTGGATCAGGACCCGCTGCCCGGGCCGGAGGTCGGCGTACTCGACCAGGGCCTGCCAGGCGGTGAGGGAGACCAGCGGCAGCGCGCCCGCCTGCGTGTGGTCGATCGAGGCCGGCTTGTGCGCGAAGGCGCGCGCCGGCGCGGTGACGTACTCGGCGTGCGAGCCGTGGCCGAACGGGTAGGACAGCATGCCGAAGACCTCGTCGCCGGGCTGGAACCGGGCGACGCCGATGCCGACCGCCTCGACCACGCCGGAGACGTCCCAGCCCAGGACGAAGGGCGGCTCGCCCAGGAAGCCGCCGGTCGCGCGGTGCTTCCAGTCGGTCGGGTTGACGCCGGCGGCGCGGACGCGGACCAGCACCTCGTTCGGGCGCGGCGCCGGGCGCTCGATTTCCACTTCCTTCAGGACCTCGGGACCGCCGAGGACGTCCTGGCTGATGGCTCGCATCGTGTTCACAGTGCTCATGGGGAAACAGCCTGCCGGGGACCGCCGCACAGGGAAATGGCACGATTGCCAAGCTTCGATAGGATCGTGCCATGAGTGGAGTGCGAAGCGGTGAACGGCATGTGGAACGGGTCGTGGTGCTGGCCCTGGACGGCGTCTACCCCTTCGAGCTGGGCATTCCGAGCCGGATCTTCGGCGCGGCCGACGGCCGGTACGAGGTGCTGACCTGCAGTATCGACGGCCGACCGGTGCGCAGCAACGCGGACTTCACGATCGGCGTGCAGCACGGCCCGGAGATCCTCGCCACGGCCGACACCGTGGTGGTCGCGTCCATGGCGGCCCCATACATCCCCGTGGAGTTGCCTGCCGAACTCGCCGACGCGCTCGCGCTGATCCGCCCGGACGCCCGCATCGTGTCGATCTGCACCGCCGCCTTCGTCCTCGCCGCGGCGGGCCTCCTCGACGGCCGCAGGGCCACCACGCACTGGCAGGTGACCGAACCGTTCCGGCGTCGGTACCCGCACGTCGACCTGGACCCGGACGTCCTCTTCGTGCACGACGGCCGCATCCTCACCTCGGCCGGCGCCGCCTCCGGCGTCGACGTCTGCCTGCACATCGTCCGTACCGACCACGGCCATGAGCTCGCCAACGCGGTGGCCCGGCGCTGCGTCGTGCCCCCTTTCCGGGACGGCGGCCAGGCCCAGTACATCGAGCAGCCGGTCCCGGAGAGCGGAGCGGCGAGCACCGCCGCCACCCGCGGCTGGGCCCTGGAGCGCCTCGACGAACCCCTCACCCTGGCCGACCTCGCCGCCCACGCCCGGATGAGCCTGCGCACCTTCGCCCGCCGCTTCAACGACGAGGTCGGCCTCAGCCCCGGCCGCTGGCTGATCCAGCAGCGCGTCGCCCGCGCCCGGCATCTGCTGGAATCCAGCGACCTGCCGGTGGACCAGATCGCCGGCCAGGTCGGCTTCGCCACGGGAGCCTCCCTGCGCCAGCACCTGCATGCCGCGATCGGGGTGTCGCCGCAGGCGTACCGGCGCACGTTCCAGGCGGCTGCCGCCAGGTAGACACGAACGTTCCCGTCCACCGCCGCGTCGAAGGATCAAGACAGCAAGGGCACAGGGGGGCAGGAATGCGCAGAGGGCTCGTGGCGGTGGCGGTGCTGGTGGCGACGGCGGCCGTGGGATGCGGTGCCGAGGAGGAGAGCGCGGTCGTCGAGGGCACACCGCCGGCCAAGCCGTACGACGGACCGCTCTACGTCCCCGTCCGGAACCTCGACGAGGACGGCCCGCGGGCGACACGCATCGAGTCGGGCGCCGCGGGCCGGGCGCTGGAGTGCGACGGGGAGGTCTACTCCGGCGGCGGCAGTGAAACGTGGAGCGAGGGGGACGGCGGATCCACGCCCGAGGAGGGCCTGACGGCGTACTTCGACATCGAGCAGCCCGATGTGCCGCGGTCCGGCTACCGCGTGGAGCGGGAGGAGAACGGCCGGGTCCTGTTCTCCTACGACGTCGACGGGCGGACGAAGGTAGCGGTCGTCGTCGCCGAGGACCGCAAGGAACGCCCCGGTTGGGGCCCGGAGACCAGCGCCTCCTGCGACCCCGCCGAACTCCCGGAGAGCTTCACGGCCACCCAGGAGTACGAGATCTGGAGCGACGGGGACAGCCGCCGCGTGCCGATCACCGAGATCAGCAGCTCCGCCGGGTCGGCCCACTGCGACTGGCAGAAGGCGCACTTCCTCGAACTCGGCACGTACCGGGACCGCAAGCTGTACGCCCGCGATCCCGACGGTGTACTCGACCCCGGCATGCTGAACGCCGCCTACGACGGCGACGTACCCATGCCCGGCGACGCGCACGACACCGGATACCGGCTCGGCGACCGGCGGTTGTGGCTGACCGACGACATGTCGACGGCGTACGTCCGCACCCCCGACGGTGTCGAGGCCTGGCCCCGGGTGAAGGACGGCGCGGGCTGCAAGTGAACCCCGCGAACCCAGGCGTCGTTTCTCCAACTGTGCAGGTCGGTAAAGTTATTTGTCGATGTTTGTACCCTTGGGCGGAGAGTGGTGGAATCCTCACTTCCGCCAAGCTGTCAGGTTGATCCTTTTGCGTTCAAACCCGATAAGCTCCCGTTCGGCGCTGCGAGTTGACTCGGTCGCGATCGATCATCTCGCGGTGCGGACTCATGAGTGCGATCGCCTTGCACACCCCCCCTTGATCGATCGTCGCCTCGAAGGATGCAGATGGAACTCGCCACTCCGCCGCCGGCGGCGCGGCCCCCTGTCGCCTGGTACAGCTGGTGGCTGATGCCGCTGGCTTTGGGAGGTGGGACGGTTGCCGCCACGTTCATGAGCTCGGAGCGAATAACCGTCGGCGTCGCGGGCATCGCGGCGACCGCGGCCGGCGCCGCGTGCGTACGCCTCCTGTTGCGCACCCGGGCCCAGCTGAGCCGGGCCGAGGTCGAATTCCGCACCTCGCAGGCCGAGCACTCGCAGCAGTGGCAGCAGCATGTGGCGGGCCTGGAGCGCAAGTTCAGCGCCGATCGCGCCGCCCTGGAGAGCCGGCTCGGTGACCAGTCGGGCGCCTACGAGGCCCAACTGGCCGAGCAGGCGCGGGCGTACGAGGAGCGGCTGGCCGAGGCGAGCGGCTCCTA
This sequence comes from Streptomyces sp. DT2A-34, assembly GCF_030499515.1. Classification (NCBI taxonomy): domain Bacteria; kingdom Bacillati; phylum Actinomycetota; class Actinomycetes; order Kitasatosporales; family Streptomycetaceae; genus Streptomyces; species Streptomyces sp. DT2A-34. The sequence goes on along the minus strand of NZ_JASTWJ010000001.1, from coordinate 382,832 downwards.
CGAGGAGCGGATCGCCGCCCAGGCCCAGTCCTACGAGGCCCAGCTCGCCGACCAGGCCGAGGTCTGGCAGGAGCAGCTGGCCCACCAGCTGGCCGCGGTCGCCCGGCTCGCCGACGAGCAGCTGCCCGAGGCACTGCGGCAGCTGCGCGCGGGCGACGCCATCGACGACGTCCTGCCGACCGTCAACCAGTGTGCGAAGGTCAGCGCCGAACTGCAGGCGAACCTGCGCAAGGTCCTGCGCACCGCACTGATCGGCGTCGAGGAGGAGTTCAACCGCTCGACCTCCGCCGAGCAGGCCGTGATCAGCGTCGGCAACCGCATCCACGTCCTGACCAGCAAGCTCCGCGGTCGTCTGCACGAACTGCAGGGCGAGCACGGCCGGCTGCCGGCCGTCGCCCGGGGCCTGATGGAGCTCGACCAGGCGATCGGCCCCGCCGACTGTCTCGCCGCCAGCATCAGCGTCCTCGGCGGCTCCGACCGTCCCGGTCGGCAGTGGCAGGAGCCGCAGCGCCTGCTCAGCGTGGTTCGCGGCGGCATCGGCCGGATCAAGGACTTCCACCGCATCGACGTACGCCATCTGCCCGAACTCGGCGTAGACGGCGGCCTGGTGGACCACCTCACGCTGATCTTCGCCCACCTCCTGGACAACGCGGCCCGCTACTCGCCGCCCACCGAGCCGGTGGTCGTCTCCGGCAAGGAGGTCCCGAACGGCGTCGGCATCGAGATCCAGGACTCCGGCAAGGGCCTGAGCGAGGAGAAGAAGCGCGAGGCCGAGCACGCCCTCGACGGCACCGCGCCCGGCGCGGGCCTCGGCGGCATCTCGGAGGACGCGAACATCGGCCTGCGCGTCGTCGGCATCCTCGCTCGCCGGTACGGCATCCGCGTCACCTTCGCGGACTCGCCGTGGCTCGGCACCTCGGTGGTGGTCGTGGTTCCGCACAAGTACTTCAGCCCGCTGCCCGCGGCCGCCTCCGCCACCCCGGCGGCGTCCGCCCCGACGGCACAGGCCGGCGCGCCCACCCCGGCCCGCGAGCCGGGCGCCACCGAAGTGGCTCCGGCCGACACGGCCGACGCCGTGGACACCACGCCCGGCGGCCTGCCCCGGCGCCGCGGCAAACGGCACGAGGCGGCACGCCACGAGCCGGCCGAGCACCCGGAGCGGACCGCGGAGACGACCACCGTCGCCGCCGTCCCGCCCGACGCGTCCTTCGCCGGCCTGGCCGCCTTCGCCACCGCGGGCCGCGAGCCCGGTGAGCAAGGCGCGCCGGCCGCCGGCCGCGAGTCCACCGAGCAGCACAGCACTGAAGAGAGCGACTAGTCCCCATGACGCAACAGGGAACCGACGTGAGCTGGGCGCTCCGTGACCTGGTGGAGAGCATCCAGGAGATCAACTTCGCCCTCGTGGCTTCCAGCGACGGCAAGGCCATCACCTCCTACGGCGCCGAGGACCCCGACGACGTGGACCGCTTCGCGGCCGTGGTGGCCGGACTGCAGGCGCTGGCCCAGCCGGTCGCCGAGCAGTTCCCCAGGTACGCGGGACAGCTCAGGCTGGCGATGATCGAGGTCGACGGCGGCCACCTCTTCGTCGTACGGGCCGGTGTGGAGACCTATCTCGGCGTCCTTGCCCGGGAAGGCCTCGACCAGGGCCTGCTCGGCCACCAGATGAGGGACCTGGCGCGCAGGATGGGCGAACTGCTCGGCACCACTCCGCGCCTGGAGGAGCACTCTGGATGAGTGCTCCCCGCCGGTCCACGAACCCGTCCGGTCTCGAGCGCTACTACGTCCTCACCAAAGGGCGTAGCGGACCGGGCGGTTCGGCATCGAGCCTCGACGTGGCGACCCTCATCGTCTCCCGCACCACTCCCGTACCGGGGCTGCAGTACGAGCACGAGGAGATCCTCCGGCGCTGCCGCGATCCGCTGTCGGTGGCCGAACTCGGCGCCCACCTCGGATTGCCCTTCAACATTCTCGCGGTGCTGTTGACGGATCTGCTGGAGGCAGGCCACGTCGAAGCCCGTGACCCCATCCCGGCGCATGGTGCCGGCCGCGGGCCCGACCTCGCGCTCCTTGAGGAGGTACTCAGTGGACTTGAAAGGCTTTGACCAACCCGGCGGGCCGAACGCCGGGGGCATCCGCTCGGTGAAGGTGATGATCGCCGGCGGATTCGGCACCGGGAAGACCACCATGGTCCGCTCGGTCAGCGACATCAAGCCGCTCACCACCGAGGAGACCCTCACCCAGGCCAGCGCCGACGTCGACCACCTCATCGGCGTCGCGGACAAGACGCAGACCACCGTCAGCCTGGACTTCGGCAAGATCAGCCTCAACGACAGCCTGATGCTGTACCTGTTCGGCACGCCCGGCCAGGAGCGCTTCTGGTTCCTGTGGAACGGCCTGTTCAAGGGCGCGCTCGGCGCGGTCGTCCTGGTGGACACGCGCCGGCTCGCCTCCAGCTTCCGGGCGATCGAGGAGATGGAGCGACAGAACGTCCCGTTCGTCGTCGCCCTGAACGTCTTCCCGGACTCCAAGCACTATCCGGTGGAGGAGATCCGGGACGCCCTCGACATCTCCCCGCACATCCCCGTCGTGGCCTGCGACGCCCGCGAGCGGACCTCCAGCCGTGACGTACTCGTCGCGCTCATACGTCACTTGAAGGAACGCTCTGCCGTCGCTCTGGAGTCCCGATGAACGCCCAGCCCTCAAACGATCCCGACGCACCGCGCGGCTGCCCCGTGGCCCACGGTTCGGCCGAGCTCACCCGGCTGTTCGGGCCCGATGCGGCGACCGACCCGCTCGCCATCTACGAGCGGCTGCGCAAGGAGCACGGCGCCGTGGCTCCGGTGCTGCTGGAAGGTGACGTCCCGGCCTGGCTGGTCCTGGGCTACCGCGACATCCGGCGGGTCCTCGACAACCCCCGCCAGTTCACCCGGGACGCGCGCAACTGGCGGGACTGGCGGGAGGGCCGGATCGAGGACACCCACCCCCTGATCCCCATGATCGGCTGGCGTCCCGACTGTGTGTCCCAGGACGGCGAGCCGCACCGCAGGCTGCGCGGCGCGGTCACCGACGGGCTGCACGCCGCGGCCGGCCGAGGGGTCCGGCGGCATGCGACGCACTTCGCCAACAAGCAGATCGACGCCTTCGCCGACGCCGGACAAGCCGACCTGGTGGCGGACTACGCCGAGTACCTGCCGATGCTGGTCCTCACCCGCATCCTCGGGCTGCCGCAAGGCGAGGGCCGTCAACTGGTCGAATCCAGCGCCCATGTCCTCAAGGGCGGCGAGGACGCGATCGTGCACAACGACCGCATCATGGAGATCCTCGGAGAGCTCGCCGAGCGCAAGCGCACCGAACCGGGCTCCGACTTCGCCACCGCCCTGCTGGAGCACCACGCCGGTCTCGACGAGGCCGAGGTGATCAGCCATCTGCGCCTGGTGCTGATCGCCGCGCACACCACGACCAGCAACCTGCTGGCCCGCGTCCTGGAGAAGATCCTCAGCGACGCCTCCCGGCTGTCCGGCCTCATCAGCGGTGAGCTGAACATCTCCGCGGTGGTGGAGGAGGTCATGTGGAACACCCCGCCGCTCGTGGTCCTGCCGGGGCGTTTCGCCACCGCCGACCTGGAGCTGGGCGGCCACCACATCGAGGAGGGCGACCTGCTCCTCCTCGGCCTCGCGGCCGGCAACGTCGACCCCGACGTCCGGCCGGACCCCGGGGTGTCCGTCCAGGGCAACGGCTCGCACCTGGCCTTCAGCGCCGGTCCGCACGAGTGCCCCGGGCAGAGCATCGGCATGTCCATCATCGAGATCGCGGTGGACGTCCTGCTGCACCGGCTGCCGGGCCTGCGCCTGGCCGTACCGGCGGAGGAGCTCAGCTCCACCGCCTCCACCTGGGAGTCCCGGCTGGACAGCCTCCCGGTCGAGTTCCCCGTATAGGCGCACGAACAGGCGCACAAGCGAGCCGTCCGGCCGGTTTGCTCCGGCCGGGCGGCGGCGCAGTTCCACACGCCTGGCTCACACCGCCAGCAGGTCGTCCACGGAACCCCGGCCCGACAGCTCGGCGGCGGCCGCGGGGCCGTCCTTGGCCGCGCTGTAACGGCCCGACACCAGCGCCCACTCGTAGTTGCCGTTGATCCAGTGCTGGATGGCCTCCACGCCCATCCGCACCTGCTCGCGGCCTCTGGCGTCGAGGCCCAGCTCGTCGCACATCTGCGGGACGCTCGCCTCCAGTTCGAGGTACTCGTCCAGGCACGCGACCGTCATCCGGTACGCCTCGTCGGCCGCCTCCTCCCACGAGCAGCGCCGCTCCCGGTGCAGCACGGCGATCAGGTTGTGTCCGTCGCCCCGGCGCTTCTCGCGCTCGAAGGAGTGGATGTCGTTCATGAAGCCGATGGTGTCGGCGGCGAGGTCCCGCATCCGCTCCATCAGCGGATGCGCCATCACCTGCGCGGGCACCACGAAGCGGCGACTGCGCTCACCCGCGTCGATGCTGTGGTGGATGCCGACCGTACGGCGCCGGAAGATCGCGTACTCGTCGAGCCCCAGCGTCCCCTCCAGACCGCGGGCGGCCAGGTCGACCTCCTCGCAGTGCGCCACGAGGAACCGGCCCCAGGAGGCGGCGAACCGCGTCTGCCATGTCAAGGGCATGCCGTCCGAGAGGTGCTTCCAGACCTCCGCCCAGGCCAGGGTGATCGGGCACACCACCCGGGGCCGGGTGCCCGCCGGGCGCAGCGGCGTGATGATCAGCTCACGCGCGACCTCGGCTATTCGGTCGGCGCGGTCGGGTTGGTTCGCGTCGAACTGATCGTCGAAGAGGAAGGCGAGGGAGAACCAGTTCATCAGGACGACCATGTCGTCCGCCGAGGCGTGCGGGTAGGTGCGGGCGGCGGCCTGCGGCAGGTCCCACGACTTGTACTCCTCGAACCCGGCGTGACTGCGTACCAGGCCCATGTCCCAGATCCAGCGCAGGTGGCGTGCTCGGGCGTACTCCAGGTGTTCGCTGACGGGGGTGTCGAAGGGGAGGTCGAACCTGACGTCCTGAGGCATGTGCTTCCTTTCGGGAGACGGCTGCGCAGAGTCCCCCGCCCCTGCGAACGGGCGGTCGCGACGACCGCCCGCGCACTCGAACTGGGCTTCGCGGTGCGAAAGTTGAACCGAAAAGCGGTACGAGACTGCCCAGAGCGTAAATGATCTACGCGTAACCGGACCATGATCTCCGTTACTGCTCAGGCTTGTTGAGCTGCGTATACTCGCGCGCCCCCGACGTAAGTGATAGCTGCACGAGTCTCCGCGAGCGCTCCCGACCGCACCTCGCCCGTGTCGTCGAGGTGGTGCGCATACGCCGAGCCCGCCGTGTGGGCGGGCAGCGTCAGGCTGATGTTGGACGGTGTCGCCGAGACCGGGGCGGCGGCGCTGCTGGAGCCGTACCTGACGCGGACCGTGGGCCTGCTGTAGAGCGCGGCCGGGGTGCGGCTGACGGAAATCCGGGTCGGCCGGAAGCCTGACCGGTCACACTGGAAACGTCCGTCGACCGTTGTCCCGTCAGGAGGCCGTCCCCCGATGACCCGCCCGCCCGCACGCCCCGCCAAGCAGCGCAAGCAGGACACCCTGAACCGACTGGAGCACGACGAGGACGTGTGGGTCGCCACGGCCGAGGTCGACGGGGGCGTGCCGTATCTCGTCCCGCTGTCCTACCTCTGGGACGGCTCGACCCTGCTGCTGGCCACACCGTCCAACAGCCCGACGGGCCGGAACCTGAGGACGACCGGCAGAGCGCGCCTCGGTATCGGGCCGACCCGTGACGTCGTCATGATCGAGGGCACGGTCGACACGATCGCCCCTGCTCAACTGCCCGAGGAGGTGGCCGACCGGTTCGCGGCCAGGACCGGCTTCGATCCGCGTCAACTCGCCACGCCCTGCCTGTACTTCCGCGTCCGGCCGCACCGGGTGCAGGCCTGGCGCGAGGCCGACGAGATCGCCGGGCGGGAGCTGATGCGGGACGGGGAGTGGCTGGTGGCGGACTGAAAGGTCCTGGCCGGGACACCCGTGGGGTGCAGGGCGGCGGGACAGGGACGTTCCGCGCCCCGGACCTTTCGGAGGACTCATGTCACTGGTGAAAGCGGGCTTCGTGGTGCTCGACTGTGCCGAGCCGGAGAAGCTCGCCTTGTTCTACAGGGAACTGCTGGACGGTGAGCAGACGGAGGCGACCGCCAACCGCGTGGAGATCAGGGGCGCCGACGGCACCCGGCTGGCGTTCCGCCGCGACATGAACGCGACGCCGCCGAGCTGGCCGCGCCCCGAGAACTCCCTCCAGGCCCACCTGGACTTCGTGGTGGAGGACCTGGACGAGACGGAGCGCAGGATCGTCGGGCTCGGCGGCCGCCCCTTGGAGGCGAAGGACGCGGCGGGGCCGTACGAGGAACGCGGCTACGCCGACCCGGCCGGCCACTCCTTCACCCTGCGCCGCGTCGCCCCTACGGCGCCGAAGCAGGGCTGAGCCTTCTGGAGTTCCGGCAGGTCTTGCGGGGCCTCGGATCCGGCCGGTCTTCCGGAGGTCGGTACTGGCGTGTCTTCCGGAGGGTCGGTCCGGCCGGTCTCCCGTAAGTGCTCTCAGTCCCGCCCGCCCTTCTCGCTGACCGGCCACACACCCGTCGAGCGTTCGATCGCCTTCGCGCCCGTGCGGTCCGCCAAGCTGCGCGCCACCGCGAAGAGGGCGCCCTGCACCGCGGCCGCCAGCAGGATCTCGCCCCAGCCGCGGTCCCGGTCCAGCGCGTCGGGGGCGTCCTCCTCGTGTCGTATCGCCATCCACGTCTTGCGGAAGGCGAGCCCCGCCAGCGCGCCGCTCGCCCAGCCGAGCGCGAATCCCAGGGGCTTGTAGGCAAGAGGAAGTGTCATCTTCTTCTGCTTGTTCTTCTTGGCCATGTGCGCCTGCTCCTCCTTCGTCTTCGTCGGTCAGGGCCGCCCCCGCGCCGGTACCTGCTCGGCCTCGGGAACCGGCCCGGGCGGCGTCCCCTCGCCGAACGGACTGCCGCCCAGCTCCTCACGGTGGTGCGGCGTCAGCCAACCCGACAGATCCGGTCCGAGGGGCACGATGCCGGTCGGGTTGATGCCGCTGTGCACCTGGTAGTAGTGCCGCTTGATGTGGTCGAAGTCGACGGTGTCACCGAAGCCGGGCGTCTGGTAGAGGTCGCGGGCGTACGCCCACAGGACCTGGTTCTCCGTCAACTTCCAGCGGTTGCACTTGAAGTGGCCGTGATAGACGGCGTCGAAGCGGACCAGCGTGGTGAACAGCCGGATGTCCGCCTCGGTGATCGTGTCGCCGACCAGATAGCGCTGCCCGGCCAGGCGTTCGGCGAGCAGCTCCAGCCGCCGGAAGAGACGCGTGCACGCCCCCTCGTACTCGTCCTGGCCGGTGGCGAAGCCGGTCCGGTACACACCGTTGTTGACGTCCTCGTAGACGTCCGCCATCACGGCGTCGATCTCGTCCCGTCGCGCCCTGGGATACAGATCGGGCGCCCCGTCGCGGTGCAGGGCCGTCCACTCGGTGGCGAGGTCGAGCGTGATCCGCTGATAGTCGTTGGTGACGAGCCGGCCGCTGGGGACGTCCACGACCGCGGGGACGCTGACGCCGCCCGGGTAGTCGCTCTCCCGCCTGTCGAAGGCCTCGTGGAGGAAGCGGATGCCGAGCACCGGGTCGCGGTCGTCGGGGTCGAGGGTGAAGCGCCAGCTGCGGTCGTCCTGGATCGGGTCGGCGATCGCCAGGGACAGGGCGTCCTCCAGGCCGAGCAGCCGGCGGGAGATCACCGCCCGGCTCGCCCACGGACAGGCACGGCTGACCACCAGACGATAGCGGCCCGCCTCCACCGGCCAGCCGTCCCGGCCGTCCGTGGTGATCCGGTCCGTGAAGTGGGCCTTCGACCGCTGGAACGACTTCCTCCCGTAGGCGGTGTTGCCCCCGCCGCTCATGACCGCGCTCCTCTCTGCCGCACGCCTCTGCCTAGTGGCCTTTGGCCCTGTGGCGGATACCCGTCTGCCTTGTGCCGGATTCCCGATCTCACGAGTCCTTCGATTCCGTCGAGTCCTTCGATTCCTTTGATTCGTTCGACTCCTTTGATCTCACCGAGTCCCCCGATTTCCGCCGATGGCACGGTGTGAGCCGCATCGACCGGGGGAGTCGGTGAAAAATGAGCAGGACGCCCAAGGCACCGAAGACGGATCGCAGGACCCGGGTCACGGTCCTGATTGCCCTCGCAGCCAACCTCGCCATCGCGGTCGCCAAGGCCGTCGGAGGCCTCGTCGCCCACTCGCCCGCGCTGCTGTCGGAGGCCGCGCACTCCGTGGCGGACAGCATGAACGAGGTCTTCCTGTTGGCCGCGCTGCGCCGCAGCCGCCGCCCCGCCGATGCCCGCCATCCCTTCGGCTACGGCAAGGAGCGCTTCTTCTGGTCGCTGCTCGCGGCCGTCGGCATCTTCGTGATGGGCGGCTGCTTCTCCTTCTTCCAGGGCATCGAGGCTCTGCGCGGCGGCGCCGAGGAGAAGTTCGGCGGCTATGTGGCGGGCATGATCGTGCTCGGCGTCGCCTTCGTGGCCGAGGGCTTGTCGCTGGTACGGGCGCTGTACCAGGTAGGCCGGCAGGGCGGCGTGGCGGATGGCCTGCGCGACCCCGCCCTGCGCACGGTCGTCGCCGAGGACGCCACGGCGGTGCTCGGGGTGACCCTCGCCCTCACCGGCATGGCGCTGCACATGATCACCGGGCAGGTCGTTTGGGAGGCGTCCGCCTCACTCGCGATCGGCGGGCTCCTCGTCTACGTCGCCTATCGGCTGGGACGCGACGCCCGCGACCAGCTGATCGGGCAGGCCGCAGCCCCCGAGGCCGACGCCAGGATCCGCGCACTGCTGGAGGCGCAGCCCGAGATCGACAGCGTGGAGGCGCTGTTCACGATGCAGACGGGCCTGGAAACGGCCCTGGTGGCGGCCCGCGTCGATCTGATGCCCGGCCTCGACAGCGAACGGGTCGAGGAGGTCGCCGTCCGCATCAAGCGCTCCATCGCCCACACCGTCGCCGAGGCCGACCAGATCTTCCTCGACGTGACCGAACGCTCCGCACACGAGGCACAGGGAAGCCCCGCCGCGACGGGGGAACGCGGCGGGGCCTGACGCACGTGTGCCCGGCGAACATGGGTTCATGCGTCCTGGGCGCGAAAAAATTCCCGGAGGCCAATCAGCCCCAACCGAAGCCTCAGCCGAAGCCCGAGCGGAAGCTGAGTCGAGGCCTCAGTGGGTGCCCGAGCGGAAGCCGAGTCGAAGCCTCAGCCGAAGCGCGGGCGGAAGCCCGAGTCGAGGCCCAGCGCATGGCCCAGCGCATGGCCGAGCGGAAGTCTGAGCGGCTGCCGAGCCGATGCCTGAGCGGAAGCATCAGTGGATGCCTGAGCGGATGCCTGAGCGGAAGCATCAGTGGATGCCTGAGCGGAAGCCGAGTCGAAGCCTCAGCGGATGCCAGAGCCGAAGCTGAGTCGCTGCTTCAGCCGAAGCGCGAGCGGAAGCCAGAATCGACGGCGCAGCGCATGGCCGAGCGGAAGCCTCAGCCGAAGCTTGAGTGGCTGCCGAGTCGATGCCTGAGCGGAAGCCTCAGCGGATGTCTGAGCGGAAGCTGAGTCGAGGCCTCAGTGGGTGCCCGAGCGGAAGCTGAGTCGCTGCTTCAGCCGAAGCGCGGGCGGAAGCCCGAGTCGAGGCCCAGCGCATGGCCCAGCGCATGGCCGAGCGGAAGCCTCAGCCGAAGCTTGAGTGGCTGCCGAGTCGACGCCTGAGCGGAAGCCTCAGCGGATGTCTGAGCGGAAGCTGAGTCGAGGCCTCAGTGGGTGCCCGAGCGGAAGCTGAGTCGCTGCTTCAGCCGAAGCGCGGGCGGAAGCCCGAGTCGAGGCCCAGCGCATGGCCCAGCGCATGGCCGAGCGGAAGCCTCAGCCGAAGCTTGAGTGGCTGCCGAGTCGACGCCTGAGCGGAAGCCTCAGCGGATGTCTGAGTGGAAGCCGAGTTGAAGTTTGAGCAGGATCCGCAGCTCCGCGAGGTCGTCGTCGATGCCCTCCAGCTCGCCGGGTGAGTCGACGGCCCGAATCGCGAGCGGAGGGCTCAGCCGAAGCTTGAGTGGCTGCCGAACCGATGCCCCCGCGGAAGCTGAGTCGCTGCTTCAGCCGAAGTGCGAGCGGAAGCCGAACCGATGCCCCCGCGGAAGCCGAGCCGTCTCAGCGGATGTCCGAGCCGAAGCCTCAGTCGAACCCCCAGCGGAATCCCGCGGAATCCCGAGCCGATGCCCCCGCAGAAGCCCGAGCCAATCCCCCCCCCGCAAGCCCAAGTCCCCCGAAGCCCCAGCCGCCCCGTCACTCCCCGTCGACCGGCTCCAACACGAAGACCGGGATCAGCCGTTCCGTCTTCTCCTGGTACTCGGCGTACGGCGGATACGCCGCGACCGCGCGCTCCCACCACTCGGCCTTCTCCGCGCCGGTGACCTCGCGGGCCCGCATGTCCCGCTTCACCGGCCCGTCCTGGAGCTCCACATGGGGTTCGGCCTTGATGTTGTGGTACCAGACCGGGTGTTCGGGCGCCCCGCCCTGCGAGGCCACCGCGGCATAACGCCCCTCGTGCTCGACGCGCATCAGCGGCGTCTTGCGGATCTTGCCGCTCTTGACACCCCGGGTCGTGAGCAGGATCACCGGCATCCCCGTGTTCATGAGGGTCGTGCCCTGGGTGCCGCCGGAGCTCTCGTACAACTCCACCTGGTCGCGCACCCACTTGGTCGGGCTCGGCTCGTACTCACCGTCAAGAGGCATGGCCTCGGTCCCATCGTCGTGTGCTGGTACTGACTTACGTCCCTCTTCAACAACGGCCCACGCGTGATTCATCCTGCCGCGACTACACCGGCATCCGCACGGCCAGCGCCAGGATCACGCCGCTCGACACCAGCGCCGTCACCAGACGCCCCCGCCGCCCCGTCAACACCCGCCCCAGCAGCGCCCCACCCCCGGCGAGCAGCAACTGCCAACTCGCCGACGCGCCGAACGCGGCCAGCACGAACACGCCCTGTTCCAGGGGCCGTACGGCAGCCACGGCGCGGGTACCGAGCACGAGAGCCGCGAAGTAGATCACCGTGGTCGGGTTGAGCAGGGTGATGCCGAGCAGCGCCAGGTAGGCGCGGGCCGGGCTCGGAGGAGCGGGCGTGGAGCGGCCGGCGCTGGCGAGCCGCCGGTCGCGGTGCTGTCGTACGGCGATGACGGCGCCCCGTACCGCGAGGATCGCGAGGAGCAGGGCGGAGGCCCAGCGCAGCGGCACCAGTACCGGACGCAGCGCGGCGGCCAGCGCGGAGCCGCCGAGGGTCGCCACGAGGGCGTAGAGCCCGTCGGCGGTCGCGACGCCGAGCGCGGCGCAGACCCCGGTCCGCAGGGACGTACGGGCGGTGAGGGAGACGAGGTAGGTCGCGACCGCGCCGACCGGGACGGCGATGCCGTAGCCCGCGATCAGCCCCGCGACGAGCGCCCCGGTCACGACGTGGGAAGCGTGGGCCTCCATGGACGGCCGGGCTGCTGCTGGAACCGCACCGGACGGACGGCGACGGTCAGCGGCGGAAAGGCGGTGGTCGTAGACATGGCCTGATTCTGCGGGTGGCGGATGCCTGCCCACAAGCGAATTCAGCCGGAGGACCGGACCGACCTCTCCACGACCGAAGCTCTGTACGACCATCTCCGGCCAGATTGCCCGTACGCCTGATCTGGCCGAACTTCAGGTCGCCCCATTAGATGCCCCGGGCATCTAATGAAGATCGGCACGACGCACTCTTCGTCTGCGAGGTCTTCCATGACGGACACGACGAACATGACGGATGCGACTGACGTGACGGATGTGACTGACATGACGGATGCCGCGAACATGACGGACATGACGGAATCGCACACCGTCGCCTTCCCCCAGAACCGCACCTGTCCGTACCACCCACCCACGGCATACGACCCCCTGCGCGACGCCCGCCCGCTGGCCCGCATCACCCTCTACGACGGCCGCCCGGTCTGGCTGGTCACCGGCCATGCCCTCGCCCGCACCCTGCTGGCCGACCCGCGGCTGTCCTCCGACCGCACCCGGCCCGGCTTCCCCGCGCCCAACGCCCGGTTCGCGGCGGTCCGCAACCGGAAGACCGCGCTGCTGGGCGTCGACGACCCCGAACACCGGGTCCAACGGCGGATGATGGTCCCCAGCTTCACGCTGAGGCGCGCCGCCGAGCTGCGCCCGGAGATCCAGCGGATCGTGGACGAACGGCTCGACGCGATGATCGCCCAGGGAGCCCCCGCCGAGCTGGTGAGCGCCTTCGCCCTGCCCGTCCCGTCGATGGTCATCTGCGCCCTGCTGGGTGTCCCCTACGCCGACCACGACTTCTTCGAGGAGCAGTCCCGGCGCCTGCTGCGCGGGCCCACGGCCGCCGACACCATGGACGCCCGCGACCGGATGGAGGCGTACTTCGCCGAGTTGATCGACCGGAAACAGAAACAGCCGGAGCCCGGCGACGGCGTCCTGGACGAACTCGTCCACCAGCAGCTGCGCGACGGCGAGCTGGACCACGAAGAGCTCGTCGCCCTGGCGACCATCCTGCTGGTCGCCGGCCACGAGACGACCGCCAACATGATCTCCCTCGGCACCTACACCCTCCTCCAACACCCCGACCGCCTGGCCGAGTTGCGGGCCGACCCGGCGCTGCTGCCCGACGCGGTCGAGGAACTCATGCGGATGCTGTCGATCGCCGACGGCATGCTGCGGGTCGCCGTCGAGGACATCGAGACGGACGGCGGGACGATCCGGGCGGGCGACGGCGTCGTCTTCTCGACCTCGGTCATCAACCGCGACGAGGCCGTCTACCCCGACCCCGACGCCCTGGACTGGCGCCGCCCCACCCGCCATCACGTCGCTTTCGGCTTCGGCATCCACCAGTGCCTCGGCCAGAACCTGGCCCGTGCCGAGATGGAGACAGCCCTGCGCACCCTCTTCGACCGGCTGCCGACCCTGCGCCTGGCCGTCCCCGCGGGGGAAATCCCGTTCAAACCCGGCGACACGATCCAGGGGATGCTGGCACTCCCCGTGACCTGGTAAGAGGCTCCGGTCATGGAAAACAAAACGCACGAATCACATGAAATGCACATCGCCATCGACCACGACCTCTGCGTCGGCGCCGGCCAGTGCGCCCTCGCCGCCCCGTCCGTCTTCACCCAGGACGACGACGGCTTCAGCGCCCTGCTGCCCGGCCGGGAGGACGGCGGCGGCGACCCGATGGTGCGGGAGGCCGCCCGGGCCTGCCCGGTCAGCGCCATCACCGTGTCGGAAACGGGGAGTTGACGCCGGGCGCGTCGAGCACGGCCAGGTCGAGCGCCCGCAGCCGGGCGGGGTCGGCGATCACCTCGTAGGAGTTGATCCGCCCGCCCCGCACGGTGGCCGTGACGAGGTACAGCAGCCGTCCGCGCGGGGCGACGACCAGGCCCACGTCGCCGCCCACCAGGGCCGGCACCGCGAAGCGTGCCCGGTCGCGCATGAGCACCGTGCCCTCCGCCACCGCCCGGGCACCCCGCAGCTCCGTCGCCACGCCCGGCGGCAGGGCCGCGGGGTCGGCCCGGCGGACCACGTCGGGGGCCAGCAGGCCGAGCAGTACGCCCAGGTCACCGCCCCGCGCGGCGGCCAGGAACGCCTCGACGACCTGCCGGTGCCGGTTGAGCTCGGCCTCCGGCACCGCGGGCGTGCCCCGCACCTTGTGCCGGGCCCGACTGGCGAGCTTCTTCGCCGCCGGCAGGGACCTGTCGACGACGCGGGCCACCTGGTCGAAGGGCACACCGAACAGGTCGTGCAGCACGAACGCGACCCGCTCCGCCGGTCCCAGCCGGTCGAGGACGACGAGCAGGGCGAGGCCCACCGAGTCGACCAGCACGGCCTCGTCCTCGGGAACGGCCCCGCCGACGGTCTCCGGCACTTCGTCCCCGTACGGCTCCTCGCGCCGCGCGGCGCGGGAGCGCAGCATGTCCAGGCAGATGCGGGAGACGACCGTCGTCAGCCAGCCCGCCAGATGGTCGATGCCGTCGCCACCCGTACGGCTGAGCCGAAGCCAGGCTTCCTGGACCGCGTCCTCGGCCTCGTCGAGCGAGCCCACCATCCGGTAGGCCACCGCCCGAAGCTGCCCCCGCTGGGCATCGAACCGCCGTGCCAGCTCGTCCGCGCCGTCCATCGGTCACCTTTCTCCGCCGTGCTCCGTCACCCCTACGACGAACCCGACCCGACCGAGGTGACCGCCCCATGAACCTGCTGCACATCGACTCCAGCGCCGACCTGGCCGCCGACTCCGTGACCAGGCAGCTGACCGACCTCTACGCGACGACCTGGCGTGCCGCGCACCCCGACGGCACCCACCGTCACCGCGACCTGTCCGCCGACCCGGTGCCCCCGCTGTCCCCGGCGTACACCACCCTCGGCCGCCGGGCGGAACGCGAGGGCCTCGTCCCGCCGGACAAGGTGCCGGCGCTGATCGAGAACGCCGCCGAGGAAGGGGAGTGGCGGCTCACCCTCCCTCTGCTCACCGAACTGCGGTCCGCGGACACGGTGTTGCTCGGCGTCCCGATGTACAATCTCTCCGTGCCCGCGTCCCTGAAGGCCTGGATCGACCGGGTGACCTTCCCCGGCGCGTTCACGGACCCGGACAGCGGCGAGAGCCTGCTGCGCGACACCCGTGTCGTCGTGGTCATGGCCCGCGGCGGCGGATACGGCCCCGGCACCCCGATGGAGCACTGCGACTTCCAGACGCCGTATCTTCGGGCCTACTTCGGCCGAATCGGCGTGGCGCCGGACCACCTCCACCTGGTCGCCGCCGAGCTGACCCGCATCGACGTTCTGCCCCGACTGGCCGGTCTGGAGCACCTCGCGGAGGACTCCCTCAGCCGGGCCCGCGCGGCCGTCACGGAACTCGCCGCCGGCTGACCTCAGCACGCCGCCAGCAGCGACCGCGCCGCCTCCCGGGCCTCCGCCGCCGGCCGCGTACCGCCCGTGATGCCCGCCGTGACCATGGCGCCCTCGGCCAGCAGAAACAGCGGCCCGGTCAGCGCGTCGGGCAGCCCCGCCCCGGCCACCAGCGAGGCGAGGTAGTCGCGGAACGCCCGCTTGTGCGCCCGGACCTGGTCCGCCACCCGCTCGGAGCGGGCGCCCAGCTCGCCGTGGGAGTTGATCCACGCGCACCCGCGGAAGTCCGCCTCGCCGAACCACTCCTGCAGCCAGTCGAAGACGGCGAGGATCCGCAGCTCCGGGTCGGCCTGTCGCTCCACATGGGTGGCGAGCTGCCCGCGCCAGCGCACGTCGCGCCGCTCCAGATACGCCACCACCAGCTGCTCCTTCGCCGGGAAGAGCTGGTAGAGCCGCTTGAGCGAAACCCCGGACGCGCCCCGGATGTCGTCCATGCCGACCGACTGGATGCCGCGCCCGTAGAACAGCTCCTCCGCGGCGTCCAGTGCCCGCTCCCGGGCGGTTGCGCTGTCCATGTACGACCACTCCTTGACGCGAGAACGAGCGTTCTCCTACGGTAGCAGCCACGCAGAGAACGTACGTTCTCCCTTGCTCGCACCGCCATCCCGCGCCCGGAGGACGTCATGACCGACCGCCCGCCCCTGCCGCCGTTCACCCGCGAGAGCGCCGCACAGAAAGTGCAGGCCGCCGAGGACGCCTGGAACACCCGCGACCCGCACAAGGTGGCGCTCGCCTACTCGGCGGACTCGGTGTGGCGCAACCGCGACACCTTTGTCACCGGCCGCGCCGAGATCGTCGACTTCCTCACCGCCAAGTGGGCGCGGGAGCACGAGTACGCGCTGCGCAAGGACCTGTGGGCCTTCGACGGCAACCGCATCGCGGTCCGCTTCCAGTACGAGTGCCGGGACCTCGAAGGCCGGTGGTGGCGGTCGTACGGCAACGAGCTGTGGGAGTTCGACGAGCACGGGCTGATGACCCGGCGGGAGGCGAGCATCAACGACGTACTCATCGAGGAGAAGGAACGCCGGATCCACGGCCCGCGCGGCGAGGCCGAACGAGGCCTGTCCTTCCCGCTCGAGTAGCTTGAGTAGGGTGCGCGGGTGACCGAACAGGACCAGCGACCGCCCTTCCTCTACGTCGTCGTGTGTGCCGCCGGTATCGCCGCGGACGTCGGCAAGCTGATCACCGCCGCGCAGGAGCGCCAGTGGCACGTCGGGGTCATCGCGACACCGCTCGCCATGAACGGTTTCTTCGACACCGCCGCCGTCGAGGCCCAGACCGGCCGTCCGATCCGCTCGGCCTGGCGGCGCCCCGGCGAGCCGCGGCCCTTCCCGGAACCGGACGCCGTCGTCGTCGCGCCGGCCACGTTCAACACGATCAACAAGTGGGCCGCCGGCATCGCCGACACCCTCGCCCTGGGCACCCTGTGCGAGGCGTACGGCCTCGGCGTTCCCATCGCCGCCCTGCCCTGCGTGGCCGACGCGTTGGCCGTCCATCCCGCCTACCAGGACAGCCTGATACGGCTGCGGGGGATGGGCGTGCGCTTCGGGGAGCCGTACTCCGGCGTGGTGGGGGAGGACGGCGGGCGGCCGGAGTTCGGCTGGGAGCGGGCGCTGGATCTGCTGGACCGGTGACGGAACCGGCCTCGCCTTCGTCCGACGTCGTACGCTCCCCTCGTACCCCATCCCGAAGGCAGGAGCAGCAACGATGCAGTACGTGAAGCTCGGTTCGACGGGCCTGGACGTGTCGCGGATCTGTCTGGGCTGCATGACCTACGGACTGCCCGACCGCGGCGTGCACGAGTGGACCCTCGACGAGGAGGCGTCACGACCGCTGATCCGGCAGGCGCTGGACGCCGGGATCAACTTCTTCGACACCGCCAACGTCTACTCCGACGGCACCAGCGAGGAGATCGTCGGCAAGGCGCTGCGCGAATTCGCCCGCCGCGACGAGATCGTGCTCGCGACGAAGGTGAACGGCCGGATGCGGCCCGGACCCAACGGCGCCGGCCTCTCCCGCAAGGCCGTCATGACGGAGATCGACCACAGCCTCGCCCGCCTCGGCACCGACTACGTCGACCTGTACCAGATCCACCGCTTCGACCCGCACACCCCGGTCGAGGAGACCATGGAGGCCCTGCACGACCTGGTCAAGGCCGGCAAGGTCCGCTACATCGGGGCGAGTTCGATGTACGCGTGGCAGTTCTCCAAGATGCAGTACACGGCCGAGCGGCACGGCTGGACCAAGTTCGTCTCGATGCAGAACCACTACAACCTCCTCTACCGCGAGGAGGAGCGCGAGATGCTGCCGCTCTGCGCGGACCAGGGCGTCGGCGTGCTCCCCTGGAGCCCGCTCGCGCGCGGCCGGCTCACCCGGGACTGGGGCACGGTCACCGAGCGCAGCGCCAACGACAACTTCGGCAGCGGGCTGTACGTCGACAGCGACCGCGTCGTCGTCGAGGCCGTCACCCGCGTCGCGAACGACCGCGGCGTCCCCCGCGCCCAGGTCGCCCTCGCCTGGCTGCTGCACCAGGACACGGTGGCGGCCCCGATCATCGGCGCCGCCAAGCCGCACCACATCGAGGACGCGACGGCGGCGGTGGAACTGGAGCTCACTGAAAAGGAGTTGGAGGAGCTCCAGCAGCCATACCGTCCCCATCCGATCATCGGCCACTGAAGCACCCCCTCAGGGGCGCGGGGCCGCGTCGATATGCGGCTCCGCCGCGCGGGCGCGACCAGCCACGACGCAACCCGCAAGCCGACCCACTAGTGGGGCCCGTACGGCGCGAACTCGCCACCGCACGGCCCCGCCCCTTCACTCTCGGCCAACGGCACACGATCACCGCTCATCGACAACGTCCGGTAATACGCCCCGATCCGCTCGGTCGACCGCCCCACATAGTGACCGATGAACGACCGCCGAAACCGATCCACCGTCCGGTTCGGCTGTGACCCGTGCACCAGACTTCCGTTGAAGAACAGGACATCCCCCGGCTCCATGTCAACGGGAACAGCGGCCAACCCCGCCGGAGGCGCCACGTACTCCCGCGCGAACGACACGTCGGCGTCCGCCAGTTCCGGGCAGAAAAGGTCCATCTCATGGGTGCCGGGGACGACTTCGAGGCCGCCGTTGTCCCGGTCGATCACATCGCAGGCGATCCACGCCGCCACACACGTGCCCGGCTCGACGCGCAGATAGAAGTTGTCCTGGTGCAGCGCCTGCCCCCGAGCACCCGGCGGCTTGAAGTAGAACATGCTCTGCGCGGCCAGCACCTCCTCCCCGAGCAGCACCTCCAGCACACCGCGCAGCCGAGCATCGAGGAGCACCCGCAGCGACAGTTCGTCGATCTCGTGCGGCTGCATCACTCTGGGATACGCGCACAACGGGTCGCCGTCCGACGGACGCGGCTCGAAGTGCCCGGGCACCGGCCCGGCCGCGTGCAGCGCCGCGAACCGGTCGCAGAGCAGGTCGATCTCGTCGTGCCCGAACAGCCCGCGTGCGACCGTGAAGCCGTCGTCGCGGAACTGGCGGAGCCCGGTCTCGGGCAGGATGGGAGCGCCGTCGGCGCCGATGTCCGTGGCTGTCATGTGTCCACTCCTCGGTCAGGTGTCCTCGCCCCGGCCACGCTAGGCCGATACCCGCCCCAGGAGGATGACCGTGAGCGCTGACGGATTGCCCGAGACTGCCGCGGTCGGCGATCCCGCCCCGCCGCCGGGCCTGGTGGTGGTCGGGCGCTTCGACCGGCCGCCAGGATACGGCGTCGACCGGCCGCGCGGCGCGGACAGCTGGCTGTTCACCTGGACGACCGGCGGACGGGGCCGGCTGCGGCACGGGAGCATCGAGGCGCGGGCCGGGGCGGGGGACCTGGTGGTGCTCGCGCCGGGCGTTCCGCACGGCTACGGGGTCGAACCGGGCGCTGCGCACTGGGAGTTCTGGTGGGTGCACTGCCAGGCCCGCTCCTCCTGGCGGTCCTGGCTGCGTCCGTACGACACCGGCGAGGGGATGTACGTCGTCACGCCGACGCCGGACGCGGTGCACGGCCGCGTCGAGGCGGCCTTTCGCCGGATGCTCGCCGACGCCCGCTGGACGGGGACGGGCGCGCCGCCCGCCGTGGCGCCGGGGGAGGAGCCGGTCGCGGTGGCGCACGGCACCGCGGCCCGCGAACTCGCCCTGTGCTCACTGGAAGAGGTCGTGCTGCTCACCGCCGGCACCGCGCGGACGCCTCCGTCCCACCCCGGCGTGGACGACCGGGTGCGCCGGGCCGAGGCGCTGATCGCCGCCGATCCGGGTGCCCCGCACGCGGTGCGCTCGCTCGCCGAGCACGTCGCGCTCTCGCCCTCCCGGTTCGCCCACCTCTTCACCCGGCAACTCGGGCAGTCACCGATGCGCGCGCTGCGCGAGGCGCGCCTGCGGCACGCCGCCCGGCTGCTGGAGAGCACCGGCCTGTCCGTGGAACGCGTGGCGGCCGCTTCCGGGTTCGCCAGCCCGTTTCACTTCAACCGGGTGTTCCGCGAACGGTACGGGGTGCCGCCCGGCGCGTACCGGTCGAGGGGCCCAATGGTTGGCGGATGACTTGTGAAGGCCGGGTGAAGGCGCGTGCGCCCGTATGACCAGGTAAAAACGTCTGCGCGCGGCCGTTCAATGGTTTTCGCGGGTTCCGGAAGATCGCTGATGGAATGCCATTTCCGATTGTCCCGCTTGATGGGCCGTAATGGCTGCGATCGAGTGTTGACCGATCGTCAAATCCCGATCTCCGCGTACGCAACGCGCAAAAAACTGGAATCACTTGTTCCCTGTCGCTGACCTGTGCAAAGGTGTGCTTCGCTCCCACGCGCCCCATGCTTCACAAGAGCCGCGCCCGGAGCATACCCGTTGGTATGAACCTTTAAAGCCGCATGCCCTCCGGAGGAATGCCGTCGTGCATGACGCAGGCCTGTCGAATTCTCCTCACGATGCCCGCCTCTTCGAAGTGACCGACGCTCAACTGAGCGCCGAACTGAAGAAGTGGACGGGGGCGACACCGGCGCTCCATCCCGTCGGTGAACTTCTCGACCGGCACTGGGAAGCAGGTTTCGCCTACGCACGGCTGTGCACCGCGGACGCCCGGTCCGCCGGCATGCTCACCACCGCGGCATTCACCCGGCTCTTCGGCGAGACACTGCGGCAGACCGGACCGACGGCGGCCTGGCGTCCCCAACTGCTCGTCACCGTGCGCCGTATCGCGGCGGAATGGGACACCGACCGCCGCCAGGAGCTGCTCCACCCCGAGCTGCGCACCGACCCCGGCAGCGGGGAGCGCGTCTCCGCCCGGCTGCTGCCCCCGGCCGACCGCCGGCTGCTGTCCGGGGCGTTCCAGCGGCTGCCCCAGTCCGCCCGCTGTCTGCTGTGGCACAGCGAGGTCGAGGCCGAATCCTTGGCGATACCCGCCGGACTGCTCGGCCTCGACGAGGAGGACGCCCGCGTCGAACTCGGCCGGGCCCACGAGCGTCTGCGCGAGGAGTGCCTCCAGGTCCACCGCGAACTCGCCCCGGAACAGGAGTGCCGGCGCTACCTGCGGATGCTGGACGTGACCTACCGGCGCGGCGGCGTCGACGTCGACCCCGACCTGCGCGAGCACCTGGACCGCTGCGGACACTGCAGCGACACAGCGGGCCAGCTCCGCTTCTTCAACGCCGGGCTCGGCGTCGCACTGGCCGAGGCGGTGCTCGGCTGGGGCGCGAGAGCCTACCTGGAAGCGAGAGCGAGCCAGGCCGGGAATCCGGCGGAGGCCGAGCCTGCGCCGGCAGCGGCGATCGCGGGCGAGTCCTTCTTCTCCGACGGCGGCGCCTTCGCCCCGGCCGCGGACGCCTCCGCGGACGCGGGTCCCGCGCCCGCGGCGGAGAGCTCCGCCTCGGGGAGCGAGGCTCCCGCGCCCGCTCCCGGAGCGTCCGCCCCCACGGGCCGGCCCTTCTCCGCCGCGGACGTGGTCGCCCCGCCGGCGCAGACGGGACCCCGACGGGCGCGCCGCGCCGCACGCCGGACCGCCCCGCGAACCGACGCCACCACCGCTCCCGGTCCCGGCACCGCCCGCAGCTGTTCCGGCCGCGCGGCCCTCAAGGCCGCCCGCCGTGCCGCCCGGCGCCGCAACCTCACCGCGGCCGTCGCGACCGTCAGCGCCCTGGTGGTCCTCCCGCTCGTCGTCTGGTCCGTCGTCGACTCCGGCGAGGGCTCCACTCCGACCGCGGATGACCGCCCCTCCGAAGCGTCCGGTCCGGACGCGGGCTCCGCCACCGGCAACCCGTCCTGGGCGGGCGCCGCCGAGGCCGAGAAGGGCGATCTGCGGGGCCGGCTCTACAACATCGGATCCGGGCTCTGCGTCGGCATCGAAGGCGGGAAGGCCGTCAAGAACGCGGAGACCGAGCTCGCCACCTGCTCCTCGGCGCCGGGCCAGCAGTGGTCGTACGAGACCGACGGCCTGCTGCGCAGCGGCGCGAACCCCGATCTGTGCCTCGACTCCCACCTCGGCTACTCGGTCCGGCTGGCCCCGTGCACGGGTGTCCCCGATTCCGAAACCAAGAACGTCCGCTACGACTTCACCCTCCAGGGCACCCTGGTGCCGCGCTTCAACCAGGACCTGGCCCTCAGCCCCGCCGCCACGGACGGCTCGGGGGCCATGGTCCTCAAGACCCGTGACGACGAGGGCGACGCCCAGCACTGGGTGATCGACACCTCGAAGACCGAGCTCCAGATGGAGGCGGTCAACTGGGCCACGGACGTCGGTACTTTGCAGCCGACGACTCCCAGGCCCGCGCCGACACCCACCCCCACGCCGAGGCCCAAGCAGTCGAAGACACCGACACCCACCTCGACGCCGTCCGCGACCCCGTCGACCGCGCAGCCGACGCCCACGAGCGCGTACCCGACCGACCCGTACTGCTCCTACTACCCCGCCTACTGCTCGTCGGACGGCGGGTACGGTTACGGCGGTTACGGCGGCGACGGGTACGGCGGTTCCGGAGGCTACGGCCAGGGCGGTGGCGACCGCCGCTGATCGCCGCCGGCTCGGTCGGCCGGTCTCCGGCGACTCAGCCTCCGACCACCTGGAGCGACGCCCACAGCGCCACCACGGCCGGGACCAGGGCGGCCGGCACCGCGAGGAGCCCGAGCCGGGTGAACTCCCCGACGGCGACCTCGTGCCCGTGCCGGTGCGCGATGCGCCGCCACAGCAGGGTGGCCAACGAGCCGGCGTACGTCAGGTTCGGGCCGATGTTCACCCCCAGCAGCACCGCGAGCACCGCGCCGGGCCCGGCCGGGGCGGTCAGCGGCAGCAGGACCAGCACGGCGGGCAGGTTGTTGATCAGGTTCGCCAGTACGGCGGCCAGCGCCGCGATCCCGAGCAGCGCGGCCAGGCCCGAGCCGTTCGGCAGCACCTGCCGCAGCGCGTCGGCGAGCCCGTGGTCGACCACGGCGCGCACGACGACGCCCAGCGCGAGCACGAACGCCAGGAACGCCGGTGCGGCGGCCCGCACCACCGTCAGCGGGGAGACCCGGCGCCGTACGATCGCCCGCCCGGCCAGCACCAGTGCCCCCACGAGCGCCACCCACGCCGGCCCGACGCCCACCGCCGAGGCCACGACGAACCCGGCCAGCGTGCAGCCCACGGTGACCAGCGCGAACAACGGCAGCTCCGGCGCCTTCCCGGTGTCGGGGGCGTGGACCGGCGCCCTCAGCTCGTCGGCGAACCACCGCCGGAAGACCAGGTACTCGGCGCCGATCGCGGCCAGCCAGGGCAGCGTCATCAGTGCCGCGAACCGGGTGAAGCTCAGCCCGCTCGCCTCGAACGCCAGCAGGTTCGTCAGGTTGGACACCGGCAGCAGCAGCGAGGCCGTGTTCGACAGGTGCGCGCAGGCGTAGACGTGGGGTGCGGCGCGGACGCCGGCCCGGGCGGCGGTGGCCAGCACGACCGGCGTCAGCAGCACCACCGTGGCGTCCAGGCTGAGCACGGCCGTGATCGCCGAGCCCAGCGCGAACACCGCGGTCAGCAGCCGTCCGGGAGACCCCGCCGCCCAGCGCGCCATCCACGCCCCGCAGGCCCGGAAGAGCCCCTCGACATCGCAGAAGTGGGCGAGGACCAGCACCGCGGCGAGGAAACCGACCACCGGCCCGAGCCGCTCCACCTCCGCCCACGCATGCGCCGGCGAGATCACCCCGGTCCCGATCGCCACCCCGGCGGCCGGTACCGCGACCGCGGCCTCCGGAAGGTCGAAGGGGCGCAGAACGGCTCCGAGCAGTACGGCGACGAGCAGGGCAACGGACAGTACTTCGGCGAGCGGGGTGTTCAGAGCGGGTCCTTCATGACGTGATCGAAGACGTGCCCGCACATGAAAACAGGCTGCGGTAAGAGTCCTGCGGGCACCCCTGGCCGGGACGGATCAGCCACCGGTGCCGGGCTGGACCACGGTCAGGAACACGGAGGACTCGTTTCCGGCCACGGGTACCTCACCGGCCGTCCACGCCACCTCGATCGAGTCCCGCTCGTCCGGCGGCGTCACGAGCAGCGCCTCGGGCGTGGCCGTACGGGCCCCGCTGATCTCGGGGCTGGCGAAGGACAGCCCGGCCCAGGCGCTGCGGCCGGGGGCCAGCGTGACGGTGGTGGGCGTGTCCGGGGAGCGCTTCGGGTCCGGGCCGAGCTGTTTGCCGGACGCGTCGACGAAGGCGGCACCCGGGTAGCCGCGCACGGTGCAGGTGCGGTCGGCCGTGTTGGTCAGCACGATCGGGAAGTTCCGCTGTCCGGCCCCCGGGCTGGGGCGGCCGATGGAGGCGCGCAGCTCGGAGGTGTGGCACCGCGTGGTGGAGGCGGCCGGCTCGGTCGCGGGGCTCCCGGTCCCGGCCGTGCCCGGTTCGGTCGTACGGCTGCTCGTGCCGACCGGTGTCTGGACGGCGCCTGACGAGTCGGCGCCGTTGTCGCAGGCGGCCAGCAGGGCCACCAGCGCGACGGCGCTGACCAGGGGGGTCGCTCGGTGTAAGGCGTGGAATGCCCGTGCACGTCCCATGTTGGTGACGAATCCCCGTTTTGCCGCCGAGTACTCAACGTTTTCCCGCCGGGTCCTCACTCCTCGTCGAGAAGCCCGATCTCCGCCCAGATCGTCTTGCCGTCGGCCGTGTGCCGGCTGCCCCAGCGCTGGGTCAGCTGAGCGACCAGCAGCAGCCCGCGGCCGCCCTCGTCGAAGATCTTGGCGCGGCGCAGATGCGGTGCCGTGTGGCTGGTGTCGGACACCTCGCAGATCAGCGTGGCCGCGTCGTGGATCAGCCGGAGCCGGATGCCGGGGGTGCCGTAGCGGATGGCGTTCGTCACCAGCTCGCTCACCACCAACTCGGCCGTGAACGACGCCCCCCGACGACCATCGCCACCCGCATCCCGGACAGCGGGATCACGTCGAACCAGTCGCCGCCCACCCCCGACCGTGCCGCCGGCAGATAGCGGGAGGCCGCTTCGAGCGCCGCGGTGCGCGGCAGGGAGCGGGGCAGCAGACTGCGCTGCAGGGCGAGGGCGGTCTCGCGTTCGCGGGAGTAGCGGCGGGCGTTGTCGATGCAGACGGCCGCGCGTGCCGTGATCTCCTCGGCCAGCAGCACGTCGTCGGGGGTGAAGGGGGCGGGGTTCCTGAACCGGGTGAGCACGGCGACGCCGAGGGTGGTGCCGCGGGCCCGGATCGGTACGGACATCGTGGTGTGGATGCCGTACTCCTTGATCCGCGCGGCGCGTGCCGGGTCCCAGGTGAGCCACTGGGCGAGGTCACCGGCCGACGTCGAGGCCACGATGGTGCGGGCCGCCAGCAGCGCGTCGGCCTGGGGCGACGGGGTGGGATACACCTCCACGTGGCCCAGCTCGGCCACGGCTTCGGGGTTGCCCGGGTTGACGGATCGGTGGGCGGTCCGGCGCAGGCCGATGGGGGCGGTCAGCCGGGCTGTGGGCGCGTCGCCGCCGTGCTCCGGCGGGTCCAGCAGGTCGACGCTCACGAAGTCGGCGAGCGCGGGGACACAGATGTCCGCCAGCTCCTGGGCGGTCCGGGTGACGTCCAGGGTGGTGCCGATCCGGACGCTGGCCTCGTTCACCAACTGCAGCCGCTCCTGGGCCTGGTGCTGCTCGGTGAAGTCGTGCGCGGCGACGGACACGCCGCGCACCCGCCCCTCGCCGTCGGTGATCGGGGCCATACGGGCCAGCCAGGCGAACGTGCGGTCGCCCCCGACCGGCACGTACGTCCGTACGTCGGTGCCCCGGCCGGTGGTGAGCACGCGCAGGAGGTACTGCTCGATGTCCGTGCTCTGTGCCCTGCCGGCCAGTTCGGGCGCCCGCAGCCCGCGCACCTGCTCCTCGGAGAGCCCGAGGACCTCCGCCATGACGGCGTTGATCCGCCGCAGCCGGAGCCGCTCGTCGTAGATCGCGATGGCACAGGGGGACTCGAAGAGACCGACATGGTCCAGCGGATCGTCGGTCGAACGGGGTTCGTCCCCTTCGAGCGGCGTGACCACGAGCCAGCGGCCGGGGCCGTCGTCCCTCGGCGGGACACGGTGGGCGAGCAGCCACACGGACACCGCGCCTCCGTCGCGATGGCGCAGGGTGACGGTGCCGTCCCAGCGGTCGCCCTCCGGCGCCACAGATCCGCCTGCTCCGGCACCGGCCAGCAGATCCACGGCGGGGCGGCCCACGACCTCGGCGACCCGGTGGCCCAGCAGCCGCTCGGCCCCGGCGTTCCACTCGACGAGGTTGCCGTCGTCGTCGATGACGGCGCGGGCTGTCGCGGCGTCGTCGAACGGATACTCCGGGTTCATCGCTCCAGGCTAGTGCGTCGGGTTCGCCACCATCCCGGAAGTCACGCGCGCACCCTTGACGGTATGGCGTGCCACCCCGTCAGAATCTGTTTGTTCACGATCAGTTGTGAGTACTTCTGCGCCCTGATGAGGGAGAGCCGCCCGTGACAGTCACTCGAAGATCGTTACTGCTCGCCTCCGGTGCCGCCCCGGTGGCCGGAGCGTTGCTGACCGCCCCGACGGCCCGGGCCGCCGAGGCCGTCGAATCCGCCGGCGCCGGATCCGGCCGCCGTACGGTCGCGCTGCGCGACGGCTGGCGCTTCGCCCTGGTGAACCCCGGCGGGATCACCGACCCCACGGGTGCCTACGCCGGTGCCGCCGAGCCCGGCCACGACGACTCGGGCTGGCGCGAGGTCGCGGTGCCGCACGACTGGAGCATCGAGTTCGCGCCGACCACCGAGCACGGCACCACCAGCGGCACCGGCTTCTTCCCCGGCGGCCTCGGCTGGTACCGCCTCGCCTTCACCCTGCCGCCCGGCCTCGCGGGCAAGCGGATATCGGTGGAGTTCGACGGTGTCTACATGGACTCCTACGTCTACTGCAACGGCGAGGAGGTCGGCCGTCACCCCTACGGCTACACCGGCTTCGCCTTCGATCTCACCGATCTCGTGCACACCGACGGCAGCACCGAGAACGTGCTCGCGGTCAAGGTGCAGAACCGCCTGCCCAGCAGCCGCTGGTACTCGGGCAGCGGCATCTACCGCGAGGCCCGCCTGGTGGTCACCGAGCCGGTGCACGTGGAGCGCTGGGGTACGGACGTCACGACACCGGAGATCACCGAGGAGCGGGGCGTCGTACGGGTGCGGACCTCCGTGGTGAACGCCTCCGGTACCGGCGCGGACGTCGAGGTCGTCTCGCGGGTCGTCGATCCGGGCGGTCGTACCGTGGCCCGTACGTCCTCCACCGTCCCCGTCACCGACAAGGCGACCGAGACCCACGAACTCACCGTTACCGAACCGAAGTTGTGGGACTCCGACACCCCGCACCACCGCTACACCCTCAAGACCGAACTGCGCGTCGACGGCAAGGTCACCGACACCTACCGCACCACCTTCGGCTTCCGCACCTTCCGCTTCGACCCGGACGAGGGCTTCCACCTCAACGGCGCCTACACCAAGATCAAGGGCGTCGACCTCCACCACGACCTGGGCGCCCTCGGTGCCGCCGTCAGCATCGACGCCATCCGCAGACAGATGACCCTCATGAAGTCGATGGGCGTCAACGCCTTCCGCACCTCCCACAACCCGCCCTCGCCGGAGATGATCCAGGTCTGCGAGGAGATGGGCATCGTGATGCTGGTGGAGGCCTTCGACTGCTGGCGCTCGCCCAAGACGCGCTACGACTACGGCCGCTTCTTCGACGAGTGGGCCGACAAGGACGTCACCGAGATGGTGCTGGCGGCCCGCAACTCGCCCGCCGTCCTCGCGTGGTCGATCGGCAACGAGGTCTCCGAGTTCACCTCGACCTCCGGCCTCGCCATGGCCGACCGGCTGATCGCCGCCATCAAGGCCTGCGACGACACCCGCCCGATCGTCATCGGCTCCCACCGCCACCGCAGCGTGCCCGCCCCGGGCTCGCCGGGCGATCTGATCCTGGCCAAGCTCGACGGCCTCGGCCTCAACTACAACACCGCCAAGTCGGTGGACGCCCTGCACGCCCGCTATCCCCACCTGTTCCTCTTCGAGTCCGAGTCGTCCTCCGAGACGTCCACGCGCGGCGCCTACCAGGAGCCCGAGCGCCTCAACACCGGCGAGAACCACACGCCGGGCAGGCGGTCGACCTCGTCGTACGACAACAACCTCGCCTCCTGGACCATGAGCGGCGAGTACGGGCACAAGAAGGACCGGGACCGGAAGTGGTTCGCCGGGCAGTTCCTGTGGTCGGGCATCGACTACATCGGCGAGCCCACGCCGTACGACGTCTTCCCGGTGAAGGCGTCCTTCTTCGGCGCGGTCGACACGGCCGGCTTCCCGAAGGACATGTACCACCTGTTCCGCAGCCAGTGGGTCGACGAGCCGATGGTCCACCTGCTGCCGATGACCTGGAACCACCGGGAGGGCGACACGGTCGAGGTGTGGGCGTACTCCAACGTCGACACCGTCGAGCTCTTCCTCAACGGAAAGTCCCTCGGCACGCGGACGTTCGACACCAAGAGGACCGTCGACGGCCGGGCCTACCTGGAGACGACCGAGGCGACCGGCGACGACAAGACCTTCACCGACGGTCCCTTCCCCGGCAGCTACACCAGCCCGAACGGCAGCGCGGGCAAGCTCCATCTGACCTGGAAAGTGCCATACAGGGCAGGTGAGTTGAAGGCGGTGGCGCGCAGGGACGGCAAGGTGGTCGCCACCGATGTGCTGCGCACGGCCGGCGCGCCGAAGGCCGTACGGCTCACCGCCGACCGCAAGGCCCTTGCCGCCGACGGCCGTTCGCTGGTCTTCGTGACCGCCGAGGTCATCGACGCCCGGGGTGTGGTGGTGCCCGACACCGAGGACCTGATCGCCTTCGAGGTGACGGGCGGCTCGCTCGCCGGCCTCGACAACGGCCGAGAGGAGAGCGCCGAGCGCTACCAGGCCAGTACGCGAACGGCCTTCTGCGGCAAGGCGCTGGCGATCGTACGGTCCGGTACGAAGGCGGGCTCTTTGAAGGTGACCGCACGGGCCGAGGGCCTGCGGGCGGGCAACGTGAGCGTGCGCACGACACCCGCCCGGTCGGCCGCGCTCACCCCGGCCGCGGAGTTCGAGCCCGACTGTCCGACGCCTGCGAACCACCCCTCTGCGGACGCCAGTTACTCCGGCCGCCCGGACACCCTCCCGGCCGCCATGCTCGACGGCGACCCGGCCACCGGCTGGTCCAACGGCTTTCTCAAGGCGGCCACGGCCCTGCTGCCGGCCTTCGACGGAGCCCGGCCCGAGGACTGGGTCTCCGTCGACTTCGGGCGGGCACGGACCATCGACCGGGTGGAGGTCTCCTTCACGGTGGACGCCCCGCACACTCTGCCCGCGTCGGTGGTGGCGGAGGTGTGGGACGGCCGGCGGTACGTGCCGGTGGAGGGGGCGTCCGTCGACTGGGCCACCGCCTCGGACGCGCCGAGCGTCATCACCTTCGACGCGGTACGAGGGTCCCGGTTGCGACTGATCCTGACCAGCGCCCACCCGGGGGAGCCCCGAGGGGCGATACGCATCAGCAAGCTGGAGGCGCCGGCCACCTGAGCCACGTCACGGTCCGGACGCCGGGCTCAGCCGCGCCCCTTCAGGGGGGGCGGGGCTGTTTCGATATGCGGCTACCGCCGCGTGGGCGCGACCAGCCACGACGGCGCCGCAGCCGAAAGCCGCCCGTCCGGACCGTTGACGGACTGTCATGTCGCCAACAAACATGGCTGCGTCCGCCTCTGGGAGCGCTCCCACCCCGAGCGTAACCCGCCCCCCACCCGAGGAGCCCAGACGTGAAACGACGCAGAACCACCCTGCTGACCCTGACGGCCCTGCTGGTCGCAGGCCTGACCGCCGCACCGGCCGGCGCCGAAGAGGTCGAGCAGCTGAAGAACGGCACCTTCGACACCACCACCGACCCGTGGTGGACGACCAGCAACGTCACCGCCGGCCTGTCCGACGGGCAGCTCTGCGCGAACGTCCCGGGCGGCACCACCAACCCCTGGGACGCCGGCGTCGGCCAGTACGACATCGCCCTGGTGAAGGGGGAGTCGTACCGGTTCTCCTTCACCGCGAACGGCTCGCCCGAGGGGCACGTCGTGCGGGCGATCGTCGGCCTGTCGGCGGCGCCGTACGACACCTACTTCGAGGTGACACCGGAGCTGAGCGTCTCCGGGAACTCGTATGCGTACACCTTCACCTCGCCCGTCGACACCCCGCAGGGGCAGGTCGCCTTCCAGCTCGGCGGCAGTGCGGACGCGTGGCGCTTCTGCATGGACGACGCCTCGCTGCTGGGCGGTGTCCCACCCGAGGTCTACGAGCCGGACACCGGGCCGCGGGTGCGGGTCAACCAGGTCGCCTATCTGCCCGCCGGGCCGAAGAACGCCACCCTGGTCACCGACGCCACCGAGAAGCTGCCCTGGCAGCTGAAGAACGCGTCCGGCGCCGTGGTCGCCCACGGCTGGACCGTGCCGCGCGGCATCGACGCCTCCTCCGCGCAGAACGTCCACTCCATCGACTTCGGCGCCTACCGCAAGCAGGGCGAGGACTTCACGCTGGTCACCGACGGAGAGGCGAGCCGCCCCTTCGACATCGGCACGGCCG
This sequence comes from Streptomyces sp. DT2A-34, assembly GCF_030499515.1. NCBI lineage: Bacteria > Bacillati > Actinomycetota > Actinomycetes > Kitasatosporales > Streptomycetaceae > Streptomyces > Streptomyces sp. DT2A-34. Next base: position 352,700 of record NZ_JASTWJ010000001.1, on the reverse strand, counting down.
CCTACGAGCGGCTGCGCCTCGACGCCGTGAAGTACTACTACACGCAGCGCAGCGGCATCGCGATCCGCGACGACCTGCGCCCGGGCTACGCCCGCCCCGCCGGGCACATTGACGTCGCGCCCAACCAGGGCGACGGCAACGTGCCCTGCCAGCCGGGCGTGTGCGACTACACCCTCGACGTCACCGGCGGCTGGTACGACGCCGGCGACCACGGCAAGTACGTCGTCAACGGCGGCATCTCCGTGTGGGAGCTGCTGAGCACGTACGAACGCGAACGGCTCGCCCGCACCGGGGAGTCGGAGAAGCTGGGCGACGGCACGCTCGCCATCCCGGAGAGCGGCAACAAGGTGCCGGACATCCTGGACGAGGTCCGCTGGGAGCTGGAGTTCCTGCTGAAGATGCAGGTGCCCGCGGGGCAGCCGCTGGCCGGCATGGCACACCACAAGATCCACGACGAACAGTGGACGGGCCTGCCGCTGCTGCCGAGCGACGACCCGCAAAAGCGCGAACTGCACCCGCCGTCCACCGCGGCGACCCTGAACCTGGCCGCGACGGCCGCGCAGGCGGCGCGCCTGTACCAGCCGTACGACAAGGAGTTCGCGGCGAAGACACTGGGCGCCGCCCGCAAGGCCTGGACCGCGGCGCTCGCGCATCCCGACCGGTACGCCTCCGAGAGCGACGGCATCGGCGGCGGCACCTACGCCGACGGCAACGTCACCGACGAGTTCTACTGGGCCGCGGCGGAGCTGTATCTCAGCACGGGTGAGAAGGAGTTCGCGGACCACGTCCTCAACTCACCCGTCCACACCGCCGACATCTTCGGCCCCCTCGGCTACGACTGGGCCAGGACGGCGGCAGCGGCCCGCCTGGACCTGGCGACCGTGCCGAGCCCGCTGCCCGGCCGGGACAAGGTGCGCCAGTCGGTGATCAAGGGCGCGGACGGCTATCTGGCCACCCTGAAGTCACAGCCGTACGGCATGCCCTACGCCCCGACCGGCAACCTCTACGACTGGGGCTCCAACCACCAGATCCTGCACAACGCCGTCGTCATCGCCACCGCGTACGACATCACGGGCGCCTCGAAGTACCGGGACGGCGCGCTGCAGAGCATGGACTACCTGCTGGGCCGCAACGCGCTGAACATCTCGTACGTGACCGGCTACGGCGAGGTCAACTCCCGCAACCAGCACGCCCGTTGGTACGCCCACCAGCTCGACCCCGGCCAGCCGAACCCGCCGGTCGGCACGCTCGCCGGCGGGCCGAACTCGAGCATCCAGGACCCCTACGCACAGAGCAGACTCCAGGGCTGCGTCGGCCAGTTCTGCTACATCGACGACATCCAGTCCTGGTCGACCAACGAGCACACCATCAACTGGAACTCGGCCCTGACCCGGATGGCGTCCTTCGTGGCGGGCCAAGGGTGACGCGCTGAAGCCGCTCGGGCGGCACACTGAGGGTATGAACTCGCCGGCTCCGCGGGCCGACCCGCGCCGCACGACCGTCGTGGTCGTGGGCATCGACCGCTACGAGGCGGGAGCGGGGTGGGATCTCGACGGCCCCGTGGCCGACGCGCTGCGGTTCGCGCGGTGGTTCATGTCCCGAGGTGTGCCGCCCGAGCGGATCACCGCACTGCTGTCCCCGCCGCCCGAAAACGGTCCCAAGGCGGACGACCTGCCGTACACCGTCCTGCCCGCCGACCGCGCCACCGTGCACCGCACCCTGCTGAGAACCGTCACGGCGGCGCCGAGCGACCTGCTGTGGGTCGTGTGGGGCGGCCACGGTGTGGTGGACGCCGAGGGACGCCGCCGGCTCCTCTACGCGGACGCCACCGTGCACGACCCGCTCAACCTGGACTTCGACGCCCTCCTGACGTACTACCGCTCCGCGCCGGACCATCCCCGGCAGATCTGGCTCGTCGACGCCTGCCAGAGCCTGCGCGACCCGTGGCGGACGCGGCGCCTGCTCCCGCACGAGGACTACGGAGCCGCGAGCCCGGTGACCGCACGCGACCAGGCCGTACTCTTCGCCGTACGCCCCGCGAGGCCGCCGCGAACCTGAACCCCTCCCGCACCGGCCTGTTCAGCCGTGAGGCCCTGGCCGTGCTCACCGACAGCGCCGGCTGGCCACCGGACCCCGGCGCGGTGATGGACCGCCTGCGCGACCGCTTCACCCACCTGCGCGCCGCGGGCCTGGCGCAGCAGACACCCACCTACGTCTGGTCACGCACCTGGGACGGCGACGAGGGCCAGCTCCTGTCCCTCGGCCACGCCGACGGAGGCGGCCCCGAGCAGCTCACCGACCTCACCCCGGACCGCCTGCGCACCCTGACGGACGCCCTGCTGGCGGTCGAGGAGTTCGTGCAACCGCAGGGGCGGGAGGAGATCCTGGGGCTGCTCAGGATCGGCGTCCGGGCGGCCATCCCACGGCACAGCCGCCCGCGCCTGGACACGATCAGCATCCTGCGCGTCTGTGCGCGGCGGCCCGGAGCGCTCAGGGAGTTGGCGGAGGCTGTGCTCCTGTGCGCGGGAGGCGGGCCCGAGGCCGAGCGGGTGCACGGGCTGATCGTCGAGATGGCAGGGCCGCCGCACCGGCATGGGGCCTGATGCGCGGTCACGCCGCTTATACATACCGGCTGTCGGTCCCTTAGCATCGGGCCCCCTGTACGAGCCCCGTGAAGCGGCGGAGTCCGCGAGCGTCGACTCCTGGTTGCCCCGTCTGTCCCATCTGACGCTGGAGGACCTCCCCCAGGCCAGCCACGCGGCGCTGCCCGCGGTGGACGTGCTGCTCGACAGCGTCGACCGGTCGTTCAGCACCCGGGGCGGCAGTGAGGGAGGCTGACCGCAATCCGGTCCGGGACCACGGAACCACGGGCCGGCACCTGAGCCGTCACCGACTCGATGACGACCTGCTCCGACTGCTCTGTCCCGTGGAGACCTGGTCGGCGCGGTAAGGGCCGTACGTCCAGACCGGGTTGATCGTCGCCACCGCCGCCATGAGGGCGAGGACGCCGAAGAGCAGGAAGAAGAAGCCGCCCGCCTTGGCCAGGTACACCGGCATGAACGGGGCGCCGACGACATTGCGTTCGGTGCGTCCGGGGCCCGTGAACTGGGTGTGCTTGTGGTACACGACCAGCAGCACGTGCGCCACGACCAGCGCCGCCATGATGCCGGGGATCACCAGGATGTGCAGGGAGTAGAAGGGAGTAGAAGCGGGCCACGATGTCATGGCCCGGGAACTCGCCGCCGAACAGGAACATCGACAGATACGTCCCGACGATCGGAACGGACAGCAGCGCGCCGTTCACGAACCGCAGGCCCGTCCCGGACAGCAGGTCGTCCGGCAGCGAGTAGCCGAACAGGCCCTCGAACAGGCCGAGGAACAGCAGGGACCAGCCGAACAGCCAGTTGATCTCCCGTGGCTTGCGGAACGACCCCGTGAAGAAGTGCCGCGTCATGTGCGTGAGCATCCCGGCGACGAAGACCAGCGCCGCCCAGTGGTGCAGCTGCCGCATCAGCAGCCCGCCCCGCACGTCGAAGTTGATGTCCAGCGTGGAGGCGTACGCCTCGGACATGCGGACGCCGTTGAGGGGGAGGTAACTGCCGTGGTACGTCACCTCGTTCATCGAGGGGTGGAAGAAGAAGGTGAGGTACACGCCCGTCAGGATCAGGACGACGAAGCTGTACAGGCAGACCTCGCCGAGCAGGAAGGACCAGTGGTCCGGGAAGACCTTGCGCAGATACCGCCGGCCGAGGGAGTGGATGCCGAGTCGGCCGTCGAACCAGTCCGCGACCCGCTCACCCCGGCCGGGCAGCTCACGGGCGCTCACGCCTCCCCCCCATTACCTTTTTGGTAGCCCCGCAATGGGGCGCCCGGCCTTCGGAGTTGGCATGACTTTCTCCCCCTGTCGATCGCATGTCTTGGGGGGTGGTGTCACCGGCTCCGGAGGCATCGACAGACCGCTGATTAGGGGCATGACCACCGGCTTCTTCGCAGGTCGGGAGGCTCTTCGTAATGTGGATGTGGCGATCGGTGCCGTGGGACGGCCGGGCGAGGACGACCGAAGGACGCACGTGATCGACGTCAGTGACATCGGCGCTTTCCTCGGCCTGGACGTCGGCAAGGGCGAACACCACGCCACCGCCGTCACCCCGGCCGGGAAGAAGGCCTTCGACAAGCGGCTGCCCAACAGCGAGCCGAAGCTCCGCGAAGTGTTCGGCAAACTGCAGGCCAAGCACGGGACCGTGCTCGTGGTGGTCGACCAGCCGGCCTCGATCGGGGCTCTGCCGCTGGCGGTGGCCCGGGACATGGGCTGCCCGGTCGCCTATCTGCCCGGCCTGACGATGCGGCGGATCGCCGACCTCTATCCCGGCGAGGCCAAGACAGATGCCCGCGACGCGTTCGTCATCGCAGACGCGGCCCGCGTCATGCCTCACACGCTCCGCTCGGTCGACCTCCAGGACGAGACCATCGCCGAGCTGGAGATGATCGTCGGCTTCGACGACGACCTGGCCGGCGAAGCAACCCGCATCAGCAACCGCCTGCGGGGCCTGCTCACCCAGATCCACCCGTCGCTGGAACGGATCCTGGGCCCACGCGTCCAACACCCGGCCGTGCTCAAGCTCCTCGACCAGTTCGGCTCCCCGGCCCAGATCCGCAAAGCCGGACGCCGACGGCTCATTGCGTTGATACGCCCGAAGGCACCGCGGATGGCCGAGCGGCTCGTCGAGGACATCTTCACCGCACTGGACGAACAGACCGTCGTCGTCCCGGGCACCGACGCGGCCGCTCTGATCGTCCCCAGCCTCGCCAACTCGCTCCGAGCGGTGCTTGACCAGCGGAAACTCTTGGCCACCCGGATCGAGGAACTGCTGGAGAACCACCCTCTTTCCAAGGTCCTGACGTCCATGCCGGGGATCGGCGTCAGGACCGGAGCCCGCATCCTCATCGACGTCGGCGACGGCCGTTCGTTCCCGACCGCCGCCCACCTCGCCGCCTACGCCGGCCTCGCCCCCACAACCCGCAGTTCTGGCTCCTCGATCCGCGGCGAACAACCATCCCGCCGCGGAAACAAGCAGCTCAAACGGGCCTTCTTCCTGTCCGCGTTCGCGGCTCTGGCCGACCCGGCCTCCCGGACCTACTACGACAAGAAGATCAGCCAGGGAAAACACCACACCCAAGCCCTCCTCTGCCTCGCGAGACGACGAGCCGACGTGCTCTTCGCGATGCTCCGCGACGGCACCTTCTACGACCCCCAACCCGCCCCATCAGCTTGACGAAACCCATAGGGGCACCCCCCCCGCGCACGTGCGTCAGCTTGTCGGGGTTGCTGACGACATAGACACCGGGCACCCGCTCGCCGTCCGGCGTGAGGTCCAGGACCAGGACGGCGTACGGCTCCGCGCCCTCGAACAGCACCGCCGCGTCGTCGCCGTTGACCCGCCGGTATCGCAGCTCCAGGTGGCCCGCCCCGCCGCCCCGGCTCGCGTACGAGCCGAGCGGCCGGACCGCCTTGTCCCGGCCGTGCACGGGACGCAGCCCCGCCCGCCTGCGCTTGCCGCCGGCGTCCGTCCACACCGTCACGTCCGGCGCGAGGATCTCCATCAGCGCGGCGATGTCCCCGCCCACCGCGGCCCGCACGAACCGCTCGGTCGCCTCCCGCCGCACCCGCGGATGAGCCTCGTACAGCGGCCGCCGAGCGTGCACATGCCCCCGCGCGCGATGCGCCGGCTGCCGTACGGCCGCCGGGCTGCGGTCGATGATCTCCGCGATCTCCGGGTGCGGGTACCCGAACACCTCGTGCAGCACGAACACCGCGCGCTCCAGCGGCGACAGCGACTCCAGGACGACCAGCATCGCCGGCGACACGGACTCGGCGCGCAGGGCGGGGGCGCCGGCGCCGTCGTCCTCGCTGTCCGTGACCAGCGGCTCGGGCAGCCACGGGCCGACGTACGTCTCCCAGCGGCGGCTGATCGCGGCCCGCCGCGCCAGCGCGTGGTTCACGGCGATCCGCACGAGGTACGCCCGCGGTCGGCGATCCCGTCGAGCGGCGAGCCCCCGCCTCGCACCGACCACGACAGCCAGGTCTCCCGCAGTACGTCCTCGGTGTCGGCGACGCTGCCGAGCATGTGGTAGACGAGCCGAACATCAGCTCACGGTGCTCGACGAAGACGCCGGTCGCGTCGGCGGTGACGGTCATGGGGATGTCGGACATGCGGTGGGCCTCCCGGTGCGCGCTCACTACTGCGAGGCCCGGCGGGGACCGGAATGTGACATCCCACGGTCGAAGGTGACCCACGTCTCGATGACGCCGGGCGCGGCCTCGTCTCCGACGTCCCGTTCCGCATCCCCTGGTACCGGCGTACATCACACTTGACCTGCGCGTATTTACGGTCGAGTACCCGAGCGGTACCGTGAAGGGCATGCCAGCTCTCAACGTGGAGTTCAGCGACCGCGAGCTAGAGGACCTGCGGCAGATCGCCAAGGAACGCGGTACGTCGATGAAGGCGCTCGTGCGCGAGGCCGCAGCGGCCGACATAGCGCGGCATCGGGCGCTGCAGGAGGGCGCCGAGGCGTTCCGCCGGTTCTTCGCGTCGCACGCCGACGAGTTCGCGGCCGCCTTCCCCGACGACGAACCGTCCGCCAAGGGCGAGGGACGGGCCGCCTGACCGATGGCACCCGTGATCCATATCGACGTGCCCTGGCTGCTCCAGCGTCACGAAGAGGTCCTGCCGGACCAGCCCACGATCAACGACTTCTCCGCGTTGGTCGCCGCCGTCGCCCGACATCGCGTGGACCCGCCCCGCCTGGGTGTCGACTCCGACCCGGCCTGGCGGGCCGCGGCGCTGCTGCACACCCTCGCCCTGCTCAAGCCGCTTCCCTCGGCCAACGCCCGGTTCGCCTGCGCGTCCGCGGTGGCCTACATGTTCGTCAGCGGCGTGGGCATCGACCCGCCCTATGGGGCTCTCGTCGACCTGGCCCGTGACCTGATCTCCGGCAAGGTCGATGTGTACGGCGCGGCCGACCGGCTGCGCTCCTGGCAGATCTGAGGCCGGCCGGACCGGCGTACCGACTACGCGGGGGCGCGCGCGAGTTTCACACCGGGCACATGGAATGTCGAAAGCTCGTGCCGATGTGGAGAGTCGCCGCGGTATCTGACCCTCTTTCAAAGGTGCGGATGTTGCCCAAGTGCCTTGTTGGCCATTGGTGTGCTGTGCAAGGGTGAACTACCCGTGGGGGGTGGGAAAAGGCCGGGCTCATTCGTTCCGTGGGGAACCGGGCGGATGGACGTTGGTGAAATTCGCGCTCCCCGCGCTCGCGTCGAAGAGGTACACACCAAGTCGCTCTCCTTTTCGGCGACCGGAACTTCTGAGTCATGCGCGTGGGAAGGAATCCGTTCAGTGCCCACCCCCCACCCCCCTCGCCCTCCTTACCCCCCGCCCGCCGGGGTTCCCGAGGAATCCGACGAGGGTCTCGCCGCCCGGCTGCGGGGCCGTCCGGACGGTGAGGCCGCTCCGTCCGTCGCGCTGCTCATGGCGCGGCACTGGCAACCGGTCCACGAATACGCGGTGATCTGTCTCGCCTCCCCGGCGGACATCGCCGACATGGTCACCGCTGCCGCCTTCCACCAGGTCCTCGATCGCCTGGCGCTGGGCGAACCGGCCGCCGCGCTGCGTCCCCGGCTGCTCGTGGCCGTCCGGGACGTGGTCCGGCAGTGGTCCGCCGAGGACCGAATATCGGGCGTGATGCCGGAGCTGGAGAAACCCGCGGGCGGTCGCGGTATGCGTACCGCGAAGTCCATGACGCCCGAAAATCGGAAGCTCGCCGATCGGTCATTCCAGGCGCTTCCGGGACTTGCCCGGTGTCTGCTCTGGCACACCGAGGTCGAGGCCGAGCCGTTAAGCGTCCCCGCCGGTCTGCTGGGCATGGATACCGTTACGGCCGCGGCCGCGCTCGAACAGGCGCGTGATAAATTCCGCGAAGGTTGTGTACATGCCCATCGGGAACTCGCGCCGACGAAGGATTGCCGCTTCTACAACCGCCTCCTCGACGTCCCGATTCGCCGGGGTGGGGCCCTGCTGCCGGATGTCCAGCAGCATCTGACCGGGTGCCGCTACTGCCGCAACGCCGCCGAACAACTGAGCCATTTCGAGGGCGGGTTGGGTGTGCTCATCGCCGAGGCGGTGCTCGGCTGGGGCGCGCGCCGCTATCTGGACACCAGACCCGGCCGTACCCAGGGCGACGGACCCCGCACCCAAGGCGCCGCCCGGCACGGTGCCGGACGGCGTCGGCTGCTGCCGCGGATCCCCGCACAGGTGCGCAGGGCGCCCGGCGGACCGCGCTCCCGGACGTTGCTCACGGGAGTGGGAGTGGCCTCCGTTGGGCTGATCGCGATCATGCTCGCGGCCGGGCTGCTGTCGGACGACGACGGGGCCGACCCGGCCGCCTCCGCCACGGGTGGCGGCACCGGATCCCAGGTGCCCCCCGCGGTCTCCTCTTCCCCGCCCGGCACGGCCCAGCTCCCCAACGCACCGCGGCAGACGAGGCTGCGCAACGCCGACGCCGAGCTGTGCCTCGACATCCGGGGCGAGCCGAAGGCCGGGGCCGGGACCGAGCTGGCCGAGTGCTCCTCGGACGACACCCAGCAGTGGTCGTACGAGAAGGACGGCCTGCTGCGCAGCGTGGCGGACCCCGACCTGTGCCTCGACTCGCACGTGGACGCCGGTGTGGTGATCCTCGGCAAGTGCGTCGACGACGACTCGAAGCGGGCCGACGACGTGCGCTACGACCTCACCGTGCAGGGCGAGTTGCTGCCCCGCTGGGACGAGCAGCTCGCCGTCACCTTCACCGCGGCGGACGCGGGCGCCGACATCGTCGTCAAGGTCCGCGACGGCTCCGACGAACAGCGCTGGCTGACCGATCCGGTGGCGTCGGCGAGCCCCGGGTCGCTGTCGAGCGCGCAGAGCGGGACGCCGGGGGCTCGGGCGGTGGGGTTGGCGGAGGAGGACGCGTAGGCGTAAGGCGTGGTCGCTACCGGCAGGCGGCGTGGCGGCGGGGGCCGGCTTCTTCGTGGCCGGCTTCTTCGGACCGGTCGGCGGCGACCGCTTTTGCGTGCGCTGTCGGCCGCAGCGGAGACGAAGAGGCTGCGTTACCGCCCGCCGCCACCGGCTTCCGCCGGGGTGACGGGCGGGACGGGCTCGACATGCGGGCCTCGCCTCGGCGTCCGGGAGACCCGCGACCGGCCGGGAACCCCGGCCTGGTTCACGACATCCCGCGGTGCCCCGCCCGACAGGAACGCGGTCACGTTCTGGACGGCGGCCAGGGCGATGCGGACGAGGGTCTCGCGGGTGACGCCGCCGGCGTGTGGGGAGAGCACCACGTTCGGGGCGCGGAGCAGGCGCAGGGCCGGGGTGGGCGGTTCGGGGTCGAAGACGTCGATGCCCGCCCCGGCCAGGGCACCCTTCTCCAGTGCGTCCGCGAGGGCGTCCTGGTCGATCAGGGCGCCCCGCGCGGTGTTGATCACGAACGCCGACGGCTTGAGGAGCGCCAGCCGCTCGCCGTTCAGCAGGTTCCGCGTCTCGTCGGTGAGCGGGGCGTGCAGGGAGACGTAGTCGGCGGTGCGCAGCAGTTCGTCGAGCGGGACATGGCGGGCACCGCCGAACTCGGCCTCCGTCTCCGGCGGCAGCCGGCGTCGCCCGGCGTAGACGACGCTCATGTCGAACGCGACCGCGCGGCGCGCGACCTGCCGCCCGATCTGGCCCAGGCCGACGATGCCGAGCGTCTTGCCGCACAGTTCGGTCAGCGAGTGCCGCAGCCGGGGCAGTGCCCAGTCGGCCTCGACGAGCGCGGTGTGCGCGGGGACCAGCTGCTTGGCCAGGGCGAGCATGAGGGCGAAGGTCTGCTCGGCCACGTTCTGCGCCTCGGCACCGCTGGAGCCGATGTTGCACACGCGCACTCCGCGCTCGCGCGCCGCGTCCACGTCGACGTAGTCGAAGCCGTGGCTCGCGCACTGCACCAGCTCCAACCCCGGCGCGGCGGCGAGGTGTTCGGCGGTGACCGGCGCGAGCGCGGTGATGACGACGTGCGCGGCGCGCAGGGCGGCCGGGTCCTCGTCGGCCACCTCGACGACGGTGACCTCCGCCCCCTCGGGGAAGAGCGTGGCGAGGCCGGCGCCGATGTCACGACCGCCCACATGGGGCGAGATGACGGCGAGGACGTTCTTCGTGACGGTCATGCGGATTCCTCGGTGAGGTCGGCGGGGCCGATCGTGGCGGGGGTGGCGTGCCCGGACAGGGCCAGGGTGAGGTCGAGTTCGGCGAGCAGGCAGCGGATCACGTGCTCGACGCCCGCCTGTCCGTCGAGGCCGAGCCCGTACGCGTACGGCCGCCCGACGAGCACCGCCCGCGCGCCCAGCGCGAGCGCCTTGAAGATGTCGTCGCCGGTGCGGATGCCGCTGTCGAACAGCACGGTCAGCCGGTCGCCGACCGCCTCCACGACCCGGGGCAGGGCGTCCGCCGCGCCGATGGAGCCGGCCAGCTGGCGGCCGCCGTGGTTGGAGACGACGACCCCGTCCATCCCGGCGTCGGCGGCCGCACGGGCGTCGTCCGGGTGCAGGATGCCCTTCAGGACGATCGGGCCGTCCCAGTGCTCGCGCAGGAACGCCAGGTCCGGCCAGGTCTTGGCGGGGTCCGCGAACATGCCGACGAAGTGCATCACGGCTGCGTTGGGATCCTCGTGCACCGGCTTGGCCAGGCCCGCCTGGAAGGCCGGGTCGGAGAAGTAGTTGGCGGTGCCCACGCCGTGCAGGAACGGCAGATACGCCTGGTCGAGATCGCGGGGCCGCCACGCCAGCATCGGCGTGTCCAGGGTGACGACGAGCGTGCTGAACCCGGCCGCCTTGGCCCGGTTCAGGAAACTCCGGCCCACCTCCGGGTCCTTCGGCCAGTACAGCTGGAACCAGCGCTCGGCGTCGCCCATCGCCTCCGCCACCTGCTCCATGGGTGTGCCGGCCGCCGAGGAGAGGGTGAACGGCACGCCCTGCGCCGCCGCGGCCCGGGCGGCCGCGCACTCGGCGTCCGGGTGCATGATCGACAGCACGCCGACCGGCGCCAGCGCCAGCGGAGCGGGCAGGGAGCGCCCCAACACCTCGACGGACAGGTCCCGTTCGTGCACGTCCCGCAGCATGCGCGGCACGATCCGGCGCCGCCGCAGCGCCGCCCGGTTGGCGCGGGCGGTGCTGCCGTCGCCCGCGCTGCCCGCCACATAGCCGACGGGACCGGGCCCGAGGCGCTGCTCGGTCAGCTCCTCCAGCCGGGTCAGATCGGTGGGTAGCCGGGGGACGGCCCCCGTCATCCCGTTCAGATAGATCTCGTACTGAAAGTCCGCCCAGTGCTTCGCCATGCCGTACATCCCGCCTCTCGTCGCTGAGAACGCGCAGTACGCCGACCATACCGACCAGTAGGCAGGACGGTAGGGTCAGGGTCTGGCCGCCGACTCGTGCAGGAGGCGCGCCAGTTCGCGCGGCTGGGAGAACATCGGCCAGTGGCCGGTGTCCATCTCGACCAGCTCCCACTGGTCGCTCTTGAGGAGCGCGGCCGCGGCGGGCATCGGCTCGTCGCCGTCGAGCAGGCACTTGATGTACGTCGCCGGAAGCTCGCCGAGGTCACCGGTCAGCACGGCCGGTTCGGTCGCCGTGGCGCCCGGTGCGGGGTCGAGCCGCTCACGATCCGGGCGATCTGCTCGTCCGTCAGGCCCTGTCCCGCGTAGTCGGGCGCGGTCAACGGCGGCCAGAAGCCGGTCGCGGCGATCGCCTCCCGCACCGGCTCGCTCGGCCAGCCCGAGAGGGACGACTCGCCGTCGACCGGGACCATGGCGTCGACGAACACCACACGGGTCAGCCGGTCACCGATCCGCTGGGCCGCCTGCCCGACCGGGACGCCCGCGTAGCTGTGCCCGACAAGGACGACGTCGGGCAGATCGAGGCGTTCCACCTCGGCGACGATGTCCTCGACGTGTGTCTGCTGCCCGGTCGGCACGCCCTGTTTCTCCGCGAGACCGGACAGCGTCAGCGGATGCACGCCATGCCCGGCCTCGCGCAGCTCGGCAGCCACCTCGTCCCACGCCCACGCCCCGAGCCATGTCCCTGCCACCAGTACGAAGTTGGTCATGCCCGCAACGTAGCCGATGGGTCTGACAACGACTCGTCGTCGCCCGAAGCACCCGGGCCCGTGATCGGCGGCACGGGTACCTCGACGGTACGGACCAGCCGCGCACCCTGCGGCCCGTACACCGCCCGAGGCTCGGGGAACAGCCGCAGCAGCGTCAGGAACAGCACCGCCGCCGCGACCAGCGACAACGGCAGGCTGATGTCGACGCCGCCCGCGAGATCGCCCAGCGGCCCGACGAACTGCCCCGGGATGTTGGTGAACAGCACGCCGACCAGTGCCGCCACCCACCAGGCGGTCATGCCGCGCCAGTTCCAGCCGTGCGCGAACCAGTAACGGCCGCCGCGCTGACGGCGGTTGAAGACCTGCAGGGCGTCGGGGTCGTACCAGCCGCGCCGGGTCCAGTAGCCCAGCATCATCACGACCATCCACGGCGTGGTGCAGGTGATGATCATGGTGGCGAAGGTCGAGATCGACTGCACCAGGTCGAGTCCGAACCGCCCGACGAAGATGAACGCGATCGACAACGCGCCGACCAGCAGCGTCGCCTGCACCCGGGACAGCCGCGGGAACACCGAGGAGAAGTCGAGCCCGGTCCCGTACAGCGCGGTCGTCCCCGTCGCCATACCGCCGACCAGCGCCAGCAGACACACCGGCAGGAAGTACCAGCCCGGTGAGATCGCCAGCAGCCCGCCCACGAAGTCGGGCGCCGCCGGATCGACGTAGTCCGGGACCTTCGTGGCGATGATGCTCGCGGTCGCCAGGCCGAAGACGAACGGCAGCAGCGTCGCGAGCTGCGACAGGAACGCGGCGCCGATCACCTTGCGGCGCGGGGTGCTCGCCGGGATGTAGCGCGACCAGTCGCCGAGGAACGCCCCGAACGAGACGGGGTTGGACAGCACGATCAGGGCCGCGCCGATGAACGACGGCCAGAACAGCGACCGGGTGGCCGCGTCCGCGGAGTCCGTGAAGACGCCCGCGTACGACGGGTCGAAGTCGCCGGCGAACGCGATCGCGCCGACCAGGAAAAGCACGCTCGCCGAGGGCACGGCGATCTTGTTGACGAACAGCATGAAGCGGAAGCCGTACACGCACACCGCGAGGACCAGGCCCGCGAACAGGGCGTACGCCACGACGTACGACAGCGCACCGCGCTGCAGGCCGAAGAGCCGGTGTGCGCCGCCGACCAGGGCGTCGCCTGAGCTCCACACCGAGAGGGAGAAGAACGCGACCGCCGTCAGCAGGGACAGGAAGGAGCCGACCACGCGGCCGTGGACGCCGAGGTGCGCCGAGGACGAGACGGCGTTGTTGGTGCCGTTGACCGGTCCGAACACCGCCATCGGGCACAGGATCAGCGCGCCCGCGACGACCCCGAGGAGCGTGGCCGCGAGGCCCTGCCAGAAGGAGAGGCCGAACAGGATGGGGAAGGCGCCGAGCACGCAGGTGGAGAAGGTGTTGGCGCCGCCGAACGCGAGGCGGAACAGATCGAGCGGGGTCGCGGTGCGCTCGGCGTCCGGGATGCGGTCGACGCCGTGGGTCTCGACCTCGGTCAAGGAGGGAGTGGGGGAGGAGGGTTCGGAGAACGAAGCCTGGGGTGACTGCGGTGACTGCGGTGACTGCGGTGACTGCGGGGGCAAGGGGGCTCCAGCGTGGGCGGGGCGGTGGAGCGCGTTGTGGCGCGGCGGGGCCGACGGCCGGTGTCTGCCGCTGGGGTGTGCGGGCAGCGAGGATGCCGTCCTCTCGGGGGTCTGCAGACGGTATGGCGCAGCGCAGGATCCGCACCAGAGGACGGTTCATCCCTCTTCGGTGCTGTCAGTGGACGAATCCTCCATCAGTCGGTGTCCGTGGGTGTGCCCTCCCGCTCCGTGTCCGGCCCCTGTGCCCGCACCCGCTGGACGTTCTCCAGGGACTCGCGCAGCTCGGTGAGCCAGTCGTCCGTGTGCCGCTGGACCAGCCGTACGCACCAGGCGAGGGCGTCACTGCGGCTGCGGGCGACCCCGCCGGCGATCAGGGTGTCGAGGACTTGCCGTTCGGGCTGACGCAGCCGGGTCATCACCGGGGCGGCGATGTGGGTGAACAGGGCGCGCTCGCCGTCGCACTCCACTCCCCAGGAGACCTTCCGGCGGAACCGGTGCTCCGCCTCGCGGGCCACCCCGATCCGGGTCTCCCGGGTGCGCTCCCGGAACTCCTGGATCCGGCCCTCCACGGCCGCCTCCCGTTCGGCGGCCGAGACGTTCTCGGCCAGGTGGGGTGCGGGGATGCGGCCGATCACGGTGATCTCCTCGCGGTCGACCGTCACCTCGGCCAGGTCCTCGAAGAGGTCGTCGGGCAGACGGCCGGCGAACCAGCCGCGCAGCTTCTCTCGTTGTTCGTTGGTAATCATGTAATGACGATTACTCCGCCCGTCCACGAACACAAGGGACAGCGGCCGAGTAAGCCGAGAGCTCAACCGGAGGGCCCAACCGGAATGTTTCAGGCCTATTGCTGAGCGTGCGGTATCCGGCCACTCGGCGACTTGGAACGATCAAGAGCCGCCAAGTTCCGGCATTGGAACGTTCGAAGTCCGTTACTTCACGCCACTGATTCAATACGCAAGGTTACTGAAACCCGTGGTGTCGATGTGAGTTTCGGCGGCGGAGTCGGCAGACTCCCGCTCGTCGCTCCGGCACCGATCGCGCCGGAGCCGGCACACCCTCAACTCGAGCGGAAGGATGCACACAATGCGGAACACCGCGCGCTGGGCAGCGACCCTCGGCCTCACGGCCACCGCCGTCTGCGGACCCCTCACCGGGTCCGCCCTGGCCACCCCGGACGCCGCCCCCGCCTCGCTCTACGCACCCTCGGCCCTGGTGCTCACCGTGGCCCACGGTGACAGCGCCACCATGACCACCCCGGTGCGCGCGGTCACCCTGAGCTGTTCCCCGACGCCCTCGGGCACCCATCCCGACTCCGCCTCGGCCTGTGCCGAACTGCGCGGTGTGGGCGGGAACTTCGAGGCCCTGACGGCCCGGGACGGCATGCTGTGCACCAAGCAGTACGACCCCGTGATCGTCACCGTCGACGGTGTGTGGCAGGGCAAGCGGGTCTCCTATGAGCGCACCTTCGCCAACGAGTGCGTGAAGGGCTCGTACACCACGAGTCTCTTCGCGTTCTAAAGGACCGGGATCGCACGGTCCCCGTGCAGTTCGGCAAAGGCTCGCGGATGGGGAGTACGAGCCGTGCCGAGGGGCCCTCTGCGATCTCGCATCGGGGGTCGGCCGGGCGGAGTGGGGCCGCCCGGCCGACACCTCGGACCGCTACGAGGTCACCCGCTTTCCCCGGGGATCCGCGGCAAGGGCGCGAAACGGCCCAGCAGGCCCGCGCCGTGCAGCAGCCGCCGGATCCGCGGCGCGTCGGAGACGACCCGGAGACGGCCGCCACGGTCCCTGGCCCGCCTCTCGGCCCGGCACAGGACACGCAGTCCCGAGCAGTCGAGGAAGTCGACCCGCCGCAGATCGACCACCACGTCCGACTCCGGCCTCGCCGTCGCCGCGTCCAGATGCTCGGCGAGAAGCGCCGCCGTCGCCAGATCGATCTCACCCACGACCTCGACCACGGTGAACGGGCCGCATCTGCGCGTGCGGGCATGGGCGTTCGCCGGGGGCGGCACGGACCGGAAGGGGGCCGCGGCCATGTCCTCGGTCGGATGGGGGGCGCGGTCGTCGGCGTCCGGCGTCATGTCCGCTCCACCTCGGAAAAGGGCGCATTCGATCAGGGTTGTTACCCGGGGGCGAGGGTGGGCATCCCTGCGGCGCCACGCGCAAGATCTGGTTCACTCGACCTGGTGAATGTCACTTGCGGCGGTTGACTCTTCCCCTGTGTTGTCGATCGCGGATCGACGGCTTTGCTTGGCCACTATGAGTGACCAAGCGGGTACGGGGTACTCGGCGGTGCTGTGGAGGAACATCTTGTTTCGCCGGTCAACTCGCACAACGAGTGGGACCCGCTGGAGGAAATCGTCGTCGGGCGTCTCGACCGCGCGACGATCCCGTCCCGTCATCCGGTCGTGGCCTGCAACGTCCCGACATGGACGGGGCGGTTGCTGGGGCTGGCAGGCGGCTTCAGGTATCCGCGCGTGCTGATCGAGCGGGCACAGGACGAACTCGAACAGTTCATCGCTCTCCTGCGGTCCCTCGACGTCACGGTCAGGCGCCCCGACCCGGTCGACCACAGGCAACGCTTCGGTACCCCGCACTGGTCGTCGCGCGGTTTCTGCAACACCTGTCCGCGTGACAGCCTGCTCGTGATCGGCGACGAGATCATCGAGACCCCGATGGCATGGCCGTGCCGGTATTTCGAGACCCACTCCTATCGCCCGATCCTCAAGGACTACTTCCGGCGCGGCGCGCGCTGGACGGCGGCGCCGAAGCCGCAGCTCACCGACGAGCTGTTCGAGCCGGGTTTCCGTGCGCCCGAGCCCGGCGAGCCCATGCGCTACATCCTCACCGAGTTCGAGCCGGTCTTCGATGCCGCGGATTTCGTGCGCGCCGGTCGCGATCTGTTCGTCACGCGGAGCAATGTCACGAATCGGACGGGCATCGAGTGGTTGCGCCGCCATCTCGGGGCCGGCTACCGCATCCACGAGATCGAGAGCCGCTGCCGCACGCCCATGCACATCGACACGACCTTCGTCCTGCTCGCACCCGGCAAGGTGCTGGTCAATCCCGAGTACGTCGACGTCGACCGCCTGCCCGACGTCCTGAGGTCCTGGGACGTCCTGGTCGCTCCCGAGCCCGATCCGATCGACGACCGGGTGCTCAGGGTCACCTCGATGTGCGGCAAATGGCTCAGCATGAACGTGCTGATGGTCGACGAGAAACGAGTGATCGCCGAGCGCCACCACACCGGCATGCTGCGCGCGCTCGAACAGTGGGGCTTCGAGCCGATCCCGTGCGACCTGCTGCACTACGCGCCGTTCGGCGGCTCGTTCCACTGCGCGACGCTCGACATCCGGCGCCGCGGCACGCTCGAGTCGTACTTCGACTGACCGGCTCACTGATCGACCTGATCGACCGGCTCACCGATCCTTGGACCGGTCGCGGTGGCTGGTGTCGCACCACGGGTAGCGGCGGCTGCGGCGGCAGGTGCACAGGGCGACGCGGAAGCGGTCGGACGTGACGATCGTGCCGTCCTCCAGCTCCACCTCCACCGGGCCCTCCACCAAGAGGGGACCCTGGCGCTGGACCTTGATGCGGCGCGGTTCGTCAGACGGGGAGTTCGGCACGGACGACCACCAGTTCCTCCCTGTGGTCCGGGGCGCTCAGCAGGCCGCGCTCTCGCAGCCAGCTCTCCCGCGACCGCAGCACGGGGCCGAACGGGATCACCCGACGCCGCGTCACGGATGCCTTCAGCCCTGCCCCGCGCAGGTGCGTCAGGGTCCGGCCGGGGCAGCTGAGCGCCGAGTGCACGACGAGGAGAACGCCGCCGGGGCGCAGCAGGGCCGGGGCCTCCCGGCAGATCCGGTCGAGGAGGAGCCGTCCGTCCTGGCCCGCGTCCCAGGACCGGGCCGCACCGTGCGGGGCGCGTCCCGTGTCCGGCGCGGGTACGTACGGCGGATTGGCCAGGATGAGGTCGAACGACTGCCCCCGCACCGGGGCGAAGAGGTTGCCGTGCCGGATGCGGACATCGAGCCCGGCCAGCCGGGTGTTCAGCCGCGCCGCGCACACCGCCCGCCAGGACACGTCCACCGCGGTCACCTGCGTGCCGCGTCGAGCGGCTTCGATCGCCAGCGCGCCCGAACCGGTCCCCACGTCGAGGACGTGCGCACCGTCGGGCAGCGGCTCGTCGTGCAGGGCGCCGACGAGCAGGGCGGTGTCTTCCTGAGGGGCGTAGACGCCCGGAGGCACCAGTGTCTTCACCGGCCCCGGGTACCCCGGCATTCACAAAGTAAGGGGTATTTCGGACCGCGGGGGCGTGCGCAGCGACGACCGGCCCGCGCGCCAGGAGCCGAGCAGCCGGTCGGCGAGGCGGTCCTCCAGATATCCGGTGACGTCGATGCCGAAGGCGACGTCCGGGGCGAGGTGCGGCTCCTCGGCGAGCAGGCCGCCGATGACGTCATGGCGTACGACCTGCTCGTGCACCGCGTCCGCCTCGACATGCTCGTCGTAGAAGTGCTCGGCGGCGGGCCCGGCACCCGTGCGGCGCATCGCCTCGGCCAGGCGCCGTGAGGCCGGTGACGAGGTGATCTCGACCGCCGCGAAATGGCCGACGAGAGCTCCGCGCAGCGCCCGGTGCAGGCCGAGCAGGGACATCAGATTGACCGTGGCCAGGGCCTCCGCGGTCGCCGTGTCGAGATAGCGCCCGTATGTCGTGTCCAGGTCGAGGTCCGTCATCAGGTCGGCGAAGAGGCGCGCGTGGACGCGTTCGGGCCGGCCGCCGCCGTACTCGTCGAACTCCACCGCCGCCATGCCCGACTTGGCCCTGCCCCACAGCCGGGGCAGCACCCAGGCGTGCGGGTCCGCCTCCTTGAGGTGGTACAGGGAGCGCTGGGCCGCGTACTCGCGCACGTGCCACAACTCGCCCTCGGCGCACAGGAAGTGACTGACTCCCGTGCCGTCGACGGGTTCCACGAGGAGGTCGGCCAGCGCGTCCTCGACGCTGTCGTGAGCGGGCACGTCCGCGCGCAGCGCGGTCAGGAAGCGGTGTTCCAGCGCGGCGCGGACGCGCAGCAGGTCCGGGTCCCACTCGAGGGACTCGGGAACGCCGGCGAAACCGCGGTAGTGCAGTTCGTAGCAGAGGTAGAGGGCCAGCTGAAGGTCGTCGCCGTAGACGGCCGCGCCCGCGACATCCCGGTGCCGGGGCGGCGGGCCCGCACCCCGCAGATACTCCTCGACGGCAGCGGAGACGGGGCCCCGCGCCGTCGGCAGCGGGGGCCCTTCGCCGCCATGCGCCGGGCGGAGGTCGTGTGTCATGACCGCCGAGTACCCGTGGGGCGCCGGGCCACCCGCCCCGGTCACTCGCCCTCGGACTCCTCCTGGGCGCGCGTGTTGGGGGTGATGGCATCGCCGGCCTCGCCCCTGCGGCGGCGCTGCTCGGCGGAGTCCCGGGTGCGGTGCTCGGCGTCGGCGATCTCGTCGATGACCTCTTCGAACGCCGTCTCGGGGTGCTCCTCGTGCTCCTTGTGCTCCTTCTTGCCGTCGGTCACGGGGTCTCCTTCCGTCGTCGGGCGGTTGCGTGCCGTGGGCCCTTCGTGCGGTCAGCTGGTCGCGGGCGCGCTCGCGATCCGCAGGGGCACCGGGTCGGACGGAACGGCCTCGTCGTTGAGGCGGCTGATCTCCGCCCACCAGGACGCGCCGTCCTCGATGTGCCGCAGCATGATCCCTTCGCGGATCGCCCACGGACAGATCGTCACCGTACTGAGGCCGGTCAGCTTCATCGCCGTGTGCGCGACCACCGCGCCGGCCAGGCTCTGGGCGGCGCGCGGTGCGGAGATGCCGGGCAGCAGGGCGCGCTCGGCGGCGGGCAGCACGGCCAGGCGCCCGATGGCCTCACGCAGTTCCGAACGCGCCAACTGCCGTTCCATGAACGGCCCGTGCCGACCCGGTGCGGCCCCGCACAGGCGGCCCAGCTGCTGGAACGTACGCGAGGTGGCGGTCGCCGTGTGCGGCCCCTCCCAGCGGATCCGGGCCGCGACGTCCCGCAGCTGATGGCGGACCTTGCGGCGCAGCGCCCGCACCTGGCGCGTCGCCGGCGGGTCCTCGTCGGCGAAGAACTCATGGGTCAGCCGTGCCGCGCCGAGCGGCAGCGACGCCACGAAGTCCGGTAACCGGCCACGACCGAAGGCCACTTCGAGCGAGCCGCCGCCGATGTCCAGCAGGGCGAGCGGCCCCGACCGCCAGCCCATCCACCGCCGCGCCCCGAGGAAGGTGAGCTCGGCCTCGACCTCGCCCGGCAGGATGCACAGACTCACCCCCGTCCGCGTGCGCACGGTACGCACCACCTCCTGGCGGTTCGGCGCGCCGCGCACCACGGCGGTCGCGAAGGCCAGGGGAGCGGTGGCGCCCCATCTGGTCGCGGTCCGGCTCGCGGCGGCGACCGCGCCGACCAATTGCTCGACCGCCTCCTCGGGGATGCTGTCCCCGGGCCTGACCTGCTGGGACAGCCGCAGCCGCCATTTCTCGGTGTGAACGGGCAGCGGTACCCCGTCCTCCGCATCGGCCACCACCAGTCGGACCGTGTTCGAGCCTGCATCCACGACGCTGATTCGCATGCGTCGCCAGTACCCGTTTCAGGGCGGGAGCAATGGGGGCGCACAGGAGCGGGGCTTTACATTCCTTGACTGGAATATAACCGCAGAGGCATATTGGAGCCATGTCCGACGCCTCGCTCTGGAGCGCCCTCGCCGATCCCCACCGGCGGGCCATCGTCGCGCTCCTGCTGGAGCGGCCGCGGCCCGTCGGGGAGATCGTGGAGGCATGCGGGCTGAGCCAGCCGAGTACGTCGAAGCATCTGAAGGTGCTCCGGGAGGCGGGTCTGGTGCGGGTGCGGCAGGATGCCCAGCGCCGCGTCTACGCCCTCGATCCCGCCCCGATCGCCGAACTCGACGCCTGGCTGGCCCCGTACCGCGAGCTCTGGAACCGCAGCCTGGACGCCCTGGGCCGCCGACTCGACGAGATGTCGGACGACACGGCGCACACCCCGAGGAATCCACCACGAAGGACTGATCCACCATGACCGCCGACCTCACCGGCACCTTTCTGACCCTGGACGACGGCCGCCCGGCCGTCCGCTTCAGCCGTACCTACGACCATCCCGTCGAGCGCGTCTGGCGGTTCCTGACCGACGCCGACGAACTGGCCCACTGGTTCCCGTCCCGCGCCGAGATCGAGCTGCGCCCCGGCGGCACCATCAGGTTCAGCGGCGACCCGAACATGGAGGACTCCACGGGCCGGGTGATCGCCGTCGACGAGCCCCGGCACCTGTCCTTCGAGTGGGGCGGCGACGAACTGCACTTCGACCTGGAGGCCCTGGACGACGGGCGCACCCGCTTCACCCTCACCAACATCCTCGTCGCCGAGAACACCGCCGCCCGCAACAGCGCCGGCTGGGAGGTCTGCCTGGCCGCCCTCGACGCGCACGTGCGCGGGGAGCGCTTCGAGGGAGCGCACGCCGGGGCCGACGCGCCGTGGAAGGAGTTCTACGACGGCTATGTATCCGCCGACGTCCCCTCCGGCGCCCCGGTCCCGGGCTTGGACGCCTGAGCGCGATCAGTTCGTCCCGGCGGCTGCGCAACTGCTCCCGGCGCTCGGGATGCTCAGCTCCGTGAGGTAGTCGTCCACGGCGTCACGGGTGCAGTCGCTGCGCCGGTAGACGCTGTGTCCCGCGCCCTCGTACGGCAGCAGGACGGTCGTACCCCTGGTCTGCCGGTGGACATTGGCCGCCCATGTGAAGTGGTTCGCCGGGTCGTGCCGTGAGTGCAGCATGAGGATCTTGGGTGCCTTGGTGATGCGCAGACGGTGCTGCGGGTTGTTCACCTCGTCGGGCCAGCCGATGCACCCCGCCACCGCGGGGTGCACGCGCGGTGAACCGCGCATGTGCGGCGCGGCCGCCGACTCGGCCCGGGTCAGCTCGGCGTACTCCTGGTGGTCCTTCGCCCGGATGCGCCAGTCCTGGCAGAAGACCGCGTAGAACGGCTCCGCCGTCGTCTGCTGGTCCGCTTCCCGCGGCAGCGGCGACCGGTCCTGCCGGGGTTGCTCGGACCGCTGCCGTGCGTCCGGTTCCTGTGCGTCGAGGCCTGCCACATAGGTGGCCAGCTCGTCCCAGCGCGGGCCGTAGAACTTCATGAAGACGTCGAACGCGATCTTGTGCGCGGTCAGGAACCGCTCCGGACTCTCCGGATCGCGTATCTCCCCCCGGTCCGCCCTGGCGAGCAGGCGGTCCCATACGGCGGTGACGTCCCGGCCGTGCAGGGCGCAGGAGCTGGTGCGGTCGCACCACTTCACGAACTGGTGGAACGAGTCCTCGGCGGCGGCCGCGGAGGAGACGAGGAACTCGCGGGCGCCGAGGCTGTGGTCGATGTTCGCGGTGAGGGCCATGGTCCGGATGCGGTCGCCGTACTCCTCCGCGTACTGCTCGCCGATCAGCGTGCCGTAGGAGTGGCCGAAGTAGTTGATCTTCTCCTCGCCCAGCGCCCCACGGAGCGCGTCCATGTCCCGGACGACGCTCAAGGTGTCGGCGTGGTCGAAGAGCGGACCGGTGTGCCGCCGGCAGTCCTCGCGCAACGCGCGGTTGAACTCGGCGAGTCGATCGAACTCCGCCTGGTCGCGGGGGTAGACCGACGGCTGTTGGCGCAGCAGTTCGGTGGAGCACTTCACCGGATGGCTGGCGCCGACGCCCCGGGGGTCGAACCCGACGATGTCGAACCGCTCCTGGATGTCGGGACCGAAGTGGGACTTGGCGTCCGCCACGGCGAAGTTCACACCCGAGGCGCCCGGCCCGCCCGGGTTGACCAACAGCACCCCGACGCGGCGATCCGGATCGGTCGCCTTGCGACGGCCCACCGCGAGATCGAACGTCTCGCCCGACGGGCGTGCCCAGTCGACAGGCAGGCGCAGGGTCCCGCACTCCGCCGTGGCGTCCTGGGCGCATGGTTTCCAGTCGATCGCCTTCTGTGTTGTCGAGTTGCTGTCATGACTGCTGGAGTGCGCCGACGCCGCGCCCGGCATCGACACCCCGGCGAGTAATCCGGCGGTGAGCGCTGCGGTGAGCGCTCTGATGATCGGCCGCATGAAGTCCTTCCCGAGCGTCCTGCGAAACGGATCACGGGGGAGACCCGCAAGATCGAAGGTGGCAGTGATCCGACCGAGGTCACAACCGAACAGGACGGGAATCAGGGAAGGCACCGGGTCGCGGTCAGGGTCGGTCTCAGGGCCACGCCTCGGGGGTTGCCCCCCGAATCCCTGAGCCGACCCCGGACTTGATCCGGCGCCGCACGCACGCCATCCGGCACCGCACTCACGCCATCTGGCGTCGCACCAGCTCGTGCAGCCGTCCGTTCGTGTCCGCGAGGAGCTGCGCGGGCGGGCCCTGCTGAGCCACCTTGCCGTCCTCCATCACGATCACGCGGTCGGCGTCCAGCACCGTCGACAGGCGGTGCGCGATGACGATGCGGGTGGCGTTGAGGGCCTTGGTGGACTCGATGACCGTGCGCTGTGTCTCGTTGTCGAGGGCGCTGGTCGCCTCGTCGAAGAAGAGGATGCGCGGGCGGCGGATCAACGCCTGGGCGATCATCAGGCGCTGGCGCTGGCCGCCGGAGATCGCGCCGCTGCCCGAGACGATCGTGTGCAGCCCCATCGGCATCCGCTTGATGTCCTCGGCGAGCCCCGCCATCTCGGCCGCCGCCATAGCCTCCTCCGGCGTGTACGGCTCGGTACCGCAGATGACGTCCAGGATGGACCCGGTGAACGGCTGCGCGTGCTGGAGCACGACCCCGCACTGACGGCGCACGGCCGACTGGTCCAGCGCCGACAGGTCCTGGCCGTCGTAGAGCACGCTGCCGGACACCGGCTTGTCGAAGCCGATCAGCAGCCTGAGCAGCGTCGACTTGCCGCAGCCGCTGGGGCCGACGATCGCCACGAACTCGCCCGGGCGTACGTCGAAGGACACGTCGTCGAGGATCAGGGGACCGTCGTCGGAGTACCGGAAGGACAGCCGACGCGCCTCGATCGCCCCGGTCAGCGGGCCCGGGCGGGTGCTCGCCGTGCGCACCTCGGGCGTCGCGTCCAGCACCGGCTTGATCTCCTCGAACAGCGGCAGCGCGGCCACCACCGACACGAACGAGCCGGTCAGCTGGGTGACCGAGGTCAGCAGCATCGTCACCGAGGTGTTGAAGGTGAGGAACGCGGCCGCCGACATCGACCCGCGTGCCGGACCCGCCAGCAGCATGAACATCAGCAGCGTGCACACCGGCAGGTACACCGCGCCCATCACGGTGGTGAGGTTCTTGATCCGCCCCACCTTCTGCTGGAGCTCACGGCTGCGCGCGAACCGGTCCGCCCAGGCCGCGTACGCGTAGTTCTCGGCCGCCGCAACGCGCAGCTTCGGCAGCCCGCGCAGCGTCTGGAACGCCTGGTTGTTCAGCTTGTTGCTCAGCACCACCAGCCGTCGCTGCCAGCGCACCTGCCACAGCCCGAGCCCCAGGAACACGGCCGCGATGACGACGAGCATGCCGATCGCCGCCATCGCCATCGGCACGCTGTACCAGAACAGCAGCGCCAGGTTCATCGCGCCCACCGTCACCGACGACGCGACGACGGGGCCGACTCCCGCCATCAGCCGGCGGATCGCGCTGATGCCCATGGCCTGGCTCGCCAGTTCGCCGGTCGAGCGCTCGGTGAAGAACTTCGTGGGCAGCCGCAGCAGCCGGTCCCACAGGGCCGGTTGGAGCGTCGCCTCGATACGGCCCTCAAGGCGCAGGATCGTCAGGTTCTGCAGCAGCATGAACGCCGCCGCCACAACGCTGCTGATCATCACGGCCAGACAGAACTGCACGATCAGCCCGGTCTGGGCCTTCGGCACGAACTCGCCGAGAATCTTGCCCGTCGCGATCGGCACCAGCGCCCCGATCGCCACCGTCACCAGGCCGCTGATCAGCAGGTTCGTCAGGTCACCGCCGGTGCCTCGCATGCTGAACCGCAGGAGCCTGAGCGGGCTCGGCGCGCGGTCGGGCAGCGGCCGGTAGAACATCACGGCACGCGGCTCGAACTCCTCCGCGTTGGCCTTCTCGACCGGCGTCTCACGGCCGGTCGCCGGATGGACGGCGACATAGCCACCACGCCGCCACAGCAGTGCCACCGGCGCACCGGACAGCGCCCGGTGACCGACGAGCGGGCCGATGTTGTCCCGCCACCACCGCCCGTCCAGGCGTACGGCCCGGGCACGGACGCGCGACGCGATGGCCACCCGCTCGACCGGGTCGAGCCGGTCGCTCTCGGTGCCGCTCTGCGCGGGCTCGGCCAGCGTGATCCCGGCCGCCTCGGCGACCAGCTTGCAGGCCGCGTAGCTGGCGTCCGCGTCGGCGGCCGTCGTGCGCTTCTCGCCGCGCTTGCCGATGGACGCCAGCAGCGTCCGGTCGGCCTGGGCGCGCACCGCCTCGCCGGCCTTGATGCCCTCGGCCGTGCGCGTCTCGTGGGTGCGCTCCAGCTGCTCGATCCAGCGGTCGAGGGTGGTCAGCAGGCGGTACTGCTGGTCGACCATGGACTGCCAGACCGCCGGGTCCATCAGCAGGTCGGCGGCGGCTTCCGCGCCGTACAGCGAGCCGTACTGCACACTGCCGGGCGGCACCTGCATCCAGAAGACGTCGTCGTCGGTCACCTCGGCAGCGCGCTCGGTGGCCATCGGTGCCTGGAAGAGAATGGAGAGGCTGCGGCCGACGCCGAGCGCGAGGGCGTATTCCAGGGGGCTCGTCGTCGGCGGGACGTACTGCGGGTTGCCGTACTCGTCGTACGACCATGTCTGGGTGTTGGCGGGCTGGTACAGCTCGCGCAGCCCGATGCGGTGCACGACGCAGTCCCTGAGCGGGCGGGCCACCAGTGTGTGGTGCGGTCCCGGGACCGGGCCGAGCAGCAGCGAGCCCGCCTCCAGGCGGCCGAGGTGGTGCCAGTGGCCCTGCTGTCCGGCGTCGACCGCGAACAGGTCCACGGCGCCGGACGCGACCAGCCACAGCACCTGCGGGCCTTCGAGGTCGAGGCGGTTGAAGCCGGCGCAGTCGATGCGCGTGCCCATCTGACCGAGCGCGTGGAGAACGAGGTCGCCCTCGTGGACGGAGGTCATCTCACCGCTCCTTGACCAGTGCCGCGTACGCGCCGCCGCGCGCGACGAGGTCCTCGTGCCGCCCGCGTTCGACGATCGTGCCGTGCTGGAGTACGACGATCTCGTCGCTGTCGCGCACGGTGCTGAGCCGGTGGGCGATCACCACACAGGCACAGCCGCGCTTGCGCAGGTTGTCCATCACGACCTGCTCGGTCTCGGCGTCCAGCGCGCTGGTCACCTCGTCAAGGACCAGAATGCTGGGGCGACGAACCAAGGCCCGCGCGATCTCCAGGCGCTGGCGCTGGCCGCCGGAGAAGTTGCGGCCGTCCTGCTCGACCTTGCTGTGGATGCCCCCCGGGCGGCGCATGATCACGTCGTACAGGGCCGCGTCGCGCAGGGCGTCCACCACCGCGTCGTCCGGGATCGACGGGTCCCACAGCGCCACGTTGTCGCGGACCGTGCCCTCGAAGAGGAACACCTCCTGGTCGACGAAGGAGACGGAGGCGGCGAGCGCGCCGCGCGGGATGTCCTCGATGCGCTGGTCGTCGATGCGGATGACGCCCTCCCAGGGGGCGTACAGGCCCGAGATCAGCCGGGAGACCGTCGACTTGCCGCTGCCGGAGCCACCGACCAGGGCCACCTGCCGGCCCGGGCCGACCGTCAGGTCGAAGCCGGTGAGCAGGGGCTTGTCGAGCGGGCTGTAGCCGAAGGTGATGTTCTGCAGCTCGACGTGGCCGTTGAGCCGGCGCGTCGAGTCGCCGGCGCCGGGACGGCCGTAGAGCGGGTCCGCCTCGAAGTTCTCCACGTCCTTCAGGCGGGCCACGTCGGCGGCGAAGTCCTGGATGCGGCCCGCGACGCCGTTGAGACGGGTGATCGGGGCGGTGAAGCGGGTGACCAGGGCCTGGAAGGCGACCAGCAGGCCGACGGATATGCCGCCCTCGACCGCCCGCATACCGCCGATCCAGAGGATCAGCGCGCTGTTGAGCGTCGCGAGCGTGGGCGCCACCACGCCCAGCCAGGCGCTCGGCACGCCGAGGCGCTGCTGCTCCTCCAGCGTGGTGGCGTGCTGTCCGGCCCACTTGCGGAAGTAGCCGTCCTCGCCGCCGGTCGCCTTCATCGTCTCGATCAGCTGGAGGCCGGTGTAGGCGGTGTTGGTGAGCCGGGCGTTGTCCGCGCGCAGCTTGGCGGTGCGGGTGGCGCGCAGGCGGATGACGACTCGCATGGCGACGACGTTCAGCAGGGCGACGCCGATGCCGACGAAGGTGAGCTGGGGGTCGTAGGTGTAGAGGAGGAGCGCGTAGAGCACGACGACCACCGCGTCCACGCCCGCCGCCGCGAGGTCGCGGGCCAGGGTCTCGGCCACCGCGTCGTTCGACTGGAGGCGCTGCACCAGGTCGGCCGGGCTGCGCTGGGAGAAGAACGTCACCGGCAGCCGCAGCAGATGCCGCAGGAAGCGGGCGCTGGAGAGGGTGGAGGAGATGATGCGGCCGCGCAGCAGGTTCGCCTGTTGCAGCCAGGTCAGTACGAGGGTGAGCGCGACGCAGGTCCCCATGGACGCGAACAGCACGCTCAGCAGCGAGGTCTGGTTTCCGATCAGGAACTCGTCGATGTAGGTGCGGCTCAGTGCGGGCACCGCCGCGCCGACCACCACCAGCAGCAGGCTCGCCAGGACGGCGGCGGGCATCGTGCCCGCGGTGCCGCGCAGCCGGGCCGGCATCGCGCCGAGCACGCCCGGCTTGCGGCCGCCCTTGCTGAAGTCCTCGCCGGGCTCCATCACCAGGACGACGCCGGTGAAGCTGCCGTCGAAGTCCTCCATGGGCACGAAACGGCGGCCCTTGGCGGGGTCGTTGATGTACACGCCCCGGCGGCCGAAGCGGCGGCCCATGCCGTCGTAGACGACGTAGTGGTTGAACTCCCAGAACAGGACGGCCGGCGTCTTCACCTCGGCGAGGGCGGCCGTGTCCATCTGCATGCCCTTGGCGGTCAGCCCGTAGCTGCGGGCCGCCTTGAGCAGGTTGCTGGCGCGCGAGCCGTCGCGGGAGACGCCGCACGCGATGCGCAGCTCCTCCAGCGGGACGTGGCGGCCGTAGTGGCCCAGCACCATCGCGAGGGAGGCGGCGCCGCACTCCACGGCCTCCATCTGGAGCACGGTGGGCGTGCGGACGGTCTTCGAGCGCCCCTTGGGCACGGGGCGCTTCGGCGGGGCGGCGCGGCGCCTGCTGCGCGTCTCCTGTGCGGCGCTCACGGCAGCAGCCAGTCGACGGGGCGCTGGTCGGCCAGCCGGATCGAGGCCTCGGCCATGGTCATGGAGGTGAGGGAGAACGGCGGCCCGTCCGCGGACGACCACTTGTAGCCGCTCTTGGTGCTCGACTCCTTGTCCAGCGTCACCAGTACCGCGACCGGCCTGCCGTCCTTGGTGAACTGCTCGCCCAGCTGGTTGTCGCCGAGGAACGCGGCGATCTGCTGCGCCGACTGCGCGGAGCGGTCCACCGACTTCACATGGCCGCGCAGGACGCCGTACTCCTGGGTGGGCACCGAGGAGACGGTGAGGTCCACGGCGGCCTTGTCGGGAATGGAGGCCGCGTTCTCGGCGGGGACGTACACCGTGGCGTACAGCGGGTCCTTGGTGTGGGCGACCTTCTCCACGGCGGCGACGTTCGCGCCGGTCGAGATGATCTGGCCGATGGTGGCGGCGAGCGCGGTGACCCGGCCCGCGGCGACCGTACGCACCACCGTGTCGCCCTTGGCCGTACGGACCTTCAGTACGGGGGAGTTCGCCGGAAGCCGCTGGCCCTGCTCGGCGAGGACCGCGGTGACCTGGCCGGCGACCGGGCTCTGCAGGACGTAGCTGCCCTGCCCGTGGGTGAGGATGGCGGGCGCGCCGACCGTGGAGGCGACCGAACCGGTCACCGCCCACACGGACGCGGCGGCCATGACGACCACCGTCACGGAGAGCACCAGCCAGCCCTGGGGGCGGGCGAAGCGCACCGGAAGGTCGAGCTCCTCCGGCGACTGGAGCTTGGCGAGGGCCTGTTGGCGGAACTGCACGGGACTTTCCCTCACCTGAGGATGAGCGGAGACCGGCTCGCGAGGGCCGGTCGTGGTGCGGGTGGTGCCGGTCTTTGTTTACGGCACCCGAAGAGCCCGGAGCCGGGGAACGGCTCCGGGACTCAGCGGTACAAAAGGCGCGATCAGAGACCGGCGACCAGGCCCGAGACGGGGGCGGTGTTCAGGCCGGTGACACCCTCCACGGTGCCGACGACCGTGTCGACCAGGCCGGAGACCGGGGCGATGCCGTTGACAGCGTCGAGGGCACCGTTCACGGCGTTGACCTGCAGGCCGCCGGAGACGTTGTCGAGCTCGGCGTCGGAGATCTCGACGGTCGCAACCTGGGGGGTGGAGTTCATGATGGAACTTCCCTTCCTAATGGGTATTTCACAAGGGGGAGCGGCCCCCTCTGGGGACAGATGACGGCCGCGACCGCAGGCACCCGGCGCCCGTTTCCGAAAAGCCGTTCACGGCCCCTGCGGTGCGATGGATCAAAGCACGCTGCGGGTACGGGCTTCCAATCAAACTCCGGCCTCACCAGGGAACTTTGATCTAAGCGGTATCGATCCGTGCAGATGTGGGCACGTCTTGTCGGCGACTTCTTCACATGCGTCACAGCATCGGCTCGGGCGAGCTGTTGCGTCCGCCCCGCGACGGCCCGGCCGATGCCATGGTGAATCCGACACTCCCGCCCCAAGGGGGTGGCCGCCGGTAGCGCCTTGTGCAGAACCTCGGCGCCCGGTGACTTCGTTGAGTATTGAATGTGCAGATTCCCTGAAGCCGGGATTCCGATCGGTGTTCACGACAGACCGCTACCGACCGGTAGCGGATCGTGTCAGCCCATTAGTGCGTAGACCGTGCTCGCTCGGGCCGCGATGTTCCCCGACCCCTCGTCGGTCAGCGTGATGTCGGCGAACGCCATACGACGGCCCAGCTTGGTGACGACCGCTTCGATCAGGACATCCGAACCGATCACGGCGCGCTGGAAGGACGTCGACTGCTGCACCGTCGTCATCGGCCCGTACGCCCCGCGCGCCGCCGACACCGCGATCACGGTGGCGGTGTCGGCGGCGGCCATCAGCGCCTGCCCGGACAGCGCGCCGCCCTCCCGGGCCAGCCCGTCCGACCAGGGCATTCGCAGGATCGCGCGGCGCTCCTCCACCGCCTCGACGGACAGGCCCAGTTGAACCACCCAGGGGGCGAAGTTGGCGGAGAGGATCTTGTCGGCTTCGGCGGTGGTCATCGTCATATGGGGGATTGTTCCCGCCGCCGGTGCCGCGGGCGCGGTCCTTGGCCGATTCGGTGTTTCGAGCGGGGCGCGCGCAAACGGAGTTGAACGCCCCGTGCGACCCGTGCGTACCAACTGCCAACCAGGCGCCCCGAAAAGCCGCCGGAACGAACGGCGGCACAGACCCCGTCCCCCAGGAGGTCGAGAAGTTTGAGTCACAAGCGAATTCCGAAGCGCAAGGCCGCGATAGCCGCGGGCAGCGTGGTGGCGCTCGGAGCGGCCGCAATTCTGTTGCCGAACGCCAACGCGTCGCAGGACGGTGCGTCGGACGCGGCCGCGGCCCCCAAGACCCTGAAGGCGGCGGACGCCTCGGATCTCGCCTCGCAGCTCGCGGGCCTGCTCGGCGACGCCTTCGCCGGTTCGTACTACGACTCCGAGAGCCAGCAGCTCGTGGTCAACGTCATCCCCGGCGACAACAACAACGTGATCGTCCAGGCGAAGAAGGCCGGCGCGAAGATCCGCGAGGTCGAGAACAGCCTGTCCGAGCTCGAGTCCGGCGCGCAGACCCTGAAGTCCGAGGCGACCATCCCGGGCACGGCCTGGGCGGTCGACCCCAGAACGAACAAGATCCTCGTCACCGCCGACAGCACCGTCACCGGCGACAACTGGGACCAGCTGGAGTCGACCGTCGAGAGCCTCGGCTCGGGCATGGCGACCATCAAGAAGTCGGCCGGCACGTTCAAGACGTTCCTCTCCGGCGGCGACGCCATCTTCGCCGGCGGCTCACGCTGCTCCACGGGCTTCAACGTCACCGCGGGCGACGGTTCTCCCGCCTTCCTGACCGCCGGCCACTGCACGCTCGCCGGCAATGAATGGTCGGACGCCGAGGGCGGTCAGCCGATCGCCACCGTCGACCAGTCCACCTTCCCCGGCGACGGCGACTTCGCCCTGGTCAAGTACGACGACCCGGCGACCGAGGCGCCGAGCGAGGTCAACCTCGGCGACCAGACCCTCGCGATCAGCCAGGCCGCGGAGGCCGAGGTCGGCCTCCAGGTGTTCCGGATGGGCAGCACCACCGGGCTGAGCGACGGTCAGGTCCTCGGGCTCGACGCCACCGTGAACTACCCGGAGGGCACGGTCACCGGGCTCATCCAGACCGACGTCTGCGCCGAGCCCGGCGACAGCGGCGGCTCCCTGTTCACCCAGGACGGCCTGGCGATCGGCCTCACCTCCGGCGGCAGCGGTGACTGCACCGTCGGCGGTGAGACGTTCTTCCAGCCGGTGACCACCGCCCTGGAGGCGGTCGGCGCGACCCTCGGCGACGCCGCGGGCGGCGCGGGCGCTGGTGAGGGGGCTGGAGCCGGTGAAGAGGTCGGAGCCGGTGAGGAGGCCGGTGCCGGCGAGGAAGCGGGCGCGGGTGAGGAGGCCGGTGCCGGCGAGGAAGCGGGCGCGGGTGAGGAGGCCGGTGCCGGTGAGGAAGCGGGCGCCGGTGAAGAGGCCGGAGCCGGTGAAGAGGTCGGCGGTGAGGAAGCCGGTGCCGGTGAAGAGGTCGGCAACGGCAACGCCGACGGCACGGGCAACGGCCTCGGCGAGATCGTCGGCAACGGCGTGGGGAACTGACGCCCCGGCACCGACGCACGGATCCGAGTGATCCGGACGCGAACGTGGTCCGGCCCTCCGGCGGGAGGGCCGGACCGCTGCGTCTGCGGGCCGTCGGCCTCGCGCCCGCACCAGCCGGGTCGTCAGCCCCGCGCCCGCAACAGCAGCAGCGCCACGTCGTCGACCCGCTCCCGCACCGACGCGGCATGCTGGATCAGCAGATCGGCCAGCTCGTCCAAGGGCTGCTCCCCGGCCTCGGTGAGCACGTGGCCGAGATCGGCGAGCGCGTCCTCGATGTCGACGCCGGGGGACTCGATCAGTCCGTCGGTGTAGAGGACGAGCACACAGCCCGGCGCGAGGTCGACCTCCGTCGTCGGATAGGTGGGCGAGCCGTCGATGCCCAGCAGCGGGCCACCGGCGAGGTCGAGCACCCGCACCCGTCCGTCCGGCCGTCTCAGCAGCGGCGGCGGATGCCCGGCGCGGGCCATCACCGCCCGCCCGTGTTCCGGGTCGAGCCGCAGGTACAGGCAGCTGGCGAACAGGTCGGAACCGAGGTCGAGCAGCAGCCGGTTGGTGCTGCGCATGACCTCCTCGGGCACCTGACCGACGGTCGTGTACGCACGTACGGCGGTGCGGATCTGGCCCATCAGACCGGCGGCGGTGACGTTGTGGCCCTGCACGTCCCCGATCACCGCCGCCGCCGTCAGGCCCTGCTCCGTCGGCACCAGGTCGTAGAAGTCGCCGCCGATCTCCATGCCCTGCATGGCGGGCAGATAGCGCGCGGCCGCTTCGATGCCGGGCAGCGTCGGCAGCGAATGGGGGAGCAGGGCGGCCTGCAGGCCGTGCGCCAGCTGGTTCTTGGCGTCGTAGAGCTGGGCCCGCTCCAGCGCCTGCGCGATCAGCCCGCCCAGACTGGTCAGCACCGCCCGCTCGTCCGCCGGGAACGGATGCGGCTCGGCGTAGGCGAGCACACAGGTGCCGACCGGCCGGCCGGACGCGATCAGCGGCAGATACGCCCAGGCCGCGAAGCCGTCGGGAGTCGCGTGCCGCACCGGATACAGGCGCTCCAGCTGCTGCTGCGACTCGAAGAACGCGGGCACCCCGGTGCTCAGGGCGTGAGTGCCCGGGGTCTGCTGGGTCAGCGGCATTCCGTCGAACCGCTCCACGATCTGCGGATCCGGATAGCCGCGGTGACCGAGCACATGCAGCCGGCCCGCCCGCGAGCCCAGCACGACCAGCGCCTGGCTGCCGACGGCCGGCGCGATCTCGTCCGCGACCAGCTGCACCACGTCCTGCACGCCCGCCGCCTCGGTGAGCGCACCGGCCAGGTTCAGCACCTGGGTGATGGTCACCAGCCGGGCCGGCGCATCGCCGGGCTGTGGCCCGCTGCGGCCCATCTCGGCCACCGCGCGGGCCCTGCTGATCCGTATGCTCAGGCCGGTCGTGCTCGGATACATGCGGAAGGACAGCCAGTCGCCGGGCGGGCGCAGCGCCACGAACGACGTGGTCTGCTGGCTCATCAGCGCGGCCCGGTAACGGTCCTCGTACACGGGGTCGTTGAGCCAGGGCACCGAGGCCCACAGCTGGTTGCCGAGCAGCCGGTTGGCCGGGACGCCGATCAGCTCGGCCGCCGCCGGGTTGGCGAAGCTGATCCGGCCGTGCAGATCGAGCGAGCACAGCCCGTACGGCAGCCGCGACACCATCCGCGCCGCCTCGACCGTGCCGAGCGTGCCGGCCGCGCCGCCGAACGCCGGCCCGGCGAGCAGGTCGGGCTCGGGCAGCGGCGGGCGGCTGTCCTCCTTGGCGCGCTCCAGCCGCACCGCGAGGCGCCGGCAGGCCGCCGTCAGATGTTCCTGCTCCCGCTCCGACAGCTCCGGAGAATGCGAACCGGGCCAGGTCACGAAGATCGCGCCGTAGACCGTGGTCCCGGTGGCCACGGGCAGCGCGGCCAGCGCGAACGGATAGGGCAGCACCACGGCGATACGCGGATACCGGGCCGCCATGTCCTCCTCGCCCCCGACCCACACCAGCCGCCGCTCACGCACCGCCTCCGCGACCGGGATCGGCGCGCTCAGCCCGACCCGCTCCCACGGCGCCGCGAACGCCCGGGGCAGCCCCGCCATCACCGCCATCTCCAGTACGGGCTCGTCGGGCGCCGGCAGGTACACCGCACCGGAGTGCGCGTGCACCTCGTCCATCATCGACGCCAGCGCCAGGGACAGCAGCGGTCGGCCGACCCGCGTCCTCGCGGCCGCCGGCGCCTGGGCGGACGTCTGCCCGTCGGACACGCCGATCACCTCCTCGCACGGGCGCGCCCCGGAGGCGACCCGAGCCGCTCACGCGCGCCGGGCCCCAGGGCTCAAATCTCCTCCCTCGCGGCCCTTCGCGCACGGCGAGCGCCCGGCTGCCCCCCGGCGGCACCGGCGCGGGACCGTACACGGGCACACGGGTACCCCCGGCAGGGCGAGATCCGCCGCATACCCCCTCGGCCTTGGGGCATGCCCCGCAGTCGAAGCGCGGGGCAGCGGACGGGCGCCCCGCGTGCGCCCCCGCGCACCCTGATGGCCGGTTCTTCGTGCCCGGTGGTGGTGCCGAACACGAACAATGGGGCACGCGCTCCTCACCACGGAACCGGTGCACGGCGAGTTGAAGGGACGGGCAGTGATTCGGGTGCTTCTTGTGCACGACACGTGTCTGGTCAGATCGGTCCTGGCGGAGTGGCTGCGCAAAGAACCCGACCTCGGGGTGTTCGACACCTCGTGGCAGAGCGCACCCGGCCGTCTGCGGTCCCTGCGGCCGGACGTCTGCGCGGCCGACCTCGACTGCTCGGACGCCTACGGCATCCCGCCGCTGGGCGACCTCCGCACACGCGAGGCGGGCCGCACACCGCCCCCGCTCCTCGTGCTGGCCAGCGCGCACCGGCCGGGGCTGCTGAAGCGGGCCGCCGAGGCCGGGGCGCTCGGCTACGTGGACAAGGAGGGCTCGCCCGAGCAGCTCGTGCACGGGATCCGGAGGGTCGCGGAGGGAAAACGTTTCGTCGACGACTCGCTGGGCTTCGGTTTCCTCAAGGCCGCCGAGATGCCGCTGACCCGTCGGGAACTGAGCGTGTTATCCCTCGCCGCCGAGGGAGCCTCGGTGGCGGAGATCGCGGGGAGCCTGCATCTGTCCCACGGGACCGTGCGCAACTACATGGCGGCCATCACCCGCAAGACCGGGGCCCGCAATCGGATCGACGCGATCCGGATCTCGCAGGGCGAGGGATGGCTCTGACGGCTCGGGCGTCCAGCTGCCCACGAGAGCGCGGTACGACGCCGAGCGGCACACGAGTTCGTCGTGGGTGCCGTACGCCGTGTGCCGGCCGTCCATGACGAGTACGCGGTCGGCGCGGCGGGCCGAGCTGATGCGGTGCGCGACGACCACCAGGGTGCCGCCCGGCCGCTCGGCGAAGGCCCGTTCCGCGCGCTCCTCGGCCCGCGCGTCCAGGTGGCAGGTCGCCTCGTCGAGCAGGGCGAGCGGGGCGTGGGAGAGATAGGCCCTGGTCAGGGCGATGAGCTGCCGTTCGCCCGCGGAGAGCGCCGCCGGATCCACCGCCGCGGTGGGCCCGCCGAGCGCCTCGAACAGCGGCAGGAGCCCCACGGCCTCGGCCGCGGCGACCAACTCCGCCTCGGGCACGGGGTCCGGCCGCAGATGCCCGAGGTTCTCGGCGAGCGTGCCGGTGAACACGTACGCCTCCTGTGGGATGAGCACCCGCAGCGCGGCAGCCTCGGGCCCCGGCACCGGGTGCCCGCAGAGCCGGACGGTGCCACGACCCGGCTCCAGCAACCCGGCGACCAGCGCGGCGAGTGTGGACTTCCCGATACCGCTCGGTCCGACGACGGCCAGGTGAGCACCGGGCAGGAGGGTGAGGTCCAGATCGTCGATCACGGGGGTCGCGTCGGGGCCGTAGGCGAAGGTGACGGAGCGGAGGGAGAGGACGGGTGGGCCGGAGGGTGCTTCGGCGGGGTGGGTGGGGGGCGCGGTGGTTCCGTCGGCGGGGCGTGTACGGGGCGCCGAATCCGGGTCGGCCTCGGCCCTGGTCCCAGTCCCGGCCCCCGCTCCGGAGGAGGTTTCGCGGGTCAGGCGGCGCAGTACCACCGCCAGGCGTGAGCCGCTGGTGCCCAGGCCGTGGACCAGGTTGTGCAGGGCGGGCAGCAGGGACTGGGTGACGTAGGCGAGGGCGCCCACCAGGGCGCCGGGGGTGACGCCGTGGTCGAGGAGCCAGGGTGCGCAGGCGAGGAGCAGCACGATCGGGAGTTGGCCGCCGAGCGCGAGCGAGGCCACGCGCAGGACACCCCAGCGGGCGAGGGAGCGGGCGGCCCGGAACTCGGCGTCGACACGGCTTCCCGTGGCGGCGGCGACCCGTTCCTCCGCACCGGCCGCCGTGATGTCCCGCAGTCCCGGGCAGACGGCGCCGAGCCGGTCGGCCAGCGCCTCGTCGGCGACGAGGAACGCCTCCTGGCGGCGGGCCAGCGGTCGCAGCGTCGCCGCGAACAGGCCGAGACCCGCGGCGAGCGGAGGCCCGACGACCAGCAGGAGCAGCGGGTCGAGCGACACCAGTCCCGCGACGGCGCCGGCCGCGGTGAACACGAACGAACGCGACACCATCACCAGCCCGGCGAAGGTGTCCCGCGCGATCTCGACCTGCTGTGTCAGCCCGGACAGCGCCCCGGCGTCCGCCTCCCGCACGCCGCGTGAGACGACCCGTGCGACCAGCCGGTCCCGGAGCGGTTCGACCAGCGCGGCGACCGCGCCGTACACCCGTACGGTGCCGTACGCCCCGACGAGCACGCCGAGTCCGGCCACGCCCAGCCAGGCGAGCCCGATCCCGGGACGCCCGGCCAGAAACCCGTCGTCCAGGGCGCGGGCGAGCGCGTACCCGGTGAGGAAGGTCTGCCCGGTCTCCAGAACGGACCAGCCGGCCAGCCGCACCACGACCCGCCACCGGTCCCGCAGGAAGCGCAGGCCGCGCCGGTGGACGCCCTCGGTCATGGCCGCTCCCCATCCGCGAACTTCCCATCCGCGAACCCTCCGTTCGCGACCCCTCCGTTCGCGACCCCTCCGTCCGCGACCCCTCCGTCCGCGACCCCTCCGTCCGCGAACACCGCCCGGTACTCGGGGATCCGCCACAGCCGCTCGTGTGGCCCCACCGCCCGCACCCGCCCCCCGTCCAGCCAGGCCACCGCGTCCGCGCGGGCGGCCGTGGCGGCGCGGTGGGCGATCAGGAGCCGGGTGCCGGCGTGCGGGCCGCCGTCGACCAGGGCCGCGGTGATGCGCGCCTCGGTCACCGTGTCGAGGCTGGAGAGGGCGTCGTCGAGAATCAGCAGACGGCCGCCGTGGGCGAACGCCCGGGCGAGGCCGAGGCGTTGGGACTCCCCGCCGGAGCGCGGGGCGTCGGCGACGGCGGTGGCGTAACCCCGGGGGAGGCGGCGCACGAAGTCGTCCGCGTGGGCCGTACGGGACGCCTCCCGGATGCGGGCGGGGGAGGGGGACGACAGGGCGAGACCGATCTCCTCCTCGACCGTGCCGCCCAGCAGGGCGGGGCGCTCGAAGGCGTGACCGACGGCCCGGCGCAGTGCGCCGTGGGTGAGTGCGCGCAACGGCACCCCGTCGAGCAGCACCTCTCCGGCGTCCGGCTCGGCCAGCCGCCCGGCGACCGCGGCGAGCAGCGACTTGCCCGCGCCCGACCGGCCCACCACGGCGAGCGTCGTGCCGCCGGGCACCACGAGGTCGACGCCGTCGAGCACGGCACGCCCACCGCGCCGGGCGGTCACCCCGCGCAGTTCCAGCCGGCCCGGGCCGGGCGGGAGCGAGCGGTCTCCGTAGCCGGGAGCCGGTTCGGCGAGCACCTCGCCGAGGCGGGCGGTCGCCGCTCGGGCCCGCGCCAGGCCCGCGAGATGGCCGACCAGCACGCCGACGCCGGTGG
This sequence comes from Streptomyces sp. DT2A-34, assembly GCF_030499515.1. Taxonomy (NCBI): domain Bacteria; kingdom Bacillati; phylum Actinomycetota; class Actinomycetes; order Kitasatosporales; family Streptomycetaceae; genus Streptomyces; species Streptomyces sp. DT2A-34. The sequence continues at coordinate 314,914 of NZ_JASTWJ010000001.1, read as the reverse complement.
CGAGGACCGCGTACCGGGAGGCCGCGAGCACCTCGCCCACCGTCAGCCGGTGGCCGGCGAGCAGGACCCCGGCCACGGCGACGACGCCGAGTTGGAGCAGCGGGGCCACGGCGACGGACCGGCCCGCGGCCCGCCCCTGCACCCGCCACATACGGTGCCCGGCGTCGGACAGTTCGGGCAACGGCCGCAGGATCCGTGCCGTCTCCCGGTCGGCCGTACCCGCCGCCTCGATGGTGCGATGGCCTCCGACGGCTTCCGAGAGGGCCTGCGCCATCCGGCCCTGGGCCTGCTGGTAGCGCGTCACGCATTCCCTGGTGTCGCGGGCGAAGGCGCGCAGCAGCAGGGCCAGCACCGGTGCTCCGGCCAGCAGCACGGCCGCGAGCCACGGGTCGATCAGAGCGAGGGCCACCACGGCCCCGACAGGTCCGGCGAGCGCGGCGAGCAGAGCGGCCCGGGCGGTCGGTGCCGTGCCGGCCTGGGCGGCGTTGCCGACGAGGCGGGCGACGAGGTCTCCGGGTCCGAAGCGTGCGGCGGCGCGCGGGCCGACGGCCAGGACATGCCCGGTCAGACGTCGGCGCAGCCAGGCGGTGGTGCGGGCGTCCACCGTGCCGCCCAGCACGGTCTCGCAGGCGTCGAGCAGGGCGAGCAGTACGACGATCGCGGCGCAGTACAGCACCCAGCGGGTCGCCGGGGCCCGCGTCAGCAGCAGGTCGAGGGTGTGCCCCAGCGCGGCGGGCAGCAGCAGACCGGCGCCGGTGGCGGCCGTGCTCACCAGGCACAGGACCAGACAGCGGGCGGGGGCCGGACCGAGCGGCCCGGGCAGCGTCCTGATGGCTTGTGTCATGGGGCTGCACCCCTCACCCCTCGGTGTGTGCAGAAACCGTGTGCAGAGCCGTGTGCAGAACGGTGTCCAGGACGGTGTGCAGGACCCCGGGCGGTCCTTCCCTCGCGGGAGCGGACCGCCCGGAGTCATGGGCGCACGGTGATCGTCAGAGACAGAGCGTCAGGCTCGCCGCGCTGACGCAGGACAGCAGACTGAGCGTGCTGGCGCCGCCGCCGCCCGTGTGCTCCTCGGACTCCATCGCCTGCAGGTCGAGAAGTGCCATGTCGCCTTCCTTCCTATCGGTGTCGTCCACTCGTGGGGACGGGGTTGGGTCACGGCTCCGTCAAGTCGCGGAACCGCGTATGTGGGGCCGCCCGAGCGGCGGCAGGAACGGCAGGTGAGCGGTGGCCGGATCGCCGGGGGCCGCGTGGGCCGCGCCGAGCGCGAGCAGGCACCCTGCCGTTCCGGTGCCCAGGTCCATCGACAGCCGCATCATCTGGTGGCCGGGGAAGGCCAGTTGGCCCTGGTAGTCCATCGAGAACCAGCCGAGCCCGTCGATCTGCTCGGCGAGCCGCTTCCCGCTCGCGCCGGGCGTGTCCGTGCGGGCGAGGTGCAGGATCATCCCGGCGCGGCCCTGGAAGAGGCCGGGCTGTACGTAGAAGCGGCTGGTGGCGGCGGTCAGTATCCCGGCGCGGGCCCGCTCGAATTCCCCGTCGGTGTCGGCGCCGTGGGCGAGGTAGTCGTCCAGGACCATCCCGATGCCCGCGCTCCCGTCACCGAGGTACGGCAGCGTCCGCCAGCCCTCGTCGACCTCCAGCGAGCCGGTCGGGTGCGTCATGCAGCAGTCCAGGTCCCGGCGCAGCGCCACTTCGGCGGCCTTCAACAGCAGGGGCTCACCGGTGCGTTCGTACTGCCGCAGCAGGAAGAGCGCGGGACCGCTCGCCCCTCGCAGCAGCCCGGCCCGGCGTCGCTTCGGGGTCTCCGGAAGGGGCTGCGCGAGTCGACTTACGAGGATGTCGGCGACCTCGGCGGCACGGCCGCGCAGCTCCGACTCGCCGGTCGTGCGGGCCAGTTCGCCGAGGACCAGCCCGAGTCCGGCCAGTCCGCCGTGCAGGTCGGAGGAGAGGTTCTGCCACCGTTCCGCGAGGACGCGCTCGACCAGGTCGAGGGCGCGCTGGCGGTGACCGAGCCGGTCCAGGACGTGGGCGACGCCCGCGAGACCGTCGTACAGCCCCAGCGGTGTGCCCGTCGGCGGCGGCGCGGTCCGGGCCAGCAGCCAGCGCTCGCCCTCCTCGTACCGCTCGGCGCCGACCGAGTCCAGCGCGTACAGCACCCCGGCCGCGCCGTGCGCGAGCCCGAGGCCGCCGCCGTCGTTGAACTGCGTGATGTCGCCGGGGAAGAGCCGGTCGTCGCGCTCCGGGGTCGCCGAGGCGAGCAGCGCCTTGACCATGGAGTCGCGGCTGTACGGCCAGTCGCCCGGTTCGACGAAGGAAGGCGCGCGCACGGCGGTGTCCCGGGTGATCTCCGCGACCGCCTCGTCGAGGAACTCCTTCGGTACGTCCGGGAACTGACGGAGGATCACCTCCGCCAGGTGGGCCGCCTTCCCCCGGTCCACCACGAACAACGTGGTGACCGGCAGGAACAGGGCGAGCCGCAGACAGGCCAGCGCGTAGCGGTCGACGTCGATGCCCTTGCGGTCCGGCGGGGCGAAGAAGCCGGGGTGGGCGACCACCTGCCGGCCGTTCTCCTCGACCGGCGCCGCCGCCTCGAAGTCGAGCAGGGACACCGACTCCTCGTCGGGGCCGACCATGATGTTGAAGACGTGCAGGTCGTTGAAGACGATCCCGCGCGCGTGCACCGCCTCCACCGCCCGCTCCACCGCCCCGTGGATGCGCACCGCCCACGCCGTGTACTCGGCCACCGCCTTCGGGTCGGGGTCCGGGGTGAGCAGCGGATGCCGCTCGGCGAAGAACGAGTTCAGCGGGCGCCCCTCCAGGAAGTCCATGACGAGGAACCGGTGGTCGCCGAGCGTGAACCAGTCCCGCACCTCCGGCACCACGCCCGTCCCCGCCACCTGCTCCAGGGCCGCCTTCTCCCGCTCCAGCCGCGCGATCGCGTCCGCCCCGTCGGCGGCCAGCCCCGCGTGCGGACGCCCCTCCTTCAACACGACCTTGCGCCCGTCCCGCGTGTCGGTGCCCGCGTACACCCCGCCGCCGTTGGAGAAGTGCAGCGCCTTCTCGATGCGGTACGGCAGCTCGCCCACCGTCGTGGTGTTGCGTGCCGTCAGATGCGGCTCCAGGAAGGCCGGCAGCGTCACCCACTCGGGCACCTGGAAGGACGGCGCCCGCCGGTCCGGCACCCGCTTGCCCTCGCCGTCCACCACCGCCGGCACGAGCGAGCCGCGCTCGTCGACGACGAAGGTGCGGGCGAAAGCGCCGTAGCGGACGTAGAGCGGGCCGTCGTACCACCGCAGATCGGTGAGGATGTACGGCCCCTCGAAGCCCTCCAGGAGCTTGCCGAGTTCGCGCAGCACGACGTGCAGCTGCTCCTCGTCGGCCGGGTAGATCGTGACGAACTTGCCGCTGGTGTCGCGGGCCGCGTACTTGGTGTTGCGCAGATGCAGCAGATGCGGACCGGGCACGAACTTGAACGGGATGCGCCGGGGCACGCAGTAGTCCCACACGATCGCGGCGACCCGCTCCGCGCCCGCCCGGGTGGCCGAGGCATGGATCTTCCAGCCCTGGGCCGGGCCCGGCACCGGCGCCCCGTCCGCGTCGAGCGGCGTGAGCGTCAGCCAGTCACCGATGCGCGCCGCGTCCCAGCCCTCCGGCACCTCGCGCCGGGCCGTCTCGTAGCCGAGCCCGGTGCCCGGCGTCTCCGCCGGCATGCGTTCAGGCGTCTCGTAGAAGTGCCGGTCGGCGAGCGCGTACACCTCGTACCGCTTGTCCATGCGTCCCCCTCCGTGGCCCGACGCCGAGACTTCCAGCGGCCGGGCGGGCACGGACAGTCATGCCTGTCACGAGATCACCGTGCGGAACGCATGCGTCAAGAACTGTTCGGAGGATTTCGAGCGCCGCCCTCGTCGACGCTTCATCGAACGGTCACAGGGGCTGCGCAGGTGTCTCATAAGCGCTGTAATGGCGGACGTGGTCAATGAGGGCGCCGCGGGACGCAGGACGAGGAGTCTGCGCGCCGAAGGTGCCCTGAAGGCGCTTGCCGTCGAGCCGGACTCGCCCGAGCGGCTGCGCCGGGTCCTGGAGCAGGCGCTCGTCTTCAGCGGGGCCGCCTTCGCCGCCGTGTACACGCCGAGCGAGGACGGCGAGCTGCTGTGCCTGATCGAGTCCGTGGGCGTGCCCCGGACCCTGTACGGACTGCGCGACGGCTACGCCCCGGCCGGACGGTCCCCGGTCGCCGACGCCCACCGCACCGGCCGCTCCGTCTGGCTCACCCCGGAGGAGGTCGCCGACTCCGCGGCGTCGCGACGGGCGCCGTCACGGGACTTCCACCTGGCCGTCCTGCCCGCTCACGGCGACGACGGCGGCGGCTGTGTGCTGGCCGTGAGCGAGAGCCCGGGCGGCTTCGACACCGAGGACCGCGTGTGCCTGGAGCTGGTCGCCGAGGCCGTCGCCTTTCCCGCCCTGCCCGCGGTCGCCGAGGGCGGCGAGCTGCAGGCCGGCGCGTTCAGCCTCGCCATGGACAGCGGCCGCGTCGAGGTCGGCGACGACATCCTGGAGCTGTTCGGCCTCGGCCCGGCGGACTTCGACGGCAAGGTCGAGACCCTGCTGGGCCTGACCGTCCCGGAGGACCTGCCGTCGCTGATGTCCGTCGTCGAGGCCGGCCACATGTCCATCGGAGAACGTGAGCTGGAGTTCCGGGTCCTGCAGCCCACCGGACCGCCCAAGTGGCTCAGGCTGCGCGGCCGGCTCCTGCCCGGCGGCGAGGGCAACCCGGCCCGCCTCGTCGGCACCGTCGCCGACACCTCCACCCTGCGCGCCGAGGTCACCGACGTGGCCCGCGTCCAGCGTCTGGCCGCCGCCCTCGCCACCGCGGGCACCGTCCGCGACGTCAGCCACGCCGTGGTCACCGCCCTGCGGAGGCCGCTGCGCGCCGACCGCATCGCACTCGCCGAGCTGGAGAACGACCGTCTCGTCGTCACCGTCCTGGACCCGCCCGAACCCGAGTCGTGGCCGGAGCTGTGGCGCCTGGAGTGGCGTGGCGAATGGCCCGACGCGCCCGTGCGCGCCATGCCCACCCTCGCCGCCGCCCTGCGCGAGGGCCGCGCCCAGATCTGGCCCGCCGGCAGCCCGCTGGAGCCCGCCCTCGCCGATGTCGGCCCGGGCGGCCTGGCCGTACTGCCGCTGCCCGCCGGGGGCCGCATGGCCGGCGCCTGTCTGATCGGCTGGGACGCCCCGCACGACTTCGGCCCCGACGAACGCGCCCTGCTCACCGCCTCCGCCGGCCTCGCCGGCCAGGCCCTGTCGCGCGCCCACGCCTTCGACGCCGAACACGAACTCGTCGGCATGCTCCAGCGCCAGCTGCTGCCGCGCCGCCTGCCCCGGCTGCCCGGCGCGGAGGCCGTCGCCCGCTATCTGCCGACGACGGCCGGCCTGGAGGTCGGCGGCGACTGGTACGACGTGATCCCACTGCCCGACAACCACGTGGCCCTCGTCATCGGCGACGTCCAGGGCCACAGCGCGGCCGCCGCCACCCTCATGGGCCAGATGCGCACCGCCCTGCGCGCCTACGCCGTCGAAGGGCACCCGCCGGACGTGGTGGTCCACCACGCCAACCGCCTCCTCATGGACATGGAGACCGACCTCTTCGCCACCTGCGCCTACGTCGACGTCGACCTGGAGGAGGGCTCCGCCTGGTGCGTGCGCGCCGGTCACCCACCGCCGGTGCTGCGCCACCCCGACGGCAGCACGGAGATCGCCGAGGCGGAGGGCGGACCCCCGCTCGGCGTGATGCGGCAGGCCGACTTCCCGATGAGCCCGCTCAGCCTCCGGCCCGGCACCGTGGTCGCCCTCACCACCGACGGCCTCGTCGAGTCCCCCGACACCGACATCGACGCCGGAATGGACCGGCTCGCACACGAACTCGCCCGCTCCGACCCCGCCCACCTCGGCCTCGTCGCCGACGCCCTGCTCCTGGGCGCGCGCCGCAGCGACGACATCGCCCTGCTCCTCATGCGCTACGACGGCATGGCCGTACGCCCGCTGCGCGAGAGCTGGACGGTCTGGCGTGTCCCGCAGGCCGTCGGCCACGCCCGCCGCTTCACCCGGCGCACCCTGCGCACCTGGGGCCTGCCGCCGCAGGACATGGACGCCGCTCTGCTCGTCGTCTCGGAACTCGTCACCAACGCACTCGTGCACACCGACGGCCGGGTCCGCCTCGACCTCACCCTCGTCAACCGCCGGCTGCGCGTGGCGGTCGCCGACGCCTCGCCGCGCACGCCGGTCAAACCGTCCGGCATCAGCTGGGAGGCCACCGGCGGCCGCGGCATCCTCCTGGTCGAGGCCATGTCGGCGACATGGGGAACGGTGCCGGTCAGTGGCGGAAAACAGGTGTGGAGCGAGATCGCCCTGGGCGGGTGAGGCCGGATTCCGGTACACGCCCGGCAGCCCGGCAGTTGCGAACAAGCCAACCCCGGCACCGTCAAATCGGCGGAATCGGGGCTAAGGTGAAGCAGATGAAGGCTCTCGTGCTGTCCGGTGGCGCCGGTACGCGCTTGAGGCCGATCACGCACACTTCGGCCAAACAGCTCGTGCCGGTGGCCAACAAGGCCGTGCTCTTCTACGGGCTGGAATCCATCGCCGCGTCCGGCATCACCGACGTCGGCCTGATCGTCGGTGACACCGCCGAGGAGATCCAGGACGCGGTCGGTGACGGTTCCAAGTTCGGTCTGGAGATCACCTACATCCCTCAGGAACGGCCGCTGGGACTGGCCCACGCCGTCCTCATCGCCCGCGACTACCTCGACGACGACGACTTCGTGATGTACCTCGGCGACAACTTCATCGTCGGTGGAATCACCGACCTCGTCGGGGAGTTCCGCACCCACCGCCCCGACGCCCAGATCCTGCTCACCCGCGTCCAGGACCCGCGCTCCTTCGGCGTCGCCGAACTCGACGACGCGGGACAGGTGATCGGCCTGGAGGAGAAACCGGAGCACCCCAAGAGCGACCTCGCCCTGGTCGGCGTCTATCTGTTCACGCCGGTGATCCATGACGCGGTCCGTGCCATCACGCCGTCCTGGCGCGGCGAGTTGGAGATCACCCACGCCATCCAGCACCTGATCGACGCCCGTGCCGACGTGCGCTGCACGGTCATCAAGGGCTACTGGAAGGACACCGGCAACGTCGCCGACATGCTGGAGGTCAACCGGACCGTCCTGGAGGGCCTCCCGCGCCGCATAGACGGTGACGTCGACGACGTGTCGGAGACCGTCGGACGCGTGGTCGTCGAGGAGGGCGCCCGCATCGTCAACTCGCGCATCGTCGGCCCCGCCGTCGTCGGCACCGGCACCGTCGTCGAGGACTCCTACGTCGGCCCCTTCACCTCCATCGCGGAGAACTGCCGTATCACCGACAGCGAGTTGGAGTTCTCCATCGTGCTGCGGGACTCCTCCATCGACGGGGTCGGCCGGATCGAGTCCTCCCTCATCGGCCGGCACGTCGAGGTCACCCCCGCGCCCAGCGTTCCCAGCGCCCACCGACTCGTCCTCGGAGACCACAGCAAGGTGCAGATCCACACATGAACCTTCTCGTCACCGGCGCCGCCGGCTTCATCGGCTCGACCTACGTCCGCACGCTGCTCGCCCGCGACGCCCCCGCCGCGCCCGACGCGCCCCGGATCACGGTGCTGGACAAGCTGACCTACGCCGGCACCCTGGACAACCTCGAACTCGACCACCCCCGGCTGGAGTTCGTGCACGGCGACATCCGGGACGCCGAGCTGGTCGACAAGCTGATGGCCGAGGCGGACGAGGTGGTGCACTTCGCCGCCGAGTCCCATGTGGACCGTTCGATCGCCGGCGCCGACGACTTCGTCCTCACCAACGTGGTCGGCACCCAGACCCTGCTGGACGCGGCCCTGCGCCACCGCGTCGAACCCTTCGTGCACATCTCGACGGACGAGGTCTACGGCTCCGTCGAGACGGGTTCGGCCACGGAGGAGGACCCCCTGCGCCCCAGCTCGCCGTACTCCGCCTCGAAGGCCTCCTCCGACCTGCTCGCCCTCGCCCACCACCGCACCCACGGCCTGGACGTGCGCGTCACCCGCTGCTCCAACAACTACGGACCGCACCAGTTCCCCGAGAAGGTCGTCCCGCTGTTCGTCACCAACCTCCTCGACGGCGAGCAGGTCCCGCTCTACGGCGAAGGCCTCAACGTCCGCGACTGGCTGCACGTCGACGACCACTGCCACGGCGTCGAACTCGTCCGCACCCAGGGCCGCCCCGGCGAGGTCTACAACATCGGCGGCGGCACCGAGTTGAGCAACAGGGATCTCACCGCCCTGCTGCTGAAGGCCTGCGGCGCCGACTGGGACCGGGTCGAGCACGTGGCGGACCGCAAGGGCCACGACCTGCGCTACTCCGTCGACTGGGCCAAGGCCCGCACCGAACTCGGCTACCGGCCCCGCCACGACTTCGCGTCGGGCCTCGCCGACACCGTCGCCTGGTACCGCGACCACCGCGCCTGGTGGGAACCGCTCAAGCGCCGCGCCGGTGAGGAGCACGGATGAGGTGGCTGGTCACCGGCGCCGGCGGCATGCTGGGCCGCGACGTGGTCGAGGAACTCCGCACGCGCGGTGAGCAGGTGACCGGCCTCGACCACCGTGCCCTCGACGTCACCAGCCCCGACGCCGTCGACCGCGCCCTCGCCGCGCACCGCCCCGACGTGGTCGTCAACTGCGCCGCCTACACATCCGTCGACGACGCCGAGAAGGACGAGGAACGGGCCCTGCGCGTCAACGGCGACGGCCCGGGCCTCCTGGCCCACACCTGCACCACGTACGAGGCCCGCCTGATCCAGGTCTCCACCGACTACGTCTTCGCCGGCGACGCCCGAACCCCCTACGCGGAGAACCATCCCACCGCCCCGAACACCGCCTACGGCCGCACCAAACTCGCAGGCGAGCGGGCCGTGCGGGACGAACTCCCCGGTGCGAGCGCCATCGTGCGCACCGCCTGGCTGTACGGCGTCCACGGCCGCAGTTTCGTCCGTACGATGATCGAGCTCGAGGCGAGCCGGGACACCGTCGACGTCGTGAACGACCAGCGCGGCCAGCCCACCTGGAGCGCCGACGTCGCCGCGCTCATCGCCGGCCTCGGCCCGCGCGTCGGCGTCGACGCCACCGGCATCGTCCACGCCACCAACTCCGGCGAGGCCACCTGGTACGACCTGGCCCGCGAGGTGTTCCGGCTCCTCGGCGCCGATCCCGACCGGGTGCGCCCCGTCACCGGCGAGGCCATTCCCAGGCCCGCGCCCCGCCCCGCGTACAGCGTCCTCGCGCAGGGTCGCCGACAGCGGCTCGGCCTCGCGCGAGCGCGCGACTGGCGCACCGCCCTGCACGAAGCACTGCCCCGGATCCGCAAGGAGACCCTTCGTGAAACGCCATGAGTTCCTGAAGGAGCTGCACAAGGTCAGCGGCAACCGCAACTACCTGGAGATCGGCGTCAACGACGGCCGCAGCCTCAGACTCTCCCGCGTTCCCACCATCGCCGTCGACCCCGCCTTCAAGGTCGTCACGGAGATCCGCTGCGACGTCCACCTGGTCAAGGCCACCAGCGACGACTTCTTCGCCCGTGACAACCCGCTGATCCACCTCAAGGGCGGCCGTCATCCCCTGCGCAACCTGGGCCGCGGGCGCAGTCCGCTGGGGTATTGGCGGCGTACCGTCCTCGACCTGTCGTTCATCGACGGCATGCACCTGTTCGAGTACGCGCTGCGGGACTTCATGAACGTCGAGCGGCACTCCGACTGGACCAGCGTGATCGTCTTCGACGACATGCTGCCGCGCAACGTCGACGAGGCGGCGCGGGACCGGCACACCGGGGCGTGGACCGGTGACGTGTACAAGATCGCCGAGGTTCTCGGGCGGTATCGCCCTGATCTGGTGACGGTTCTTGTGGACACCCGGCCGACCGGGCAGCTCGTGGTGTTCGGCGCGGATCCCCGCAACAGGGTGTTGCGTGATCGGTACGACGAGATCGTTGCCGAGTATGACGTTCCCGATCCGCAGAAGGTCCCCGAGACGATCCTGGACCGGGCGGGGGCGGTGGCGCCCGAGACGCTGGTCGGGGCGGGTTTCTGGCGGGCGCTGGCGCGGGCCCGCAGGTTGGGCGTGCGGCGTTCGCGGGGGTGGGAGCCGTTGCGTGCGGCGATTGAACGGGTTGCCGGCGGCAGCTGAACGGTTCGCCGGTAGTGCCGGGATCCGTCGTCGTTCGTCAGCGGCTGCGTCGTGGCTGGTCGCGCCCACGCGGCGGAGCCGCATGTGAGACAGCCCCGCGCCCCTGCAGGGCGCCGCAAGCCGCGTACGACGGCAGCAGCCCCGTCCTCTCCGCCTCGGCCAGCGTCGGCGCCTGTGCGTCCTTGGGGGACAGGACCGGCGGGATGTCCTCGGGCCAGGCGATGTCCAGCTCGGGGTCGAGCGGGTGGACGCCGTGCTCGCGCTCGGGGGCGTAGCCCGTCGAGCACAGATAGACCACGGTGGCGTCGTCGGTGAGTGCCATGAAGGCATGCCCGAGGCCCTCCGAGAGGAACACGGCGTGCCGACTGTCGTCGTCGAGGCGCACGGCCTCCCACCGGCCGAAGGCGGGGGAGCCGACGCGGATGTCGACCACCACGTCGAGGACGGCGCCGCGCACACAGGTGACGTACTTGGCCTGCCCGGGCGGCACGTCGGAGAAGTGGACCCCTCTCAGGACGCCCCGGCGGGAGACCGAGCAGTTGGCCTGCGCCAGGGACAGGTCGGAGCCGGTGGCCTCGCGGAACTCCTCGCCCCGGTACCACTCGTGGAAACTGCCCCGGACGTCCGGGAACACCTTGGGCTCTAGCGCCCAGGCGCCTTCGATGCCGAGGGGTCGCATGCCGTCCGTCACCTCCTGCGGGCCCTGACGCGGGCCGCCGCCCGTCGCAGGGCCGTACCGAGAGTGCGTCGTACCCTGCGGGCGAACCGTCGTACGGCACCCGGGCGTGGAGTCCGCACCACCTGGACGCCGTCGGCCCCGGCGCGCAGCGCGAACGGCAGCGTCAGGAACCGCGGCCCGGGAGCCCCGAGCGCCGTCCGCCAGGTCCTGCCCCGCAGATCGCCGACGGGCAGGACGGCCTCCAGCAGCGCCCCGGACCCCTGGGGGGACAGCGTGGCGGGGGCGTGGTGGGCGGCGCCGGACGAGGTGAGCCGGAGCGACACCTCGGTGCCGTGGTCGGGGACGTACAGCGGGAGCGGTGCGCGCAGCCGGTCGCCCGAGACCGTGACGTCGGCCGGAGCGAGGGCGCCGAGGCCGACGCGGTGGGTCGCGCGGTCCACGTCCAGGGCGAGGTTCGCGTGCGGTGCGGTCCAGTACGGCAGGACCACGTGGTCGCCGACGACACCGGCGTGCGGGGCGGGGCGGTCCCCGTGCGGGGCGGGGCCCAGGCGGCACTCCTTGGTCCAGCCGCCCAGCTTGACGCGGACGATGGCGTCCCACGGACCGTCGCCCGCGAGCGTGCCGGGATCGACGGCGGCGGTCGCGCGCAGCACCAGCCGGACCAGGCCGTCGTCGCCGGCCGGCACCTCTTCCCGGGTGAACTCCACCGGCTGGAAGTACTGGGCGCCACTGGAACGCTCGCGCAGCAGCAGGTCCGCGGTGGCCTTGCCGAACCGGGCCACGGTGTCGGCGCCCACCCGGGCGACGGCCGCCGCCAGGTCCCCGGGCGGGCCGTCGAGTGGCGTACGGGCCGGGTCGGCGGCGAAGGCCATCGGCTCACCGGCGGACGCGTACTCGGCCGAGAAACCGACCCGCAGCGTGCCGTCCTGCCACGCCACACGCTCGGGGACGGCCGTGAGGGCGATGCCGGCCTCCCACTCGGCGAAGGCCTCGACATCGTCGTACCGGTCCGCCACGATCAGCGCGGCGACGACCTGCTGCGTCGGCTGCAGCCCGGCCGCGACACCGGGACCGAAACGCTCCACGACGACCTGGCGGATCTCCTCGAACAGCTCCCGGCGGTAGTCCGCCGGCAGGGCGAGGAAGCGCCGCCCGCGCAGCCGCTCGACCATCTCCACCCGCAGCCAGCGGCGGAACAGCCGGTCGCGCGGCGGGCCCGGCTCGGTGTGGCGCTCGACGACGTCCAGGGCCTCCCGCAGGTTCTTGAAGTAGCCGTCCGGATCGAAGCGCTGGAAGCCGGCGTTCGAGGCGTCGTCCCGGCGGACGTGGTAGTAGCAGACGTAGTCGCTGAGCACGGAGACGTTGCTCGCGCGCAGGTAGGCCTCGGTGACGAAGACGTGGTCCTCGAGGCGCCTTCTGCCCTCGGGGAAGCGCAGGCCGATGTCGTCGAGGAAGGCGCGGCGGAACATCTTGTGCGGGGTGAGGCTGTCGATCAGTGGCGCGTTCTCGACGGTGGCGCGGGGGTGGTCCCGGCGGAACAGCTCCACCGGGACCGCGCGGCCCTTGCCGGCCATCTTGCCGACCACGACGTCGGCGCCGTTGGCGACGCCATAGGCGTACATCCGCTGCAGGGCCTCGTCGCCGAGGTGGTCGTCGTGGTCCACGAACATCACGTACTCGCCCCGGGCGGCGGCGATGCCGACGTTGCGGGGCTTGCCCGACCAGCCGGAGTTCGGCTGGTGAACGACGGTCACCCGGGGGTCCGCGGCGGCGAGCGCGTCGAGCCGGGCGGGGGTGTCGTCGGTGGAACCGTCGTCGACGAAGATCACTTCGTACTCGTCCGGCGGCAGCGACTGTCTGAGCAGCGAGGCGATACACTCCTCGACATAGACCCCGGGGTTGTACACGGGAACGACCACGCTGACCTTGACCGGCATCGGGCTCCGAGCCCCCCTGAGGGTCGCTGGGCGTTTGCGTCGGATTACGGCGCTCGTGGCCAAATGCTAACCCTGTCACTGGATTTGTCCACCGATCAACCACAACGACCACGCGTGCGGAACCGGCCAGAAGATCGCGTACGCCGGTAACCTGACGGTGTGCGCCTGCTGCTGATGTCCGACACCCACCTGCCCAAGCGCGCCAAGGCACTGCCCGATCCGCTGCTCGCCGAACTCCCGCGCGCCGACGTCGTGTTCCACGCCGGGGACTGGGTGGACGCGGCCACGCTCGACCTGCTGGAGAGCCGCTGCGCCCGGCTCGTCGGCGTGCACGGCAACAACGACGGACCGGATCTGCGCGCCAGGCTGCCCGAGGTGGCGTACGTCGAGCTCGGTGGCCTGCGCTTCGGCGTGGTCCACGAGACCGGCCCCGCGAAGGGCCGCGAGGTGCGCTGCGCCGCCCGCTTCCCCGACCTCGACGTCCTGGTCTTCGGGCACAGCCACATCCCCTGGGACACCACCGCACCGACCGGCCTGCGGCTGCTCAACCCCGGCTCGCCGACCGACCGCCGCCGCCGGCCCCACTGCACCTACATGACCGCCACCGTGGCCGAGGGCCGCCTCACGGACGTGGAACTGCACCGGCTGCCCCCGCGCTGACGGCCGACGTCAAAAGGGGCCGCGCCTCAAAAGGAGCCGCGCCTCAAAGAGAACCGGGCCGCTCCTGCTTGGGGGAGCGGCCCGGTGACTGCTATGCGCTGTCATGGACCTCCTTCCCGCTCAGAGGCGTTGTTCCGGGGGCACGTATGCCTCCGTTGTGCCGTGACTACCCCGTCGCGCCCGTTTTACACCTATTGGTTTCGAGCCATCTGCGTGGCTCGTGCGGTGCCCTGCCCCCGCGTCTCCCGGCCGCTCGCGACCAGCACCATGCGGCGCATGGCTGGCTTCCTTCCTCATGCTCCCCGCGGGCGGACTCGCGCCCCGTGCGGATGGATGGCGCCGGCGGTCGCCGTCAGCGGGGCGCCGCTGCCGCCCCAGCGCAGCGCGACGATCTCGGCGGCGACGGACACGGCGACCTCCTCGGGCGTACGGGCCCCGAGGTCGAGCCCGACCGGAGAGCGCAGCCGGGCCAACTCGCCCTCGCCGAGCCCGGCTTCGGCCAGCCGCCGCATCCGGTTGTCGTGCGTGCGGCGGCTGCCCATCGCCCCGATGTACGCGGCCGGGCGGCGCAGTGCCTCCTCCAGCAGCGGTACGTCGAACTTCGGGTCGTGGGTGAGCACGCAGATCACGGTGCGCTCGTCGGTGTCGGTGCCGCTCAGGTAGCGGTGCGGCCAGTCCACGATCACCTCGACGCCCTCCGGGAAGCGTTTCGGCGTGGCGAAGACCGGGCGCGCGTCGCAGACCGTGACCCGGTAGCCGAGGAAGTCGCCGATGCGGGCGACCGCGGCGGCGTAGTCGATCGCGCCGAAGACCAGCATGCGGGGCGGCGGCGCGAAGGAGTGCAGGAAGACGGTGACCGCGTCCTCGCGGCGCTCGCCGTGCGGGCCGTAGTGTCTGAGGCCCGTGGCGCCGAGAGCGAGTTCGCCGCGGGCGTCGGCGGTGACCGCCGTGTCCAGGCCGGACGTGCCGAGCGTCCCGGCGACCCGGTCCGGCCACACCGCGAGCGTCGCTCCGCGCGGCGCGGGTCCGTCGGTCACCGTCGCCACGGTCACCGGCCGGCCCGCCGCGACCGACTCCGCGACCTCGCCGAAGGACGGATCCGACACGGCCGTCACGGCACGGACCAGCAACGTGATCTCGCCGCCGCAGGTGAGCCCCACCGCGAACGCGTCCTCGTCGCTGTACCCGAAGGTCTCCAGCCGCGCCTCGCCGCCGGCCACGACCTCCTGCGCGAGTTCGAAGACGGCCCCCTCGACACAGCCGCCGGACACACTGCCCACCACCTCGTCGCCGGGGCCCACCGCCATGGCGGCCCCGGGATCGCGCGGGGCGCTGCGGCTGGTGGCGACCACCGTGGCGAGCCCGAACGGCGCCCGGGCCGCGTACCAGCCGCCGATCACCGGGAGAATGTCGCGCATACTCGCGGGTACCTCCTCGTGAGCTTGACGGGCGGGCCTCTGACCAGGGGTTCGGCTGGTCAGGGGAAGCGGTCGTGGCGGTACTGATGGCGCTGATGACGCCCGCCCACGAGGCCATCGTTATCAAGGCCGACAAGAGAGTGCTCGTCGATCATGCATCCACCGTGGCCCTCGCGGGACCAGCCGCACGACGTGGGGGACGGCCCGCCACCAGTGACGGACGCGCGCTGTCCGTAACCAGGAGGGGCGAGAGGCACATCACCCGTGCCGGGTTGACCGGCCTCTGAAATGGCCTGGTGAACAACTCCGCGGCCCGTGATCGTGGTACGGACCGCCGACTCCCCGGGCTCACACGGAGCCGAACAGAACGCGGGAGCCCGGCACACCGACGCGCATATCGTGCCTGTGCCTCGTCCTGAGCGACACGCCTGCCGAAACGCCTGCCAACACCTTCCCGCCGAGAGACCGACGCAGGCACCGCAAGCCTCGAACAGAACAGCATCGGCACCGGTCTGCGCCGGGCCCTCGTCCTCGCCGTGGCCACGCCCGTCGCCTCGGCCGCGCTGGTGGGTCCGGCCGCCTTCGCCGCCGACAAGGGCGTCGGGGCGGCGGCCGGGACCGACGCCCTGGACGCCGCCGACCAGCGGATGGCCACGGACCTGGAGACCCGCGTACTCGACCAGCGGCTGGGTTCGAACGTGAGCGGTGTGGTCCTCGACGCGGACTCGGACACCGCCATCTGGAACCACAACGCAGCCACCGCGCTGATGCCGGCGTCCAATGCCAAGCTGGCCACGCCGACCGCCGCGCTGACGGTGCTCGTCCCGCGCCACCGGTTCACCACCAAGGTCGTCTACGGCAACGGCACCCCGACCCTCGTCGGCGGCGGCGACCGCACCCTGACCACCGCCGACCTCGCCGACCTGGCGAAGACCGTGGTCGCCGGACTGGAGGCCGCGGGCCCGACCACGGTGAAGGTCGCCGTCGACGGCAGTCTCTTCCCCGAGCCGACCCTGGCCCACGGCTGGAACGACGGCTACTACCCCGACACGATCAGCCCGGTCCGTGCGCTGGTCGTCGATGGGCCCCGCGTCCAGGACACGTCGATCGACGCCGGGCAGGTCTTCGCCGAGCAGCTCGCCGCGAACGGTGTCGCGGTCACCGGGGAGGTCACCCGTGCCACCGCGAGCCGTAGGGACGTGCCGGTGGCACGCCACAGGTCGGCGCCGCTGTCGGACGTCGTCCACACGATGCTCAAGCACAGCGACAACAACATCGCCGAGACCCGGCGAGTGCTACGGCAGCTGTTTGTTGAGCGTTAATCCATTGCCTGAGCGGGGCTGGTCCTGCTGGACTGCCGGTCCCGACGTCACGCACAGAGGAGCAGCCATGCGCACTGCGTTCATGTCCCCCCAGGAAGGAACGACCCCCTCATCGAAGGACATGACGCTTCGTGCACTTGCTCAACCTCGGGATCCTCGCCCATGTCGACGCCGGTAAGACCAGCCTGACCGAACGCCTGCTGCACACCGCAGGCGTGATCGACGAGATCGGCAGCGTCGACGCCGGGAACACGCAGACCGATTCCCTCGCGCTGGAGCGGCAGCGCGGCATCACCATCAAGTCCGCCGTCGTCTCCTTCGCGCTGGACGACGTGACGTGCTGGTCGTCTCGGCCGTCGAGGGCGTGCAGCCGCAGACCCGCGTCCTGATGCGCACACTGCAACGGCTGCGCATCCCCACCCTCGTCTTCGTCAACAAGATCGACCGACGCGGCGCGCGGTACGACGCCGTCCTGCGGGCCGTCTCGCAACGGCTGACGGCAGCCGTCGTACCCATGGGCACGGCCTCCGCACTCGGCACCCGGGACGCGCGCTTCCTGCCCGGCCTCGGCCCGTCCGCGCTCGACGTCCTCGCCGACCTCGACGACGACCTGCTGACCGCCTACGTCGAGGACACGGTCTCCTACGACCGCCTCCACGCCGCCCTCGTCGACCGGACCCGGCAGGCCCTCGTCCATCCGGTGTACTTCGGCTCCGCCGTCACCGGCGCCGGCGTCGACGCGCTGATCGACGGCATCAGGGAGCTGCTGCCCGCCGCCGGCGGTGACCCCGACGGACCGGTCTCGGGGACCGTCTTCAAGGTGGAGCGGGGCCCGGCGGGGGAGAAGGTCGCGTACGCGCGGATGTTCTCGGGCACCCTGCGCGCCCGCGACCGGATCCGCTTCGGCGCGCCCGGCGAATCGAGCGACGCCGGCGACCTCGGCGACACCCGCGCCGAGGGCCGGATCACCGCGATCAGCGTCTTCGACCAGGGCACGGACGTCCGGGAGGATCTGGTGGCAGCGGGCCGGATCGCCAAGCTGTGGGGGCTGACCGACATCAAAATCGGCGACGTCATCGGCGAACCCCGCAAGTCGCACGGGCACTTCTTCGCCCCGCCCACCCTCGAAACCGTCGTCGTCCCGGGCCGCGGAGCGGACCGGCGGGCCCTGCACCGCGCACTCACCCGGCTCGCCGAACAGGACCCGCTGATCGACCTGCGCCACGACGAGGTACGGCAGGAGACGTTCGTCTCCCTCTACGGCGAGGTGCAGAAGGAGGTCATCCAGGCCACGCTCGCCGACGAGTTCGGCCTCGACGTCACCTTCCGCGAGACGACACCGCTGTGCGTCGAGCGGCCGGTCGGCTCGGGTGCGGCCGTCGAGTTCAACAAGAAGGACGGCAACCCCTTCCTCGCGACGATCGGCCTGCGCGTCGGCCCCGCCCCGGTCGGATCCGGCGTGTCCTTCCGGCTGGAGGTGGAGCTCGGCTCCATGCCGTACGCCTTCTTCAAGGCCGTCGAGGACACCGTCCGCGAGACACTCGGCCAGGGCCTGCACGGCTGGCAGGTCCCCGACTGCACCGTCACCATGACCCACTGCGGCTACTCGCCCCGGCAGAGCCACGCCCACCAGGGCTTCGACAAGAGCATGTCCAGCACCGGCTACGACTTCCGCGGCCTGACCCCGCTGGTCCTGACCGAGGCCCTGCGCCGGGCGGGCACCGAGGTGCACGAGCCGATGCACGGCTTCCGCATCGAGGCCCCGACCGACACCCTGGCCGCCCTGCTGCCGGTGCTGACCAGGCTGCGCGCGGTGCCGCAGAGCACGCGGACCCGCGGCGCCTTCTGCTCGCTGGAGGGCTCGGTGCCCGCGGCCCACGTGCACGAACTGGAGCAGCACCTACCGGGGCTCACGCGCGGTGAGGGCGAGCTGGAGAGCGCCTTCGACCACTACGCGCCCGCCCCACGCGGCACGCTCCCGGAGCGCCGCCGCACCGACCTTAACCCGCTGAACCGCAAGGAGTACCTGCTGAACCTGACGCGCAGGGTCGGGAGTTGAACAGCTGTCACGAGGGCGCGGCGCGCGGTGTCCGGTGGTGACGGCGACGCGCCGGCGGCGGCCGATCGGGGGCTCGACGCGGCGCGAGACCGTTCGATCCGCCCGGCGAGGGATGAGGCCGGCGTGATGGCCGAGACTGAACTTACTCCAGAGTCAGGGGTGTTGACTGTGTCCTGAAATCACCGGACTGTAGTGGACATGCCGAATATCCGGACGCGTCTGATCGTTGTCCTGGTCGTCCTCTTCGGATCCCTGACGGTGGCGGGCCCCACTCCCGCCACCGCCGCCACCCTCCCCGACTCCCTCTGGTTCGACGAAACGCCCCTCACCGTCCAGAACGGCCGCTTCACCGACGGAAACGGCCGCGAGGTGGTACTGCGCGGCTACAACGTCTCCGGCGAGACCAAGCTGGCCGAGAACAAGGGCCTGCCCTTCGCCTCGGTCGCCGACGCCAAGAAGTCCGCGACCGCGCTGCGCGCCCTCGGCGGCGGCAACTCGATCCGCTTCCTGCTGTCCTGGGCCTACGCGGAACCCGTACGCGGCCAGGTGGACACCACGTACCTGGCAGCCGCCACCGCCCAGATGCGCGCCTTCCTCGACGCGGGCATCCGCGTCTACCCCGACTTCCACCAGGACCTCTACTCCCGCCACCTGTTCGATCCGGACAGCTGGTACACGGGCGACGGCGCCCCCAAGTGGGCCGTGGACCTGGGGAACTATCCGGACGAGAACTGCGGGATCTGCCTGTTCTGGGGCCAGAACATCACCCAGAACGAGGCCGTGAAGCAGGCGTCGTACGACTTCTGGCACAACGAGTACGGCCTCCAGGACGCCTTCCTGGCCACCGCCCAGAAGACGATGGCGTACGTCAAACAGAACGTCTCCGCGGCCGAGTTCGCGGGTGTCGTCGGCTTCGACCCGTACAACGAACCGCACGCGGGCGTCTACGACTCCGGCCAGACCAGCCGCACCTGGGAACGCGACGTGCTGTGGCCGTTCTACGAGAGGTTCCGGTCCCGCATGGACGCGGCCGGCTGGCAGGACAAGCCGCTCTTCGCGGAGCCGAACCTCTTCTGGAACGCCAACATCGACTTCCAGAAGCAGGAAGGCGGACTGCTGGACTCGGGCACGCTAGGGCCGCGATACGTCTTCAACACCCACTTCTACGACCAGAAGGCCATCTCGGGGGTCTTCATGTGGGGCAAGGCGGCCGACGGCCAGTACGCCGGCGACTTCGGCACGGTCCGCGACCGCGCCTCGGCCACGAACACGCCCGCGATCATCAGCGAGTTCGGCCACCCATTGGCCGGGTCGGTCTCCGACAAGGCGCCGACCGTCCTCAAGGCGATGTACCAGGCCCTCGACTCCCGCGTCCCGGGCGCGAGTTGGTGGTCGAACCCGGCCGGATCCGGCCCGGTGCTCTCCGGTTCGCAGTGGCAGTGGGACATCTACAACGGGCGCCACCACGAGCTGATGAACGACAACCCCGACAAGGTCCTCACCGCCGGTGACGCCTGGAACGACGAGGACCTGTCCGCCGTACGCCTCGACGACTCGGGAACACCGGTGCTGCGGCAGGACGCCCGGCTGCTGGACCGCCTCTACCCGAGCGCCACGTCCGGGACCACGGTCGCCTTCACCTACGAGGACCGCTCGCGGGACGGCGACACGACCCTGACCTGGAACCCGGTGCCCAGCTCACTGCCGAACGTGGCGCAGCTGGTGGGATCGGGACAGTACGGACTGCTGCTGTGGCGCTCCAACAGCGGCACGGCGCCGACCGAGCTGCACCTCCCGGCGTCCTTCCCGACCGGGTCCACCACCGTGGTCTCCGACCTGGGCACGGCGTACGCGCCGCCGGCGTACACCTCGACGACCCCGATCGGCGTGGCCGCGGAACCGGGCGGCACGGGCAGCCGCCGTCTGCTGCTCACCGACTCGGATTCCGGCGCCCTGCACTACGCGCTGGTGACGAACGGGGCGAGCACTCCCTCGACCGCCCTGCTGAACGCCGCCCGGGCCGAGCTCTCCGCGTGGGCCGCGCGGACCGTCGGATAGGAGCCGTACAGGACACGCCGTTTGACCCTCCCCTTACGTCAGGCTGCACCCTGTAGCCCGACGAAAGGGCAGGTGAATGAGCTACTCCGTGGGGCAGGTCTCGGCCTTCGCCGGGGTGACCGTGCGCACGCTGCACCACTACGACCGGGCGGGACTGCTCTCGCCCAGTGGCCGCAGCGGCGCCGGTTACCGGCTGTACAGCGAGGCCGACCTGGCCCGACTCCAGCAGATCCTCTTCTACCGGGAACTCGGCTTCTCGCTCGACGAGATCCTCGCCGACCCGCAGGCGAACCCGCTGGAGCATCTCCAGGCACGGCTGCGGCAGTTGAGCGAGGAGATCGGCCGGCTCCAGCGGCTGGCCGAGGTCGCCGAGCAGGCCATCGAGGTCCAGCGGACGGGCGTGCAGCTGACCCCCGCCGAACGCTTCGAGGTCTTCGGCGAGATCGGCTTCGACCTGAGCTACGCCACCGAGGCGCAGCTCAAGTGGCAGGACTCGGCGGGGCAGAAGGAGTCGATGGCGCGCGCCGCCGCCCACACCAAGGAGGACTGGCGGCAGCTCATGGGCGAGGCCGCCGCCTGGCGCGGAGAGCTGCTCGCGGCCTTCGACGAAGGCGAGCCCAGCGACGGCGAGCGCGTCATGGACCTCGCGGAGGAGCACCGGCTGCACATCGCCCGCTGGTTCACCACCTGTCCGCCGGACATGCACCGGCGTATCGCGGACGACTTCGCCGCCGACCCGCGCGCCTTCGCGCTCGTCGTACCGCCGTCGCAGCAGCGGCCGGGCCTTGCCGCCTACCTCTGCAAGGCCGTCCACGCGAACGCGGCCCGCCGGGCGGACCGTGAGGAGGACAGATGAGGATCCTGATCACCGCCGCCGGATCACGCGGCGACGTCGCGCCGTACACCGGGCTGGGGGCAGGTCTGCGCGACGCCGGGCACGACGTCGCCCTCGCCACGACCGACGCCTTCGCGCCCCTGGTACGCGAGGCCGGCCTGGAGTTCAGGAGTCTGCCCACCCGCCCGCCATCCCCGGGCGGCGTCGAGAACAGACGCGAACTGCTGCGCACCGCGGCCGCGTTCGTCACCGAGCTCGGCCGGGGATTCGCCGACGTGGCGGACCAGGGCACGGACCTGCTCCTGCTGTCGGCCACCACCGCACCGCTGGGCCGGCACCTGGCCGAGGCCACGGGCATCCCGGCGGTCGGCGCCTACCTCCAACCCACCGCCCCGACCGGCGACTTCCCGCCCAACGTCATGGGAACCCGCTCCCTGGGCCGCCTCGGCAACCGCGCCGCCGGACGCTTCGCGCTGCGCATGGCCGACCGCGTCTACGCCGAGGCCGTCACCGAGTTGCGCCGCCGCCTCGACCTGCCCCCGCTCCGCCCCTCCGAGATGCGCCGACGGCAGGAGCGGGCGAACTGGCCCGTCCTGCACGGCTTCAGCACGTCGCTGGTGCCGCGTCCGTCCGACTGGCGCGCGGGACTCGACATCGTCGGCACGTGGTGGCCGTACGTCGGCCCGGACCGGCGACTGCCCCCGGATCTGGAGGAGTTCCTCGCGGCCGGGGCGCGCCCGGTGTTCATCGGCTTCGGCAGCATGGCGGGCGGCGACGGTGAGCGGCTGAGCGAGATCGCCGTCGAGGCGCTGCGCCGCGCCGGGCTGCGCGGGATCCTCCAGGCGGGCAACGCCGGACTCGCGGCTGCCGGCGACGACGTCCTGACGATCGGTGACGTACCGCACGAGCTGCTGTTCCCCAGGGTGGCCGCGGCGGTCCATCACGCCGGGGCGGGCACCGCGGCGGCGGCTCTGCGCGCCGGGGTCCCCGCCGTCCCCGTGCCGGTGACGGCGGACCAGCCGTTCTGGGCCGGGCGGCTGGCCGCGATCGGGGCGGCCACCGACCCGATCCCCTTCGCCTCCCTCACCGCCGAACGGCTCGCCGACGCGCTCGGTCGGGCCGTACGGCGGCAGACGTACACCCGGGCCGCCTCGGTCGCCGCGCGGCACATGGCGACCGAGGACGGGGTGGGTGCGGTGCTCAAGGTCCTGGGCTGATCTCGAAGGCGCCGGTTCCTGATCCGATCAGCCGGTCGGCGGGCTGGCCCAGTCGGCCGGTACATGGGCCAGCCGGACCCGCTGCGGGTGGTCGCCGACCGGTACGGACACCTGCTTCCTGCCGGTGGCGAAGTCGATGGCCGTGACCTGGTCGGTGCCGCTCTCGGAGACCACGCAGGACTTGCCGTCACCGCTGACGGTGGCCCAGTAGGGCTTGGAGGCGGTGACGAGCGGGCCCTCCTGGAGGGTGGTGCGGTTGACCACGGTCGCGTAGTCGTCCATCGTGCCCGCGACGCACAGCTTGCTGCCGTCGGGGCTCATCGAAAGG
This sequence comes from Streptomyces sp. DT2A-34, assembly GCF_030499515.1. Taxonomy (NCBI): domain Bacteria; kingdom Bacillati; phylum Actinomycetota; class Actinomycetes; order Kitasatosporales; family Streptomycetaceae; genus Streptomyces; species Streptomyces sp. DT2A-34. Next base: position 292,167 of record NZ_JASTWJ010000001.1, on the reverse strand, counting down.
CCGTGGTGGCGCGAGTCGTTGACGAAGGTGGTGCGGTCGTCGCTGGTCGCCGGGTTCTTCGGCAGGGTCTTGGTACGGGTGATCTTGTCGGTGGCCAGGTCGTACTCGAAGAAGCCGTTGAAGAACGACACCTGGAAGTACAGCTTCGACTCGTCCGGCGAGAACACCGCCGGCCGGACCGCGTCGGAGTAGTCCGTCAGGCCGATCGCGTCCAGGGCCGGGCGCATGTCGATGACCTTGACCTGCTGGTACGTGGTCGCGTCGACGACGGTGACGCGCCGGTCGCCCTTCGTCCAGTCCAGCCACGGGGCGTCGGTCTGTGTGTTCACGTCGCCGATCGCCATGTTGTAGATGTACTTGCCGTCCTGGGTGAAGATGTTCTCGTGCGGTTTGTCGCCGGTGGCGAACTTGCCCAACTCCTTGCCGGAGTCGATGTCCAGCACGTGCACGGTGTTGGAGGTCGAGGCCGACACCGCGACCCGTTTGCCGTCGGGGGAGACCGCCATGTGGTCGGCGCGGTAACCGGACACGGCGAAGCGCCAGTTGATGTCACCGGTGGCCAGGTCGATGGAGACCACGTCGGCGAAGCTCGGCCGGGAGACGACCATCGACGTGCCGTCCGGCGTGGAGTACATGTCGTCGACGAACTGGTCATGGCCCTCGCCGACGCTGTTGCGGATCGCCATGAAGTAGATCCACTTGATCGGATCGGCGTTGATCTCCGCCATCCGCTCGTCCTTGTCGGGGATGACGTCGATACGGCCGATCCTCGCGAAGTCGCCGGAGGACTTGATGACATCGGCGGTGCCGTCCCAGTTGTTGCCGACGAACAGCACCTCCCGCAGGGCGGCGGAGTCGGCTGCGGCCGTTGCGGCGGTCGCGGGAGCGGTCACGGTCAGGGCGAGGGCGGCGGCTACGGAGCACAGGTGCCTGGGTCTGATGGCAGGCATGACTGCTCTCTTCCTCTGAGGTGGGCGTCCGGAGTGGGGCATGCCAAGAACGGGATGGTGAATCTGAACACAGGTGCTTTCAGAATCAACTTACTGAAAAGTAAGGAGGGGGTGCCCTTCTCCACAAGACTGCGTACACGACAAAATTGGCCGTCGGGTCGGCGAAGCGGTGGGAGGACAGCGTGGCGGGCAGGCTCAAGGCGCCCACCGGTCGCTACGGCGGCAAGTCGGCCGAGGAGCGGCAGGCCGAGCGGCGGCGCCGCTTCCTCGACGCCGCGCTCCAACTGTTCGGCGACAGCCCCGGTTACCGGGGCACCACGGTCGCGGCGCTGAGCGAGGCCGCGGGCCTGTCGACGCGTCAGTTCTACGAGGAGTTCCGCACGCTGGAGGACGTCCTGGCGGCCCTGCACCTCCAGGTCAACGCGTGGGCGGAGGAGGCCGTGCTGGCCGCGGTGGCCGGCGCGGGGAACCTGCCGCTCGCCGAACGCGCCACCGAGATCTTCCGCGCGTACGCCGCGAACGTCACCTCCGACCCGCGCCGCATCCGCATCACCTTCGTCGAGATCATCGGCGTCAGCCCCCGCCTGGAGGAACAGCGCCTCGCCCGGCGGGCCCGCTGGGTCGACCTCGTCTGCGCCGAGGCGGCGTCCGCCGTCACCCGAGGCGAGGCGGCGCCCCGCGACTACCGCCTCGCCGCGACCGCGTTCATCGGCAGCGTCAACGGGCTGCTGCACGACTGGACGGCGGGCTGGGTGGACGCGACCCTCGACGAGGTCGTCGACGAACTCGTCCGCCTCCTCCTCGGCATCCTCCAGCCGGCCGACGCACGGCTTGCCGGGCCCTGACGCGGGGTCTCGACGGCTTCGAGGTCCTTGGCGAGGTGGACGTCGGCCCGGCGCTCGCCCGGTCCGAGCGCGCTCAGCCCTGGAGGCGGTTCACCGCATCGAGGACCGGAGCCACGCCGTCCTCGGCGTCCAGTCGGTCGGCCAGGGCCCGGGCGCGACGGCCGTAGGACGGATCACCGGTCGCCTGCCGCAGGGCGGCCGCCAGCGCCTCGGCCGTGAAGTTCCGCAGCGGCACAGCGCGGGGCGCCACGCCGAGCGCGACCAGGCGAGCGGCCCAGAAGCCCTCGTCGAACTGGACCGGTACCGGAACGGCCGGCACCCCGGCGCGCAGCCCGGCGCCGGTCGTGCCCGCCCCGCAGTGGTGGACCACGGCGGCCATCCGCGGGAACAGCGCGGAGTGCGGCACCTCGCCGATGGTCAGTACGTCGTCCCCGGCGGCATCGAGGCCACCCCAGCCCCGCTGGATCACCCCGCGCAGCCCGGCCCCGCGCAGGGCGCCCACGACCTCGGCGCTCAGCCGCGCCGGATCCGGGACGGTCGCGCTGCCCAGGCCCACGAAGACGGGCGGCGGACCCGCGTCCAGGAAGTCCCGTAGCTCGGGCGGGAGTTGGGCCTCGCCGTCGTACGGCCACCAGTAACCCGCCACCTCCAGGTCCGGACGCCAGTCGCGCGGCCGGGGCACCACCAGGGGGCTGAAGCCGTGGAGCACGCGGCTCGCTCGGGTGCGGCGCGCCCTGTCGGGCGGGAGCCCCAGGCGTGCCCGTACGTCCGGTACGGCCGCCGAGAAGACCCGCTCGATGGCCAGGTTCACGCCGTGCCCGGCTACCCGGTTCCCGACGGCTCCCCAGGAGCGGCCCCCGAGCATCGGCGGACCGAACTCCCGGGTGCGGGCGAGTGGTTGCAGGGGGAGGTCGATGCTGGGCAGCGACAGGCCCTCGGCGATGGCCTGCCCGAGCGGTGCGGTGGAGCCCGCCAGGAGCAGGAGGTCGCTGGCCCGGGCGGCGGCCAGCAGGTCGTCCGTCATTCGATCGGCCAGGGTCCGCGCCATCCCCACCACGCGCACGAGCTTGCCGACGCCGGTCGCACTCCGATGCAGCCTCCGGCCACGCGCCGACTCCAACTCCGCCCGTGGATCCAGCGGCATCGGATGGAAGCGCACGCCCGACCCGGCGACCAGCCGCTCGAAGCAGCCGTGCGTGACCAGGGTGACCTCGTGTCCGGCCCGGGCCAGGGCGTGCCCGAGTCCGGTATAGGGGGCCACATCGCCCCGGGAGCCCGCCGTCATGATGGCTACGCGCACGTCGGCCAGTATGGCGGCGCCCGACGCGGCGGGGGAACGACCCGTGGGCGAGGGTGATTTGAGGTCCGTCCCATCCGTTGACTTCCCCCTCACCTGGCTCTACTTTCAGCGCGACGCGTTCGATCTTCCGACTGATATTCGGTATGTCGAACCTTCTGGGTGATCTTCCCGCGCTAAGGAGCCGCATGTACCCCCCGCCCCGAACCCATCTCGTCCGCCGCTGCAGATCCGCCGTCGCGCGCGTCCTCGTCCTGGCGCTCGCCGCCACGGCCGCGCTCCTGTTCGCCGGGACCGCACCCGCCCAAGCCGTGACGAGCCGTCAGATACCGGTGCCCACCGCCCCCATGGGCTGGGCGTCCTGGAACGCCTTCGCCGCGAAGGTCGACTACAACGTCATCAAGCAGCAGGTCGACGCGTTCGTGGCGGCGGGTCTGCCCGAGGCCGGCTACGAGTACATCAACATCGACGAGGGCTGGTGGCAGGGCACCCGCGACAGCGCCGGCAACATCACCGTCGACGAGGCGGAGTGGCCCGGCGGCATGAAGGCCATCGCCGACTACATCCACAGCAAGGGTCTGAAGGCCGGTATCTACACCGACGCCGGCAAGGACGGCTGCGGCTACTACTTCCCGACCGGCCGCCCCGCCGCGCCCGGCTCCGGCAGCGAGGGCCACTACGAGCAGGACATGCTGGCCTTCTCCCAGTGGGGCTTCGACTTCGTGAAGGTCGACTGGTGCGGCGGTGACGCCAAGGGCCTCGACCCGAAGACGACCTACCAGGCGATCAGCGACGCCGTCACCAGGGCGACCGCGACGACCGGCCGCCCGCTCGCCCTGTCCCTGTGCAACTGGGGCTACTCCAACCCCTGGAACTGGGCCCCCGGCATGGGCCCGATGTGGCGGACCAACACGGACATCTTCTTTCACGGCGGCACACCGTCGTACAGCAACGTCCTGACCGCCTTCGACCGCAACATCCACCCCACGGCCCAGCACACCGGCTACTACAACGACCCCGACATGATGGTCGTCGGCATGAACGGCCTGACCGCCGCCCAGAGCCGCTCCCACATGAACCTGTGGGCGATCTCCGGCGCCCCGCTGCTCGCCGGTCTCGACCTCACCACCCTCACCACCGAGACGACGAACATCCTCACCAACCCCAAGGTCATCGCCGTCGACCAGGACCCGCGCGGCCTCCAGGGTGTGAAGGTCGCCGAGGACACCTCCGGTCTCCAGGTGTACGGCAAGGTCCTCGCCGGCACCGGAAACCGTGCCGTCGTCCTCCTCAACCGCACGTCCACCACGCAGAACATGACCGTCCGCTGGTCCGACCTGGGCCTGACGAACGCCTCCGCGACCGTCCGTGACCTGTGGGCCCGCCAGAACGTCGCCACGACCGGCACGAGTTACACCACCAGCGTGCCGGCGAACAGCTCCGTCATGCTCACGGTCACCGGGGGCACCGAGCAGTCGGCGAGCACGTACAACGGCACGGCGAGCTTCTCCGGCGTGGTCGCCGGAAGCGCCGGTCTGAAGACGGTCGACGTCTCCTACACCAACAACACCTCCACCGCCCGGACCGCCACCCTCACCGTCAACGGCCAGACCTCCACCAAGGTCTCCTTCCCGCCGACCGGCTCCAGCGCCGGCAACATCTCCGTCAACGTCTCCCTCGTCAAGGGCAGCACCAACACGATCTCCTTCTCCGGCGCCCCGACCCTCGACGGCATCGTCGTACGGCCGCTGCCGGGCAAGAACGGCACCCTCGTCACCGGCACCCAGTCCGGCCGTTGCGCCGACATCAACGACAACACCATCACCAACGGCACCGACGCCCAGCTGTGGGACTGCACCGGCGGCCAGAACCAGGTCTGGCAGTACAGCAGCACCCGCAAGCAACTGGTGGTGTACGGCAACAAGTGCCTCGACGCCTACAACCGAGGTACCACCAACGGCACCCGGGTTGTCATCTGGGACTGCAACGGCCAGAGCAACCAGCAGTGGAACATCAACAGCGACGGCACCCTCACCAACGTCAACGCCGGGCTCTGCCTGGACGCGTACGGCGCGGCCACGGCCAACGGCGCGAAGCTGGTGCTCTGGGCATGCAACGGCCAGAGCAACCAGAAGTGGACGGTGTCGTAGCGCGGGCCTAGGCGAGGCACACGACGAGGGCACCGAAAGCCAAGGCGCAGGTCAGCAGCCAGCCGGCCAGCAGACGGCGCCGCAGGTCGCGGTATCTCGCCTCGTACTCGTCCCGCAGCCTTCCGGCACACGCCGCCGTGTGCTGCCAGGAGGCGCGGGCGAGTACGAGGTATTCCGCCTCGAATCGCCGCTCCAGCTCGGTCCGCTGACGGTCCGTCAGCCCCTGCAGCGGGGCGCTGAACCGTGCGGCAGCCGTACGGCCTTCCTCGCGGGTCGCGGCGAGCAGCAGATGCCCCTCGATGTCGTTCAGGAATTCGTCCGTGATGCTCACAGAGCCGTCAACTCCTTCTCCGGTGCGGGAGCGTGCCGCAGGTCGAACGCCGGGGATTCGGACCGAATACGGGGCAGCGTCAGGAAGTTGTGGCGCGGGGGAGGGCATGACGTCGCCCATTCCAACGAGCGGCCGTATCCCCACGGGTCGTCGGACTCGACCTTCTCGCCGTACTTCGCGGTCTTCCAGACGTTGTAGAAGAACGGCAGGAGCGACGCGCCGAGCACGAACGAGAAGACGGTCGACAGGGTGTTGAGCGTCGTGAGTCCTTCCACTGCCAGATAGTCGGGAATCCGGCGCTGCATTCCGTTCACGCCCAGCCAGTGCTGGACCAGGAAGGTGCCGTGGAAGCCGATGAACAGCGTCCAGAAGGTCACCTTGCCGAGGCGCTCGTCGAGCATCCTGCCGGTGAACTTCGGCCACCAGAAGTGGAACCCGGCGAACATCGCGAACACCACCGTGCCGAAGATGACGTAGTGGAAGTGCGCCACCACGAAATAGGTGTCGGACGTCGGGAAGTCCAGCGGCGGTGAGGCGAGCATGACGCCGGTCAGACCGCCGAAGACGAAGGTGACCAGGAATCCAAAGGCCCAGAGCATGGGTGTTTCAAAACTCAGGGAACCGTTCCACATGGTGCCGATCCAGTTGAAGAACTTCACGCCCGTTGGTACGGCGATGAGGAACGTCATGAAGGAGAAGAACGGCAGCAGCACACCGCCGGTGACGTACATGTGGTGCGCCCACACCGTCACGGACAGACCCGCGATCGCGATGGTCGCCGCGATCAGACCCATGTAGCCGAACATCGGCTTGCGGGAGAAGACCGGGATGACCTCGGAGATGATGCCGAAGAACGGCAGGGCGATGATGTACACCTCTGGATGGCCGAAGAACCAGAAGAGGTGTTGCCACAGCAACGCCCCGCCGTTGGCGGAGTCGAAGACGTGGGCGCCGAACTTGCGGTCCGCCTCCAGCGCGAACAGCGCGGCCGCCAGGACCGGGAAGGCCAGCAGGACCAGCACCGCGGTCAGCAGCACGTTCCACACGAAGATCGGCACGCGGAACATGGTCATGCCCGGTGCGCGCATGCAGATGATCGTGGTGATGAAGTTGACCGAGCCGAGGATGGTGCCGAAGCCGGAGAAGGCCAGACCCATGATCCACAAGTCGGCGCCGATACCCGGGCTGCGGACCGCGTCCGACAGCGGGGAGTAGGCGAACCAGCCGAAGTCGGCCGCACCCTGCGGGGTGAGGAAGCCGCCGACGGCGATGAGCGAGCCGAACAGGTACAGCCAGTAGGCGAACATGTTCAGCCGGGGGAACGCCACGTCCGGCGCGCCGATCTGCAGCGGCATGATCCAGTTCGCGAAGCCGGCGAACAGCGGCGTCGCGAACATCAGCAGCATGATCGTGCCGTGCATCGTGAACGCCTGGTTGAACTGCGTGTTCGACATGATCTGCAGGCCCGGACGGGCCAGCTCGGCGCGCATGAGCAGCGCCATCACGCCACCTACGCAGAAGAACGCGAACGACGTGACCAGATAGAGCGTTCCGATTGTTTTGTGATCGGTGGTCGTCAGCCACTTGAGGTGCCTCATGCCCCGCCTGTGTCCGCGCCCCGCCCGGCCGTCACACTTCAGGGACGCGACGAGCATCACGCAAACAGCTGTGACGATCCCCAGGGTGCCGGACACGAACGGAACATGAGCAACGACGACAACTTCGCCGCTGCCTATCGCGAGCACTACTGGGCGGTCAGCCGCTATGTCGCGCGGCGACTGGACGGGCGTACGAGCGACGTCGAGGAAGTGGTGGCGGAGGTGTTCACCGTCGCCTGGCGCCGCCGGGCCGACCTCCCGCCGGCACCGCTGCCCTGGCTGTACGGCGTGGCACGCAACTGCCTGGCCAACGCGGTACGCGGCCAGGGGCGCAGACGGCGGCTGGTCGACCGGCTGGGCAACGACGACACGGCACACGGGCGGCACATCGAGGCGGGCCCGGACGCGGAGGCCCCCGGCGCCTGGGTGCACGACGCGCTCGCCCGGCTCTCCCCGGCCGACCAGGAGGTGCTGCGGCTGACGGCATGGGAGGAACTCGGCATCGACGAGGTCGCCGTCGCCCTCGGCTGCGGCACGAGGGCGGCGTCGATGCGACTGCACCGGGCCCGGCGCCGACTGCGAGCCGAGATCGACCGTATGTGCCCTCCGACCGCGTCCAAGGAACGAAGCCATGGCTGACGAACTCGAACTGCTGCGCCGCGCCAACCCCGTACCGGTCGACGGTCCGCACTTCGGCGACGGCCCCCTCGACCAGCACGCCGAGCGGCGGCTCGACCGGCTGATGCGGGAGCGGAGCACCCGCCGCCCGCGGCCGGTCTGGGGACTGGCGGCCGTGGCCGTCGTCGCCGCGCTCGTGTCGGCTCTGCTGTTCACCGGCCGGACGACCGCCCCGGCGGTCGCCGCACCCCGCCCGCTGCTCGTGCAGGCCGACTCCACCCCCGTAACCCTGAAAACCCTGGCCGAGCGGGCACAGGCGGCGGCGGCCGGCGGTTCGCCGAAGCTCCGCAAGGGCACGCACGTGCAGTCGTGGAGCATGGGCATGAGCGACGACAAGCCGCCGATCACGCTTCCCGAGGAGCGCATCGTGCGGTGGAAGGCCGACGACAGCCACACGGAACTCGTCGTGGCGACCGACCCGCGGCACCCGGGCCGGCCGGTCCTCGGCGGCGACGGGCAACTCGTCGAGGACGGCCACGTCCTCAGCAGGCAGACATACCCGCCGAGTTGGAGCGACGCCCCGCCCGAGTCCCGGCCGCCGCACGACGCCGTACGGCTGCACGACTACCTCGAAGAAGCGGAGCGCGCCTACCTGTCGGACCACAGCAAGCCGCTGAACACCTCCGAACTCCTCGACGCCACGAAGATCCTGCTGGACCACTGGACCCTCGGCGCCCGCGAGTCCGCCGCGCTGGCCCGGCTCCTCGCGGACGCCGAGGGGCTGCGGCCCGTGGGGCAGGTGACGGACCGGCTCGGGCGGCGCGGACAGGCGTACGTGTACGACCGGTCCGCCACCCGCGAGATGCTGATCATGGACCCGGCCACCGGCGCCGTACTCGGGCTGGAGACCACCTTCACGAAGGCGGAGCCGGAGTACGGCGTCAAGGCCGGCGACGTGATGTCGTACAGCGCCTGGATGCGCTGACCGGGAGCAGCACACCCCCTTGAGGGAAGCGGTCCCTCAAGGGAAGCGGTTCGAGGCTGTCAGCCAGGCCAGGCGCCCGTCAGGCGGCGGGTGGCGGTGGCGCCCGCGCGGTCCACGGCGGCCTTGACGCCCGCGAAGATGGCGCCCTGGAGGGTCGCGGCCGTGAGGATCTCCTGCCAGGTGCGGTCCTCGTCGGTGGCGTCCGGGGCGTCCTTCTCGTGGCCGAGCATCTTCCAGGTCTGCTTGAAGGCCGCGCCGGCCAGCATGCCGCTGACGGCGCCGAGGGCGAGGCCCACGGGCTTGTATGCGATCTTGGAGGTCTTCATCGGTGGGCTCCCGCATGGCGACGGCGTGCCAGCAGGACGGCACCGCCCACAGCCGCCGTCCCGGCCAGCAGTGCCCCGCGGTGCTGCCGAGCGGTCCGCAGGCCGCGGTCGGTCCGCTGCCGTATCGGTTCGGGTGTCCTGTCCTGCACCATGTGGCCGGCCCTGCTCGCGGTGTCCCGGACGCGGTGCGCGGCCCGGTCGGCCGTGTCCTGTACCGGAGGCGGCACCTTCTCCCGGACGCGCCGTGCGACCTCGGCGGTCGCACGGCCGACCTGCTCCCTGGCCTCGTGGGCCCTGTCCTGGGCGCGGCTCTTGACGTCGGCCCGGGTGGCGAGCTCCTCCACGGTCCGGCCCAGTTCCTCGCGGGTCTGATCGATCTGCTCGCGCAGCTCGTCGGGACCCTTGCCGGAACCGGACGTCGCGTCACTGGTCATCGCTGTGCCCTTTCCTTGATCTCGGCCAGGTCGGCCCTGACGCTGTCCATGGTCTGCTCGGGGGCGGGCGGGGTGGCCGTGCGGACCTTCGCCCTGCCGACGGCCGCCATCAGCGCGGCGACGACGAGCAGGCCCCCGGTGATGATCAGCCCGGCGGCCCACACCGGCAGCGGCACGGCCAGGGCCGCGATCGCGGTGGCGACCATCGCCTGCAGGGCGAGGAAGCCGACCAGTCCGGCGCCGCCGAACATGCCGCCGCCCATGCCGAGGCGCTTGCCCTTCTGCGTCATCTCCGCCTGCGCCAGCCGCATCTCGGCCCGGACCAGGTCGCTCAGCTCCTGGGTGGCCTCCTGGACCAGTTCGCCGACCGAGGCGTCGGAGCGGGAGTGGTACCGCGGGTGCGTGGTGGTCACGAGGGTCACCTTCTTCCCCTGCGTTGCGGTTCGCGGATGGGACTGTGGCGCCGGGTACCCGGGCGTCGGCCTGACGTACCGCGGTTCGCCGTCATGGACCGCGCAGGCGTCGCCGGTCCTGTTCGTCCCATTTGCGGGTGTCACGTGGCGGTGTGTAGGGCTCCTCGTCGGGTGGGTGACCGCCGGCGATCGCGCGCTGCCGTACGGCCTCCGCGTCGAACTCCAGACCGAGCAGGATGGCCAGGTTGCCGACCCACAGCCAGATCAGGAAGACGATCACGCCCGCCATGGTGCCGTAGGTCCTGTTGTACGAGGCGAAGTTGGCGACGTAGAACGCGAAGCCCGCCGAGGCGATCATCCAGATCAGCAGGGCGAGGAAACTGCCCGGAGTGATCCACCGGAAGCCGCGCACCCTGGCGTTGGGAGCCGCCCAGTACAGGATCGCGATCATGGTGGTCACCAGAACGGCCAGGACGGGCCACTTGGCGATGGACCAGACCGTCAGGGCCGTGTCGCCGATGCCCAGCGTGGTGCCGACCTGGCGGGCCAGGGCGCCGGTGAAGACGACGATCAGCGCGCTGATCACGGCCAGCACCATGAGGGCGACGGTCAGCGCGAGCCGGATCGGGAGGATCTTCCACACCGGGCGCCCCTCGGGCATGTCGTAGACCGCGTTGGAGGTGCGGATGAAGGCCGCGACATAGCCGGAGGCCGACCACACCGCCAGGACGAGGCCGACGACGGCCATGAGGGAGCCGAGGCCGCCGTTGCCCTGCAACTGCTCGACCGCGGTGGTGAGGATGTCCCGGGCCGAGCCGGGTGCGAGCTGGTTGATGTTCTCCAGGACCTTGTCGGAGGCCGACCTGCCGACCAGCCCGAGCAGGGACACCAGCACCAGCAGGGCCGGGAAGAGGGAGAGCACGCTGTAGTAGGTCAGTGCCGCCGCGCGGTCTGTCAGCTCGTCGTCCTTGAACTCCCGCATGGTGCCCTTCAGCGCCGCCCCCCACGATCGACCGGTCAGCTCGGTCGGGGTGTCGGGCGCCTCCCGCTCCACCTGTGGATCGGGCCCGAAGTGCTCCTGGGAGGTGTCAGCGCCGGTTGCGCCCTGTCCTGCCCGGTCGGGGGCCGGTGGGGGAGGCGGACTGCGTCGCGCGCGGTGATCCTTGTGCCTGGATTTGAGAAGCCGAGTCATGCTCCCCCGGGTATCCCGGCCCGGCTCGGCTCAAGCGCCACCACGCAAGTGCGCAGCGAGGAAAACCCCGAGACGGCTCCGGTACCCACTGTTGCCGTCGCTGCTCCCGGCGGCCGGAAACGGACCGCCGGTGTGCGCTTCCTGCGTTGCTGGTCGGGCTCCGCACCACCGACCTCGACGAGGCCGGCCCTGACACCGAACAGCTGGACGCCTGGCGGGAGTTGGGCCTGCCCATGGCCGAGAAGGTCCAGGTCGGCAACGAACCGACCTGGACCTTCGGTGATTCCGTTCCGGCTCTTCTCCTACTCGTCCCACGCCTCGATCAGGATCTGCCGGGAGATCTTGCCGTCGCGCAACGTGATCATCGACTCGGACAGGACGCGCACCCCGTCCGCGTACTCACAGGACTCGCTGTAGGCCGCGCGGTCACCCTGGATCACGCATCCCTCCAGCTTGTGCGTCATGTCGCGGCTGTAGACGTCGCTCAGCATGTCGGCGATCTCGCCTCGGCCGTGCAGAACCTTGGGGCGGCTGGGCTGGGCGTTGCGGTTCACGACGCGCAGCTCCGCGTCGTCCGCGTACAGCGACAGAAGCGTCTCCGGGGTCTGTCCCTCTATGCCCCGGCGCAGAGTTTCGGTGTCGAACGACGGGCTGGCGGCTGTGCCCATGGTGGCCTCCTCCGAGGCCCGCGGCAGGACGAGGTGCGGACCGCGAGGGCCTCTCCCTCGAGACTCCTCCGCCCCGCCGGACTCGGCAAGCGCAGCCGCGGCGGTGCGCCTGACGGGTGAGCGGCGCCGGGCGGCCGTGTCCGGCGACGGCCCGTCGCGTTGCACAAGGCATGATCTCAACACGACGTATCGTCGCCGCCGTTGGCCTGGCCGCCGGTATCACCGGACTCACCGTGCCGATGGCGAACGCGGCCGACGTGAACGCCCCCAAGGCGGCCGCCCCCAAGGCCGGCTCGCTGAACCCGGTAGCCACGCTCGACTCGCTCGCCACGACCGGCATCCCCGAGGAGCACAAGCACCGGGTCCCGCGGGTCACCCAGCACCTGGGCCACCTCAACCACCTCAACGGCCTGAAGCAGCTCCCCTAGGTCACCCGACCCACAGCGAGGGCCGCCCGGAACGCGCCGGGCGGCCCTTGCTGTGCGCCGAGAGTGACGCGCCGACTACCCGGCGCTGTCCAGGAAGTGGAAGCCCGGCCTGGGGTGCATCAGGAAGTCGTGGTGGGAGATGTTCCAGGCGTAGGCCCCCGCCAGCGAGAACGCCACCCGGTCCCCGGCCCTCAGCCCGGGCGCGGGCACATGGCGGGCCAGCAGGTCCTTCGGCGTGCACAGCTGACCGGCGAGGGTGATCTGCTCGCCGTCGGCGGACGGACGCGGCCACGGGTGCGGCCAGGCGTCCACCGGCAGGACGGAACAGGGCTGGTCGTGGCCCTTCGTCGCGGGGGTCCGCAGATGATGCGTGCCGCCCCGCACCACGCCGAACTCCTCGCCGTGGCTGTGCTTCACGTCCAGCACCTCGGTGGCGTACCAGCCGCAGTACGCCGTCAGCGCCCGACCCGGCTCGATGCGCAGGGTCAGCCCCGGGTGCGCCTCGCTCAGCCGGGCGAGCCCCTTGCCGTACGCGGCCCAGTCGAACCGGCGCCGCGGGTCGGCGTAGTCGACGTGCATGCCGCCGCCCACGTTCACCTCGGCGAGCGGCGCGCCCAGGCCCGTCGCCCACGTCACGATCGACTCGGCCACCGCGATCTGCTCGGCCGCCTCCAGGCCGCTGGCCAAGTGGGCGTGGATGCCGCGCAGTTCGAGGTGCGGATACGTGCCGTCGGTGAGGGCGCGTACGACCTCGCCGGCCTGGGCGGGGTCCATCCCGAACGGTGTCGGACGCCCGCCCATGGCCAGCGAGCTGCCCGCCAACGACCCGTCCGCCACCGGCAGGTTGACCCGGGGCAGCACCGCCACCCGCCGGCCCGGCGCGTACGTCCGGGCCGACTCGGCCAGCATGCGCAGTTCGTACGCGCTCTCGACGTGGAAGCGCTCGACTCCCGTCTCCAGTGCGGCCGTCACCTCGGCCGGCGTCTTGCCGGGGCCGCCGAAGGCGAGCGGGCGGCCCGGCACCGCCTTCGCGACATGGGCGAGTTCGCCGCCCGAGGAGACCTCGTAGCCGTCGACATACGGACCGAGCGCGGCGAGGATCTCCGGCTCCGGGTTGGCCTTGGCCGCGTAGTACAGCTCCACCCGCTCGGGCAGGGCGTCCCGTACGGCGGCGGCATGCGCGCGCAGGGCCGCCAAGTCGTAGACGTAGGCGGGGAGTTCGCAGGACGGCAGGGACAGGACGCGGTCGCGGACCGCGGGCGTGGGCTCGGTCATCGGGCGGCACTCCCGTTCCTGTCGCGCAGGATGTCCTCGGCGAGGGGGGACGGCAACCGGACGTAACCGGCCTCGCGGTCGGCCTTGCGCTCCCAGCGGGTGAGCAGGTTGGCCTTGGCGGGCAACGGCACCCCGGCGAGCAGAGCGGCGAGACGGGGAGGGCAGCCGTCCCGGTCGGCGTACGTACGGAGCGTTTCGCGCACCCGTGCCCACAGGGCGGCCTCCGCCTCCGGGTGCAGGTCGGCGAGGGCGGCGAGCAGCTCGGCGATGTGGTTGACCAGCAGGCAGTAGACGACCCGGTCCCAGCCGCGCTGTGCGTCGTACGTCATCGGACCGGCGACCTCGGGCGGCAGCGCGGCGAGGGTCTCTCCGTGGTGGTCGGGGACGAGCTTGGTGCCCTCCAGGTCGCGGAAGAGGACCTGGGCCGGCATGCCGTCGCCGTCGACGCAGATCAGGACGTTCTGCAGGTGCGGCTCCAGGACCAGGCCGTGGTCGAAGTAGGCGGCCATGACCGGCGGGACGAGCAGGTTCAGGTACGCCGACCACCAGTCGAGGGCGGTACGGGAGTCCGCGCCCTGGAGGAGGCGGGAGATGTGCGCCGCGCCGGTCGGGTACTCGTCGGCCACCGCCGCCGCCAGCAGGGGAGTGGTGCCCGGCGCGAGGCGCTGCGGCAGGCCCTCGCGGACGATGACGCCGAAGCCCTCGAACAGCGCGCGGTCCGGCGTGCCGTCCGGGCCGGGAAGGGCGAGCGTACGGTAGGCGGGCTCGCGGAGCACCGCGCTGCCGGGGAAACGCTCGGCCAGGTCGGCGAGCGCCGGGGCCAGGACGCGGGTGAGGGCGACGGCGCCCGACAGCTCGTACGTGCTGTTCTTGCGCAGGCAGTTGGTGATCCGCACGTTCAGACTGAACTTCAGGAACGTCTCGCCGTCGTACAGGGTGCGGACCGAGGCGGTCGCGGCGAAGGGCCGTCCGCCCGGGCCGAGGTCGAGGACGTCGCCGCGGTCGAGGGCCGCGCGCAGCAACGGGTGCTCGCTGAGCGTCTCGTACTGCCAGGGGTGGGCGGGCAGCAGACGGTAGCCGTCGGGGATGTCGGTGCGCTGCCCGTCCAGCGGGGCGACGGCCGAGGCCTCGACGTACTCCTCGGCGATCAGGTCGGCGCGCACGGCGAGGTGGCGCAGCGGGAAGGCGGCCGCGACCTCCGGGGCGTACGCGGACCAGGCGCGCGGGTCGCCGGTGCGGGCCTTGGGCGTGGGGTGGAAGCGGTGGCCGAACAGGAGGGACTGCTCGGAGGCGAGATAGGCCGGGAGCGGGGCGAGCCGGTCGGCCGAGGGCGCTGCCGCTCGCCGGTCGGCCAGCGCGGTCGCCACGGCTTCGTGGCTGGAGGCGATCTGCTCCAGGAACTCCTCGTTGCGCACGCCCGTACGCAGCGACAGCTCGTCGTGCGTGTACTCGGCCAGACGCCGCCAGTCCACCTCCGTCCAGTCGCCGTCGCGCTGTTCGCTCACCGGGCCGGTGAAGCGGTGCGCCCCGAGGAGCGAGGACCGGCGCAGGGCGACGCGCAGGAGGACCCCGCGGCGGGGCAGGCGCAGCAGCAGGTCGCCGTCGGTGACGACCGTCTGGTGTTCGGGGCCGGACACCTCGCGCAGCAGGCAGTTGAGCAGGGTGTGGGTCACCGCTTCGTCGGCGGTGGGGAGTTCGGTGGTGGGGAGCGAGGCGGTGAGGGAGGGCATCAGCGGCTCCGGCGGGTGCGGTGGTTCAGTGTGGGGAGAAGGGTGGCGACGACGGTGAGGGCGGCAGCGGCGCCGCCGGTCAGCACGGGGGCGGTCGGTCCGAAGCGGGCGCTGCCCACCGCCGCGGCCACGCCGGCGGCGACCGCGCCGGCCTTGGAGAAGAACTCCAGCGACCCGAACATCCCGCCCGGCGCACGGCCCCTGGCGCAGTCGGCGGCCAGCACCGACAGACACACCAGACCGAGGGTGAGCCCCGCGCCCAGCAGCAGGCGTACGGCGATCAGCGTGGTCAGGGAACCGGCGACGCCGTGCCCGGCGAGCCCGAGCGCGATACAGGCGAAGCCGAGCGCGATCCCGGCCCGCGGCCGGTCGTGGAACGCGGCGTGCACCGCCAGCGCCGCCACCAGATAGACCAGGTGGGGCAGGGCGAACAGCACACCGGACAGCGCCGGCGAGGTCCCCGGCAGCCGGTCGTCGACGAGCGCGATCAGATAGGGGAAGGAGATGACGGTGGAGAACACGAAGGCGAACTCCAGCGCGTACAGCGCCCTGAGCGAGACCACCGAAGGCGTGTCGTCGGCCGTCTCCGGCTTGGTCCGAAGCTGCTCGACGGGCTGTGGTTCGGGCAGCGCCGCGAGCAACAGGGCGGCCGTGAGGGGCAGTACGGCGAGCAGGGCGTACTGCCGGTGCGGGGAGAGCCAGCCGGACAGCGAGCCGACCACGATCGGCGCGACCACCAGCGCGGCACGGGCGCTGCCCTGCATCAGGGTGAGCGCCCTGGACAGCGCCGGGCCCTGAAGAGCGGCGCCCAG
Source organism: Streptomyces sp. DT2A-34 (assembly GCF_030499515.1). Classification (NCBI taxonomy): domain Bacteria; kingdom Bacillati; phylum Actinomycetota; class Actinomycetes; order Kitasatosporales; family Streptomycetaceae; genus Streptomyces; species Streptomyces sp. DT2A-34. Next base: position 276,115 of record NZ_JASTWJ010000001.1, on the reverse strand, counting down.
ATAGCCGTTGGACGCGGCGAACGTGCCGCCCAGGATGCCCTGGAGCACCAGCGCCACCGTGAACGTGGCCAGCGAGTCCGCCCAGCCCGCGAGCAGGAAGGACACGGCGAGCCCCAACTGGGCGCGCAGCAGCAGCCGTTTGCGGCCGAACCGGTCCGCGAGCCGCCCCCACAGCGGGGCGCCGAGCGCACCGAACACGGTCGGCACGATGTAGAGCACCCCCGCCCAGCGGGCACCGTGGTCCCCCAGCTCCGGCAGGATCTCGGTGAGATACGGCGGCAGGCCGAGCGCCGCGAACGACGCCACGAAGTAGCAGCCGGCCACCGCTTGCACATGCCCGCGTCCGAACCCGGTGCGCGGCATACGCAGAGCCTCCACGGTCATGCCGGACCACCGCCGGGCAGAAGGTAGTTGGGTCCGGTCGTGTAGTGCTTGTTGATGTCGGCGGCGCCCGAACGCTCCTTGGACAGCAGCGTCCCAGCCGTCACCATCGCCTTCACCGGCAGCCGCGGCGCGTCCAGCACGCGGGCCCGCAGGACGGCCCCGGCGTCGCCGCCGAGCCGGTCCACCGCCTCCGTCAGCCGGTCACGGATGAGGTCGAGGAGGGCCCGGCGGTGCTCGGTGAGCCCGAACGCGTAGGCGCCCGCGCACAGATGGACCGTGATGGTGGCGAACACGTCGGCGACCGGCCCGTCGTCCGTACCGAAGATCCGCGCGTCGTCGAAGCCCCACGGCCCGGGGAGCACGGCGGCCAGCCGCTCGGTGTTGATGCGCGGCCCGTCGTTGTCCTTGAACAGCAGCCGCAGATTCCCCGGCCGCAGCACCACCGAGATGTTCTGCTGGTGCGACTCCAGCGCGATGCCGTACCCGAACAACGTGGTCTGCCAGTCGAACAGCAGCGTGAGAAGGGCGTCCAGCAGGGCGAGCGGGTCGCCGCCGTAGAAGCGGTCGGAGAGATGGCCGACGACCGGCCGCCCGTCGGGCGCCTCGGCGAGCAGGGCCGCCAGCGGTACGACCACCGAGTCGTCGAGTCCGGCCGGGTAGCGGCGGCACAGGACCGCCAGCAGCTCGTGACCGGCGTGCGCGTACGTCGTCTCGTCGGCGTGCAGGATGGTCTCCCGGAAGCGGGGCTCACGGGCGATCACCGCTTCCAGGAGCCGCTGCCCCGCCGCGCCGTCGACCAGCGTGCCGGGCTTGACGGTCCGCTTGTTGCGCAGGCCCAACGTCGCGGTCGCCAGGGGGAGTTTGAGGTGCAGGGCGGGATCCCCGACCGTGGCGACGGTGCGCATCGACAGGGTCGGTACGACGTCCAGGTGGGCCCGGTCGGCGAGTACCGCGCCGTCCGGGAGGCCAGCGGCCGAGAGCGCGTCGACGGTCAACGGATGGACGGGCAGGGTCACATGGGTGTCCCGCATCTCGGGCAGTCCGAGTGTCTCCGGCGTGGGCCAGTCCTGCGGGAGGGCGCCGGCCAGGGTGACCGTCTCCCGGGGCACCGCGAGCCACCGCAGCGGGAAACGCGGATGGAACTCGGGGGCATAGGCTCGCAGTTGATCATCCGTCAGCCCGGAGCGGCCGCGCGCGGTCGGATAGACGGGATGGTCGAGGCGGGCGGCGAGGGTCTCGTACGCCAGCGAGCCGTCGAGGCCGGTCCCGTCCCCGAGCTTCGCCAGGACCTCCGTCCGTGTCGCCGCGTGCAGCCGCATCGTGGCCAGCGTCTGCCGGCACTCCTCGGCGAAGGCGTCGAAGCCGTCCTGGTCCTCCGGCTCGGCCAGCGCACGCAGCGCGCTCAGCACGGTGTCGTACGACGTCAGCTCGGCGCCGTCCGACTCACGCACGAGGAGCGGCAGCCGGGCGGCGTACTCGCACTGGTAGCCGTTCTCGGCGACGGGCAGCAACAGGGCGTCGTCGCGTCCGGCGGCCAGCCGTATCCAGGGGCCGTCCGGGCGCTGCGTCAGCGTGCCCTTCGTGCGCAGCCCGACCACGTCCTCGCGCAGCAGTGCGCTGAGCACCCGCGTCAGCAGCTCTGCCTCGCAGGTGTCCGTCAGGGGCGGTGCGCTCACGGCTGGATCTCCCAGCGCCGCTCGGCCAGGAAGTCGGCCACCATCCGGTCCACGGTCGGCTGGTCGGTGCCGGTGGCCCGCAGGACGCCGAGGTAGTCGCGGTTGGTCCCGTACAGCTCGTGCTCCTCGCCCACCGCACGCAGCGGACGGTACGTCAGATGTACGCCGTCGACGTCGAGATCCGTGGCCTCGGGGGCGCCGACCAGCGTGCCGGCGCGGTCGGCGCACGGGTACTCCAGACGGGCGGCGCCGTCGCGGCGGGCGGCCAGGTCGGCCGGGAGGGGCTCGCCGAGATGGGTGCGCAGGATGTGCTCGAAGAGCGGGATCTCCAGCAGCCGGGCCAGCAGCAGATCGCACTGGTCGCCGATGGCACGGTAGTTGACCTCGATGATCCGCGCCCGCCCGTCGTGCACCACGAACTCGGTGTGGCAGGCCCCGAACCCGACGCCCAGCGCGTCCAGTTGCTCCAGGACCTGCGCGACGACCGGCTCGGGGTGGGCGGGAACGAAGGCGAGGCGCTCCTCGATGAAGTACGGCGGCGGCGACAGCTCGGTGTGGAAGCCGCCCAGCACATGGCGGACGCTGCCGTCGCCGAGGGTCTCCAGGGTGAACAGGTCGCCCGGGAGGTACTCCTCGACGACCAGCACGGCACCCGGGCGGCGCTCCAGGATCTCCTTGGTGCGCGTCACCAGTTCCTCGGGGCCGCCGACGAGGACGACATCCTCGCTGGCCACGCCCTCACGCGGCTTGACCACACAGGGGTACGGCGCGTCGCCGGGCGCGGCCGGTTCGGTCAGCTCGGCCGACCACACGGTGTCCACGCCGGCCGCGGCGAGCCGGCGGCGCATCTCGGCCTTGTCCTTGCAACGCAGGGTGGCCCGCCAGTCCTTGCCGGGGAGGCCGAAGTAGGCGGCGGCCAGGGCGGCCTGGGTCTGGAGGTGGTCGCTGTTGGTGAAGACCGCGTCGGGGCGATGGTGCGTCGAGATCCGGGTGATCACGGCCCGGAAGTCTCGGACGTCGCACTCCATGATCTCGACGTCCGGGTAGACACGGCGGTGGGCCTCGGGCTGGTCCGTGAGGACGGTGACGTCCAGACCGAGCCGGGCCGCGGCGGGCAGGAAGCCCTCGGTGACGGAGTCGGTCGGATTGAGCGCGAGCAGGTACAGGCGCATGGCAGAGGAACAACTTCCGCTAGCGGGTGGGGGGTTGGGGCGGGCCGGGCCGGTCGGGCGCGGCCCGCCCCGAAGGTTCGGCGACCGGTTACTTCGCCGGGAGCTCCACGCCGGTGGCCTTCGCCACGTCCTTGAGCATCTCCTCGGCGGCCTGGACGCCGATGCCGGACATCCACGTCTCGTCCGGCACCTCGAAGACCTTGCCGTCCTTCACGGCCGGGAGGTCCTTCCACACCGGATTGGAGACGACCTGCTTCTTCTGGGTCTTGTCCTCGGCGTCGGCGGCCGTGACGAAGATCAGGTCGGCGTCGGCCTGGTCGATCTCCTCGGGGCTGACGTCCTTCATCGTGACCTCGGGGTCGCTGGAGATCTGCGACTTGGGCCGCTGGAAGCCGATGTCGTTCAGGACGACACCGCTGTAGGAGTTGGTCTGGTACAGACGGGTCGGACCGGCGATGAAGCGGACCACGGACACGGTCGGCATGGTGCCCCCGTCCTTCTTCTCGATGGCCGCACCGAGCGCCTTGGCCTGCGTCTCGTACTCCTTCAGCTTGGCCGCGGCCTCCTTCTCCAGACCCAGCGCCTCGGCGTGGACCTTCAGGTTCTCCTTCCAGACACCGCCGGTGGTCTCGGTGAAGACGGTCGGCGCGATGGCGCTGAGCTTGTCGTAGACCTTCTCGTGCCGGACCTTGGAGGACAGGATCAGATCGGGCTTCAGCGAGGCGATCTTCTCCAGGTTGGGCTCCAGGAGCGGGCCGACGTCGACGGTGTTCTTGAGCTCGCCGTCCAGGTAGGTCGGGAAGCCGCCCGAAGTCTTGAAGTGCGGGGCGACCGCACCGACCGGGTCGATGCCGAGCAGGGTGACGTCGTCCAGCTCACCGGTGTCGAGCACGACGACCCGCTTCGGCTGGGACGGGATCTTCACGTCGCCCATCACGGTCTTCAGCGTGCGCGGGAAGGCGGAGCTGTCATTGGCGGCCTTGGCCGTGCCGCTGTCCTTGGAGGAGTCCTCGCTGCCACAGGCGGCCAGGACGGCCGTGCCGAGCACGACGGAGAGCAGCACGGCGATCAGCCGGCCGATTCCGCGCAGGGGAGATCGCATGAACATGGGTCCTTCTGTGAGTGGGGACTGATCAGGCAGTGGCGGCGGAGTGCCGCACCGCGCTGCTCTTGGGGACGACCAGCGGGGTGCCGGTCTCCGGGTCGGGGATCACCCGGCAGTCCACGTCGAACACGGACTTGACCAGCTCCGCGTCGAGGATGTCGGCCGGGGCGCCGGCGGCGGCGAGGCGGCCGTCCTTGAGGACCACCATGTGGTCCGCGTAGCGGGCGGCCTGTCCGAGGTCGTGCAGCACCATCACCACGGTGCGGCCGGCCTCGGCGTGCAGGGCGGCGACCAGGTCGAGGACGTCGAGCTGGTGCCGCAGGTCGAGGAAGGTCGTCGGCTCGTCGAGCAGCAGCAGCTCGGTGTCCTGCGCCAACGCCAGCGCGATCCAGGCGCGTTGACGCTGACCGCCGGAGAGCTGGTCCACGGGGTGGTCGCGCAGGACCGCGGTGCCGGTACGCTCCAGGGCCTCGTCGACGGCCTTCTGGTCGGCGGCCGACCAGGGGCTCAGCAGCCGCTGATGGGGATAGCGGCCGAGCCGTACGAGCGCCTCGACGGTGATCGCCTCGGGGGTCACCGGCTGCTGCGGCAGCAGGCCCATGCGGCGGGCGAGGGAACGGGCGGACATGTGGTGGATGTCGGCGCCGTCGAGCGCCACGGTGCCGGCGGCCGGGGCGAGGAGTCGGCTGAGCCCCCTCAACAGGGTGGACTTACCGCAGGCGTTGGGGCCGACGATCGCCGTGACGGCGCCACCCGGCAGGGTCAGGTCGAGACCGCCGACCACGGTCCGGTCGCCGTAGCGCAGATCGAGGCCCTGCGTGGAGAGCTGGTTGGCGGGGGCGGGCATGTGCGGCTCCTGAAGACCGGTGGAGGGCGGCGGGGCGGGTTCGTGCCGGGCGCCGGTCATCGGTGACTCCTCTGGACGGGCGAGCTCTGGCGCAGCATCAGCACCAGCAGCCAGGGCGCGCCGAGCGTGGCGGTGACCGCGCCGACCGGCAGCCCCTCGATCGGCAGCAGGTGCTGCACGACCAGGTCGGAGGCGAGCAGCAGCACCGCCCCGGTGAGCCCGGCGAGGGCGAGGGACGCGGCGGTCGGCGGCCCGGTGACGAACCGCACGATGTGCGGCACGGCGAGCGCGACGAACGTCACCGGCCCGGCGAGCGCGGCCGCCAGCGACGCCAACGCGACGGCGACGAGCAGCAGTTGGAGGCGGGTCCTGGACGTGCGAAGACCGAGCGCGCCCGCCGAGTCGTCCCCGAGGTCGAGCACCGCCAGCTGCCGGTGCATCACCAGCGCGGCGGCGAGCGCGAGCAGCATGGCGCCGCCCGCTCCCCACACCTCCGTCCACGTCCGCCCGTACACCGAACCGGTCGTCCACTGCAGTGCCGACCCGGCGAGCTCGGCCGGGAAGCGCACGATCATCAGGTTCACGGCGGCGGCGAGGCCCGCCTGCACGGCGAGCCCGGTGAGCACCAGCCGGGTCACAGCGAGCCCCGAGCGCCAGGCGAACACGCCCAGCAGCAGCGCCGCGAGCAGCCCGCCGCCCAGCGCCCCGACCGGCATCAGCGCCTGCGAGGCCCCGGCGGCGATCAACGCCACCGCGCCCAGCGACGCCCCGCCCGTCACGCCCATGACGTCCGGAGACGCCAGCGGATTGCGGAACAGCCGCTGCAGCACCAGGCCCGCGGCGCCCAGCCCGGCACCGGCGACGATCGCCGCCACCGACCGCGGCGCCCGGAACTGCTGCACCACCAGCACATCGCCCGGATCCCCGAGCCCGACCAGCGCCCGCAGCGCCGTGCCCGCGGGCATCGGTATCTCACCCGTCGTCAGGGACACGGTGAGCAGCACGAACAGAAGGGCCAGGCCCGTCGTGGCGAACAGCAGGACGCGGCGCCGGACCCGGGCACGGGAGGCGGACTTCGTACGCACGGACACGACCGCGGCGCTCATCGGGCCACCCTCCGGGCCAGCAGCGCCAGCAGCGGCGCACCCAGGAACGCGGTCACGATGCCGACCTCCAGTTCCGAGGGGCGGATCACCATCCGGCCGAGCACATCGGCCGTGAGCAGCAGCAGTGGCCCCGCGATCAGACAGCCGGGCACCAGCAGTCGGTGGTCGCCGCCGAGCAGCGGCCGTACGAGATGGGGCGCGGCGAGCCCGATGAACGCGATCGGACCGGCCACCGCCACCGCCGATCCGGCGAGCAGGACGACCGCGATCCCGCCGGCCAGCCGGATCCGGGCCACCGGAACGCCGAGCGCCTGGGCCGAATCGTCGCCCAGGGCAAGGGCGTTGAGGGCGGGGGAGACCGCCAGCGCGACCACCAGGCCGAGCAGCAGGGTGGGCAGCACCGGCCAGAGCACGTCGAGGGTACGGCCGGACAGCGAACCGGCCAGCCAGAAGCGGGCCTCGTCCAGCGTGCGCTGGTTCATCAGCATGACTGCCGACGTCCAGGAGAGCAGGACGAGTTGGAGTACGGTGCCGCCCAACGCCAGCCGTACGGGGTCGATGTCTCCGGCGCGGCGGGCGAGGGCCTGCGCGAACAGGGCGGCGCCGGCCGCTCCGGCGAACGCGAACCACACGTACTGGGCAGGGCTGTTGAGCTTCAGCGCGAAGATGGCGACGACGACTGCGAAGCCGGCGCCCGCGTTGATGCCGAGCGTGGTCGGCGAGGCGAGCGGATTGCGGGTGATGCCCTGGGCGACGGCCCCGGCGACGCCGAGCGCGGCACCGACCGCGAGTCCGATGACGGTGCGGGGCAGGCGCAGCCCGGTCACCACCAGGGCTTCGCGTCCGTGAGCGCTTCCGAACAGCGCGTCGGCGACCGTGGACAAGGGCACGGAACGGGCGCCGAGGGCGAGACTCAGCGCGGTGCAGAGCGCCAGGGCGCCGAGGCCGGTGAGGAAGAGCGGTATGTGCCGGAAGGCACGGAAGGGCACACCGATGGGTGCGCCCCGTTGGGTCGCAGTCACAAGGCGTGAGCTTAGGTTAGGCTTGCTTTATAGTTCAACTGCTGTGAGATCACTGTGACATGCGCAATAGATGATCAGGCGCTCACGGTTCATCTGGTGTTTTCCCTTGATTACGTGTGTAAGGTAAGGCTTACCTAGTCTGTTTTTCGTTGAAACCTCGCACAGGAGCACCGATGTCCGTGGCCTCGACGCCTCCGTCGGCCGGCGCCGTCGCGCGTACGCTCGGTGATGTCTACGCGCGGCTGACCGACCTCTGCGACGTCCTGTCCGTGCGGGTCGCCGAGCCCGGCACGGCGGGCGCCCGAGGGGGAGTGTCGGCGGCGGAGCTGGTGAAGGACGAGGCCGTGCTCGACGCCTTCGTGGCGGCGGAGACGGCCCGGATCCACGACCGCTACGGGAGCGTTCCGCGTCGCCACGTCGCCGCCTCGCGTGCCCTGCACGACTACGCCTGGTCGGTCTCCCTGCTCATGAGCGGAGCCTGGTACCTCGAACGCCGCGTGCCGCGGATCCGGCCCGAGGACCTGCGCCTGGACCTCGACTCGGCCGAGTTCACCCTCACGCCCGGGAGCGACCTCGCCTGCCTGGCCGACGACCAGGCGGCCACCCTCCCCGGCGTGCTGACGGCCCCTCATGAAGAGGCCCTGCGCGTGGAGTTGCGTGCCGCCGTCGCCGATCACATGGGTCCGCTCCTGGACGCGATCGGCCCCGTCGCGCGACGCGGCTCACGCGCCCTGTGGGGCATGGTCGCCGACGACCTCGTCTCCGGTATCTGGTACCTCGGCCGGACGCTCGGCCGCGAGGACGAAGCCGTAGCGGCGGCCACCCGGCTGTTGCCTACCGCGGTGACCCCGTACCCCGGCGGCGCCGACTTCCGTCACCTGACGACCGACGACGGACGACGGCACCCGACACGCACCCGCACCGGCTGCTGCATGTACTACACGATCCGCCCCGACGAGGCGTGCGCCACCTGCCCCCGCACCTGCGACGCGGAACGGCTGCGCCGACTGCAGGGCTGAAACGAACCTGTCGGCAGCGCCCCGACAGGGGCGCGGGGCCGCATTCGACATGCGGCTCCGCCGCGCGGGGCGCGACCAGCCACGACGGCGCCGCAGACGAAAGACGACACATCGCGGCCCAACCCGCGGAGCGCTCAGTCGGACGTCGCCAGGAACTGCGTCGCCGCGAGCTCCGCGTAGAGCGGATCGGCCGCCACGAGTTCCCGGTGGGTGCCCACCGCGCGCACCCGGCCCGCGTCCATCACCACGATCCGGTCGGCCATCGTCACCGTCGACAGCCGGTGCGCCACGACCAGCACCGTGGTCGTGCGGGCGACGTCGGCGACCGTGTCGCGCAGCGCCGCCTCGTTCACCGCGTCGAGTTGCGAGGTGGCCTCGTCGAGGAGCAGCAGGCGGGGTCGGCGCAGCAGGGCGCGGGCGATGGCGACACGCTGGCGTTCGCCGCCGGAGAGCTTGGTGCCCCGGTGACCGACGAGCGTGTCGAGGCCGGCGGGCAGCCGGGCGACCAGGCCGTCCAGGCGCGTCGTCTTCAGGACCCGCGTGAGGGCGTCGTCGTCCGCGTCCGGGTTGCCCAGCAGCAGGTTGTCCCGCAGCGAACCGGACAGGACCGGGGCGTCCTGCTCCACATAGCCGATCGCGGAACGCAGTTGGGTCAGCTCCCACTCGGCGAGGTCCCGCCCGTCGAGCGAAATGGTCCCGCCCTCGGGGTCGTAGAACCGCTCGATGAGGGAGAACACGGTCGTCTTGCCCGCGCCGGACGGGCCGACGAAGGCCGTCATGCCCTGGGCGGGCACGGCGAACGTCACCCCGTGGTGGACGTACGGCAGATCGTCGGCGTACCGGAAGCGCACGTCCTCGAACGCGACCGCGGCCGGCTCCGCCCCGGCGGTGGGCAACGGCGCGGGCGCGGCGGCCGGTTCGGCGGGCAGCCGCAGCGCCTCCTGGATGCGGGCGAGCGCCGCCGAGCCCGTCTGGTACTGCGTGATCGCGCCGACCACCTGCTGGATCGGCGACATCAGATAGAAGACGTACAGCAGGAAGGCGACCAGTGTGCCGATGTCGATCGCCCCGGTCGCCACCCGGGCCCCGCCCACCGCGAGCACCGTGATGAACGCGATCTGCATGGAGAGCCCGGCCGTGTTGCCCGCCGCCGCCGACCACTTGGCGGCCCGTACGCTCTGCCGCCACGACTCCTCGGCGGCCTCGTGCAGCGTACGTTCCTCCCGGTGCTCGGCACCCGACGCCTTCACCGTGCGCAGCGCGCCGAGGATCCGCTCCAGCGAGGCCCCCATCACCCCGACCGCGTCCTGCGCCCGACGGCTGGCCCGGTTGATGCGCGGCACGATCACGCCCAGGATCGTGCCGGCGCCCAGGATCACGGCGAGCGTGACGGCCAGCAGCACCGGATCCACCAGGCCCATCATCACCACCGTCGCCACCAGCGTCAGCCCGCCGGTGCCGAGGCCGACCAGCGAGTCCGTCGTGACCTCGCGCAGCAGCGTCGTGTCCGAGGTGATGCGGGCCATCAGATCGCCCGGCTCGGTGCGGTCCACGGCGGCGATGCGCAACCGCAGCAGATACGACGACAGGGCGCGCCGCGCGCCGAGCACCACCGACTCGGCGGTGCGCCGCAGCACATACGAACCCAGCGCGCCCACCGCGGCGTTGCCGACCACCAGCCCGGACATGATCAGCAGCGCGCCGGTGATGGTCCGGTCGTGGGACAGGTCGTCGATCAACTCCCGCGCCACCAGCGGCAGCAGCAGCCCGGTGGCGCCCGTGACCAGCGAGAGCACGGCGCCCGCCAGCAGGGCCCACCGGTGCGGGCGTACGTAGCCCAGGAGCAGCCGCCAGGTGGGCGGGGCGGTCTCGGTCGCTGCGATGCTCAACGAGGCTCCTCAGGAGTCGTACGGAGCACTCAGGCTACGTCGGCCCCCTCCCGTGGAGCCTGCCAGTTCCGCGCCACGGCGACCGCCAGGGGCCGCCGGGCGCCGTCGGGCAGGCAGCCGGCGAGCATGCCGGTCAGGACGTCACCGGGGCCGAGCTCGACGCAGACCGTCACTCCGTCGCGGTGCAGTCGGCCGACCGCGTCCGCGAAACGGACCGGTGCGCGCATCGCCCGCGCCCAGAAGTCCGGCTCGGCCGCCTCGGCCCCGACCGGCTCGGCGGTGGTGTCGGAGAGCAGGGGCAGGGCGGGGCCCGCAGGACGAGCGACGCCAAGGCGCGGCGGTAGTCGTCCAGCAGGGCGTCGAAGTGGGGGGAGTGGGGCGCCACGTCCAGGCGGAGCTGATGCGTACGGCGACCCCGCGCCGCCCACTCCTCGCAGATCCGCCGCACCGCCGCACGGTCTCCCGACACGACCACCGACCGTGGCCCGTTGACCGCCGCGATCACCGCCCCCGGCCCAGGGCCGAGCTCTTCGGGGGACGCCTCCACGGCCGCCATGCACCCCGTCTTCGGCAGCCCGTCCGCGAGCCGGGCCAGCGTGCCGACCGCACGACACGCGTCCGGCAGGGACAGCACCCCCGCCGCGTGCGCGGCGGCCATGTGCCCGGCCGAGTAGCCGAACAGCACGTGCGGGCGCACACCCTGACTCTCCAGCAGCCGGTACTGCGCGATCTGCAGCGCGAAGATCGCCGGATACCCGAACGCGACCCGATCGAGCAGGGCGGCGGTGGGCGTACCCGCCTCGGCGAACATCACCTCCCGCAACGGCACGTCGACGTACGGGTCCAGCAGCGCGCACACCTCGTCGAGGGCGTCGGCGAACACCGGGGAGGAGCCATGGAGCGCCCGCCCCATGCCCGGCTGCTGCGAGCCGGCGGCCGAGAACAGGAACGCGACACGCCCCCGCGGCACCCGCACCGCGTCCGCCCCCCGCGCGGGCGCCTCGCGCGCCCGCGTCAGCCGTGCCACCACCTCCTCGACCGACGCGCACACGACGATCCGCTCCATGTCCCCGGGATGCAGGAAGCCCTCGTCCCGCGCGTGCTCCAGGAAGGACAGCAGGGGGCGGTAGAAACCGGACGGGTCGAGGAGCAGACACGGTTTGCGGTGGATCTGCAACTGCGCCCAGGACAGCACCTCCAGCAGTTCCTCCGCCGTGCCAAGCCCGCCCGGCAAGGCCACGAAGGCATCGCCCTCCGCGGCCATCCGCGCCTTGCGCTCATGGATGTCCCCGACCACGACGAGATCGGTGAGCCCCGTGTGGGTGATCTCGTACGGCAGCATCAGGCGCGGCACGACTCCGGTCACCGCCCCGCCGGCGCTCAGCGCCCCGTCCGCGACGGCGCCCATGAGGCCGGTGCGCGCACCGCCGTAGACCAGCCGCAGGCCCGCCCCGGCCAGGGCGCGGCCGAGTTCGGCGGCCGTGCGCACATGTGCGGGGCCGCGGCCGGGGGAGGCGCCGCAGAAGACGGTCACCGCGGTCATGTCCACAGGCCGTACCCCCTGGTCAGGACGCGGTACGGGTCGTACAGGTCCTTGGCGCGGACGAGACCGGGCCAGACGGGGCCGAAGTGGGCGCGCCAGTCCCCGGGCGACATCGGCAGCGCGCCGACCGGGTGGAGGACGCCGCCGACGGCCCTGGCCCGCTCGTACAGCGCCCGGTTGGCGGCGACCAGACGCCGTACGACGCCCGGGGCGGCGGGCGGTGCCGTGCGCATCAGGGCGAGCAGACAGAGGAGTTCGCCCGCGGGCCTGCGCAGCAGCGGGGTGTGCAGTGTGCGGCCCGACAGCGGGCGGAGCTGGACCGTGCCGCAGAAACGCAGGCCCTGCTGGGCGCCCTCGGCCAGCACGGCCGGGACGAAGGAGCCCGCCGCCTCCTCCGGCAGCAGCAGGGTGAGCCAGGGGTGCGGGCGGTCCCACTCGCCCGTGGCGCGCAGCAGCCGCTCGTCACGGTCCAGGCGGTGCGCGTACTCGGCGTACGACAGGTCCGCGATCTCCTCGGTGTCGCGGTCGTGGTCCAGGTCGCCGATCAACAGCTCGTCGTCGGCGGGCGGTCCGCCGTCGTGCGGCACGACCGCCTCGATCATGTAGCGCCAGTTCCCGCCGAGCGCGGGCCGCGCCTGGCCCGCGACATGGCTGAAGCGGCTGTCGCGGGCCAGCCGCCGCTGATCGGTGAGGTAGGTGGCCGGCGCGTCGTGATAGAGGCGGTAGCGGCGCACATGGGTCGGCGCGGGCACCAGGGCGAGGGTGGCGCTGAGGATCAGGGCGCACTGGCCGAGCCCCGCCAGCACCGCGCGGAAGAGGTCCGGCCGCCGGTCGGGGGCGCAGACCAGCCGTTCACCGGTGCCGGTGACGACCTCCAACTCCCGTACCCAGTCGGCCACCGGACCGTGCCGATGACTGGAGCCGCCGAAACCTCCGGTGCTCAGCAGCCCGCCGACGCTGCCGCCGAGGTGGTCGGGCAGCACCGGCGGGGTGAGCCCCGCGGCGAGCGCGGCCCGCACGACGTCGCGCCACAGCGCGCCGGCCCCGGCGGTCAGCGTCCGCTCGTCCGGCGCACAGCGCACGTCGTCGAGGGCGGCCATGTCGACGACGTAGCCGCCGTGCGCCTGCCCCTGCCCGTACACGGCCTGTCCCGCGCCGCGCGCGGAGACCGGCAGTCCGTGCGGCCCGGCGAAGGAGACGAGTTCCTGGACGTCGGCGGCGCAGCGGGCCGGGAGCACGCCGAGCGGACTGGAGCCGACGATATGGCCGAAATCGGTGGCGGCCTCCTTGACCCCCGACTTCGCCCCGGACGTGCCCGTCATGCCGCACGCTCCAGCATGCCGAAGTCGAATGCGGGGTCCGTCGTCGCGTTCTCGAAAATTTCGGTGAACACCCGGTGTTGGAGAATGCCGTGTTCCGCATGCCGCTCGGCGATGAGAGCGGCGATCCGATGCAGGATGCGTTCCGGGATTTCCTGTTTGTCGATGGTCCCCGCATCAAGTGAGTATTTGGCGCAGCATTCGAGCACCGCCTCGAATCCGTTGACGGACGCGGCCGGCCACCGCTGCCGCGGATCGTGCCAGAGCGCGGCCAGCTCCTGGAGCAGACCCGGGCCGCGGACGCCCGGCGTGAGCATCTCGCGGGCCCGGCGGGTCAGGTTGGCGAGATACACGTCGTACGCGGGAAGCGGGAGGAGACGGACCGTCAGTCGCCAGCCGAGCCGTGGTCGGCGGGCGCACAGCTCCCGCAGCAGCGAGATCGAGCCACCCTCGACGATCACCAGCCGGTGCCGGCCGGCGAGCCGCTCCACGAGCTCGACGAGCGCGTCCGTGGCCTCGGTCGCGGACAGGTCGCCGTCGGCGAACGTCCGGTCCCCGAGCCAGTGGCGACGCACGCCCGGCACGTCGGCCCCGGCGCGGGCGCTCGTGGTGGCGAGATCGGTGAAGCACTGCAAGCGGTCGGCGACGACGATCGGGGCGCCGGTGGCCGGCCAGCCCGGTGGCCGACGCACTCTTGCCGACGCCGGTCGGCCCCGCGATCAGATGGACGAACGGACGGACCGTGGAGGACGTTTCGTTCTCTGCCATGGCGGGATGTCCCCTTGCGCTTCGGGTACGGGAAAGACCACTGCCAAGTTACGCAGCACGGCTTGAACTGACACCCAGTGGAAAGCCTGGAGCGGGCAAAGAGACGGCCACATTCCTGTGAGCTTGTTAAAGGTTCAAGCGGGACCAGTTGGAGGGAGCGACTTCGGGGAATTCCCAACCATATGAGTGGCCGTCGCTTTTCTTCTTAACGTATTCATGACGCGTCACAGGAACCCGTCCCCAGGAGGACTCGCCGTGCACCCCGACATGCTGCAGGCCGTCGCCGAATCCCTGCCCGCCGCCCGCCCCGTCGGGCCGGCCGGGCGCGGCACCGTCCTTGTCGGCTACCGCGCCGTGGAGGAACTGGCGCGGTTCGCCACCGACCCGCGCTGGAGCGTCCACGTCCCCGGCCATCCGGACGAGGTACGCCATGCGATCGGGCGCGCCGTGCGGCGCGGCGAGCGGGCGTACGTGCATCTCTCCGGGGAGTCCAACACCGAAGCGCGCTGCCTGGCGGAGGGCTTCGAACTCGTCCGGGACGGGTTCGACGGCGTCGTCCTCGCGGTCGGCACCGCCCTCGACCCCGTGCTGCGCGCCACGGCCGGCCTCGACCTCGCCGTGCTCTACGCGGCCACCCTCCGCCCCTTCGACGAGGTCGGACTGCGCACGGCCGTACTGGCCGCCGACCACGCGGACGTCGTGCTCGTCGAGCCCGGACCGCCCGGCCTGTCGGCCCGGCATGTCGCCGAGACCCTGGTGCACGTACCGCACCGGCTGCTGCCCCTGGGCGGCGCGGACGGCCTGGACGAGGACGTCCTCGCCCGGGCCGTCCGGGACTTCCTCAGGTGACCGGCACCTCCCCGCGCTGAGCCAGGGTGGCCAGAGTCGCTTCGAGGTCCGCGGGGCGCGGGCGGTTGTGCGGGAGCTTCGACAGCAGGGCGGCCATGCCGCAGGTGTTGCTGAGCGCCGAGAAGACGAGGCCGCCCGCGACACCGGCGGACAGCAACTGCCAGGCGGGGTGCAGGAGTCCGAGCCCGAGACCGGTCAGGACGATCGCGCCCGCGGTGAAACGGACCTGGCGCTCCATGGACCACGTGGCGCGCGAGGCCACCGTCGGCCGGTGCAGCTCGTGCCCGCGCCGCGCCCAGCCCTGGGTGCCGCCCGTCAGGGTCATGGCCCGGACGCCGTGCTCGGCGAGGACGCGGCAGGCGTTCTCCGAGCGGGCCCCGGAGGCGCACACCACCAGGAGTTGCCCGCCGGGGATCCGGCGCAGGGTGGGCAGGGCGCTCTTGAGCCGGTCCAGGGGGATGTTCAGGGCGTCGGGCAGATGACCTGTGGCGTACTCGCCCGGCGTGCGGACGTCGAGGACGGTCAGGCCGGGCAGACGGGAGCGGGCCTCGTCGACGTCGAGGGCGAGGGGGCCGTGGGGTGCGGTCATGGGGAATGAGATCCTTTCCGAGGAGGAGGTAAAATACCCCCAAGGGTATGTAGCGGGGGAGGTAGGGGAGCGATCGTGGAGCTGCAGTTCGAGGGCGATGACCTCAAGTCGGTGCTGAACCGGCTGCGCCGGGCGCAGGGGCAGATCACCGGAGTGATCAAGATGATCGAGGAGGGCCGCGACTGCGAGGACGTCGTCACCCAGCTGGCCGCCGCCTCCCGCGCCCTCGACCGGGCCGGCTTCGCGATCATCGCGACCGGGCTGCAGCAGTGCCTCACCGACGCCGAGAAGGGCCGGAGCAACGGCGAGACGACGGAGCAGATGAAGGCACGGCTGGAGAAGCTGTTCCTGTCGCTGGCGTAGGGGGGCGCGGGCCCGGTTGCCAGGGGGACATCCGGGCCGGGGCCGGCGGGGCTGTTGTCGGACGCCCCGTCGTCATACGACGGCGTCGGCCAGCATCCACACGGCCACCGCCAGCAGGACGTACGCGAAGATCCGCTGAAGTGTGCCGCCCGAGACCTTCGCGGCGAGACGCTTGCCGTCCCACGCCCCGAGTATCGCGGCCGCGGCGAACGGCCCGACGGCGGTCCAGTCGAGGCTCACGGCCGAGCCGGCCCGGGCCGCCAGCGCGACCAGCGAGTTGACGGCGATGACCAGCAGACTGGTGCCCACGGCGGCCCGCATGCGCAGCCCCACCACGTTCACCAGCGCCGGCACGGCGAGGAAGCCGCCGCCCACCCCGAGCACCCCGGTCACCGCGCCGAGACCCACGCCGGCCCGGACGACCTGACCGCGACGCACCGGCACGTCGTGGTGCCGTACGGAGGCCGACGGCCGGAGCATGCGCAGCGCGGCGAGGGCGGCGATCACCGCGAACGCCGCGGTGAGCAGCCCGGGAGGCAGCCGCCCGGACACCGCACCGCCGACCGCCGCCGGCAGCAGGCCCGCCCCGGCGAACAGCGCTCCGGCCCGCCACCGCACCGTGCCCTCGCGGGCGTGCGCGGCGAGCGCGGTGGCGGAGGTGACGGCGACGACGACCAGACTCGCGGTGGCGGCCGCGGCGGGCGTGAAGCCGAGCAGGTACATCAACGCGGGCACGGCCAGCACACTGCCGCCACCCCCCAGCGCCCCGAGCGCCAGCCCGGTGACGCCACCGGCGAGCAGGCCGAGGACCAGGGCGCTCACCGGGGCCGGCCGGAGGTCCCCGCCCCCGACTCCGCCACCACGGGAAGCCCCGCCTCGGCCCAGGCCCGCATGCCGCCGATGACGTCCACGACGTCCGTGCCGCCGCGCGCGGTGAGCAGGGCCGCGGCCTCGCGGGAGCGCTTGCCGGAGCGGCAGATCGCGACGATCGGGCGGCCCTGCGCGGCCTTCGGCAGCAGCTCCCCGGCCGTGAGCGAGGAGAGCGGCGCGAGGACGGCGCCCGGGGCATGTCCCGCGGCCCACTCGTCGGGCTCGCGGACGTCCAGCAGGACGGCGTCCGAGCCCGCCCGCTCCTCGGCCTCGGCCGGGGTGATGCGCGCCATGGGCAGCCCGGCGTCGCGCGCCGCGGCGAACCCGTCGTCGACGGCGACCACGTCGCGTCCCGCCGCGTCGAGCAGCGAGGCGGCGATGGCGGCCCGCATACCGCCGGCGCAGTGCACCCACACGGTGCCCTCCGGTATCTCCGGGAGGCGGCCGCGCAGTTGGTGCAGCGGAATGTGCAGCGAGCCCTTGAGGTGGCCGGCCTCGCGCTCGGAGTCGCGCCGCACGTCGAGGACCACGACGGCGTCCTGTGCGGCTGGTCGGGCAGCGGCCGTGCGGGCAGCGGCCGTTCGGGCAGCGGCCGTTCGGGCCGCGGCCAGTTCGGCGAAGGTGCCGCGCGGGAAGGAGCGCGGCCGCTCGCCCTGCCGTATCCAGTCGGCGGGGGAGCCGGTCGCGGCCGCGACCGGTCGGTCGATGCCGACCCGGACGAGTTCCCGCTGCGCGTCGGCCAGTTGGGCCGGTGTCTCGGCGAGCAGGGTGACCGGCTTGCCCCAGGGCAGCAGCCAGGCCAGATAGGTGGCGAGCTGCCCCTCGGCCTCGAAGTTGAGCGACCCGGCGACATGCCCCTTCGCGAAGGCGACCCGGTTGCGCAGATCCACCACCCACTCCCCGGCGGCCAGCCGTGCCGCGATCTCCTCGGCGTCGGCCGGGCGGGGCGGCGTCAGGTCCACCGGAGCCGGGCCCTGTGCGTTCACCGGACCCATGTGCGCGTAGTACGCGGGAATGTCGTCCAACCCGGCGAGCAGGTCGGCGACGAACGCGTCGACGTCCTTCACCAGGGCCTCGTTCACAGCGCGCTCACGCCCGATCGTCGTCACCGCCCCGCCCGCGGCCTGCGCGGCGGAGCAGAAGCTGCCGAAGCCGTGCGTCGGCAGGACCGCCGTCCCGTCCGGCAACTCGGCGGCCAGCCGGTGCGCGGAGTCGTACTGCGCCCGCGCCAGCCGCGCCGTCAGCCCCGGCTCGACCAGGTCGGGCCGCCCCACGGTGCCGATGAGCAGGGAGCCGCCGGTGAAGACGGCCACGGAGTGACCCGCCTCTTCCAGGACGTACGACGTGTGGTGCGGGGTGTGTCCGGGAGTGGCCAGGGCACGCAGCACCAGGCCGTCGTCGATCCGCGTACGGTCCCCGTCGGCGACCGGCACCCGCTCGTACCCGACCCGCGCCGCGGCCGGCACGAGATAGGTGGCGCCGGTGATCCGGGCCAGTTCCAGGCCCCCGGTCACGTAGTCGTTGTGGACGTGGGTCTCCACGACGTGGGTGATGCGCACGCCCCGCCGCGCGGCGGCCGCGATCACCCGGTCGATGTCCCTGGGCGGATCGACCACCGCGGCGCTGTGCGCGCCGCCCGCCAGGTAGCCGCGGTTGCCCAGTCCCGGCACGTCGATGGTGTCGACGAAGTACACGGCAGCACTCCTCTCCTGGTGAAGCCTGCGAGATCCCGGTCGGGAGATTTACCCCCGGGGGTATATGAACCACAGCAGCAAGGTACCCCCGGGGGTATTTACGGAAGAGGGTCGGAAGCGGATGTGAAGGCCCTCGCTCCGTGCCTTTACCGATCAGTCACGTCTAGGGTCGGAGGTGGACGGAGAGCCGCCTAGCGAAGGGTTCAGCACCATGGCGCAGGAAGTACGGGGCGTGATCGCACCGGGCAAGGACGCGGGCGTGCGCGTGGAGGCGATCGTCGTGCCGGACCCGGGGCCGGGAGAAGCCGTCGTACAGGTGCAGGCCTGCGGGGTCTGTCACACCGACCTGCACTACAAACAGGGCGGCATCAGCGACGACTTCCCCTTCCTGCTGGGCCACGAGGCGGCCGGCGTGGTGGAGTCGGTCGGCGCCGGCGTCACGGAGGTCGCGCCCGGTGACTTCGTGATCCTCAACTGGCGTGCGGTCTGCGGGAAATGCCGGGCCTGTCTGCGCGGCCGGCCCTGGTACTGCTTCGACACCCACAACGCGACGCGGAAGATGACCCTGGCCTCGACCGGACAGGAACTCTCCCCGGCGCTCGGTATCGGCGCCTTCGCCGAGAAGACCCTCGTCGCGGCCGGGCAGTGCACCAAGGTCGACGCGGCGGTGGCCCCGCAGGTCGCCGGCCTGCTGGGCTGCGGCGTGATGGCCGGGATCGGCGCCGCGATCAACACCGGCAACGTCGGCCGGGGCGACACGGTCGCGGTGATCGGCTGCGGCGGTGTCGGGGACGCGGCGATCGCCGGATCGAACCTGGCGGGGGCGGCGAAGATCATCGCGGTCGACATCGACGACCGCAAGCTGGACAAGGCCCGCACGATGGGCGCCACCCACACGGTCAACTCCCGCGAGACCGACCCGGTGGAGGCGATCCGCGAGCTGACCGGCGGCTTCGGCGCGGACGTGGTGATCGAGGCGGTCGGCCGCCCGGAGACGTACAAGCAGGCCTTCTACGCCCGCGACCTGGCCGGCACGGTCGTCCTCGTCGGCGTGCCCACGCCGGAGATGAAACTGGAACTGCCGCTGCTGGACGTCTTCGGGCGCGGCGGCGCGCTGAAGTCGTCCTGGTACGGCGACTGTCTGCCCTCCCGGGACTTCCCGATGCTGATCGACCTGCATCTGCAGGGCCGCCTGGACCTGGAGGCGTTCGTGACCGAGACCATCCAACTCGACGAGGTGGAGAAGGCGTTCGAGCGGATGCACCACGGCGACGTCCTGCGCTCGGTGGTGATGCTCTGATGGCCGCCCGCATCGAACGCCTCGTCACCTCCGGGCAGTTCAGCCTTGACGGCGGCACCTGGGACGTCGACAACAACGTGTGGCTCGTCGGCGACGACCACGAGGTCATCGTCATCGACGCCGCCCATGACGCCGACGCCATCGCCGAGGCCGTCGGCGACCGACGCCTCACCGCGATCGTGTGCACACACGCCCACAACGACCACATCGACGCCGCGCCCGCCCTGGCGGACCGCACCGGCGCCACGATCTGGCTCCACCCCGACGACCTGCCGCTGTGGAAGCAGACCCATCCGGACCGCGACCCCGACGCCCACCTCGTGGACGGGCAGATCATCGAGGCGGCGGGCGCCGACCTCACGGTCCTGCACACGCCGGGCCACGCTCCGGGCGCGGTCTGCCTGCACGACGCCGGGCTGGGCGTCGTCTTCACCGGCGACACCCTCTTCCAGGGCGGCCCCGGCGCCACCGGCCGCTCCTACTCCCACTTCCCGACGATCATCGACTCGATCCGCGCCCGCCTCCTCACCCTCCCGCCCGAGACCAAGGTCCTCACCGGCCACGGCGACGCGACCACCATCGGAGCGGAGGTGCCGCATCTGCAGGAGTGGATCGACCGGGGCCACTGAGGCCGGAAGCCATGGCCGGGGGCCGGAAACCGGTGGTCGGGGGCCGGGAGAACCGGTGGTCGGGGGCCGGGAAAACCGATGGTCGGGGTTGAGCGCCGACCGTACGATCACGCCCCATGACCACCAACACGCTCGTGACCCTGCATGACGTACGCGTCCTGCGCTGCGCTCCCGACGGCCCGCCCCTGGACGGCGAGAGCGCGGCGCTCGATCTCATCGGCGACGCCTACGGGCAGGAGGCCGAGTTGGTCGCGGTGCCGGTGGAGCGGGTCGCAGACGAGTTCTTCCAACTCCGGTCAGGCGTCGCGGGCGCGGTCATGCAGAAGTTCGTGAACTACCGGGTGCGCCTCGCCGTCGTCGGCGACGTCTCCCACCACATCGCCGAGAGCACGGCCCTGCGCGACTTCGTCCACGAGACCAACAACGGCGGCCACATCTGGTTCCTGCCGACCTACGACGCACTCGACGCGCGACTGCGCCCGGCCGGGTGACCCCTCAGCAGGCCGAGTAAAAGACGACAGAAGATGTCCGGCTTCCCCGGCACCCTCGAAAGCGACATCGCTCGTACAGGGTCGGGAGGCCGTACATGTCACAGCCGCTCAAGGACAAGGTCGCACTCGTCGCGGGGGCGACACGGGGAGCCGGACGGGGCATCGCCGTCGAGCTCGGCGCGGCCGGCGCCACCGTCTACGTGACGGGACGCAGCACCCGCGCCCGGCGCTCGGAGTACGACCGCCCCGAGACGATCGAGGACACCGCCGACCTGGTCACCGAGGCCGGCGGCCACGGCATCGCCGTACCCACCGACCATCTCGACCCGGCACAGGTCCGCACCCTCGTGGACCGCGTCGCGGACGAACAGGGCCGCCTCGACATCCTCGTCAACGACATCTGGGGCGGCGAGAAGCTCTTCGCCTGGGACAGCCCGATCTGGGAGCACGACCTCGACAAGGGCCTCAGGCTGCTGCGGCTCGCGGTCGAGACCCACGCGATCACCAACCACCACGCCCTGCCCCTGCTCCTGCGCCACCCCGGCGGACTCGTGGTCGAGATGACCGACGGCACGGCCGACTACAACGGCGACCACTACCGCAGCTCCTTCTTCTACGACCTCGCCAAGTCATCCGTCCTGCGCATGGCCTTCTCCCTCGGCCACGAACTCGGACCGCGCGGCGCCACGGCCGTCGCGCTGACCCCGGGCTGGCTGCGCTCGGAGATGATGCTGGAGGCCTTCGGGGTGCGGGAGGACAACTGGCGCGACGCCCTCGAACGCGTCCCGCACTTCGCCATCTCCGAGACGCCGCGCTATGTCGGCCGCGCCGTCGCCGCCCTCGCCGCCGATCCCGACGTGTCCCGCTGGAACGGCGCGTCCCTCTCCAGCGGGCAGCTCGCGCAGGTCTACGGCTTCACCGACCTCGACGGCAGTCGCCCCGACGCGTGGCGGTATCTCGTCGAGGTCCAGGACGCGGGAAAGCCGGCGGACACTACGGGTTACCGCTGAGGCGGCACCGGGTCGCCCGTGCGGAGCGGCCAGCGCGCAGAGTGGCCCGGCGGCAGGCCGAGGTCCTCCCGCACCGCCGTGTAGTAGCCCTCACGTCCGGCGCGCTGCCGCTCCAGGAGTGCCCGCCAGGCCTCGGGATCCCTCCTGCTCTCGCGCACGAACCGCTCCATCTCCATCGCCGTGACGACCCACGCCCGTGCCTTCTCCACCACCTCGGGGCTGCCCAGCATGATCAGCGCTTCACCCGAGGGGTCCCGGCGGGTGGTGGCGTCGGCCAGCAGCGGCTTGGCTTCTTCGAGGGGCAGGGGATCCGGGTGCGGGTCGTTGCCGAGCTCGGCCGCGACCCGGTACGTCACGGTGACCGTCTTCTTCACCGACTGCGCGTAGTCGGCGTACACCGCGAGCCGCCGCTCCTCCCAACGCGCCGCCTGCTCCCGCCGGAACCTCACCTGGTCGCCCCGCACGACCACCAGATACGAGCCCAGCGCGCCGATGACGACGCCGATGAGCGCGGGGAGTTGCTGTATGAACGCGGACATGGCGGCACGCTATCCGCCCGGACGATCATCGCGGCAGTACGGTTCGGCGTCATGACGGACACAACACGCTTCGCAGGCCACGGAGTTCTCGTCACCGGCGCGGCTCGCGGCATCGGCGCCGCCACCGCCCGGCGGTTCGCGCAGGAGGGGGCCCGGGTGCTGGTGACCGACACGGACGGGCCCGAGGCCGAGAAGACCGCGGCGACGCTGCGGGAGGACGGCCTCGCGGCGCAGGCGCTCGTGTGCGACGTGGCGGACCGGGCGTCCGTCGAGGCGGCCGTCGCCCACGCCGTCGACACCTTCGGCTCCCTCGACGTCCTGGTCAACAGCGCGGCCTCCTGCACCCCCGACACCCCGCTCTTCGAGGACGGCGCGGACGAGGCGTGGGCCCGAGACCTCGACGTCACCCTGACCGGCACCTACCGCTGCTGCCGCGCCGCCCTCCCGCACCTGGCCGCCACCGGCCACGGCGCCATCGTGAACATCGGCTCCGTCAACGGCCTCCAGGACTTCGGCAACCACGCCTACAGTGCCGCCAAGGCCGGCCTCGGCTCCCTCACCCGCACCCTCGCCGGCCACGCCGCCGCCCGCGGCGTCCGCGTCAACCTGGTCACGCCCGGCACGGTGCGCACCTCGGCGTGGGAGGGGCGGGACGCGGAACTCGACGCGATCCGCCCGCTGTACCCCCTGGGGCGGGTCGGCGAACCCGAGGACATCGCCGCGGCCGTCGCCTTCCTGGCGTCCCGCGACGCGGCCTGGATCACCGGCACCACTCTCACCGTCGACGGCGGCCTGACGGCGGTCAACACCGGCTTCCACGCGGGGACACGGGGGCGGGCAGGCGCATGAGCGGCCCGCCGGACGGCTCCCCGCCGAGGTGGCGGGGAGCCGGGAACGCCGTACGGCGGTCGCGGTGACTACCGGGGTGCGACCGCGTCCTCGGTGCGGTCGCGCCGGCTCCGCTCCCGCACCAACGAGACCGCGATCACCAGCGCGGCGACGAGTACGGAGAGCAGGACCTGACTGCGGCCGCCGCCCTCGCTGTCGTCGGTGAGCATGTAGACGAGGACGAACGAGATCATCCCGATCGTCGCCCACGTCAGATACGGGAACAGCCACATACGGACCACGAGCTTCTCCGGGCTCTCGCGCAGGATGATCCCCCGCATCCGCAGTTGCGAGAAGCAGATGACCAGCCACACGAAGAGCGCGATCGCGCCCGAGGAGTTCAGCAGGAACTGGAAGACGGTGTCCTTCCACAGGTAGTTGAAGGCGACCGCGACGAAACCGAAGGCCACGGAGGCCAGGATGGCCGCCTGCGGCACGCCGCGGGAGTTCGTGCGGACGAAGGACCGCGGCGCGTCGCCACGCTGACCGAGGGAGAAGGCCATGCGGGAGGCGGTGTAGAGGCCGGAGTTGAGACAGGACAGCACGGCCGTCAGCACGACGACGTTCATGATCTGCCCGGCGTGCGGGATACCGATCGAGTCCAGGGCCGCCACGTACGAGCCGTGCTTGGCGATCGAGGGGTCGTTCCACGGCAGCAGCGCGACCACGACGAGGATCGAGCCGACGTAGAACACGCCGACCCGCCAGATGACACTCCTGGTGGCCTTGGCGACCGCCCGCCGCGCGTCCGGGGACTCACCGGCGGCGAGGGTGACGATCTCGCTGCCCATGAAGGAGAAGACGACCAGCAGGATGCCGGTGAGGATCGCACCCGGACCGTTGGGCAGGAAGCCGCCGTGCTCGGTGAGATTGGCGAAGCCGGTCGCGGTGTGGTCGGAGCCGGGCAGCACACCGAAGATCGCCAGGCCGCCGAGGACGATGAAGCCCGCGATGGCGACCACCTTGATGCCCGCGAACCAGAACTCGAACTCGCCGAACGAGCCGACCGAGGCCAGGTTCGTGGCCGTCAGCACCACCATCACGATCAGCGCCCAGGCCCACTGCGGTACGGCCGGCACCCACCCCTCCAGGATCACGGCACCCGCGGTCGCCTCCACGGCGAGCACGACGACCCAGAAGAACCAGTACAGCCAGCCGATCGAGAACCCGGCCCAACGCCCGAGTGCCCGGTCCGCGTAGGCGGAGAAGGAACCGGAGGTCGGATTGGCCGCGGCCATCTCGCCGAGCATCCGCATCACGAAGACGACCAGCGCGCCGACCAGTACGTACGACACCAGGATGCCGGGCCCGGCGGCGGCGATACCGGAGGCGGAGCCCACGAACAGGCCGGCGCCGATCACCCCGCCGATGGCGATCATCGACAAATGGCGGTTCTTGAGACCGGCCCGGAGCCCTTCCTGCTGCGGAGGCTGGGCGAGTGTGGGCGGTGTGGCGGGGGTGGCCGAGCCAGGGGGACGTGTAGTCATGTCGACATCCATTGAGTGATGGGGAGGGCCTTGCGGGGAGTGGGCGCCCGGAGAAAGCGATCACGGCGTGGAGCCTCGCTCCGTCTCCTCGTGGGAGGTGAGCCGTATCACTTGTGGAAATGGATTTGCGCAAGCGTACGAGGGGCCGGGGGGCGACGTGTTTGTGAAGGACGACCAAACTCGCCCTCAAGGCCTGTGCGAACGGCCAATGCGAAAGCGCTGTCAGGTGGTCGGCAGTGCCGTCAGATGGTCGGCAGCGCTGTCAGGGGGTCGGCGGCAGTCGCAGCTGGAGCATGGCCAGCAGACGCTGGTCCGGACGGCTCAGGTCCATGCCGGTGAGTTCCTCGGCCCGGCGGATGCGGTAGCGCAGCGTGTTGGGGTGCACATGCAGCTGGGCCGCGGCCGCCCGCACGTCACCGAAGGAGTTCAGATACGCCAGCAGGGACTCGGCCAGTCGGCCCTGGTGACGGCTGTCGTGCCGCACCAGGGCGGTCAGCCGTGGATCGCGTATCTCGGGATGGGCGGTGAGCAGCGTCAGCATCTCGCTGACCAGGACCTCCGCCTGGATGTCCGGCAGCGCGGCGACCGCGATGGGAAGGCCGGCGCCCATCATGGCGTCGAGGATGCGGTCGGACTCCCGGCGCGACTCGGGGACGTCACCGAGCCCGGGGACCAGGCAGCCGACCGAGCCGCACAGCGGCAGGCCCAGGTGGCGGCGGGCGGCGTCGGTGATCTCCTGGCACCAGCCGCGCAGGGTGTCCGTGCCGACGCTGCGGGGCAGCTGGGGCAGCAGCACATAGATACGGGGGTCGAGCTGGGTGACCAGCGCGCTGCGGTGCCGGGCGGCGATGTGCACCGAGATCAGGTTGGTGACCTCGGTGTGGGCCAGCTCCGGTGCGGCGCCGACATGGCTCGTCTCCGGCGCGGCGACGACCCCCGCGGTCCCGTACGAGAACCCCAGGACGGCGGCCGGGAGGCCGGCGTCGAATCCCAGGTGGGTGGCGAGCGGCTGCGGCCCGGTGCTCCCCTCCAGAAGTCCGGCCAGCAGGGTCCGGGTGAGCGTCAGGTCCTCGGAGAGCTCCCGGCGGCGGCGTACCAGGTGGTGCGCGGCGACCCGGGCGGCGCCCAGCAGCGCCTGCTCCGAGTGCTCGGACAGGGGCGCCGAGCCCTCCTGCACCCAGATGGTGCCCAGCTGCCGGTCCCCGGACCTGATGGCCACCGCGAGCCGGCGGCGGATCCCCAGCTCCGGGTGGCTGTCGATACCGATCACCTGGTCGCTGGAGCGCAGGTGCTGGAACACGCCCCACTCGCGCAGCTTCGCCAGGTACGCCTCCGGACCCTGCCAGCCGAGGATGGACCGCCGCCGCAGGTCGTCGATCTCGTCGGAGTCGGTGGAGCGCGAGTAGGCCAGCACCCGGTTGGCGGCGTCCTCGATGCTGACGATGCCGCTGGTGAGCACGGCGGTGGTCTGGGCGAGCGAGAAAAGGTCGCCCTCCTCGGCCCCTTCGCCGGGGCGGCCCGGAGGGGCGTCGTCGAGGGCGGCACGGGCCAACGCGTTCACCTGCTCCCAGCGCGCCTCACTGCGCAGCGAGAGCAGGGCCACCCCGGCCTCGGCGGCCGTCTCGCTGAGGGCCGCGGCCTGACCGGGACCGTCCAGTTTGACCACGACGGCGGTGGCTCCGTCGCGTGCGGCGGCCCGCAACGCGGGAAAGGCGGCGCGGCCCCGGGCACCGATGACGAGGACCAGCTCACCCGGCTGGGCAGTCGGAGGATCCTCCGGATCGAGCAGGGCGACGCCCCGGATCTCGACGTCGAGCCCGGCGGGAGCGGCCTGCACCTCCACCAGCGTGTCCCCCAGGGCCATCAGCAACTGACGCAGGCTGATGCTGGCTGAGGGCGGAGACACCGCGGCCGGATCCATGAACGGGGATCGTACTGGGACACGACCGCTGGCCTGCAAACGTCGCCCGGAGGATGGCCGCAGCGGCAGGCGGCGCAGCCGGTCCAGGCCGACGCCGAGCACGGCCGGCGCCTTGAGGACGGTGGAGCGGGCGCCGCCCGACAGCATGCCGCCGCGCTCGCCGAGCCATTTCCGGGCGACGGCGTACGTGCTCGTCAGCCCCGTCCCCGGTGAGCGCGGTCGGCGTCGCACCGCCGCGGGGTGCACAGCGGTAGCGGAGGCACAAATTTCACCGTTCGGTCACAGCCGCACGAGGCCCACAACCCACGACCCCGTAGATCTGTCTAGCTGGCAGAGAACGCACGAACCACATGGGGAGAGGCCTGGTCATGGCGGACATACGCAGACGGCGAGCAGTCGCGCTCGGCATCACCGGAGGACTGGTCGCACCGCTCACGCTCGCACTCGGCGCCGCGCCGGCGCAGGCCGCGAGCTGTACGACGCAGACCGGGCCGTACCAGAAGCAGGTGGAGAAGTTCCTCGGCCGACCGGTCGACGGCAAGCAGTCCGCCGCCGACTGCAAGGCCATCCAGGCCTTCCAGAACAAGCACGGCATCACCCCGAACGTGGGCTACGCCGGTCCCGTCACCTGGGGCGTGATGGACCTGATGAACAAGCAGAAGGCCGTCGGGAACAACCCCAACAAGGACGGCAAGTGCCCGACGAACAAGGGCCGCATCGCCTGCGTCAACCTCACGCTCCAGCTGAGCTGGATCCAGGACGGCAGCAGGCTGGTCTACGGCCCCGTACCGGTGCGCACCGGCCGCAACGGCTACGAGACCCGCACCGGCCTGAAGAAGATCTACTGGCGGGACATCGACCACGTGTCGAGCATCTACGACGTGCCGATGCCGTACTCCCAGTTCTTCGACGGCGGCCAGGCCTTCCACTCGGCCGGCGTCAGCATGTGGAACCCGCCGGGCTCGCACGGCTGCGTCAACATGACCAAGACCGTCGCCAAGAAGTACTGGTCGCTGTTGAAGAACGGCGACGACGTCTACGTGTACGGCCGCAAGCCGGGCACCTGATCGAGAACAGGCACCCGGCTCGCGCGGGAACGTCACGCCTCGGGGGCGTCTCCGAAGTCCGGGATCTCCAGCCTGACCCCGCCCTGCCGCGCCGACTCATGCGCGACGATGCCCGGCAGGGTGTAGCGGGCCGCGACCCACGCGTTCACGGACGGCAGGGTGCGCGTGTTGACGGCCGTCACGAAGTCGTCCACCAGGAAGTGGTGGCTGCCCTCATGGCCGTTGTGCAGATGGTCGAACTCCCGGGGCAGCCGGGAGCGGTCGTGCACCGGCGCCGAACCCGAGGTGAAAGCGGCCCGCAGATCCGGCGCGATGTGCTGGAGTGACGGGTCGTCAGGAGCCATGGTCGGCTTGGGCTCCAGCAGCTCGCTGATGTCCTGCACGCCCTTCTTGTCCTGCCACAGGGCAACCGTGGCGAGCTGCTCCATGCTCGCCTCGGTGCCGAAGAAGCGGAAGCGGGATTCCCGTATGTGGGACGGGTAGCCCACCCGCCGGAACTCGTTCGTACGGAACGAGCCGCCGCCCGCGACCTCGAACAGTGCGGTCGCGTTGGAGACGTCGTTGCCGAACTGGCTGACGGACTTGTCGAAGACGCCGTCGCCGCGGTCGTCCACGACCCCGATCGCCGACACGCTCACCGCGTGCGTCCGCCAGGCCCCGAGCACGCCGCCCACCGCGTGCGTCGGGTACAGCAGCGGGGGATAGCTGGCGGTCGCCTTCCAGTTCTCGCCGCCGCTGTACTGGTACGCCTCGTAGAACCCGAGGTCCATGTCGTGGACGTAGTCGCCCTCGGCGTAGAAGAGCCGCCCGAAGGCGCCCTCGGCGATCTGGTTGCGGGCGTGCACGGTCGCCGGGTTGTACTGACTGGTCTCACCCATCATGTACGTCAGCCCGGTCGCCTTGACCGCGTCGATGATCGCGGCGATCTCCTCCGCGGTGATCGCCATGGGGACGGCGGAGTAGACGTGCTTGCCCGCGTTCAGGCCCTGGAGGACCAGCGGGCCGTGGGTCCAGCGCTGGGTGAAGATCGCGACCGCGTCGACGGCCTTCGACTCCAGCATCGCCTCGTACGAGGGGAAGGGGCCGGCCAGTCCCTGCGCGTCGGCGAGCTGCTCGGCCCGCTCGGGCAGCAGATCGGTGACGTACACGTCGCTGACACCGGGGTGGGCCTGGAACAGCGTGGCGAACTGGCCGGAGAACTGGCCGGCGCCGACGATGCCGAGGGAGAACGTCATGGAGTGGGTGCCTTTCACTGGCCGAGGATGAGGTTGATCTGGTCGCTGGTCTGGTCGAGGCTGCTCACGGGCTTTCCGTTGCCGTAGATGTCCTCCATCGCGGGCGCCATGAGCGCCGTCATGTCCGCCGAGTAGCTGGCGATCGGGTAGGAGAAGGTCCTGAAGCGCTTCTTGTCGGCGACGGGTTCGGTGAACGCCGAGACGTCGATGCCCTTCTTGTCGTACGCGGCGACGGCGGCCCTGGTGCCGGCCGGGGTGGCGGGGAAGACGACGCCGTACTTGCCGACGACGGTCTGGCACTCGTCGGAGGCCAGGTACGCCACCCACTTGCGGGCGCCCTCCTTGTTCCTGGCGGCCTTGGTGATGGAGTCGGCGAGACCGTTCATCATGGTGGCGCGCTTGCCGGTCGGGCCGACCGGCGTGAGAGCGGTCCTGATGTCCGGGCCTTCGAAGCCCGCGTAGGTGGAGATCATCCAGGCACCGTCGAACGCGGCCGCGGCCTTCCCCGCGGCGACCTGGGTGTTCGCCTGGTTGGACTGGACGTTGTAGTCGGAGAGCGGGGGCATGTAGCCCTTCTTCGCCAGACCGAAGTACCACTTGATGACGGACTGGAAGGTCTTGCTGTCGTACTGGTACTTCGTGCCCCAGCGCGGCTTGTCCAGATAGCTCCAACCGGCGGAGGCCGCGAAGTTGCTCCACTGCGTCTGGCCGTCGCCGAAGCCGCCGCCGTTGCTGGCCAGGCCGTACACCTTGACGTGGTCCTTGTCGAAGCCCGGCTCGTCGCCGCGCTTGCCGTTCCTGTCGACGGTCAGGTGGGCGATGGCCTTCTCGAAGGTGCCGCCGTCCTTGGGGTTCCAGTCCAGGTTGTTCAGCTGGTCGGCGGTCAGCCCGGCGGCCCGGGCCATCTTCTGGTTGTAGAAGAGCGCGACCGTGTCCCAGTCCTTGGGAGCGCCGTACCGGTGGCCGTCCTGGCCGATCCAGTTGGCGGCGAGCCCCGGCTGGTAGTCGGAGTCCTTGATGCCGAGGTCGTCGAGCGGCTCGAGGACCTTCAGGTCGGCGAACTGGCCGAAGTTCTGGATGTGGTCGGTGAACACGTCCGGCTGGGTGCCCGCGATGAAGCCGGCGGTGAGTTTGGTCCAGTAGTCGCTCCAGCCCAACTGGGTGATCTTGACCTTGAGTCCGGGGTTCTCCTGCTCGAACCCCTTGGCGCAGGCCTGGTAGGCGGGCAGCTGGTTGGCGTCCCACAGCCAGTACGTCACCGTGTTCGCGGACGACCCTGCGGAGCCGCCGTTCGCACAGCCGGCCGCCAGGGACAGGGCCAGCGCTCCGGCGAGCGCCGTCAGCTTTCGAAGTCGCATGCGCGTTCCCTCACTTGATCCCGGTGAAGCCGATGGAGCTGACGATGCGGCGGGCGAAGCAGGCGAACAGCACCAGCATCGGCAGCGCGGCGATCAGCGTCGCCGCCATGAGCCCCGACCAGTCGACGCCGGTCGCCGGGGTCTGCGCCCGGAAGACCGCCAGCGCCACGGTGAGCACGCGCGAGCTGTCGCTGTAGGAGACCATCAACGGCCAGAAGTAGTCGTTCCAGGAGGTGATGTACGTCAGCACGCCCAGCGTGATGATCGGCGTGGACGCCATCGGCAGGACGACCCGGAAGAAGACCTTGACCTTCCCGGCGCCGTCGAGGAGGGCGGCCTCCTCGACCTCCCGGGGGATGTTCATGAAGAACTGCCGCAGGAAGAACACCGCGAACGGGGTCATGAAGACACTGGGCAGCGCGATGCCCAGGAGCGTGTCCACCAGGTGGAGTTGCTTGATGAGCACGAAGTTGGGCAGCAGCGTGAAGATGGTCGGCACCATCAGCCCGGCCAGGAACAGACCGAACACCTTGTCCCGGCCACGCCAGCGCAGCCGTGAGAAGGCGTACGCGGCCATCGCGGAGAAGAAGATCTGGCAGCCGGTGATCAGGGTCGAGACGATCACCGAGTTGAGCAGGTAGCGCCAGAAGTCGAGCCCGCCGCCCGCGCCGCCCTGCGCGACCGCCTCCTCGGCCGACTGCAGACCGAGGGCCCGCTGGAAGCCGGTGCCGGTGAGATCGACGGGCAGCGGATCGGTGGGGTCGGCGCTGAGACCCGCGTTCGTGGAGAGCGCGGTGCGCAGGATCCAGTAGAACGGCAGCAGGGTGATGAGGACGATGAGCCCCATCAAGGCCCAGGCGGCGGCCCGCCCCGGGGAGAACCTGCGCCTGACCGGCCGTACGGTCGTCGAGGTCGTTGTCACGGCAGCCATCTCGCGGTCTCCTTCCGTCAGCCGAGGTCGGTCTGGCCGGCCCGGGTGAGCCGGTACTGCAGGACGGTGATCGCGCTGAGCACGACCAGCAGGGCGACGGACATCGCCGAGGCGTAGCCGAACTGGAAGCGGCCGAAGGCGGAACCGTAGATGTAGTACTGGAGCACGTTCGTGGCGTTCGCCGGACCGCCCGCGGTCGTCACGGCGACCGTGTCGAACACCTGGAACGAACCGATCACCGTCATGATCAGAACGACCGCCAGGACCGGGCGCAGCAACGGCATCGTGATCCGCCAGAACATGCGCCACTCGCTCGCGCCGTCCACCTTCGCGGCCTCGTACATGTCGTTCGGGATCGCCTGAAGACCGGCGAAGAGCAACAGGGCGGTGTAGCCGACGTGCCGCCAGACGTTGATCAGGGCGATGGTGGGGATCGCCCAGGTCTCGTCGGCGAGGAACGGGATGCGGTCCACGCCGAGGGCGCTGACGATCTCGTTCCCGATGCCGAGCTGGGTGTCGAGGATCCACAGCCAGACCAGGCCGGCGACGACGTTCGACATCAGGTACGGGGTGAGCACGATGCCCCGCAGCAGCGCCGACTGGGTCAGCCGCTGGAGCAGGACGGCGATGGCCAGCGCCGCCACCGTCTGGACGCCGATGTTGATGAAGACGTACTCGACGGTGACCGTCAACGAGTTCCAGAAGATCGGGTCGTTGACCATCCGCACGTAGTTGTCGAGCCCCACCCACTCCGGCGGCGTGAGCAGGTTGAAGCGCGTGAAGCTCAGATAGACGCCCCGCAGCGTCGGCCAGAGCAGGAAGACCAGGAACCCAAGCAGCGCCGGAGCGATGAACACCGCGGCGAGCCGCCCGTCTCCCTGGTCCTCGCGGGAGCGGGCCCGCGTCCTCGACTTGATCCCTGCCCCCTCGGCGTCGCCCATAGGCAGACGCGACGGAGGGCTGCTGGACGCGATGGTCATCGGGAGACTCCCTCGTCTGCGGCTCGTCCTCGGCCACTTACTTTTGTGGCGAAAGAATCAAGCCGTCAAGAGCCGTGCCAACATCTTCACCAGGCCATGCCGACCGCCTTAGACTGGCGTGGTTGCTTTTGTGGAGAAAAAAATCATGTGGGAGCCTGACGACCATGACCGCAGCAGCCGCCAGCTGGCTTCCCCTCAGCCCCGGTGAGCGCTCGGTGGCGATCGAGGTGCTCCTCGGTGGCCCTGTGTCGCGCACCGAACTCGCCCGGCGGCTCGACCTGTCCGCCGGCAGCCTCACCCGGCTGACCAAACCGCTGATCGAGTCGGGCCTCCTCGTCGAGGTCCCCGAGGCGGGCGCCCCGGCGGAGGTGCGTCAGGGCCGCCCGTCCCAGCCGCTGGACGTCGTCGCCGAATCGCGCTCCTTCATCGGCTTCAAGATCACCGACGACATGGTCTACGGCGTCGTCACCACCCTCAGGAGCGAGATCGTCGCCCGCTACGACCGCCCCCTCACCACCCACGACCCCGCCGAGGTCGTGGACCTGCTGGGGAAGATGGCCGACGAGCTCGCCGCCGACCACCCCCGGCTGGCCGGCATCGGCATCGGCGTGGGCGGTCTCGTCGAGGACCGTGCCGTGGTCGGGGAGTCCCCGTTCCTGCACTGGAGCGACGTCCCGCTCGCCGAACTGGTCGAGGAACGCACAGGGCTGCCGGTCGTCGTGGAGAACGACGTGGCCGCCCTCGTCGAGGCGGAGACCTGGTTCGGCGCCGGACGCGGCCTCGACCGCTTCGTCGTCCTCACCATCGGCGCCGGCGTCGGCTACGGGCTGGTCCTGGGCGGCAAACGGGTGCCGTACGCCGAGGAGGACCGGGGCTTCGGGCGGCACTGGATCGTGAACCCCAACGGTCCGCTCACCCCCGACGGGGCACGCGGCAGCGCCGTCTCCCTGCTGACCATCCCCAACATCCGCTACCAGGTGCAGGCCGCCACCGGCCGCGACCACACCTACGAGGAGATCCTCGAGCTCGCCGCGGCGGGCGAACCCATGCCCTCCCGTGTCATCGGGGAGGCGGCCCATGCCCTCGGCACCCTGGTCGCCCAGATCGGCAACTTCGTGCTGCCGCGGAAGATCCTGCTCGCCGGAGAGGGGGTGGGCCTCATGGACGTCGCCGGCGAGACTGTGACGGAGGCCATCCGCGCTCAACGGCACCCACTGGCCGCCCCCCTCGTCCTGGAGACCAAGGTGTCCGACTTTCACGACTGGGCGCGTGGTGCCGCCGTTCTGGCGATCCAGGTGCTGGTGCTCGGGGCGGCGGACGCCTGAACTCCTCGATCCGCGTGGACAGATGGACGTGATCAGCAACACGGCCCGATATGTCCGTATTGTGCGAGCTTGCTCACAGTGCCTTCACCTCGGGAGCCGTATGCTTCACACCATGTCCACCACTGTTGAATTCGCCTCCGATCGCTCGGCTGACGAGGTCAACGAGGAGATCCGGGCGCTGTGGCGCCGGGCGGGCGGGACACTGAGTGTCGAGGAGCGCGAGGAGTACCAGCGCCTCGTCCTGGAGTGGGCCGCCGCGGTCCCGCGGCCGGCGAAGGCGGCCTGAGCACCAGCCTCAGCGGCCGCCCGAGCACCGTCCTCGGCGCGCCTCGCCCGGCATCGGAACACCCTCCCGGGGCACTCCTGACCGGATGGGTGCCTTTCTCGCACTGACCTCGGCCGTCTGTTACGGCATCGTCGACTTCGCCGGCGGCATGCTCTCCCGGCGCGCCCACTTCACCGCCGTCACCCTTCTCGGCCAGCTCGGCGGGCTGCTCCTCGCCCTCGCCGCCGCCCTCCTCGTCCCCGCCGGTGCCGTCCGCCCGGCGGATCTGCTGTGGGGAGCGCTGTCCGGCGTCGGCAGCGGGGCGGCGATGCACTTCCTCAACCGGGGCCTGAGCCGGGGCGCGATGAGCACGGTCGTTCCCGTGAGCGCCGTCACCTCCGTCGCGCTGTCCGTGCTGTGCGGGGTGCTCCTGCTCGGCGACCGGCCCGGGGCCCTGGCCTGGACCGGCTTCGCGGTCACCGTGCCCGCGCTGTGGCTCGTCGCGGACGACCGGGGCGGGCCGCGGCCGAGCGACGGCGAAAGGCATCGCAAGGGGCCGGTCGACAAAGCCGCGACCGGCCTCGACGCCGGGACTGCCCGGCGCCCGCAGCGCACCGGGAGCCCCCCTCGGCCGGGGCCGGCCCGCGGCGTGAGCGACGGGCTGCTCGCCAGCGCCGGTGTCGCCGTGCAGTACCTCGCGCTCGGCCAGGCCGGTGCGTCGAGCGGGCTGTGGCCGGTCGTCGCGGGCCGCGTCGCCGCCGTACTCGTGCTGCTGCCGGTCGCCGCCCGGCACCGCCGGGAACTGCGGCTGCCGGCACGGCGATGCGTCCAGGCGCTGCTGGTCGGAGCGGGAGCCGCGCTCGGCCTCAGCCTCTATCTGCTCGCCGCCCAGCGGCAGTTGCTGGCGGTCGCCGTGGTCCTCGCCTCTCTCTATCCGGCACTGCCCGTCGTGCTGGGGTTCGTCCTGCTGCGCGAACCCCTCACCGGGCGACGGGCGATCGGGCTGGCCGGCGCGGCGGCGGCCACCGTTCTGCTGACCCTGGGCTGACGAGCCGGCCCCGTCAGCTCCAGGTCGCCGAGTAGTAGCGCCGGTACGCCTTGCGGTCCTGCTCCGCGCGGATGAAGCGGGTCGCCACCAGCGCGACCATGCTTCCCGCGATGACCAGCAGTCCGGGTCCGACGTTCTTCGGGTCCGCGAGCCGCGACAGCAGGGTCGACGCATCGACGTCGATGATCGGGGTCGACGAGCCGGGCGACGCCGCACCGGGTGCGATCGCGCTCTGTGTGGCCGACGCGGACGGCGTCGGAGCGGGTGAGCCGCTCTGCTGCCCGGAGCCGCTCGGTGCCGCGACGATCAGCTTCATGCCCAGCGAGTCCAGCGCCTTCGTCACCGGCTGGAAGAAGGTCGTACCGCCCGCGTTGCAGTCGCCGCTGCCGCCCGACGTCACACCCAGCGCGATCCCCTCGGAGAACATCGGACCGCCGCTGTCCCCGGGTTCGGCGCACACGTTCGTCTCGATGAGCCCCGTGACCGTGCCCTCCGGGTAGTTGACCGTCGCGTCGACCGCGGTCACCTCACCGTCGCGCAGCCCGCTCGTGCTGCCGCTGCGGAACACCCGCTGCCCCACGGCCGGATCGGCCAGGCCCGTGATCCGCACACCCTTGCCGTCCCCGATGGACACGACCTCCGCGCCGGCGCCCGCGTCCCCGCTCGCATACTCCACCAGGGAGTAGTCGGCGCCGGGGAAGTTCTGCTTGACGGTCCGGCCGATCTGCTGAGTGCCCCGGTTGTCGGCGAACCACACGGAACCGTCCGGCCCGCAGTGCCCGGCCGTGAGAATGAAGTCGCGCTCTCCGTCGGTGACATTGAAGCCGGCCGAACAGCGCCCGGCGGTCGACAGCAGCGGCAGCGCGCCGTTGAGCCGCGTGGTGAACGTGCCCTCGGTGCGCTCCATGCGGACGAAGCCGCCCATGCCGTCCGCGAGCTTCGTCATCCGGGACCAGTCGGCGGCCGAGACGGTGCTGTCGCCCCGTACCACCACCTCGTTGGACCGGTAGTCCATGACCCATGCCGTGCCGGCCACCCGGGGCGCCGAACGCAGCGTCGACGTCGCCGACTTCAGCTCGTCCATGCTGTGGTCGACCATCTTCGCCTCGGCACCGGCCCGCCGTACCTCGGCCGCCGCCTCCTCATCGGTGACCGCGACGACCGGCTTGCCGTCGGACCCGATCCAGGTGCCCGCCGTACGGGAAGAGCCCAGCCGTGAGACCAGATCGGTGCCGGTGCCGGTGCCGGTGCCGGTGCCGGCGGACGAAGCGGCGTAGGTGCGTGGGTCGGTGGAGCCGTCGGGGGGTTCGCTCGCCACGGCGCGTGTGACCATCGTTCCTCCGAGGAGGAGTCCGCCGACGGCCGCCAGCCGTGTCACTCGCCGGACGAGACGTCGTCGTGCGTGCCTCATGCATGGCTCCCGAACCAGTACAGCGCGGCGGCAACGCCGCGGGGCCCTCCCGGAGTTGAGCACCCTCTCTCCATACGTGGCCCGGCCCGCCCGCGTTCACCGCACACGTGATCGTTCTCGCGCCGGCGCCCGCACCCGCCACCGACCGCTCCCCGTCCTCACTGTTCCCGGCCACCGCACAGGCCTCTATCTTTGGGCCCCATGACCAGGATCCCGTACGTAACGTCCGGTGAACCGAATCCCTTTCGCGCACTCACCCTCGACCGGCTCCGATGCCGTACGAGCATGAAGTGGCGCGCCTACCCCGACGACGTCCTGCCACTGTGGGTGGCCGAGATGGACGTACCGCTCGCCGAACCCGTCGTGCGGGCGCTCACCGACGCCCTCGCGCTGGGCGACACCGGCTACCCGGCGGGCACCGGCTACGCCGAGGCGCTGGCCGGATTCGCGGCCAAGCGGTGGGGCTGGGACGGGCTGGCCGTGGAGCGGACGGCGATCGTGCCGGACGTGATGCTCGGTGTGGTCGAAATGCTCAAACTGGTCACCTCGCCGGGCGATTCGGTCGTCGTGAACCCACCCGTGTATCCGCCGTTCTACCAGTTCGTCGAGCACATGGACCGACGGGTGCTCGAGGCCCCGCTGGGTGTGGACCTGCGCATCAACCTCGACGCTCTTGACGAAACGTTCCGGCGGGCGGTCGCCACCGGCCGGAGCGCCGCCTTCCTGCTGTGCAGCCCCCATAACCCGACCGGCACCCTGCACACCGCGGACGAACTCGCCGCCGTGGCCGCCCTCGCCGACCGCCATGGCGTGCGCGTCGTCGCCGACGAGATACACGCACCGATCACCGCCGACGGTGCCGGGTTCGTGCCGTACCTGAGCGTCCCGGGCGGCGAGCGAGGGCTGTCGCTGATGTCGGCGTCGAAGGCCTGGAACCTGGCCGGTCTCAAGGCGGCCCTGGCCGTCGCCGACCTGGCCCGCCTGCCCGAGGAGGTGGGCCACGGGCCCAGCCACCTCGGCGTCATAGCCCACACCGCCGCCCTGCGTGACGGCACCGGCTGGCTCGACGCCCTGCTGTCCGCACTCGACGACAACCGGCGCCTGCTCGCCGACCTCCTGGCCGAGCACCTCCCGGCGATCACCTACCGCCCCGGCGAGGCCACCTACCTCGCCTGGCTCGACTGCCGCGCCCTCGGCTTCGGCGACGGCGTCGACCCGGCCGACGTCTTCCTGCGCCGCGGCCGGGTGGCGCTCAACTCCGGGATCCCGTTCGGCACCGGAGGAGCCGGGCACGTACGGCTGAACCTGGCGACGTCGCCGGAGCTGATCAGGGAAGGCGTACGGCGGATGGCGGCGGCGCTCGACCGGGACGGCACGGGCCGGGACATGGGCGGTGACGGCAGGGGGTGAGGGCGCCGGTCGGCACCTCCACCCCACCTGCCTACACTTCCCGCCATGGACGACACGTCGCTGGAACAGCTCGGCGCGGGCACGTACCTGCTCATCACCAGCTACCGCAAGAACGGCACCGGTGTCGCCACGCCGGTCTGGGTGGTCCGCGACGCGGACGCACTCGGCGTGTGGACGGTCGCCGACTCCTGGAAGGTCAAGCGCATCCGCGCCCGCGGCGACGTCCTCGTCGGCCCCTGCGACCTGCGCGGCAGGCCCACCGGCGACCAGGTCCCCGCCACCGCCGAGATCTGCGACGAGGCGACCAGCGCCCGCTACCGCCGGCTCATCGCCCGCAAGTACGGGATCACCGGCCGCCTCACGCTGCTCGGCAGCCGACTGCGCCGCGGTGTCGACGGCACGGTCGGCATACGCATCACGCTGACGCCCTGACCTGTCGGCCCACGTCACCCGGGGCTCAGGTCCAGGCCCGGTAGGGCTCGTCGATCAGCTGGAACACCGGCTCGCCCCGGACCGGGTCCTTCGCCGTGGAGAGCCGGACCCGGTCCCCGCTGTGGATGCCGATGGGCGGGCCCATGACCCGGCCGCGCACGACGAACCCCTCGGCCATCTCGACGAGCGACACATTGCGCGCGGCGGGGGTGTTGCGGTGGACCACCGTCGAGTGGCGTACCGTCCCCACGCCCTCGCTGCGCTCCGTGCGCAGGTCGCTGCCCTGGCAGACCGGACACAGCAGCCGGTGGTACATCGCGGTGCCGCACCAGGTGCAGCGCTGGAAGAGGACGGCCTCCGTGGCCGGGGCCGCGGGGTCGAGTACGCCGGTCGCGGAACCGGCGGTCTGACGAGCAGCAACGCTTCCTGAGTGGTGGTACACGCTGGTCAACTCCCTGCGCTCGGCCGGAATCCCACGTGCGCGGGACACCCGTGCACGCACGTGCCCGGTTCGCCGTGCCACCGCGCACAGCGTCAGCGTATGGCACTCAGTGCCACAGGTAAAGGCACTCCGTACCCTGAATCTGTCCGGGATTTCGGATCAGTCGCGCCCGAGCGTGGCCTCGATCTCCTGGACGACCCGCCACAGCGGGGCGCCGCGCCGGGACACGACGACCACCACGTCGTCCGGCTGCTCGTCGTCGGCGGGGCGCGGGGGAGGGGCGGCGCCGAAGGCGGTCTGCACATACCCCAGGGCGTGGTCCACCGCGGCGCTCGCGTCGCCCTGGCCGTCCGAGCGCAGCCACGAGCGCAGCGCGTTGTTGTGCGCCGCGACCACGGCGGCGGCGATCACATCGGCCTGCAGGGTCCCGTCGCGCCGGCCGGCGAAGCGCTCGCGCAGATACTCGGCCAGGGCGCGCTCGTAGCGCCACACCACCGACAGCTCGTAGGCGCGCAGCCCCGGCACCTGCTTGGTGAGCCGGTAGCGCTGCACCGAGAAGGTCGGGTTCTCCGCGTACATGCGCAGCACCAGCCGGGCCGCGTCGCACACCCGGCGCACCGGCTCGTGCTCCTCGCCGCTCGCCGCGAGGAAGGCCGTCATGTCGGCCAGGCACCGTTCGTGGTCGGGGAAGACGACGTCCTCCTTCGACGGGAAGTAGCGGAAGAACGACCGCCGTCCGACACCGGCCAGTGCCACGATGTCGTCGACGGTCGTCTGCTCGTAGCCCCGCTCCAGGAATAGCTGGAAAGCGGCCGCGACCAGCGCTTCCCGCATCGGGGGCTTCGCCGCCCCGGCCTCCGTCTTCTCGTCGCGGCCGGGCGACGCGCTGCTGGTGCTCATGGACGGGAACGTAGCACCAGAGCCAGGCCCATGGCACTCAGTGCGCTGTTGGAAGGGTACTGAGTGCTGCCAGTTCCTCGTCCGACGCCGGTTCGCCCGAGTCGGGCAGCAGTTGGGGGATGCCGTCGATCACGGGATAGCGGCGGCGCAGGCGGGGGTTGTAGAGGGCGGAACCCGGTTCGTCCAGGACCAGCGGGCCCTTGTCGAGGGGGCAGACCAGGATCTTCAGCAGCGGGTCGTCGGGCTTCATGAGCGCTTCCCTTCGGGGGTGGGGCGGTGCGTGTCGTGTCGCGGCAGGGTGAGGACGACGGCCAGGGCGAGCGCGGTGCCGCCCAGGCGCAGGGTGAGCCGCAGCGGGTCCTGCGGGAGCGGCTCGCCGAACGCGACCGTGCCGCTCGCCACGCTGAACACGCAGGTGACGGTGGTGCACACGGGCACGATCAGCGAGGCCCGGCAGCGTTGCAGGGCGGTCTGCGAGAGCACGAGGCCGAAGGCCCCGGTGAGGAGCAGGAGGTAGGGGTAGGGGGAGGTGAGCAGGGCCGGTACGGCGGCGTCGAGACCGGCGGTGGTCAGCCGGCCCGAGACGCCCTTGATCGCGAGCGAGCTCACCCCGTACAGCAGCCCGATCGCCACGGCGTACCCCACGCCCGTCGTCGGCGTCCGATGGCGGCGCCGGGCCCGCCGTTCGGCCGTGCCGTACAGCCACAGGCCGAGGGCGAGCGCCGGTACGCACAGGGCGAGCAGGGTGCCGGTCGGGGCGGTGCGGGAGACCGACTCGGTGCTGTCGTGCAGCGACGCGACCGTCATCAGCAGCGCCAGTCCGATGACGGCGAGACCCCGTCGCTCCGCGGCCGTCAGCCGCTCGCCCAGCACCACCGAGGAGAGCAGGAGCAGCAGCACCAGCCCGGAGACGAACAGCCCTTGCGCCGCCGCGATCGGCAGGACCCGGTAGACGGCCAGCTGAGCGGCGAACCCCAGGGCCAGGGACAGCGCGCCGCCGATCCACAGCGGGCTCCCGGCGAGCAACCGCAGCGCCCGGCCCGGCCGTGCGGCGCGCAGCGGCGGCAGACCGGCCAGCGCCCGCTTCTCCAGCACGAACCCGGTGCTGTAGAGGACGTTCGCCAGCAGCGCCGCGACCACTCCCCAGACCACGGCGCTACCTCCTCCTGGCGTGCACGAGGAGGATCGAGGAGAGGGACGGCAGCCGGCAGGCCAGCCGGTCGAGTGGGCGCAGCGGACGTGGAACCCCGTGGAAGGGAGCGCCCTGAAGCCGTACGACGTCGAAGCCGGACGCGGTCACGAACTCCCGCAGCGCACGCGCCGTGAACAGCCGTAGATGGCCCACCACTTGGCTGCCCGGCCTGCCGTGGACGCGGCGCAGGCTCACCTCCGAGAAGACGGGCTGGACCCCGCCGAGCAGCAGTGCCCGGTTGTACCAGGCGGCGAGGTTCGGCGTGGAGAGCATCAGATGGCCGCCCGGCCGCAGCACCCGGCGCAGCTCGTCGAGGGCGCCGTCGGGGTCGACGAGGTGCTCGACGACCTCGCTGAACAGCACCGCGTCCGCACTGCCGGACGCGAACGGGAGCCCGCCGTCGGACAGTTGGCCGCGCACCACCAAGGGCAGCCGCCGCGCCGCCCGGCGCAGCGCGTCCTGCGACCAGTCGACGCCCACGATCCGGTGCCCGTCCAGGACACGCGCGGCGACGGCCGCCGCCGAGCCGTCCCCGCACCCCACGTCGAGCACGGTGGCGGGCGGGTGGCCCGGCCCCACCGGACCGAGCGCGCGGGCCAGCATCCGCGCCTGCCGCAGGCTGCGGTCCTCGCCGGAGGCGACCGGTACGGCCGGGTCCTCGTAGAAGTCCCGAAGTCCCGGGGTGGGAGCCGTAGCGGTCGGGGACGGGGGTGATGTGGTCATGGCGCGCTCCGAGGGCCGTACGTCAGCAAGAGGCACTCCTCGAAGAGACGGGCCAGGGCGGCGCCGGCCGTGTCGTCGAGGAGGTCGCGCGACCAGCGCAGCGTCATGTGCAGCCGTCCGCCGGTGGAGGCCGCCGCCAGGCTCAGTCCGCGGGGCAGGCGGGCGGGCGCGGAGAACCACACGGCACGGGCCCGCCCCGCCTCGCCGAAGTCCAGCGGATACGGCACCCGCCCGACGTTGCTGAGCAGCAGGGTCGACGTCCATGGGGCGGCGGCCCGGCGCACTCCACGCGTGAGCGCGCCGCGCACCCCGACCGGAAGGAGAGGGGCCGTCAGCAGGGCCGCCCCCGGTCCGAGTGGTGCGCGCGCTCGCGACTTCAGCGCCCGGGTGCGCTGGGCGGTGGTGTGCAGCAGCCGGGTCACGGCCGCCGGATCGGGATGCCGTGCCAGGAGCAGCGGTGCGTCGGACAGGTCCTCGGGGGTCATCGGCACCTCGGCGAGCCGTGTCCCGTTCCCCAGGGGCATCGTCAGGTCGCGCGGGCGGTCGTCCACGGGCATGGTGATCCGCACCGGGCGGCCGGGCCTGCCGTGCGACCGGTTCCAGCGGCTCGCCATCAAGGAGGCGGCGACCAGGAGCTGGTCGTTGACGGTCCACGGAGCGGCCGGGGCCGGTGGCGGCAGGGGCAGGTCCAGCAGGAGCATGCCGTTCGCCGCAGCACTTGCTCGCCTCCGTCGGCCGGCGGTGTCGGGGGCCAGCCGTGCCGGCCGGGTCCCCCGCATACGGCCGTCCCGATGCAGCCCGGCGGGCGCCCGGTGCACGGGCGCGATGGGTGTCGTGGCCGTGCCCTCCCCGCCGTGGAGCGCGCCGTCCCCGCCGTAGAACGCGGCCGTCGTGGCGAGCACCCGCAACCCGGACGGCGCGTCGAGCGCGGTGTGGTGGAGGGTGAGCAGCAGGACGGACCGTACGGCGTCCAGGGCGACCACCTCCAGGCGCACCGGCGGCGACTCGGACAGCGGCGGGCACAGCGCGAGCGACCGCGCGCGGGCCCGGGCCAGGGCATCGGGCCCCGGCCCGGCGAAACTCACCGGGTCCACGTCCGGCGTGCCGGTCAGCTCCCACTCGTAGGACCGCCGGTACCAGCGGTGCGGCGCCTGACGCACGAGGACCCGGGAGTGGACGAGCAGCGCCCGGCGGAACGCCTCCCACAACCGCCGCGCGTCCGGTCGGCCGGGCAGATGGACCTCGATGTGGACGGTCTCCGGCTCGTCGTCGCTGAGGCAGTGCCGGGACACCTCGTCGACGGTGGGGAACGCCAGCCGCGCCGGACCCCGGGCTCCGCCGCGCCCGGTGAGGGGACCGGTCCGGACCGCGGTCATCGCTCACCGCCTCTCCCGCCGCTCCCCGGCCTTCCCGCGCCGATCGTCACGACCGCCGCGCACAGGGCCACGAGCGCCAGCACCTGGGCCACCGCGCCGAAGGCGCCGCGATCGGCGGAGACCGGCGCGCCCGCCCCCGTCGCC
Organism: Streptomyces sp. DT2A-34; assembly: GCF_030499515.1. NCBI lineage: Bacteria > Bacillati > Actinomycetota > Actinomycetes > Kitasatosporales > Streptomycetaceae > Streptomyces > Streptomyces sp. DT2A-34. Next base: position 233,396 of record NZ_JASTWJ010000001.1, on the reverse strand, counting down.
GCGGCGATGCCCGCCCCGGTCATGGCGGCCGCCGCGACCGGGACCAGGGCGCCGGGCCGCAGCCGGGCGACCAGCGCGAGCGCCGGGACCACCAGGGCGAGCGGCCCCGCCACCAGTGCCACGACGGCGGTCAGCGCCACCGTTCCGAGGAGCAGCCCCGGCGCCGAGGGAACTTCCGTGTGTCCGGCCGAGGTTCGAGCGGTACGCCGCCTCCCCACGAAGGCGAGTGCCACGAGCGCGGCGACACCGACCGCCCCGCCGATCAGCGCGGTCCGGTACAGCCCCGCGGGCTCGTACTCCAGGTGCACGCTGCCGGACTTCCCGGCCGGGATCAGCCAGGCCTGCTGCCAGCCGTCGAGCCGGACCGGGGTGAGCTCCTCGCCGTCCAGTGTGGCCTTCCAGCCGTCGTTGACGTTCTCGTACGTCCGCAGGTACGACGCCTCGCCCGACCCGGCGGACACGGCGACCGTCCGGCTGTCGCCGGTCCACTTCCGTACGGTGACCTCGCGGCCCGCCGCAGCGGAGACGGCACGCGGCTCGCCCCGGGAGAGCGTGACGTCCGTGATCGCGAGCGGTCCGCTGTCGTCGGCCTCCACGCGGTGCCTGCCGAAGGCCAGCTCCAGGCCGGCGCCCTTCGCCTCGTCGCTCGCGCAGAGCTCCACCCTCACCGGCCGACGCTCCGTCAGGTCGCGGACCAGCCCGGACGCCTTCGTCGGGTGGAGCGTGCCGTCGACATCGAGTGCCGGGCCCTGTCCGCAGGGCAGCGAGAAGCGGGCGTCGGCCCTGGGCCGCGGTGCACGCAGGCCGGCCAGCGCGGGCACATGCACCTCGCTGAGGCCCACGGGCAGTTGGAGCCGTTCGTCGGCGACGGGGTTGTAGAGGGTCAGCGGGGCGGTCTTGGTGACCGTGATGTCGAGGCGGTCCGTGGTGATCGCGTCGAACCGCGCCAGCCCGTCGGAGTCCACGTCGGCCGTCGCCGTGCCGTGCGGCGAGCTGATCCGCACCCGCTCGGGGCGGGAGGACAGGCCGCCCGCCGCACCGAGGACGATCTCGTCGATCTTCTTCCTGCCCGGCCAGCTCAGATGGATCACGGGCCGGTCCCCGGCGATCCAGGCCGTCGTCAGGTCGCCGTCCACCAGGTTCCGCGCGCCGAGCGCGAGGCCGCCACGGCTGGTGGAGTCGGCGGACGCGGTGATCCGCTGCCGCTGCTGCGGCGCGACGCGGTCCAGCAGACGGTCCAGCGCGTCGCCGGGCACGGCCACTGCCCGCGCCGACACCTCGTACGCGCCCGTGTCCTCCCGGGTGTGGAACTGCCGGTGCAGTCCCGCTTCTGCCGCGGCCGGAGCGAGCCCGCCCGGGTCGGTGCCGCGGTGCAGCGAGTACACCTGCGCGTCGGCCTGGATGCGCTCGGCGTCGGTCGGCAGGGCCAGCAGCCGGGTCACCTTCACCCCCGGCACGGTCACCTCGGAGAACCCGGCGCCGGACAGCCCGGGGCGCGCCGACTCGGCGTCCAGGATCTCGATCTTCAGCCACTTCGCCCGGCCCTCGGGCGCGCGGACCGACTGCCGCGCACCGTCCGGCCGCAGCGTGCTGTCGACCGAACCCCGGTCCGTCTCGATCCGCACCCGGCTGGGAGCGGGCCGCGTGGCGTCCGCGGGGAGAGGAGCCAGCTGGAGCGACGCCGGCAGGTCGGTCGGTGCGGTGAAGTCCACGCGCAGCCACTGCCCGGTCGGCTCACCCGGACTGCCTTCGGCCCACGCGGTCCCCGGATCGCCGTCGAAGGCGTTCACCGGGTCGTACTGCGGCAGCTGGAACAGCCAGTTCCCACTGCTGGACGCGGTCACCGACGCCGCACCACGCAGTACGGCCGTCGTCTGGTGGCCGGCGCCCTGCGTGGGCAGGATCTGCTTCGGCTGCTCGCCCGGGTTCTGGAGACTGCCGGAGGGGTTCCGCTCGGTGGCGGTATACGTGTACGAGGTGTGGGAGTTGACCAGGCCGAAGCGGGTGTCGGCGCGGCGCAGTCCGTCGGCCTCGGCCTTGACCGCCGGCGTGTCGACGCCGGGGTGGGCGTCCCCCGCCAGCACGGCGGGACGGTCGCGCAGCGCCGGGTCGGCGGAGAGCTGGAGCAGTGCCTCGGGGCCCCCGCTCACCACGGCCGTGTCGGCGGCCGCGTCGACCCCGACGAGCCCCGGCCGATCGGCGGCACCCTCGGGCTCGTAGATCTCGACCGCCTGGAGGCGCGGGTAGAGGCCCTGCACCTGGACGGGGGTGTCGGCGGGGATGCGTCCGGCGGTCACGAGCGGGCCGAAGCCGGCGGCCTTGCGGTAGCCGGAGGCCTCCAGGGTCCGCCGGACCGTCTGCGGCGGTACGTAACCGATCTGGTCGGGGTCGAGGTCGTTGCGCACGACCACCTCGTGCAGCCCGGCCCGCGCCAAGTACGCCTTCAGGCCCGGCACTTCCGCCCCCGACATCAGCGCCTGCTCGACCGCGTCCAGCGCCCGGCGCGAACCCGCGGTGCCGAACGGCACGAAGTCCCGCTGTGCCCACCGGGTCCTCGCCAGCACGTCGAAGGGCTGGTCGATCGGGGAGCCCCAGGTGTAGGTGCCGTGCGCGGTGGCCGGTACGACGAGGGCCCGGCTGTCCGCCGCGTGCTCGTCCAGCCAGTCGGCGGCCTGCTCCCAGTGGGAGGGCAGCTTGGTGAACGCGCCCGGCTGGAGGATGCCGCCGTTCACGTACGGCCACGCCAGACCCGGCAGGACGAGCAGCGCGGCGACCACCGGGACGTAGCGGCGAGAGCGCGACGCCCGGGTGCCCCGGCGCTCGGCGAGCACCGCCGTCAGGTGTGCGAGGCCCAGGGCGAGTGCGAGGGCGAGCCCCGGCTGGAACTTGTAGATGTTGCGGAACGGCCTGAGCGGACCGTCGAGCCACCCCTGCACGGTCTCGTGGAAGGGCGCGCCGAGGGCGCCGCCGTAGCCGGCGAGGGCGATCAGTGCGACGGCCAGCACGGTCAGCAGCAGCCAGCGCCGCTCCGGGATGTCCCGGCGGGCCAGTCCCGCCAGGCCCAGGGCGGCGGCGAACGCCGAGCCGAGCACGGCGGTGACGGACGCGGCGACGGTCCAGCCCGCCGGCAGCCAGGCCTCACCGAAGTTCAGGTACGCCACCCAGTTGCCGGCGCCGCGCAGCAGCTCGGTCGCCGACATGGTGGCGGTGGTGGTGTCCGCCTGCTCGACGTACGGCATGAAGTCCTCGCCGTAGACGCGCAGAAGCAGCAGCGGCACCGTCCACCAGGCGGTCGCCAGCACCACACCGGGCAGCCACCAGGCGAGCAGGGCACGGCGGCGGAGGCCCTTCGGGCGGCTCAGCAGATACAGGCCAACTGGCAGCAGCGAGGCCAGAGTCGAGGCGGCGTTGACCCCGCCCATGAACGGGATGAGCAGTGCGGAGCGGGCGGCGGCGATCCGTGGGCTCAGCGTCGCGGAGGCCAGGGGCAGCAGCACCCAGGGCAGCAGGGCCCCGGGCAGCGCGGCGGCGGACGTCGAGCCGACGACGACGGTGAAGGTGGGCCACAGCGCGTACGCCACCGCGCCCAGCAGCCGGGTCCCGGACGAACCGACGCCCAGCCGCTCGGCCAGCCGCAGGGCACCCCAGAACGCCGTGGTCACGACGATCGACAGCCAGAGCCGCTCGGCCAGCCACACCGGCACGTGCAGCAGGTCCGTCAGGGCGTAGTACGGCAGCATCGGGAAGGCGTAACCGACGTACTGGTTGAAGATGCCGCCGAAGCCCGCCCGGTCGTGCCACAGCTGACCCAGGTCGCCGAGGAAGCGCAGTGGATCGGCGGCCACACCGAGCTTCGTCTCGAAGGTCATCCGTCCCGGGGACACCGCGATGAAGGCCGTCAGTACGGCCGCCCAGAACCCGAACAGCAGGCGTCGTCCGCGCCGTTGGACGGGCGGGGCCGTCGGCGCGGGTGCGGGGGTGGAGTGTGCGGGAGCCTGGACGGTGGTGCTCATGAACGTGCCTCGCTGGAACGTGCCTGGTTGCCGACGGGCGTCGCCTCGGATCCGGTGCGGCGCAGGATCAGCAGGAGATTCCAGGTCGCGATCTCTCTCAGTCCGGGGATCCGGGCGACGGCACCCGGGAGGAAGGGCCAGTAACGGGATCGGGCCGAGACGACGCGTACGTCCTCGCGTCCGCGCACATGCCGCAGGGTGGGGCCGATGTGGACCGGGAAGAGGTTCTCGCCGACGGTGTGCTTGGCCTCGCGTCCGGTGCGTCGCCGGTAGCGCTCGCGGGCCCGGCGCGCTCCGAGATAGTGCCAGGGCGCCGTCTCGTGGCCGCCCCACGGGGAGAGCCAGTTGGTGAACGACAGGTAGATCAGCCCGCCCGGCCGGGTCACCCGGACCATCTCGCTGAGGAAGGTCTCCGGGTCGGCCACATGCTCCAGGACGTTCGAGGAGAAGCACACGTCCGCGACACCGTCGGGCACCGGCAGCAGATAGCCGTCGGCGACCACCGCACCCTCCGGCGGGCGACCGCGCGAGCCCAACTCGCCGAGGTCGGGCTCGAAGAGGTAGCTGTGGGCGCCCCGGCGGCGGAACTCCTCGGTGAAGTGGCCGGGGCCGCCGCCCACGTCGAGGACGAGCCGGCCCCGCAGGTCGGTGTGGCGTGCCACCTGGGCGACCGCGTCGCGCGCCAGCAGCGAGTAGCAGGCCTCGGGATCGGTCTGCTCCCGCATGAAGGCCCGGAACAGGGTGAGCGACCGGCGCAGGGAGGGGTCCTTGAGGGGACGTTCGGCTACCTCAGTCATGTGCGGCCACCTCACGCGCCGTCGGAAAGTTCGGGGGCGACCGCTGACGGGGCGCTCGGTCCGGGCGCGATGCGGGGGAGGGGCACTCCGGGCGATGTGGGCGAGCCGCCCGGCGAGGGCCGTACCGTGCGACAGGCCTCCGCGGCCACCTCACGGAACTGGCGGACGGTGCTGCTCCACCGGAAGTTCTCGGCACGCGCCTCGGCGGCACGGCCCATGACCCTACGGCGCTCCGGGCTGAGCGCGAGAGTGCACCAGGCGGCGGCGAACGAGCTCTCGCCCCCGGCCAGCACGCCCGTCACGCCGTCCACGACGGAGTCCCGCAGACCGGGTATGTCGAAGCCGACGGCCGGGGTGCCCCGCGCGGCGGCCTCGGTGACCACCAGGCCCCAGCCCTCCACCAGGGACGGATGCAGCAGCAGCCATGCCTGGCACAGCAGCCGGTGCTTCTCCGCCTCCGAGACCCGGCCGGTGAACACCACGTCCGGCCCGGCCATGGCCTCGAGCCGCTCCCGCTCGGGGCCGTCGCCGACGATGACGAGCCGCCCGCCGGTGACCGGACGCACCCGCTCCCACAGCCGCAGCAGCAGATCGATGCGCTTGTACTCGACCAGCCGCCCGACCGCGACGAACAGCGGCTCGGAGGCCTTGGGCAGCAGCGGTCCGGGTGCGTCGACGCCGTTGTGGACCACCCTGATCCGGTCCGGCGGGACACCGATGGCGCGCAGGGCCGCGGCGGTGGAGTCGGACACGGCGACCGTCAGGCTGTCGCGGTGCGGGCCGGCCAGCGCCCAGTGCTCCAGCCTGCGGCCGAGCCGGGCCATGGGGCCCGGGTAGCGCATGTCCCACAGATCGGTGTGCACATGGTTCACCAGGCACAGGGTCGGCCCCGTGTGCCACAGCGGAGCCAGGTACGGCATGCCGTTGCACACCTCCACCAGCAGGTCGCAACCGCCGACCTGACGGGCGAACGCCCGCTTGGCGCGCAGGAAGTGACCGGCGTCGCCGCCCGCCGACACCACGCGATAGTCGCGGTACGCGGCCGGACCGCCGCACAGCAGCGTGACCTGGTGGCCCGCGGCGGTGAGTCCGTCGGCGACCCGGTCGACGAGGAGTTCGGAGCCGCCGGCGGCCGGGTTGTCCAGGTCGCGGCGGGCGAGGAAGACGATCCGGCGCGGAAACGGGGAAGAGCCGGAGGCGACTTCGGCGCCGGGAGTACGGCGGCCGACGGGGCGGGGATGAGCAGTGCGGGGATGAGCGGGGGCGATCTTCTCCTGGCCGGAAACCAGGGAGGAAGCGTGCTGGGGCATCGTTGCTCCAACTCGTCGGATGCGGGAGGGCAGAGAGAGGAGGGAGAGCCGGGCGTCCGGGGGAGACACGCTGGGCGGGGACGTTGGGTGACGGTTGGTCCGGTTCCGGGAGAACGCGGATGTACTGGTTAGTAACGTAAGTTTTCGGATTGGGTGTTCGATCTGGCTACGCACGTAGGTGACAATTTGTCCCTACTCACGCCCCCGGATCAGTCACCTGTGTGAGTCCTGTCGACCCTCTGTGAGGCCTCCGGTACGGCTCGGCGCCGCCTTTCACGGACCACGAACGCCAGCCCGGCAGCCGTGAGGACACCGCCCGCGACGGTGGCGAGCGTGGGCGCGGTCTCGCCCAGGACCGCCAGTCGCCGGCTGTCGCGCGCGGTCTCGGCCACCTGGGTGCGCCGGGTCGCCTCGGTGAACTCCACCCGGTCGCTCGCCAGCAGCGTGACCGCGTCGGACGGGGCGCCGGGTGCCCGGAGCGTGATCTTCGGGGCGATGCGCGCGTTCATGATCCGGCCGGTGCGCTGCTCCACCACCAGCTCGATCCCGGCGTTGGCGTACCACTCCTCGGCCGCCACCTGCCGCTGCTTCGGCCGTCCCACCAGCGATCCGGGCACCTCGCGGGTGACACCCGTGCGCCTGGCCTGCACGGCGCCGGTGAACCGGTAGCCCTCGTGCCCGAGCACCTTCTCGGTCCCGGAGAACTTCAGCGGTACGGCCCCGCCCAGCACGCCGTCCCACCACTGGTAGGTGCGTTTCTGCACGTCGAACGGGAACTTCAGATAGGCGTCGCCCCGGAACGACGGCTGCTCGCCGCAGCAGTGCACCGGCAGGTTGGACCGCCGGTCCGTGACCCAGCGCTCGGTGGTCCACTGAAACGACCTGCGCGGGTCCCGAAGCGGCAGTGTGGTGGGGGTGTCGATCTGCGTGGAGACGTTCCACACCGCGTTCCCGCTGCGCTCCGCGGCGGCCACGTCGCCCACGATCCGGCGGGTGATCGTGATCCGCTTCCCGTGCACGGTCTTCAAAACGCCGGTGTCGAAATAGCTGCCGGTCCCGGTGAGGACCGAGTCCGTCGCGACGTCCACCGGCGTGCGCTTGACCCGTGGCTCCACGTACCGGTCGAGCAGCTGGCCGAAAACCAGCGTGAAAACGCCCAAACCGAGCAGAATCAACGGCAGAACGGAAGCTGTACGGCGCATGAGGGCACTCCGGTGGCAGCGGAAAGATGCAGACTGTGCGACGGGGCGCGAGACAGTCCGGGTCACCCGGGGCGAATCTGGCCTACCGGGGAGTAAGTAGTTATGACCGGCGAAATTAAGCCGCTATTGACCCGGTGTCAACACTGACTTAATACTGATCGTGCCGGACCGGGCCGGAACGCTGGGTGACAACCTCATCAACCGAGAGGCTCCTCGCCCCATGTCCAGAATCGTCGCCGCCCTCCTGACGTGCGCACTCTCCGCCGCCCTGGCCGCCGGCGCCGCCTTCGGCCTCGTCACCGCCCTGACCGCCGCTCCCGAGCAGCCGAACGTACCGCTGGTCACCTTCCCCGACCCGGCGGGCGACCGGTCGGCTTCCGCGCCACGCACGCCGACCACTGATCGCTGATCGCCGATCGCTAGGAGATGGTGCCCGTGCCCGCGCCCCCCGCCTGGCACAAGGTGCCCCCGGAACAGGTACGGCGGTTCGCCGACCTGGCCATGGAGCAGGTGCCGGACATCGCGGGGGACATCCTGCGGACCATGCGCCAGGAGTTCCCGAACCTCGAGCTGACGACCGACGACCTGGGTGTGCCGAAGGCACTCCTGGCGATCCGGCTCGCACTGGAGAGCTTTGTGGCGCAGTTGACCACCGACATCGAACGACCCCGCGAACTCTCCGAGGTCTTCCGGGAGTTCGGACGCAATCAGGCACTCAAGGGGCGCCGGCTCGACTCCCTCCAGGCGATCTACCGGCTGAACGTACGGCTGGCCTGGCGCAGCCTCGCCGAGCTCGGGCAGAAGGTCGAGATTCCGCCACCGGCGATGTACGAACTCGCCGAGTCCGCGTTCGAGTACCTCGACGAGCTCGTGTCCCATTCCGTGCGCGGTTACGCCGAGGTCGCCGCCGGCCAGGCGGGGGAGCGGATCCGTCGCGAGCGCCTGCTGGTCGACCTCTTGCTCACCGAACACCGCACCGACCCGTCCGACGCCCTCGCCGAACGCGCCGCAGCCGTCGACTGGGCGCTGCCCGACGAGGTCGCCGTGGCCGTCCTGCTCCGCCCGGCCCAGCAACTCGTCACGCCCGCCCTGGGCGACGAGGTCCTGCTGGACATGGACGGCGAGCAGCCCCGGCTGGTGCTGGCGGAGCCCGACGCACCCGGCCGCGTCGAGCGGCTGCACCGCGCCATGGGTGGCTGGTCCGGAGCCATCGGCCCCGCCGTACCCGTGACGCAGGCGGCCACCTCACTGCACTGGGCGGCGGCGGCCGCGCGGATGATCCAGGACGGCCTGCTGCCGCAGGGCCGGCTCCTGCGTTGCAGCGAGCACGCCGAGGCTCTCGTCCTGCTCCCTGCCGAGAAACTCATCGACGACCTCGCGCGCCGCCAGCTGGCCCGGCTGACCGAGGCCGGACCGGAACAGGCCCGCCGCCTGGCCGAGACCCTCCTCGCCTGGCTGGAGACCCAGGGCGGCGCGCCCGAGGTGGCCGCCCGGCTCGGCGTCCATCCCCAGACGGTGCGCAACCGCCTGCGGCAGATCCGGGACCTGTGGGGCGAGGACCTGGACGACCCCGACCGCCGCTTCGAACTCGAACTGGTCCTGCGAACACGCCGGTTGCGTGGGGAACTCACCGACCCGAGCGGCTGAGTGGGTGCCTGAGTGAGCGCTTTGGTGATCGTATTGATCGCAAACGATCGATACGATTGTGGGCGCAGATCGTGGGCGTAGAGTGTCCAGCTCGGGATCACGCTTGGCGTGTGCCCGTGGATCGTTCGACCGTTTGGCCCAGGGGGAACCGATGCGACTGCACGTCGACCAGCGTCATGAGCGGGTACTCGAACTCGTCCGGGAGCGGGGCGGCCTCCGGGTCTCCGAACTCGCCGCCGAACTCGGCGTCTCGGCGGTCACCCTGAGGCGGGACGTGGAGGCACTCGCCGCGCGGGGCCGGGTGCAACGGCTGCACGGTGCGGTGGTGTGGCCCGGGGATACGGCCGCCGAGGTGCGGGAGCGGTCGGAGGGCGCCGAGGGCGTGGTGATCGGAATGATCGTCCCGACTACTGGCCACATCTTCTCGGACATCGTCCGCGGCGCCCGCGAGGCCGTGGCGGCACAAGGCGGCCGCCTGGTCCTGGGGGTGTCCGGATACGTCGACGCCGAGGACCCCGTCCAGGCCGAACACCTCCTCTCGGGCGGCGCGCAGGGACTGCTCGCCGCGCCCAGCTGGTTCGGCGGAGTCCCCGAGAACGGCCAGGAGAAGTGGCTGCTGGAGCACGACGTGCCCGCCGTCCTGGTCGAGCGTCTGGCCCCGCCCGGAAACCCCGCCGCGGTGCTCGACCGGGTGCGCACGGACCGTGCCCACGGCGCCGCCGTCGCCGTGGGCCATTTCGCGGGCCTCGGACACCGCAGGATCACCGCCGTCCTGCAGGAGGGCCCGCACGCCGCCCAGATCACCGCCGGCTACCAGGCGGCCGTGCGGGCACTGGGCCTCGACGTGGACAAGGGCGCCCCGACCGTGCGCGAACACGGGGACTACGAGGCCGGCGTCGACTACCTCGTCGAGGCGGTGAAGAAGCGGCGCGTCACCGCCGCGCTGGTGCACAGCGACGAGGACGCGATCGTGCTGGTGCCGCGGCTCCAGGCATGCGGCATCCGGGTCCCGGACGACCTCGCGCTGATCGCCTACGAGGACGAGGTGGCCGGCCTCTCCGACGTACCGCTCACCGCCGTCGCGCCCCCCACCCGCGCGGTGGGGGAACTGTCCGCCAGGCTCCTGCTGGAACGCCTCGCGGAACGCCGAAGCGGGCGCGAGCCGGGACCGCGTCAACACCTCGACCTCCTCCCGGAGTTGAGGATCCGTTCGTCCTGCGGCGGTGAACCGATCGCCGAATGAGCGATCGACGATCGTTCTGATTGTTCTGCCGCCGCAGCCGAGGAGCCCCGCATGCCGTCCGCCCGCCCCCGCATCCTGTACGTCACCGACCTGGCCTACCAGGCACGCGGGCGCCGTTACTGCGACGAGGACATCCACCTCAGCTCCCGCCTGCGCGAGGACTTCGACCTCGCCCTGTGCCACCCCCGGGACGCGGCCGGCCTCATGGACGCCTTCGACGCGGTCGTCGTCCGCAACAGCGGTCCGGTGATCGCATACCAGGACGCGTACGACGACTTCCGCCGCCGGGCGATCGCCGGCGGGACGCGCGTGTACAACCCGCTCTCCGGCAAGGCGGACATGGCGGGCAAGCAGTACCTGCTCGACCTGACCGCTGCCGGATATCCGGTCATCCCCACCGTGGACCGCGCCGAGCATCTGAACCTCCTGCCCGAGGCCGAGCGGTACGTCGTCAAGCCCAGGCTCGGCGCCGACTCCATCGGGCTGCGGACGGTGGAGGCGGCGGGCGTGCGCGAGCTGGTCGACGGGGACGTGCTCGTCCAGCCCTGCGTCGACTTCGCCTACGAGGTCTCCTTCTACTTCGTCGACCACGACTTCCAGTACGCCTTGTACGCGCCGCACACCGACCGGCGCTGGCAGCTCGAGCCGTACGAACCCACCGGCGGCGACCTGGAGTTCGCCCGGCGCTTCATCGAGTGGAACGGCATCGGCCACGGCATCCAGCGCGTCGACGCCTGCCGTGCGCCGGGCGGCGAGCTTTTGCTGGTCGAGCTAGAGGACCTCAACCCCTACCTGTCGCTGGACGCCTTGGACGACCCGCGACGGGACGCCTTCGTCGCCGCGATGAAGGCGTCCCTGCACCGTTTCCTCGCCGCGCGGTCCTGACGGAGGTCGGCCGTCCGCTCACCCCGGCCGGACGGTGATCTCGCGGTGCCGGTGCTTGCGGCGAGAAAGCCGCGGCGTTACCGACGAGCCGTCATGACGGCGCTTTCCAGCAGGGGGACGTCGCGCACCCACTGGCACCCGCTCGCGCCCGCTGAACCGCCGGGGCGGCGGCCCCGTATCACTCCTCGGGGAATGGCGGAGCCCGTGAAGACGGGACGGAAGGAGAGCGGCGTGTCCACACGGCCCGACGCCGAGCAGCCCGACGAAGGGCCGACCCTGGAACCGATCCGGGTCCTGCGGCCACGCCGCACCGACGCCCTGGCGGAGCTGTTCAAGGAGTTGGAGCAGGACCGCAACGGCTACGAGAGGGTGGCTGTTCCCGGGGCCCTGCCCGGCGCGGAGGACGCGACACAGGAACTCCCGCCCGTCGCCGCGGACACGTGGATCGCACCGCTCGGCAGCGGCGCCCGTCCCGCCCCGACCGTATCCGGCCCCGGATTTCGCCGCGCCGCCGTCACGGTCGCCGTGACGGCGGCGGCGGTCATCGGTTTCGGTGGGGCGCTGCTGCTCTCCGGCCGTGGTGACGGAGCGTCGGCCGGCGACGCGGCTCCGTCCGCGACCGCCTCCACATCGGCCGCCCCCACCGAGACCGCCCCGGGCGGATCCGGCGCCGGTGACGTCGACGGCCCTGCCGTCTGCACCGCGTCCTTCCGGACCGTCAACAGCTGGCAGGGCGGCTACCAGGGCGAGGTGACGGTGACCAACGCGCCCGACTCCTCCGTCTCCGGCTGGACCGCGACGGTCGTACCGGCCGACGGCGCCCGCCTGACCCAGGTCTGGGACGGCACCCTCACCACGACCCGGGACGGCTCGGCCACGGTCGCCAACGCGTCATGGAACGGGAGGCTGGAGCCCGGTGCGAGCGTCAAGTTCGGTTTCATCGCCGACGCCTCGGCCTCGACCGGTGCCCCCTCGGCGAAGGTCACCTGCGCGGCGACGAACGACGCGTCCTGACGCCCGGCGCGGCCTCGAGAGCTCTCGGCCGGCGCGCGGGGCCGGTCAGCGCCCGTGGTCGATCAGTGCCTGGGACACCGCGCGCACGCTGCGGGCGATGTGCTGAAGCTGCATGACCTCCGCCGCGTACAGCTTGATGGTGTGCTCGATGACCGACTCGGGCATGCCGAGCGCGGGCAGGTCGGCCCGTGCGGTCTGCAGTGCGGTGCGAGCGACCCGGATCTCGTTCTGGACCTGGATCTGCGCATGGCGGGCGAGCAGGACGGGGTGGCGGATCAGGGCCGGATAGCTGGCGTAGCGGGCCGGCACCAGCTCGCGCAGCCACTTGGCCGCCGAGCGCTCCCAGTCGTAGGAACCGGGGGTCTTGACCTGGCACGGCCAGTCCGAGCTGATGCGCGTGGTCGTCAGGGGCATGGTCATCGCTTCCGGGTGTGCGGCGTCGTTCGGGGTGTCCGACGGGGTCGGGGCGGCCCCGGCCTAGGGGATGACCGGGGCCGCCGCCACGGGCGCTCGCGCAGGCGATGCCCGACCGAACAGCCCGAGCGCCGACGCGGGTAGGAGACGGCGGCTTCGGCTGTTCGTTGAGGAGCCCTCAGAGACAGACGGCGTTCGCACGGCGGATGGGGTGACGTGCGCATGAGCGGACCGGCTGCTTCCTGCGGGCGGATGATGCGTGTGAAGTATTTATATATGCCGTCCGCTTTGCAAGAAGCATGAAAACATTCATGCGCGATTTGGGGTGAGTGGTGCCCATGCGGTGCGGTTTGTCTGGAGTGGGGAGTCGCCCGTGACGCCGGGGCGCGGCGAAGGACGGATCAGTCCCGGAGAAAGAACTGGTGCTGGTCGGAGATCTGCTCGTAGCCCTCGAGCCGCGCCTGTGTCCGCTCCGGGTCGGCGTCGGTCATGGCCTGCAGCAGGGCGGCGGCCATCACGCCGGGCGCGGCGTAGGAGTCGAAGACCAGCCGGGAGCCGGTGCCGGTGGCGAAGACGACGTCGGCCGTGTCGGCCACCGGCCCGAGCGCCAGGTCGGTGACCAGGGCGACCCGCAGCCCGGCGCTGCGCGCGACCCGTACGGCGGTGAGCGTCTCCTGGGCGTGCCGGGGCATGGAGAACGCCAGCACCCAGGTGCCGCCGGCCTCGCGCGACTGCAGCAACGCGTCGTAGGCGACGCTGCCGCCCCGCGTCACCGGCCGCACGTCCGGGTGGATGCGGCGTGCCGCGTAGGCGAAGTACTCGGCGAGGGAGGCCGAGATGCGCAGCCCGAGGATGGTCAGCGGGGTCGACTGCGACAGTTTGCGGCCGATGTCGATCACCTGGTCGGGGTCGGCGAAATCGCGCCGCAGGTTCTCCAGGTTCTCGATCTCGGCGTCCACCGCGGACTGCAGTTCGTTGGCGCCGTTCTCCTCGGCGGCCTCGGGGCCCTTCGCGAGGGTGCCCAGGGCGATCGACTGGAGCTTCTCCCGTAGCGCGGGGTAACCGCTGAAGCCGACCGCCGCGGCGAAACGCGTCACCGAGGGCTGGCTCACGCCGACCCGTTCCGCCAGATCGGTGATCGAAAGGAAGGCGGCCTCGGTGATGTGCTCGATCAGATACTGGGCGATGCGCCGCTGCCCGGGAGAGAGCCGGGGATGGTCGAAGAGGGTCCTGAGCTGGGAAGTCGGGGACGCTTCCACTTCCGGAGCGCTCTTGCCCGAGGTGATCGCGGATGCCTGTGCGCGTGCCTGCTGCGGCGATGGCAGGGAGGCGCCTCCTTTGTCTTCCACAGTGCTTCAACATAGCTCACACAACGTGGTGGCCAGGGCTGCTCCGAAAGCCCACGCTCACCGGCGATAGATCGTGATCGAATGACCGACCGTATCGATCGGACGACTGCTGTCGATCAATTCGGCCAGCCGCCCGGTCGCCTTGGCCACCGAGGAGTCCGACACGACCAGCAGCCCGCGCACTTCGCGCACGGGTACCTCGCGCGGATCGGCGCCGCGGATGCCGTAGAAGGACGGCACCCCGCTGCCCTTGTACACGAGCCAGATCCGCTCGCCCCGGTACCGCTCGCGCAGCCGGTCCGCGAGCCTGCCGAGGTCCTGACCCCAGTCCACGTTGGAGTCGTGCAACCGCAGATGGGTCTCCTCCGGGCCGCTGAACGCCTCGTTGGAGTACGGCAGATAGCAGGGGTACGCCCGCACCGAGCTGACCGCGACGAACAGCGCCAGCGACCCCACCGCGACCGGCGCCCACCGCCACCGCACCGCGAGCACACAGCCCGCCGCCACCGCCAGGAACATCGGAACGAACACGGCGTACCGCGTACCGAAGTCCCGGGAGCCCGTCATCGCGGCGGCCAGGAGTACGGCGGTGGGGACGAGCAGATAGGGCGCCGCGGGCCGCAGTCGCCGTACCGCCACGACCGCGACGGCACCCGCCGCCCCCAGCGCGAGCATGCCGAGCGGCGTCTTCACCAGCAGCGCGGCCGGCAGGTAGTACCAGAGCGACCCGGTGTAGAGCCGCCCGAACAGGAAGCCCTCCCACGGGTGGTTCTCGAAGCCGAACTGGATGCGCATCCCGTCCCGGTACGCCTCCGGGAAGGGCAGCAGCTCGACGACCAGCCCCCGCAGTCCGCGCAGGTCGGGCACGGGCTGCTGCGGCGACCAGCGCAGTCGTGGGTCGACCACCAGATACGAGACCCACACGACGGCGATCGCGGCCAGCGCCACGACACCCGCGCCCGCGAGCGCCCGCGCAAGCTTCCTGCGCAGCGGCTCCGAGGCCGCCGGCTCGGAGTCCGTCGGCTCGGAGTCCGTCGGCTCCGCGGCCGGCCGCGCGCACCAAACCGACAGCGCGGCGAGCCCCAGCAGCACCGGAACCGCCGCCAGCGTGCTCATCTTCGTGGCCAGGGCCGCGCCCAGCGCCACGCCGGCCGTCGGCAGGAAGAGACGAGGCCGTCGGCGGGCCCGCCACAACAGCCACGCCGACGTCAGCACGAACCCGGCCGCGGGCACGTCCAGGGTGGCCAGTGCGCCGTGCGCGATGAGGTCGGGGGAGAAGGCGTACAGACCGAGCGCGATCAAACCGCCCACCACGCCCACGAGTTCACGGGCGAAAGAGAAGACGATCAATCCGAACAGAAGCGTCAATACGATCATGGGCAGTCGGGAGAACAGCATCAGGTGCCACGGATCGTTCCCGGACTCGTACAGCAGATGCCGCCCCAGCCGGCCCTGATCACCGGTGAAGGACTCGTCGACATGCGGATCCGCCAGGGCCACTCCGACGGCGATGACCAGCTTCCCCAGCGGCGGATGCTCCGGGTTGTGGCGCAGGCGGTGCTCATGCAGATACTCGGCCGCCGTACCCACGTACACGGGCTCGTCGATCGTCGGCGTCTGCCGCACAGCGGTCGTCACCATCGCGACGGCCATCTGACCGAGCAGTACGACGACGATGAGCGGCACGAGCCACCGCCTGCGCGACGCCCACGAGGGCTGCGTGGGCTGCGCGCAGGGGAGCGCCTCCGCGGCCGGGACCGAGGCCGGGACCGGGGCCGAGTGCTGTTCGAGCGCCATCATCCGCTCCGCGGCGGCGTCGCCCCCGCGGCGGCGGGAGCTGATCCGGAGCCGGCCCATGGGCCTACTCTGCATCAGCTCCCGCCGGGAGACGGCGTTACCGCTTCAGGAGTCGTACCGACAGACCATCCGTCGTGTACACGGGTACGGCTCGCAGCGTGTCGGAGTTCAGCTCCACCCGGTCGAACTGACCACGCAGCTGCGACGCCTCGATGACGGGAACGGTGGTCCCGGCGACGGGCGGGCGTTCGGCGTCGAGGCGCAGCGACAGCACGCTGCCCCGGCCCAGCTGGACCCGGCGGGACACCTCGAGGGCGGGGCCGTGGTTCTTGCGGACCAGCAGCTCCAGCGTCGTGTCGCCCTGCTGGACGTAGGTACCGCGCACGCGCAGGACCTTGTCCGCGCGGAGCGTGCCGCCCACCACCCGCACATCTCCCTGCCCGAGGGCGCCCGGCGAGGCGGCGACGAGGACGCCGTCCTCGACCACGGTGCCGCCGTGGTACCGGTTGTGGCCCGTCAGGGTGAGCGTGCCGGTGCCGCGCTTGGTCAGACCGCCGTCGCCCGCGATGTCGTTGCGCCAGCTGTCCGCCGCGCCGAAGCCCCCGGCCGCCTTGTCGAGCGTGACGGTCACGTCGGAGTCGAAGGCGCCGTAACCGTCCGCCGCCGCGAACAGGTTCAGCCGCCCCCACTGCTCGAAGCCGTCCAGCAGGACGTACCCGGCGGGCAGTGCGGTCGTGCGCAGCACCTCGCGGCGCTGGGCCGCGGTCAGGTACGGCTGGCGCGTCTCCAGCAGCACCTCGGCGCCCTTCGGCACGGTCAGGGGCTCGTTGCCGCCCTGCCGGGTCAGCACGTACGTCAGCTTGGGCTTGACCGTCCGGGCGTTGGTGTCACGGTCGGCGTACGGGTCGGTGTCGGTGCCGGCCGAGTGGGCGTACGCGTACAGGGTGTCGGCCGTCGTGCCGGTCCGCTCCTCGAAGTACGCCAGGGCCTGGGCCCGGGCGGCGGCCTTGAGCTCCGCGTTGGCCGGGTCGGCGAGGGCGGCGGCGGCCAGGGCGGTGGCCATGACGCGGCCGCCGAGGACGTCGACCGTGGAGTGCATGCCCGCCACGATGCGGGTGTGGCTGAGCTCGAAGGCGCGGGTCACCATCTCCTGGAAACGCTCGGGCACGGCGTAGGCGTACGCCAGGGCCGCCAGGTGCAGGGCGTTGGTGTGTCCGCTGGGGAAGCCGCCGTCCTCGGCCGGGGTCTCGGCGCGCTGCCGCAGCAGCTGCGGGGCGACGACCACCGCCGAGTCGTAGACGGGGAAACCGAACTCGTCCTTCCTGCCGGTGTCGACGACCTCGCTGTCCTCGTTCATCCGCCACGGACGCGGGTACTGGAAGGCGAACTTGGCCGGGTTGCCGGAGGCGAAGGGGCCGCGCACGGTGTCGACGAGCTTGGCCACCTTGCCGAGCTCCGAGTCGTACGAACCGGCGCCGATCGCGGAACCGGCCGGGGCGTCGGCGGGCAGGGCGTCGCTGATCTTCCCGGCGGGGGTGCCGTCCGGCGCGCTGGTGATCGAGGTGACCGCCTTGGCGCCCGACTTGTACAACTCGGCCAGCGGACCGAGCCCGGCGATCACCGAGTAGCTCTGGTGCTGACGGTCGATGATGAACGCTTCCTTCGCCTGCGCGTCCGTGCGCACGGCGGTGACGCGGGCGCAGTAGCGCATGTTGGCGCGCAGCACCTCGGGCATCAGCGGTATGCCGGTGTTCCACGCGCCGCCGGTCTTCCAGACCTGCGCGAAGCCGCCGAGGATCCGGATCACCGCGTTGGTCTCGGGGGTCTGGTTCGCGACGACGTTCGTCTTGTAGTCGTCGACGAACGCGAGGGCGTTCGTGGCGGCCTTGGCGTCCGCGGTGGCCAGCCATGTGACGGCGGTGGGCGCGGCCAGCACACCGGCCGAGGCGCCCAGGGAGGTCTTGAGAAACCCCCGCCTGTTGACGGCGAGTCGACCGGCCTTCGAGGAGGAGCGGTGCCCGGCAGTTGACGGCATGCGTGTGCCTCTCTTCAGTTCTTCGGCCGTGCGGCCGGGGAGGAGATCGTGTGAGCAGAGATGTCCCGCGGGACGCATGAGATGTGCGAATCCGGTGCGTCCCGTGAAGCTTTGAGCGAAGATCTACGGCCAGGTCGTGTCCCGTCGGCGAGGGCCCGGCGACCGCGACGTGTCGTGTGCGTGAACGCGGGCCGGCCGGTTCACAGGATCGAACGGGCCAGCGCCACGGCACCCTCCACCGGCGCCGCGCACAGTGGCTGCGGACGGGCTCCGGGCACGGACCGGGCGAGCGCCGTCGCGAACGCGCCGTACAGCGAGGCCTGGGCGAGGACGGTGCTGCCCGCGACCACCACGTCGTCCACCACGACCCCCCGCGCGGCGAGCCGCTCCACGAGGGCCGCCAGCGAACGGCCGGCCTCGGTGATCACCGTACGGGCGAGCGGCGAGCCCGCCTCGGCGGCCGCGAACACGACCGGCGCATGCCGGCCCCATTCAGCGGAGACGTTCGTGGCGCTCTCCAAGGCGGCGCCGAGCGCCGGTACTTCGGAGACGTCGAAGGATGCGAGGAGACCCCGGGCCAGTTCGTCGGGTTCCTCCCCGCGGTCGTGCGCCGCCCACGCCGCCCGTGCGGCCTCGCGGACCAGACCGGCCGCGCCGCCCTCGTCGCCGAGCACCGCACCCCAGCCGCCGACCTGGAGGGAAGTGCCGTCGGCGAGCCGGCCCACCGCGACGGAACCGGTGCCGGCGACCAGGCCGACCCCCTTGTCCAGGCCCGCAGCGGGCACGAGCAGTTCGGCGTCGCCCACGACCAGCGCGGGTGCGTCGAAGTGCAGTTGCAGGGCGGTACGTATCTGGGCGCACTGGCGCGGAGTCTCGCAGGCGTGGCCGCCCACGGCGACGGCCGACGGGCGTGCGCCCTGCGGCAGCGCGTCGGCGACCAGCGCGGCCAGCCAGCCGGTGGCGGCCACGGGGTCGCGTGGCCGCCAGCCGCTGCTCGTCCGGACGTGGTCGGCGACCGGCTCCGTGCCGACGTAGGCACGCAGATGTGTCTTGGTGCCACCCGCGTCGATACCGACCACGAGGGGCGTGGAGTCCTGCACGGAACCTCTTTTCCGTCGTTGCGCTGCGCTGTGACGGTGGGCGAACCGTGCCTGGAATTATGGGAGTTGGTGAACTAGGGAAGCCCCGGGACGGGCTTCTGGCGGACACGGCAGGCGAGTACCGTGAAGTTCGTTAGGAAGTTAACTAACGAAGTACAGTGCGTCAAGAGGCATCGCGCGCTCGACCACTGAGCGGCCCGTGAACCGTGGGAGAACTGTGATACACGACGTGGCGGAAACCCCCCGCCTGACCGAGAGCGCAAGCGCGGTCTTCGCCGTGCTCGCCGAGGCGGGCAGCGCGACCCGGCCGCAGCTCGCGAGCCTGGCGGGCCTGTCCAAGCCCACCGTGTCCTCCGCGGTCGCGGAGCTGGAGAGCGCCCGGCTCGCCGCCCACTCCGGCACCGCCTCCGGCGGCACGGGCCGTTCCGCCGCCGTC
The DNA here is from genome assembly GCF_030499515.1 of Streptomyces sp. DT2A-34. NCBI lineage: Bacteria > Bacillati > Actinomycetota > Actinomycetes > Kitasatosporales > Streptomycetaceae > Streptomyces > Streptomyces sp. DT2A-34. The sequence goes on along the minus strand of NZ_JASTWJ010000001.1, from coordinate 214,154 downwards.
TACGGTCTCGGGCCGGCCGCCGGGGCCGTGCTCGCCGTCGACCTCGGCCCCTCCCTGACCCGGGTGCGCGGCTGCGCCCTGGACGGCACCCTGCTCGCCCAGGCCACCGGGACCCGGGAGGAGGCCGCCGACGTGGTGCGCGAGGCCCTCGTCGCACTGCCCGCCGGCGCCCCGCTGCGCACCGTCGTCGTCGCCGTCGGTGACGTCACCGCACGCGAGAAGGAGGGCGCCCGCATGCGCCCCGCCACGGCCAAGGCCGGCCCCGTCTTCGACGCCATGGCCGTCGCCCTGCCGCCGGGCGTTCCCGTCCACCTCGAGAACAACGTCAACTGCGCCGCGCTCGCCGAACTGCACGAGGGCGCCGCGCGCGGCCGGCGCACCTTCGGCTACCTGCGCATCGGCGTCGGTATCGGCCTCGGCATCGTGGTCGGCGGGCAGGTGCTGCGCGGAGCCAACGGCGCCGCCGGTGAGCTGGCCCGGCTGCCCTACCCCTGGGACGACGGCCGTGAGCCGCGCCACGAGGCCCTGGAGGAGTACATCGGCGCCCGCTCGCTCCTGCGGCGGGCGGCCGCGGCCTGGCCGGAGGAGGACGGCACGTGCCCGCGCACCGCCGAGCAGCTCTTCGCCCTGGCCGGGGAGGGCCGGGCGGCGGCCCGCGCCGTGATCGGCCGCCATGCCACCGACGTCGGCCGTCTCGCCGCCGCCGTGACCGCCGTACTGGACCCGGGACTGATCGTGCTCGGCGGCAGCACCGGCGCGGACCCGCAGGTACTGCCCGGTGTGCGGGCCGAGCTCGCCCGGCTCAGCTGGCCCACCGAAGTGGTCAGCAGCACGGTCGGGGACCTCGGCACGGTCGTGGGCGCCGCCCGGCTCGCGGTCTCCCGAGGAGTCCAAACCGTGACCGAGGCCGCGGGGTCGAAGGATTGACGGCTTCCGACTCGATCTGCCAATGTCCGGACAAGCGCTTTCTGAGTCGGCCGGGACGCCGACTCCGGGTGAGCCTCCCGCCCGTACGCGAAGTACGGCAGCCGCACGAGGGCGTGCTTGTGCGACGACGGCCCTCATGGCCGGGGAGCCCACCCGTCAAGGCGACGCGGCCGGGCGAGGCCGCGCCCCCGGAAAGCAACCTTTCCTGCAAAATGCACCAGTGCCGCCTCGATCGGCGCCGTGCTCCGTCCCATACGACGAAAAGGGATCGAAGATGATCACTGTGGGTGTGCGGCGCTCCCGCCGACTCGGCCGCGGCGGTATGCGCCGCCTGGTTCCCCTCGCTGCCGTTGCCACGGCAGGTGGCCTGCTGCTCTCCGCCTGCGGCGGGGGATCCGACTCGGGCGGGACCTCCAAGTCGCTGACGTTCTGGATCTCCACGGTTCCGGGGCAGGACGCGGGCTGGAAGAAGATGGTGGCGCAGTACGAGAAGGAAACCGGCGTCAAGGTCAAGCTCGTCAACATCCCCTACGACGGCTACGACGCGAAGCTGCGCAACGCCGCGCAGGCGAACTCCCTGCCCGACGTGGCGGCAGTGCCGAAGCTGGACCCGATCTGGTCGAACAAGCTGATCGACCTCAAGGACATCGCCAACAACAAGAGCAACAAGATCAACGGCAACTTCGTCGCCAAGGACTCGTCCGGGAAGGTGCTGTCCATCCCCTCGGACGTCACCGCGTCCGGCATGTTCATCAACAAGTCGCTCTTCGAGAAGGCCGGCGTCTCCTACCCGACCTCGCCCCAGAAGACCTGGACCTGGACCGAGTTCATCAAGGCGGCGGACGAGGTCCGGGAGAAGACCAAGGCCAAGTACTCCCTGACCTTCGACCAGTCCCCGTCCAGGCTTCGCGCCATGGTGTACGAGATGGGCGGGAAGTACGTCCACGCCGACGACTCCGGCAAGTTCTCGGTGGACGCGGCGACCAAGAAAGCCGTGAAGTACTTCGTCGGACTGAACGACGACAAGACCATGCCGAAGTCGGTGTGGACCAGCGGCGCCGACCCGTCGGCCATGTTCCAGAGCGGTGACGTGGTCGCCTACTGGTCCGGCGTGTGGCAGGTTCCCGCCTTCGCGGAGAGCATCAAGAAGTTCGAGTGGGCGAGCGTCCCGACCCCCGCCCAGCCGGTGCAGGCCAGCGACGTCAACAGCGGCGGCATGACGGTGGGCTTCAACAACAACGCCGACGCGGCCGCCGCCGCGAAGAAGTTCCTGTCCTGGCTGTACGAGCCGGCCCACTACCAGGCGCTGTGTGAGGCGTCCGGGTTCCTGCCGGTCGAGAGCGGTCTGAACCCGAAGTACCCCTTCAAGTCCGAGGCGGCGCAGGCGGCGTTCAAGCTGTACAACGAGTCGATCCCGCTCTACGACCCGATCTCCGGCTACTTCAACAGCGCGCAGACGAACTGGGTGCTGAAGGGCAAGAGCCTCACCGAGGACCCGACCAAGGCGGAGCTCGGCAAGGCGATCAACGGCCAGCAGTCGGCCGACAAGGCCCTGCAGAACATCGTGGACGGCTACAACCAGCAGGTCGGCGGCTGAGCGTAGGCCGGCGGGCCGGGTGGCGGGGTCTCGACACCGCCACCCGGCCCGGGCGCCCACGCAAGGCCGGGCTCATGGTGTGAGCCCACCGGAACCCATTCCACCAGCACGGAGTCAGGAAGATGACAAAACGAGCCTCGGACGTGTCCGTGAGCCCGCCCAGGAGACGAAGCAAGTACACCGTCGCACCGCTCGTCCTCATCGCGGCCAATGTCGTGCTCTTCGCGCTGTTCTTCCTCTGGCCGGCGGTGATCGGGCTCGTCTACTCCTTCACGAACTACACGGGCGTGGGGGCGTTCCAGTTCGTCGGACTGGACAACTACAGCAACCTGTTCGGGGACTCCGCCTTCTACGACGCGATGACCCGCACGCTGCTGTACACCGTGCTCTTCGTCCCGCTGAACTTCGTGTTCTCGCTGCTCATCGCCAACGTGGTGGTGAGCAAGCACGCCAAGGGTGTCTCGGTCGCCCGCATCTTCTTCTTCATCCCGTGGCTGCTGTCGCCCATCGTCGTGGGTGTCCTGTGGCGGTGGCTGTTCGGTGAGAACTTCGGACTGGTCAACTACCTCATCGAGAAGGTCGGCGGAAGCGCCGTGCCGTGGCAGTCGAACGCGGACCTGTCACTGCTGGTGGTCGTGGTGGCGGCGTCCTGGGCCTGGACGGGCTTCTCCATGCTGCTGTTCATCGCGGCGATCAAGAACGTACCGACGTCGTACTACGAGGCGGCCGCGCTCGACGGCGCCGGTCCGTGGCGCCAGTTCGTCAGCATCACACTGCCGAGCATCGCGCCCACGTCCTTCATCGTCATCCTGCTCAACACGATCCACGCGATGAAGGAATACCCGCTGTTCGCCTCCCTCAACAACGGCGGACCCGGAACGTCGAACAACCTGTTTGTCCAGTACATCTACCAGACCGGATTCGACCGGGGCCAGATCGGCTACGCGAGCGCCGCGTCGTTCGTGCTCATGCTCATCCTGATGGCCGTCGCGATCATCCAGCTGATGGTCAACCGGCGGGTGGAGAACCGATGACAACCACAGACATGCCACGCAAGGTCGACTCCGAGGCCGGACGGGCTGTTCCCAGGAAGCGGCCCCGCGGCGCGGCCAGTGGTGGGCTTCGGCGCGCGGTGCCCGCGACGACACTGCTGTGGGTCCTCGCGGCCCTCTACGGGGTGCCGGTGCTGTGGTTCGTCCTCAGCTCCTTCAAGCCGGCGGGAGACCTGTTCTCCCTTCCGCTGACGCTGTTTCCGCAGAACCCCACGGTGTCGGGTTACGAGGCGGCGTGGGACAGCGCCAACTTCTCCCAGTACTTCATCAACACGACCATCGTGTGCGTGATCGCGACGATCCTCACGGTGGGAGTCAGCTGCTGCACGGGCTACGCGCTGGCCAAGTACGACAACAAATGGCTCAAGGTCTTCTTCGTCGGCATTCTGGCCACCACGATGCTGCCGTCCGAGGTCATGCTCGCCCCGCAGTTCCTGGTGGTCCGCGACCTCGGCCTCTACAACTCGCTCGCCGGCATCATCCTCCCGGCCGTGCTCACCGCGACCGGGTGCTTCATGTTCCGCCAGTTCTTCCTGACGGTCCCCGACGAGCTCATCGAGGCCGCCCGCATCGACGGCGCGCGTGAGCTGTCGATCTTCCTGAGGATCATGGTGCCGATCTCCCGGCCCATCATGCTGACGCTCGCCATCCTGTCGTTCCAGTGGCGGTGGAACGACTACATCTGGCCGCTGCTGATGCTCAACGACCCCGAGAAGTTCACCGTGCAGATCGGCATCCAGAGCCTCGTCGGGGCGCAGAACATCAACTGGTCGGTGCTGCTCGGCGGATCGGTCATCTCCATGGTTCCGCTGATCGTCGTCTTCCTGGTGTTCCAGCGTTACGTCATGAACGCCGACATCAATGCCGGACTGAAGGACTGACCTTGCCCACCCCGCTCGACCACGAGTTCGTCCGGTCGGCGGCCCGCGCCGCCGACCGGCTGGCCGCCCCGCTGGCGGCCGACCCCGACGAGGTACCCGCCGGTGTGCCGCACCGTGGTCTGGCGCGGCGGGTGAAGACCCTGGTCGCGGCATACCGTTCCCCGGACTCGGCACTGCACCGCAGCGGGCGGGCCGTGGCCGCCGCGATGACCCACCTCGGCGCCCTGCGGGCCGTGCAGACACCCACCGGCCTCTTCGCCGGCGGCGACAACGTGCAGTCACCGCCGGACTCCGCGTTCACCGTCAACGACGTGTGCGACGCGCACGTCCTCGCGGCCGGCGCGGGGCCGGAACTGCACGGCGTCACGGCCGCGCTCGCCGAGATCGCCGGCGCCGCCTCCGGCAGTCTCCTCGCCGGTGGGGTGCACACCCCGAACCACCGCTGGGAGCTGTGCGCGGCGCTGGCCCGGCTGCACCGGTCGTTCCCGGACGACCGGCTGCTCGACCGCGTCGAGGAGTGGCTCGCCGAGGGCGTCGACATCGACGCGGACGGCCTGTACTCGGAACGCAGCGCCAACTACGCGGCCCATGTGTCCAACCCGTCGCTGCTGCTGCTGGCCGAAGTGCTCGGCCGCGCCGACCTGCTGTACGCCGTCGAACGCAATCTCGCCGCGACCCTGGACCTGATCAGGCCGGACGGCACGGTGGAGACCGTCCACTCGCGACGGCAGGACCAAAGCCGCCCGTTCCCGCTGGCGCCCTACCTGCCGCACTACCGGCTGCTCGCGATCCGCACCGGCCGGGGCGACTTCGCCCGGGTGGCGCGGCTGGCGGCCGCCGGCGGTATCGACGACCCCGACCTGCTCGCCGAGACCCTCCTCACCCCGGACCTGTGCCGCGCCCTGCCGGCCCCGACTGCGGAGCCCCTTCCGCGCGACCGGTACCTCACCACCGCACGCCTCGGCGCACGCGCCTCGGCCACCGCGCACACGGTGGTGTACGGCGGCTCCGACGTGCCCGAGCACCGGCGCATCCGCTCGGGCCTCGCCTGCAACCCCACCTTCCTGCGCCTGTTCGCCGGCGACGCCGTACTCGACGCGGTCCGTCTGACGCGGGGGTTCTTCGACCTGGGCCCGTTCCGCGCCGCCGGCATGGAACAGCTCGCCGACAACCGGTACCGGCTCACCGAAACCCTCACGGCCGCCTACTACCAGCCGCTCCCGACGGACCAGAGGCGGGACGACGGCGTCTACCGGCTGGTGGACGAGGGACGCTTCTCGGCCGCGATGGCCTTCCCGGACCGGCCTCGGGACGAGGTCTCCCACACGACCCGCGTCGAGGTGGACCTGCGGGAGGACGGCGCCGACCTGCGGATCGACATCAGCGGACCACGGGTGCCCTGGGCCCTCGAACTGACCTTCCGGCCGGGCGGTGTGCCGGAGGGCGCCGTACCGATCGGCGACGGACGCTGGTGCCTGACGACCGGGCCGATGACCTACCGGGCCGGTGACGACGAGATCCGGGTCGAGACCGACGTCGAGGCGGGCGAACAGCTTGCCGGGCCGGACCGGAGCGACGTACTGCGGTACGACCCGGGTCAGGACTACACCGTGGTGGGCGGCACCGATGCGACGACCGGGAACCGCGTCTACATTGGTGGACTCGGCCCGCACACACTGACCGTCGCACTGCGCGCCCGCCGGCCCGCACCTGTCGTGTGACCCCGACGACCCACGCCACGGCCATCTCAGGCATGAAGGGCTGATCCTCGTGCACCTCACGTCCCCTCCCGTGCACCTCACGCACCAGCGCGGCCCGCTGCACGACCTGCCGGACAGCCCCGCGGCCTACGACGCCGTCCTCGCCGGTGTCGTGGAAGCGGCCCTGGCCCGGCTCACGCCGGAGGGCAACCTGGAACACCCGGACTGCGTCGACGACATCGGCGACACCTCCCTCGGCATCACGTCACTGCTCGCGCTGGCCTGGCAGCGCGGCAAGGACCCGAGGCTGCCGGAGGCGGTGCGCCGCAGCCTCGCCTTCCACCTGCGCGAGCGGGTGTACACCGAGGACAACCCCGGCTACCCGAACCTGAAGGTCCGCAACTCCGGTCTGCCGTACGCCCGTTACACCCTCGCCTCCGGCGCCCACCCCATCGGCGACTGGCCGAGCACCGCGTGGGCGCTGCTCCAGGCGGTCGACGTGCTGGACCTGGCGGAGGGCCTCGTCGACGACGAGCAGCGCGCCGGACTCGTCGAGGTGGCGCACGGCTACTGGCGCTGGCTGACCGAGGCGACCTTCTTCAACCCGCAGGAGGCCGGCAACCAGGCCATCGGCTGCGTCGTCGGCGGACTGATGCTGGCCCGCCATCTCCCGCCGGAGCGGGCCGAGCCGGTGCGGTCGCGCGCGATCGCCCTGTACGTCGACGAGATCCGCGCCCACCGCGTCGCGGACCGTGGCGCACTGCTGCCTCCCGAGCACGGCGGCGCCTACGACAACAACTACGGCCCGATCTCCCTGTCCTTCCTCGCCCAGGCCCACCGGGTCAGCGGCGAGGACATCTTCGCCGAGGACGGCGACGCGCTGGCCCGCTACATCGACGCCCGCCTGACCGGCGGCGGCTTCGACAACGGCGGCCCGCGCTACAGCGAGCAGCACAGCGGCTTCGAGTCGGTCCTGGGCCTGCGCTACTTCAGTGCCCGGATCGGCTCCGACCTCGGCCGCTACCGGGGCGACACCCGCTGGGGCCGGCACGCCGTCAAGGCGGACGGCAAAGTCGACGGCCACTTCGCGTGGATGCTGGTCTGGCAGATCCAGGACACCACCCGCTGGCACCGCACACCGTCCACCACTCCCGCCCGTCACCAACTGCGCGCGGGCACGGTCTCGGTGGCTTTCGACGACCACATGACCCCGTCGCTGGTCGAGGCCGCGGGCACCTACTACCTCGCCGCGGCAGTCAACCGGCAGCACGGCTTCGGCCCGGTGACGGACGGCTTCCTGCTCTGCCGTCCGATGGGCGAGGTCCGCGTCCGCGACCTCGACGCCGACGGCCTGACGGCGAAGCTGGTCACCAAGCCGGTCGTCGGCCGCGACCACGTCCTGCGCCACGTCCGGTCCCTGTACGTCACCGACGGCACCAGCCTGTGGACGACCGTCGCGGTGGAACGGCTCCCCGGTACGCCGTACCTGCTCGCCGGCCTGCCGTACGCCGCTGACGACGGCGACCGCGTACGCAGGACCGCGGACGGCGGGGTCACGGCGGCCGGTGAACTCCGTCTGACGCACCCGCACTCCGACGGCCTGGACCACTTCGACGCCCGCGCGGACCTGACCCAGGAACAGGCGGCCTTCGCCCTGGCGGCCGACCCCCGCGGCTACGGCAACCCCGACGAGGGCTGGAGCCACCTCGTCGGCTCCACGGCCCTGGAGGCCGAACCGGCCTCCGGCGCCCCGGAGGGCCTGCACGTCTTCGCCGTTCGCTACGGACCGGCGGGCCCGTTCGCGCCGACCTTCGCCCACGACGGTTCGGGACTGAGGGTGCGCACCGAGGCGTTCACCGCGGTGATCGGCGAGGCGGCGGGCGACAGCCACGGGGAGCCCGAGCTCACACTCAAGGCGTCATAGGGGCGCACCCCTCACCACGGCAGGCCGAGCAGCCCCCACCCGCGCTGCTCGGCCGCGCGGACGACCACCGCCCACTCGCGGAGCAGTACGGCGAAGCCGTCGAAGTCCTCGATCCATCCGCCCGGACGTGCGGCATGGACGTCGTACGCCGCACGCAGCCCTTCCAGTGACGGCTCGACGCCGGCCCAGCGGGCGGCCAGGGCCGATACCGTCTTCGGCGGGCAGGCGACGAGCAGGCCGGGCCGCCGTGGATCGTCGGCGTCATGGACGAGCCCGTCGAGCGGCGGCGTCACCGGGTCGTCGTGCCAGAACAGGTCCCGCAGGAACCCGTCGAGGCCCTCGCGGAGCCCGGGTTCGGCGAATTCCCGTACGTCGTCCCAGGCCTGCCCGGCCCAGAAGTGCGGCTTGTACGAGCCGCTGGTGCGGTGGAACACGTACCGGGCGCACCAGGGCAGATCCGGTGCCGCCGGGCACACCCACCCCCCCTCCGGCCCCGCGTCCCAGTCCAGCTCGATGTCGGGAAACGCGGCATCCTCCAGCAACTCCAGCCGCCGACCCACCGCGGTCGACTCCAACCGCTCCCAGTCCACCGCGAGAACGGTGATGTCCAGCCCCATGGAGGCTCAGGCCCTCGCGCGGGCGGCCGACGGCTCCCGGGGGAGGGAGAACGCCGTGCCCGGCACGATCAGGTCCGCCCTGTCCCGGGTCGCGGCGACCAGCTGCGCGTTGTGCTGGTCCGAGCCCAGCACCCACGCCACCGCCTGCTCGTGCGGCTTGCCGAACTCCTCGTGCCGGGCGACGAGCCGCCGGATCCGCTCCGGTTCGTCGAGCTCGCAGAACCACACCTCGTCCAGCTGCGACCGCACCCGCGCCCACGCCCCCGTCTCCAGCAGCAGGTAGTTGCCCTCGGTCACCACCAGCCGGGCCGTCGGCTCCACGGGAACGGCCCCCGCGATCGGCTGCTCCAGGACCCGCTCGAAGCCGGGGGCGTAGACGGTGTCGCCGCCGGCCTCCTCGTGCAGGCGGCGCAGCAGCGCCGCGTACCCCGCCGCGTCGAACGTGTCGGGCGCACCCTTGCGGTCCCGGCGCCCCAGCCGGTCCAGCTCGACGTCGGCGAGGTGGAAGCCGTCCATCGGCACATGCGTGACCCAGGGCTCCCCGGCACCGTTCAGCTCCCGCACGAGATGCTCGGCGAGCGTCGTCTTGCCCGCACCGGGGCTGCCCGCGATGCCGAGGACGGCACGGCGGCCGTCGCGGGGGAGGGACCGGGCGCGGGCGAGGAGATCGTCGAAGGTCAGAGCCACACAGCAGAGTGTGTCACCCGGCCGGCACGACCGACGCCCCGTCGGGAGACGACGGCCGGAGTGGACGTCGGTAGTGGACGGCGGACCGCGTCAGGCGCCTGGCCGAACATCGCGCTGCACGTTTGTTCCCAGCGGGTTAGTTTGTCCGTGTTTTCCCTGTTTCCTTGGCTCCCCGCTGTCCAACTCGCCTGGCTGCGGGGCTCAGAAACCCTACGACGCGTAGGGGGAGGGGCGGACGATGGCCCACGGCACGAAGCCCATGCTCGTGAGTACGGGGTGGCGCGACGACGCGCTCGTGGCCAACAGGTCGTGGCGGTCGGGCCGTGACGGTCTGCTCGCCGCGGTGGCGGGCCTCTTCAGCCTCACCCAACTCCTCCTCGTGCGGCCCTCGATGGGCCTCGGCTGGGACGAGGTGGTGTACGTCAGCCAGGTCGGCACCGAGGCGCCGGCCGCCTTCTTCAGCGCGCCACGCGCGCGTGGCGTCTCGCTGCTGGTGTGGCCCATCGCCTCCTGGTCGTCGTCCACGACACTGCTGCGCATCTTTCTCGCCGTCCTGTCCGGACTCGGCCTGTACCTCGCCCTGCGTGCCTGGCGCGGACTGTTCCCGGCCCGCGTCCTGGCCGGCGCGGGCGCCTGCTTCGCAACCCTGTGGGTGACCCTCTTCTACGGCCCGCAGGCCATGCCCAACCTCTGGGTCGCGTTCGGCGCCCTGCTCTGCGTCGGCTGCTTCCTGCGCACCCGCGCGGACCGCCTGCGCCGCCTCGACCGGCGGGCCCTGTGGGGCGTGGTGGCCGGTGCCGCGCTGATGGCGTGGATGCGGCCCACCGACGCCGTATGGGTCACGCTGCCGCTGCTCGTCCTCGCGCTGGTGGCACAGCACTGGCGACTCGGGGCCGCCCTCGTGGCAGGCCTGGCGGCCGGCGGCGTCCAGTGGGTGATCGAGGCGTACCTCAGCTACGGCGGCCTGCGCGAACGGCTGAACGAGGCCTCCCGCATCCAGGGCGACCTCGGCTGGAACCTCGCCGTCGACGACCAGCTGCGTAGCCTCGTCGGAAGCGCCCTGTGCCGGCCCTGCGACGGCGAGATGCCCCACCCGGTCGTCTTCGCCTGGTGGTTCGTCATCCCCCTGCTCGCCGCCTACGGTCTTGCGGTCGCGATCCGAGGCGTACGCACCACCCGCACCCTGGTCCCGCTGCTCTGCGCCGCGACGGCCGCCTTCCCCTACCTGTTCCTCATCGGATACGCGGCCCCCCGCTTCCTCCTGCCCGCCTACGCCCTCCTCGCCATCCCCGTGGCGGACGCCCTGCTCGACCTCGTCATCACGCCGTCCGGCCGGTGGCGCCCGGCTGTCGCCGTGGTGATCGCGCTCGGGCTGGCCGGACATCTGGCCGTGCAGTACGCCGTCCTGCACCGCACCGTGAACCGTACGACCGCGAGCCGCGACGCCTGGGCCCGCTCCGCCGCCGAACTCCATCGCCTCGGCGTACGCCCGCCCTGTCTGCTCACCGGGCACGAGGCCATTCCCGTCGGCTACTACACGGGCTGCTCCTCCGGGGCGACCCACGGCCACAACGCCAACACCACCGAGGCCGACATCCTGCGGACCGCCCGCGGCGTCCCGGTCGGCGCCCTCACCACCCCCGGCGGCAAGCCGCCCCGGTACGCCCGCGACTGGGAACTCCACCGCCTCGACCGCCTGGAGGTCCGCATCGCCCCTGCGCCGGGCGCGGGCGGCCCGCCGTAACACCGGAGCAGGCCCTCGCCGCGCCCCGGCGCGGACGTGCCTACCCGACACACCGCCCTCACGCTCGCCGCCCTGACGACCGTTCGCGTGGCCGGCCCGCTGCGAGCCAGGCGCGGGCGGGCCCTGGCGCCGTCGGCATCGTGGCCGGTCGGCGCAGGGCACTGGGCGCGCCAAAGGCGTTTCCCCGGCGGTGGGTTCAGGTAGGAGTCCGGTTGGCGGCCGGCCGGCGGTCCGGGTGGAGGAGGGGGAGCGTGATGGCGAGCAGTGAGCACGACGGGCGGTTGGGGGAGGAGTTCTTCACTCCGGGGACCTCGTCCTTCACCGAGTTCCTGGCCGCCCACCGTCCGGCCCTGTTGCCCACGCCGCCCCTTCCCCGACGGTGTCCGCGCCGCGGCCGACCGTTTCCCGCACGGCACCACGGTGCTGGCCCTGACCTACCGCGACGGCGTGCTGATCGCCGGCGACCGCAGGGCCACCATGGGCAACCTCATCGCCCAGCGCGACCTGGAGAAGGTCCACCCCGCGGACGACTACACCGCGGTCGCCTTCGCCGGCACCGTCGGACTCGCGCTGGACATGGTGAAGCTGTACCAGGTCGAGTTGAAGCACTTCGAGAAGATCGAGGGCATCCCGATGACCCTCAAGGCGAAGGCGACCCGGCTCGCGACCATGATCCGCCAGAACCTCGGCCAGGCCATGCAGGGCCTCGCCGTCGTTCCGCTCCTCGTCGGCTACGACTTCGGAGCCCCCGAGGGCGCGCGAGGACGCATCTTCGACTTCGAGGTGGTCGGCGGACCGTACGAGAAGTACGACTTCCACGCCGAGGGCTCCGGATCGCCGTACGCCCGCGGCGCTCTGAAGAAGCTGTACCGTCCGGGGATGTCCCGGCGCGAGGCGGTCCTGGCCGCGCTGCACGCGCTGTACGACGCGGCGGACGACGACTCCGCGACCGGCGGACCGGACATCAGCCGCCGGATCTTCCCCATCGTTTCGGTGATCACGCAGGACGGCTTCGAGCGGCTGCCCGAGTCCGAGACCGAGGAGCTGAGCCGCGAGATCGTGGAGCAGCGCCGCGGCCGTCCCGACGGCCCGAACGCCGCCCCCTGACGGGTCCGTTCGCCCTCGCCGCGAGTTCTCCCTCCCCCGTTCTCCTTTCCCGTTTTCCCTCTCCATGGCCAAGCGCTTTGGTTTCCATGGCCAAGAACTGCCACGGCCTTTACTGCACATGGTTTGCAAGTACTGGAGGATGGCTGCAGGCTGTACATCGCAGCCGCCCTCCCCAAGAAAGTCCTTCCCTCCCCGATGACGGCTGCCCCTGACTCCACTCCGACCCTCCCCGCCACGGCCCCCGCACAGCGCACGGCCTGGCACCGCGTCCGCACGTCCATGACGCGGCAGGAGTGGAGCAGGGTCGGCGGCATGGCCGCGTTCGTGCTGGCCCTGCATGTCATCGGCTGGTTCACTCTCGTCGCCGTCGTGGCGCCCGAGCACTACAGCATCGGCGCGCAGTCCTTCGGCATCGGTATCGGCGTCACCGCGTACACGCTCGGCATGCGGCACGCCTTCGACGCCGACCACATCGCGGCGATCGACAACACCACCCGCAAGCTGATGGGGGAGGGGCAGCGGCCGCTGTCGGTCGGCTTCTGGTTCTCGCTCGGCCACTCCAGCGTCGTCCTGGCGCTGGCGCTGCTGCTCTCCTTCGGTGTGAAGACCCTGGCCGGACCGGTCCGCGACGACGACTCCCGCCTCCACGACATCACCGGCCTGATCGGTACGACGGTCTCCGGGGCCTTCCTCTATCTGATCGCGGCGATCAACCTGGTCGCCCTCGCCGGCATCTGGAAGGTGTTCCGCCGGATGCGCTCGGGCCGCTACGACGAGGCGGCCCTGGAAGAGCAGCTGAACAGACGCGGCTTCATGAACCGGCTCCTCGGCCGGGTCACGGGGTCGGTCACCAAGCCCTGGCACATGTACCCGCTCGGCCTGCTCTTCGGCCTCGGCTTCGACACCGCGACCGAGGTCGCCCTGCTGGTCCTGGCCGGCTCGGGCGCGGCCTCCGGTCTGCCCTGGTACGCGATCGTCTGCCTGCCCGTCCTCTTCGCCGCCGGCATGTCGCTCCTGGACACGATCGACGGCACGTTCATGAACTTCGCCTACGGCTGGGCGTTCTCCCAGCCGGTCCGCAAGGTCTACTACAACCTCACCGTCACCGGCCTGTCCGTCGCGGTCGCCCTGCTCATCGGCACGGTCGAACTCCTCGCCCTCCTCGCCGACCGCCTAGCCCTGCACGGCCCGTTCTGGAGCTGGATCACCGGCCTCGACCTCAACACGGCCGGCTTCGTCGTCGTAGGCCTGTTCGCCGTGACCTGGATCGTCGCCCTCCTGGTGTGGCGGATCGGCCGGATCGAGGAGAGGTGGGCAGCCGGTCCGCGCGTCGAATCGCCCTGAGACGAGGACGAACCGTCACCCGCGCAGCACCATCTCCCCCCGCCACCGCACGAACTGCTTCTCCGGATCGCCGAGATACACCCACGGAGCCCGCGTGGCGCGGCGCCCCAGCATCCGGAACAGGGGCGCGGCGATGTCGTGGGCGCCCGCGTAACACGCGGCGTGCGTCAGGTAGTTGAGGTCGCGCAGCTCGCCGGGGGCCACGCTGTTGTCGGTGCGGCCCTTGATCCAGCGCTCCCAGGTGCGGCGTACGTCACTGACGGCGCCGTCGTGACTCCAGTGCTGGCCGAGGCCCACGGAGGCATGCTGTCCCTTGGCCGCGTCCAGGGCGTAGCGGAACTCCTCGACCCGGGCGTACTGCACGAGCACCGGCAGCGCGCAGCCGGGCGGCGCGACGCCGGCCGCGTCGCGGGCGAAGTCGTACATCTGGCCGTGGGTGCCGTGCCAGCGCGAGGAGTAGTAGTGCAGGACCTGGAGGTGGCCCTCCACGCTGTACGGGTCGCGCTGGTGCAACTCGTCCCACCACAGCCCCAGTTCCTGCCGCCGTACGCCCGACGGATACAGCCGGGCGACGGAGATCAGCGAGATCCACGGCGTCGGATCGTCCGGGTAGGCGTCGGCGGCCCTGAGGCACGACAGCACCGCGGTGTCGATGCGCTGCCGGTCGATCGGTACGCCCCGGCCCGCGGTGATGGCCAGATGGAACGCCCGGGCCGTCTCCGTCGCCGCCCGCAGCACCAGCGCGTCGGCGCTGTGCGGTTCGGCGGCCAGCCACGACTCCACCGTCGAACTGCCCGCACAGGCCTGGGCGAGCAGCCGGACCCGGTGCCCCCGCACCAGCCAGTCGGGGCCGGTGACCCGCAGCAGCTCCCGCAGTCCCTGCCAGCGGCCGATGACGATGTCCTGGCGGGCGCAGGTGAGGGGCGCGTCCCCGCAGTCTGGGTCGAAGTCGGGAGTGAGGTCGCGTTTCGAGGTGCCTCTCGACATGGCGGGTCCCCTCAGAAGTCGGTGGGAAGACCCTCGTGGACAAGGGAGTTCGTGCCGCCGGCGCCGGCCGGGACGTAGTCCGCCTCGACGGTCCGTGTGGCGTCCAGCTTGGCCGGCCGGTAGTAGTCGCTGCCCTGCCGCCAGTACCAGAGCATCGGGATGAGCCCGGCCGCGAGACCGCCGATGCCGATCGCGATCGCGGACGTGCTCAGCTCGCCCAGCGACTCGACGAAGATCCAGAACATGAACAGGGCCCCGAACAGCGGCCACAGACCACCGAGCACGAGGTTGCCCACCGACTTCAGCAGCATCTTGCGGTAGGCGACGACCACCGCGAGGCCCGTCAGCCCGTAGTAGACGGCGATCTGCAGGCCGATGGCCGAGATCGCGTCGGAGAGGATGTCGCCCACCGTGCCCAGCGCCACGACGCCGACCACCGCGACCGCCACCCACGGCGTGTTCCACCGGCGGTGCACCCGGCCCAGCGCGGACGGCATCGTACGGTCGCGGCCCATCGCGAACAGCGAGCGCGTGACCTGGATCAGCGTGGTCTCCAGGGTGGCGACGGTGGACAGCATCACCGCCACGATCAGCAACTTGCCGCCCCAGCCCGGCCACACCTCCTCCCCGAGCACCGCCAGCACGTTGGCGTCGTTCTCCTGGATCTGCTTCGAGGAGAGGATAACGTTCACCGCGATCGTGAACACCTCGAACAGCAGGAACACGATGCCGACCCCGATGAGCCCCGCGAGGCCCGTCGTACGGCGGCTGTTGCGGGTCTCCTCACTGAGGTTGCTGGTGACGTCCCAGCCCCAGTAGTAGAACGCGGCGATCAGCGCCCCCGAGGCGAATCCGCTCACCCCGTCGAAGTGCCCGAAGCCGAGCCAGGACCAGTCGAACGCCCGGGCACTTCCCGAGTGGAAGAGGGCCAGTACGACGAACAGGGCCAGGATGGCGAGCTCGACACCGGACATCACGAGCTGTGCCCGGACGGTGAGGCGAGCACCGCCCAGCACCACGCACAGCATGATCAGGAACCAGCCGGCGCCGACCAGCGTCGACAGCGCGGTGTTCCGGGCGAGTTCCTCGTCGAAGAGGGCGAGCGTCATCGACCCGGCCGGCAGGGAACCCGCCACCATGAAGATGGTCGCCGAGATCACCAGCGCCCAACCGCTGATGAAGCCCAGGAAGGGGTGCAGCGTACGCCCGACCCAGGAGTAACTGGCGCCCGCGTTCACGTCGATCCGGCTGAGGTAGCTGAAGGCCAGCGCGATGCCCAGCATGGGTATCGCGCAGTACAGCAGCGCGGCCGGGCTGGCCAGGCCCACCGTGCCGACGAGGACCGCCGTGGTCGCGGCGATCGAGTACGCCGGGGCACTGCCCGCGACCGCCATCACCACCGTGTCGAACGTACCGAGGACATTGGCCTGCAGCCCTCTGCCCCTGCTGTTGCTCATGGATGCGCTGCTTTCCGTTGTGCACGACGCGAGGGCGAACCGGCCCCGACGGCGTATGGGGGGTGGGGTGGTACAACGCCACGAACCGCTGAGGGATGGCCTCGGGGCAGGGGCGGCACAAAGGGGTGGCGGATACGGCACGTCGGCGCGTCGCCGTACGGTCACGCCGTGTGTGCGAGTGATGATATCTCCCCTCATTGAGCCTTCAAGGTCGGCTGGATCTTCCGGGGTTGGAGAGCGCGCAACGGGAAACGCGGTTCAGGACACGCACAGCGCACGACCAGCCGACGCACGCGAGTGAGGGAGGCGAGCATGGGCACGGGACACACGCCCTCCGAGCCGATGGCGGACGACGCCTACCAGCCCACCGGCAGCAACGAGGAACAGCAGGACGCGGCGCCGCTCGACCTGCAGGACGCCGTCGACGAGCGGACCTACGACGACATGCTCGACGAGGGCTACTCCCCGCCGGAGAAGCCGCTCGGGGTCACCAAGCACGGCACCACGGCCGCCGAACAGCACGAGGGCGAGACCCTCGACGAGCGGCTCACCCAGGAGGTCCCCGAGGTGTCCGAGCCCGCCGGTGACGGCGTGGGCGACCTGCCGGGCGGCGAGGGCGAACCCGTCGACCCCGAGGCGGGCGCCGACCGCGCGGGCCGCCTGCTCGCCCCGGACGAGGGCACCGGCCCCGACACCACGAAGGAGGAGATCGCCTTCGACCAGGGCGTCGACGGCGGAGCCGCCGGCGCGGAGGAGGCCGCGATGCACGTGGTCGAGGACGACGCCCGCCTGCCGGAGGGCGGCCAGGAGAGCTGATACGAGGGGCTCAGTCCCCGATCCGGTCGATCTGGCGCAGCCTGTTCGTGGCGTCCAGGGCGGCGACCTTGTACGACTCCGCGAGCGTCGGGTAGTTGAACACGGCATCGACCAGGTAGTCGACCGTCCCGCCGCACCCCATCACCGACTGCCCGATGTGGATGAGTTCCGTCGCCCCCGTACCGAAGCAGTGCACACCGAGGAGCGTGCGGTCCTCGGGGGAGACCAGCAGCTTCAGCATGCCGTGCGAGTCGCCGATGATCTGTCCGCGGGCCAGCTCCCGGTAGCGGGAGATGCCGACCTCGAACGGCACCCGGTCCTCCGTGAGCCGGTCCTCGGTCCGTCCCACGAAGCTGATCTCGGGGATGGTGTAGATGCCGATCGGCTGGAGGTTGTGCATCCGGCCGACCGGCTCCCCGAAGGCGTGGTACGCCGCCGCCCGCCCCTGCTCCATCGAGGTCGCGGCCAGCGCCGGGAAGCCGATGACGTCGCCGACGGCATAGATGTGCGGCACCTCGGTGCGGTAGTGCTCGTCGACCGTGATCCGGCCGCGCGGGTCCGCGGTCAGCCCCGCCTTGTCCAGGTCCAGCTCGTCGGTGAGCCCCTGCCGGCCCGCCGAGTACATCACCGCGTCGGCGGGGATCTTCTTGCCGCTCTCCAGGACGGTCAGCGTCCCGCGTGCATGCCGCTCCACCGCGGCGACGGTCTCCCCGAAGCGGAACGTCACGGCGAGGTCCCGCAGGTGGTACTTGAGCGACTCGATCACCTCGACGTCGCACATGTCGAGCATCCCCGCCCGCTTCTCCACCACGGTGATCTTGCTGCCGAGCGCGGCGAACATGCTGGCGTACTCCATGCCGATCACACCGGCACCCACGATGACCATGGAGCGCGGAACCCGCTCCAGCGCCAGGACGTTGTCCGAGTCCATGATCGTCCGACCGTCGAACTCCACACTGGTCGGCCGCGCGGGCCGGGTACCGGTGGCGATGACGACGTGCTCGGCGGTCAGCAGCCGCTCGTGGCCGGTGACCTCGCGCAGGGCGACGGTGTGCGGGTCGACGAACCGCCCCGTGCCGGCGTACAGCGCGACGTGGTTGCGGGAGAGCTGGCTGCGGATGACGTCCACCTCACGGCCGACCACGTGCTGGGTGCGGGCGGTCAGGTCGGCGACGGTGATGTCCTCCTTGAGCCGGTAGCTCTGGCCGTACAGATCACGCTGGGTGAGGCCGGTCAGGTACAGCACCGCCTCGCGCAGGGTCTTGGAGGGGATGGTCCCGGTGTGGATGGAGACGCCGCCGACCATGTCGGGGCGGTCGACGACGGCGACCCGGCGGCCCAGCTTGGCCGCGGCGATGGCGGCCTTCTGGCCGCCCGGTCCGGATCCGATGACGAGCATGTCGAAGTCGGGCACCCTCAGGAGTCTGACAGCCGCGAGACCCCTTTCGGAAGGGTGAGCCCGAAACCATTGCCGGTGTGAAGTAACAGGGAGGGAAAGGGAGTTGTGCCGCCCACCTGCCGATGCCGGAGCGCCCAGGCCCCCCGCCGGGGCTGCCGGGGTCGGTCACGACGGTCCGGCACGACATACACGTATGGGTCGATAATGCCGGTATGGCGCATCGACTCGCCGACATGAGCGCACCGGCCAGGCTGGCCGCCCCCGACGAAAGCATCGGCCGGGACGAACTGGCGCTCGCGACCCGCAACCACGGCCTGCCGCTCGAAGCCCTGCGCTACGACCTCACCCCGCCGGGCCTGCACTACGTCCTGACCCACTACGACATCCCGTACGTCCCCGACGACGCCCCCTGGCAGCTGACTTTCGGCGGCCGCGTCCGCCGCCCGCTGCGCCTGAACCTCGCCGACCTCCGGACGTTCCCGCAGGTCACCACCCGGGTCACCCTGGAGTGCGCGGGCAATGGCCGGGCCCTGCTGACGCCCCGGCCGGTGAGCCAGCCCTGGCTGGTCGAGGCGGTCGGCACCGCCGAGTGGACCGGCGTACCGCTGCGCCTGCTGCTCGCCGAGACCGGAGTCGAGGCCGACGCGGTTGACGTGGTCTTCACGGGCGCCGACCACGGGGTCGAGCGCGGCGTCGAGCAGGACTACCAGCGCGCCCTGCCGGTGGACGTCGCCACGGGCAGCGATCCCGAGGTGCTGGTGGCGTACGCCATGAACGGTGCCCCGCTGCCCCCGCAGCACGGCCGCCCGCTACGGCTGGTCGTGCCCGGCTGGTACGGCATGGCACACGTGAAGTGGCTGCGCGAGGTGACCGTCACCGACGTGCCCTTCACGGGGTTCCAGCAGGCCGTGGCCTACCGGCTGCGCCGGCACCCCGAGGACGTGGGCGAACCCGTCACCCGCGTCGCCCCTCGCGCCCTGCTCGTCCCCCCGGGCTTCCCCGACTTCATGTCCCGTTCCCGCGTGGTCCGGCCCGGCCCGGTGACCCTGGAGGGGCGTGCCTGGTCCGGGCGTGGGCCGGTGACGTGCGTCGAGGTCAGCACGGACGCGGGACGCAGCTGGCAGGAGGCCGAGCTGGAGCCGGACACCGGTCACCGGTGGGCGTGGCGCCGCTGGCGGCACAGCTGGACGGCGACGCCGGGCGCACACGTGCTGAGCGCACGGGCCACCGACGCCGGGGGCCACACCCAGCCACTGGTCCCGCCCTGGAACCGCGGGGGCTTCGCCAACAACCTCGTGCAGCGGGTGCCGGTGCTCTGTCCGCAGGAGGACGAGGGCGAGGGCGGGTGAGTCCGGCCGAGGCGGTGCGGCACGGCAGGCGCATACGCCGCCCGGGTGCCGACCCGCACCCGGGGGCGACCGTGCGGCTCGTGGCCCTCTCGGCTAGGGCAGCAGCTTGTCGAGGGCGGAGACACCCTCCGCCGCCAGCTTGCGCTTGGCCCATTCCAGGGTGCGCGGGGTGAGGTCCTTGCCTGAGGCAAGCACGATGTCCTCGGGAGACACATCGGTGCCGGTGCGGGCGTGGAGCAGGTCGTCCGGGGTGGCGCGCTCCCCGGACGGCCCGGAGGCTTCGGGCTGGGACGTCGGCATCATCTCTGCTCCTCGGATCCGGATCACTACTTCGGGCCCGGTGCGGTCATCGGGTCTGCTATCACCATTCAACGCCGGAGCGGACCCTGCATCCGGAGGCGCCGTGACTGACCCGCTGCGCACCGGTCGGCCCCTGGACACCCGGGGTACCTCTCCGCTCCCGCGCTGAAACCGACCGAGCCCGTGACCGGGCGCCCTCACGGGCCGCGTCAGCCCTCGAAGGGCGTGAGCGTCAGCCTGATCCCCGTCGGCGCCGTGTCCTGGATGTACGAGGCGAAGTCGGCCACGTCGTCGAAGGCGAAGCCGTACGCCTTGCCGTCCTCGGTGGCCGTGTGCATCGCCTTGGCGTAGTGGTTGGTCAGGCCGGTCCGGTAGAAGGCGGCGGCGTCGGTCGTCGGCTGGGCCGGGTGGCTGAGCAGCGTCGAGCGGTTGAACCCGGCACCGAGTACGGCGGCGACGGGGCCGGTCGTGCCGTCGTTGGGTGCGGCGAGATCGCCGTCGCAGAACAGCACGTCCCGGGTCGACGGCTTGGCGAAGGACACCTGAGCCGGCCCGCCGAAGGCGAACCGCTCACCGCGCACCCGTCCCGTGAACGTCCCCGCGTTGGTGGTGACGGTCAGGTCCCGCCCGGTGTACGTGCTCCACACCTCGTCGATGTACGGGGCGAAGTAGTCCTGCGCGAACAGACCGGCGTCCAGGCCGTGCCCCGGCGCGATGACGCGCGTGTCATCCACGACGAGCCGGGCGAACTCCTCGACCTGGCGCACCGCGGCGAAGGCGGCCGCCCGCCCGCCGGCCCGCAGTCTGCCCGTCGTCTGGTCCTTGGCGCCGGTCAGCCGAATGCTCAGCGGCACGCTGAACATGTCGACCATGGTGGTGTTGCAGAACATGCCGCCGGCGTTGTACGTGAACTCGGCGCAGTCGTGCAGCACCGGGTAGTTGGGGTCCGACGTCACCCAGCCCGCCGGGTACTGCAGGGCGGCGTTTCCGTTGCCGTCGGTGACCGCCTTGAACTTGAGCTTCTGGCCGAGCGACACATAGATCCGCCCGGACATGTGGGGGAGGGACAGCCGGGTCTCGCCGCTGCCGGCCAGGCCGATGGCGTAGTCGGTGAAGCCGTCGGGGCCGTTGTCCGACACCGCGATCGGCGCGAGGGTGCCGTCGGGCGTGACGCGCACCTGCCTGCCGTCCTGGTTGCCGACGATGTAGACGTGGACGTTGGCGTTGCCGAAGGAGCCGCTGTCATTGACGATCGTCAGCGGCAGTGGGCCCGCCGCGGCGGGCGTGACGCCGTCCGCGAGGGCGTACGGGGCCACGGCGGCGACGGTGGGGACGGCCACCGCCGTGCCGCCGAGGGCGAGGAGAAGCCTGCGACGACCGAGAGGGCGTTGATGGCGGGAAGTCATGTGGGGGGTCTCCCGGAGTACTTGTGGGGGTACTTGGGCAGGGGCGGCGACGTGCACCGTCCGTCCGGAGGCCGCTCTGAGAGCGCTCTCGAACCAGGCGCTGCCGCAGCCGGTGGGCCCCGATGCTACGCACGACCCCCGCATCGGCCAATGGGTCCGCAGGGCGCCCAAACTCCCCTCAGCTGTGGGAACGTGAAAGACCACGGAATGCCCACGACGGCTTAACCCTCTCCTAAGGCCCACTTAAGTCGCCCGGGCTCTTGAGAGCGCTCTCCTATGCTCGGTGGGGCGTCGCTCAGGACCCGCGAAAAACCCGTGGACGCACCCGATGAAGATCACGTACCGTGTGGATCCACGCCCTGAGACGAACGGAAGGAGGCGAGTGCCGTGCGGTTCACACCTTTCCAGCGCTCCCTTTTCCGTTGCCCCGGCGTGTGGCGTCAGATCTGACCGGGAGCGCTCCAAGCAGCCTTTTATCCCGGAGGAATCCGTGACCGATCTGGTCATCCGCGCGCTCTCCGCGAGCGACGCCCATCTCTTCGACGCACACCCCGACCCGCTGAATGCCCGTGAGGGCCACCCGCGGACCCGGTTCCGCCCCGAGTGGAAGCGAGTCGCCCTGCGCGACGGCGCGGTCGTCGCCCGCGGCGCCTGGTGGGGCGGCCCCGACGACTCGGAGCCCCTCAACATCAACTGGTTCGACGTGGCCGAGGGCGAGGAGGAGGCCGGCGCCGAACTCCTGCGCTCCGCCCCCTGGCAGGTCGAACTGGAGATCAACCTGCCTGGCGGCTGGCGGGACGCCCCCGACCTGAAAGCCGCCGCCGAGGCCCGCTTCACCGCCGCACGTGCGGCCGGCTACGAACTCCTGGTGGAACGCTTCCTGTACCGCTGGACCCCGGAGCACGGCCTGCCCGAGCGGCCCGGGCGCCTGCGCTTCCGCGCCGAACCCGACGATGCGGTCTTCTTCGACGCGCTGCGCCGCATCCACTCCGTCACCCTCGACGCCCACGCGCTGCGGGCCATCGAGGAGGGCGGCCTCGACCAGGCCGCCCGGGAGGAGCTGGACTTCTTCAACTGGTGCCCGTCTCCACGGGAGTGGTGGCAGGTCGCGCACACGCCTGAGGGCGACCTGGCGGGCATCCACATCCCGGCACACAATCCAGGCGGCCCGACCATCGGCTTCATCGGAGTCGTCCCGGAACAGCGCGGCCACGGCTACGCCTACGACCTCCTCGCCGAGTGCACCCACTTCCTCGTCGAGCAGGGCGCGGAGTTCATCAGCGGCGCGACGGACCAGGGCAACTTCCCCATGGCCGCGAACTTCGCCAAGGCGGGCTTCCCCGTCGTAAGGGAGCGCATCGACTTCCATGCGGCGGAGTCGGCGTAGCGAGGCGTAGAGCCGAGGAGCAGTAGCCGAGGAGCAGTAGCTGAGGGGCAGTAGCCGAGGGGCGGCCCGGTCCCGACTTCGGGTCCGGGCCGCCTGTCAGTGCCGGGTGGCATGCTGGCCGGCGGTCTGATCGACAGCGGGCGACGGAGGCGGCATGGGGTCCGACGGCGAGGTCTGGCAGGTCCGAAGCAGCGACGAGCCGGTCGGGGAGATCCTGATCGACGAGGCCGACTTCCCGTGGCTGTCGGGGCGCTTCACGCCCGGTCCGGGATACGACGCGGTACGCGACCTGTTCGCCCGTGAACCGGCCCTGCTGGAGCGGGACTACGACGAGGTCTGGGAGGCGTGGGAGGCGGCCTACGACGAGATCCGAAGACGCGTCTCACTGTCCTCGCCGGACGGCCCGGTCGCCGAGTTCCTGCTGCACATCGAGGGTGACAGAGCCTGGTTCCGGTGGAGCGACGAGCCGTTCGAAGAGCAGGGCCAGGTCCCGGCCCTCGCCGCGAGGACCGCGCTCGGCCGGGTCGGCGACCCCGACGACAGCGGCGCGATCATTGCCACAGAGTTCTCCGGGAGCAGCCGCTGGTCAGCGCCCGGAGCATCGAGGTATCGGGCGGCTGCGACCTCCCGGACCTGTCCCACCACGCCGTCACGCACCGCCGTTCAACAGTGCTTCGGCCGCCGCCAGAATCTCGGTGACCCGCAGACCGAACGCCGCGTCGCACGCATGAGCGCGCCCGGTTCGGGAGGCGGCCAGCAGGGCGTCCCCGGCACGGATCAGGGCGGACACCGCGCTGTCGGCGCTCTCCGGAAGCAGCGTCACACCGGCCGCGCCCCGCAGCTCCACCGCTGCCCCCGCCGCCGCGGGCGGCGCCGTGAGGCTCAGGGCGAGTGTGCTCGACGCGCCGCTGACGTGATCGAGGACCAGATGGACGGTGTCGCCGGGCCCGTGTGCGGCCGCCGTCACGCGCCGGGCGTCACCCAGGATCGGCAGCAGCACGGACAGGGCATGGGGGCCCACGTCCCACAGGGCGCCCTTCTCCCGTCGCCACGGTGAGGCCGCGAACGGGTTGCCGTCACCGCTGAAAACGGCGCCCAGCCACTGCGCACGGCCCGTGAACCAGCCGTCCACGGCCGCCTGTTCGGTGATCCACGCCTCCGTCTCCGACTGGAAACGGACGGTGAAGAACACGACCGAGGCCACACCGGCCTCCTCGACGGCCTCGACGACCGCCCGTCCCTCCCGCACCGTCAGCGCCAGCGGCTTGTCCAGCAGCAGATGACAGCCCGCCCGCGCGGCCCGCACCGCCAGGTCGGCCTGCACGGCCGGCGGCAGGGCGACGGCCACGGCGTCCACGTCGGCGAACAGCGCGTCCACGTCGTTGTAGGCACGCACGCCGTAGGTGTCGGCCAACTCCTTTGCGGCGGCCGTACGTCGGCCCCACACTCCGGCGAAGTCCAGTTCACGGTGCCGGCCCAGGGCGGGAGCGTAGGCCATCTGGGCCCACGGGCCGGTGCCGAGCAGTCCGATGCGCATGCCGCCGCCTCTCACTGTGCCGATCACTGTGCCGAAACCTCCGCGACCGACGCCGGGACGGTCGGCCGGCCGATACCCGATCGGCCGCTCGGTCGAGGGTGAGCGTGCCACACCAACCGGGAGGCCGCGCAAGCGGATGGGCGGACGGGCGGCCGAACTCGGCACCACGGATTCAGTGGCGCCGTCGCTGAATGCGTTCTCTTTCTTCTATTGGACCTCTCGCGTCCGGACAGCCACGCTGGAGTCGGTCCAAAACGGCCGTGATCCGCGGCCCACCCGCCGACGACAACGTTTCCCGCGCGACAGTCGAAAGAGGTCACGACCCCATGCACACCCGCCGCATCGGTGACGTCGAGGTCAGCGCGATCGGACTGGGCGCGATGCCCATGTCCATCGAGGGGCGCCCGGACGAGGCCCGTTCGCTCGCCACGATCCATGCCGCGCTCGACGCCGGCGCGACCCTGATCGACACCGCGGACGCCTACCACCGGGACGCCGACGAGGTCGGTCACAACGAGACCCTGATCGCCAAGGCCCTCGCCTCCCACGACCTGGGCAAGGACGTCCTGGTCGCCACGAAGGGCGGCCATCTGCGCCCCGGCGACGGGAGTTGGACGCTTGACGGCAGCCCCCGGCACCTCAAGGAAGCCTGTGAGGGCTCCCTGCGCCGGCTCGGCGTGGAGGCCATCGGGCTCTACCAGTTCCACCGCCCCGACCCGAGGGTGCCGTACGCCGAGTCCGTCGGCGCCGTACGCGAGCTGCTCGACGAGGGCAAGATCCGCATGGCCGGTATCTCCAACGCGAACCCGGACCAGATCAGGCAGGCGAACGACATCCTGGGCGGCAGGCTGGTCTCCGTGCAGAACCAGTTCTCCCCGGCGTTCCGCTCCAGCGAGCCGGAGCTGCGCCTGTGCGACGAACTCGGCATCGCGTTCCTGCCCTGGAGCCCCCTCGGTGGCATCTCCCGGGCGCGCGAACTGGGCTCCGCCTACGCCCCGTTCGCCCGGGTCGCCGAGGCGCACGGGGTGAGCCCGCAGCGCGTGTGCCTGGCCTGGATGCTCGCCAAGTCGCCGGTCGTCGTGCCGATCCCGGGCGCGAGCCGGCCGGAGACGATCCTGGACTCACTCGCCGCGACCGACCTCGTGCTCGGGGCCGAGGAGATCGCGGAGCTGGACGCCGCCGTCTGAACCTTCCGGGAGTCCGCTGAAACCTTCTGCCGGGAATCCGTGCGCGACCGGGCGTGTATTCCTCCCGAGAAGGGATGGGGAAGCGCTTGCTCTCATTCGGAACCCTGGGAAGGACAACGCCGATGGCGTCGTCACACGAGAGACCGCTCGACCACCGCTACCGCGGCGAACACCCCGTACGCACGCTGGCCTATCTGTTCCGCGCCGACCGCCACCGCCTCGCGGCGGCGGTCGGCATCTTCACGGTCAAGCACAGCCCGGTCTGGCTGCTGCCGCTGATCACCGCGTCCATCATCGACACCGTCGTCCAGCACCAGCCGATCAGCAAGCTGTGGCTGAGCACCGGCGTCATCATGTTCATCCTGCTGGTCAACTACCCCCTGCACGTGCTGTACGTACGCCTGCTGTACGGCAGCGTGCGCCGGATGGGCACCGGCCTGCGCTCCGCGCTGTGCACGCGCATGCAGCAGCTCTCCATCGGCTACCACTCGCGCGTCAGCGCCGGTGTGCTGCAGGCCAAGGTCGTGCGTGATGTGGAGACCGTCGAGCAGATGGTGCAGCAGACCGCGGAGACGGGGCTCGGCGCGGGCACCGTGCTCATCGGCGGCCTCGTCATCATCGCCGTACGCACACCGGAGTTCGTGCCCGTCTTCCTCGTCGTCGTGCCCGCCGCCGCACTCGTCGTCGCCCGTCTGCGGGCTCGTCTGCGCACCCACAACGAGCACTTCCGCCACGAGGTCGAGACCCTGTCCTCCCGGGTGACGGAGATGACCCGCCTCATCCCGGTCACCCGCGCCCACGGCCTGGAGGGCAAGGCGCTGCGCCGCATGGACAGCACCCTGCACCGGCTGCTCACCTCCGGCATGCGCCTCGACCTCGTCAACGGCCGCTTCGGCTCGCTCGCCTGGGTGGTGCTGAACGTCGTCGGCGTGCTGGTCCTCGCCGGCGCGGCGCTGATCTCGTACTACGGCGTCTGGGGCGTGACGGCCGGTGACGTCGTCATGCTGAGCGCCTTCCTGACCACCCTCACCAACTCCACGACAACGTTGGCAGGGCTGGCCCCGGTCATCACCAAGGGACTGGAGTCCGTCCGCTCCGTCGGCGAGGTCCTCCAGGCCCCCGAACTGGAGGACAACGAGGGCAAGGCCGAACTCACCTCGCTGCGCGGCGCCGTGACCTTCGAGGGCGTCGGATTCGCCTACGAGGACAGCGGCCACCCGGCCGTACGGGACTTCAGTCTCTCCGTCGCGCCGGGGGAGACCATCGCCCTCGTCGGCGCCTCCGGTGCGGGCAAGTCCACTGTGCTCAACCTCGTCATCGGCTTCATCCGCCCGACCTCCGGCCGCCTGCTGCTCGACGGCACGGACATGAACACCCTCGACCTGCGCACGTACCGTCGCTTCGTCTCGGTCGTGCCGCAGGAGTCGATCCTCTTCGACGGCACGATCCGCGAGAACGTCGCCTACGGCATGGACGACGCCGACGAGGAGACGGTGCGCGCGGCGTTGCGCGATGCCAACGCGCTGGAGTTCGTCGACCGGCTGCCGCAGGGCCTCGACACCCTGGTCGGTGAGCGCGGGGCACGCCTGTCCGGCGGACAGCGGCAGCGCCTGGCCATCGCCCGGGCCCTGATCCGGGACCCGAGGGTGCTCGTCCTCGACGAGGCGACCTCGGCCCTGGACACCCACTCGGAGACCCTCGTCCAGCAGGCCCTCGCCCGCCTCCTGCACGGCCGCACCACCTTCGTGGTGGCACACCGGCTGTCCACCGTGCGCGGTGCCGACCGGATCGTGGTGATGGACGACGGCCGAATCCGGGAGATCGGCACCCACGAGGAACTCCTGCACCGCAACGGGGCGTACACCGCACTGCACAGCGGACAGGTCGCCTGACGCTCGTCCACCTCGCACCCGGCCTCGTACCGACTCGGTACGAGGCCGGGTGCAGCGGGTGGACCGGTTGGAGCGGCCGGACTACGGCCGGTCCACGACCCGGCCCAGTTCGATGCGGTCGATGTTCGGTGCCCACGCCGTCGCGTTGCCGAACATCACCTTGTTAGCGCCCTTCTTCAGGTCGACGGGAACGCCCAGCGTCCAGTAGTCGTCCGAGCTCCAGGTGTTCTTGAAGGTGACCTTCACCGGCGCCGCGTTCCCCACGGTGATGTCCGCCGTACGGGACATGATGTCCGTGTTGTAGGCGTGGCCGTTGTCGCGCCGGTCGTTGTGCGCGTAGTGGACGACCAGCACATAGCGGCCGGAGCTGGGCGCCCGCACCGTGAACTCGGCGGTGCTGGAGGGGCTGTTGCCGAGCTTGCCGATGTAGGAACCGGCGGAGGCGTACGCCGAGTCGACGAGTTCGGCCCCGCCCGCGAGGGTGGCCGAGGCGGCCCCGTAGGAGAGCGTGCCGGACGTCGATCCGTCGCCCGACACGTCGAGGGAGCGGACCGAGGCGTGCCCCGCCGTCACCGCGACGCGGTTGTTGCCCGCCACCAGGTAGAGCCGCAGGGCGCGTCCGGGCGCCGCCGTCACCGTCTCGCCGTGCAGCGCGAGCCGCACCGGCGCCGAGGCCCGCGGCACCACCGTGTAGTAGCCGTCACGCGGGGCGTAGACGTCGAACACCGCCTTGTCCCCGAAGCGCAGGACGAGCGAGCCGGTGCCCACGCCGGCCGACGACGCGTAGTCGTACGACGGCTTCCCGCTGATGTCCGCCAGCGTGGCCTCGTACGACGCGGACGCCGCGCCCGCGCGGGCGGTCAGGTCGACGCGGTCGAGGGTGACCTCGGCGTCGCCCTTCGCGAGCGTGAGGACATGGGTGCCTGCGGACAGCCGCAGAGTGACGTCCTTCTTGGCGCGGTAGGTCCAGTTCTCCGTGGAGGGGTAGGTCACCGTGACCGGGGCCCCTCCGTCGACGGACAGCTTCTGCGTGGCGGGGGTGCCGGACTGGTTGCCGTACAGGATCGCCAGGTCGTACGCCCCCTCGCGCGGCACCGTGACCGTGAAGTCGACCTTGCTGGTGGCCTGGTTGAGGGAGCCGACGTCCTTCGTGCCGGAGGCGGCGTAGCCGTTGGCGTTCTGGACCGTGCCCTGGGTGTAGACCTTGCCGTCGGTGATGGCGGCCGCCTCGGCCTCGTACGACGCCGACCAGGGGACGGTGGCGGGGGAGGGGGTGCCCGTGCCGCCGGGGGTGAGGACGATCCGGTAGGCGGACATCTTGTGCATGCCGCGCAGCGGGACGGTCACCGAACCGTCGTCCGCCACCTTCACCTTCGTACGGGCGAGGACCTGCGGCGTCGCGTGCTGCCCCTCGTAGCCGGACCAGGCGGCCTCGGCGACGGTCGCGGTGACCGTACCCCCGAAGAGGGACCGGTCGACGCCCCGCACCACGACGTCGGAGTCGCCGGCGGAGCCGCCCAGCAGGACCTGCGCCTGGCGGCGGGAGGGGTCCAGCGAAGCCAGGCCCTGAAGGGTGTCGATCGTGTTGGGCTGCGGCGGGGTCACCTTGACCGTGTCACCGGTCAGCCCGGCGTACCAGCGGAAGAACCACCAGCCGCCGTTGGGGATGTTCGAGCGCACCACGTTGCCGTCCATGTTGCCGGCGGCATCCCAGTAGGCCTGGTTCGCGTACACCTTGTTCCGCTCGAACATCGAGACCCACTGGACGAGTTGCCCCGGCACGGACAGGTCACGGCGGTTGGCGTACTCGTCGATGTTGATCTTCAGCGGGGCGATGCCCGCCTCGCGCTCGAGCTTGCGATAGTCGTCGTAGTGCGCCTGGAAGTCGCGCAGCGAGCCGGAGCCCAGCTCGTGCCAGGTCATCACCTGCGGCAGGACGTCCTCCCGCTTGGCGAAGGCGAGGAAGTCCTTCAACAGGCGGGTGTGGTAGGCGGCTTCGTTCGGGCCCGCGATCCTCGCGTCCGGGTCGATCGCCCGGATGCGCTGGTACACGGTCTTCCAGTCCTTGAAGAACCGGTCCCGGTTGGCCTCGTACTGGGCCTGGTCGGCGACGCCGAGCTTGTACCAGATCTGGTCGGGCTCGTTGAACGGGATGTAGACGAACCGCTCGCTGTTGGGGTCGGCCGAGACCTCCTTGGCGATCTTGTCGACCTTGGGGAGGTAGTCGTCGATGCCGAGATCCTCGTACGGCCACTTGGCGTAGATGTCCTGCATCATCACGTTGATCTCGCCGCCGCCGTTGCGGAAGAACGACTTCGAGACGGTGAGCGCGTCGCCGTTGGGGTGCTGGGCGCCGCCCTCCGGCTTCTGCGAGATGCTGGTGATCTTCAGGGGTTCCAGCGCGGCGTCGCTGGGCACCCCGTCGTCGCTCAGCCCGTACAGCGCACCGTTGGCGCCGAGCATCACCGGCCCCTCGGAGGCGGACAGGTCGACGGTGAGGCGCTGCGGGTCGGCAGCGGCCGCGGGGCCCGCGGCGGGGAGAGTGGCTGCCATGGTGGCTGCTCCAAGTGCGGCTGATATCAAGGCGGTTCTGGCACGGAATCCGGTACCGGATCCCGTACGGAATCCGGTACGGAGTCGGGTACGGCTTCGTGCGCGGGCGGGGGTGATCACGCTGCTGGACCTCCGGTCATTTGACGGCTCCACTGGTGATTCCGGACACGATCTTTCGCTGGCCGACGAGGAACACGGCGACCATGGGCAGGCTCATCACCACGACGTACGCGAAGACGAGATGCCAGTTGTTGAGGTAGAGCTGGGCGCTGGCGACCTGGTAGAGGTTCAGCGGGAGGGTGGCCCGCTCGCCGCCGCCGAGGACGAAGAAGGCGTAGAAGATGTCGCTCCAGGCGTAGAGCATCACCATGATCGTCGCGGTGGCGATGACCGGGCGCAGCAGCGGCAGGATGATCCGCCAGAAGATCCGCGCCGGCGTCGCCCCGTCCATCCGGGCCGCCTCCTCCAGCTCCAGGGGGATGGCGCGGATGAAGCCCGTCATGAAGAAGATCGACGTCGACAGGTACATGCCGGTGTAGACGGCGATCATGCCGGGCCGGGTGTTCGACAGGCCCAGCTGCCGCAGCTCCATCACGATGGTGATGACCGCGGGCGGCAGCAGCAGCCCGCTGATGCAGAGCGCGTACGCCGCCGACACCAGCTTCGACCTGCGGCGGGCGAAGACCCAGGCGGCGCCCGCCCCGAGGAGCAGGACCAGGACGACCGAAGGCAGCACGACCAGCAGGGAGTTGAAGAAGCCGCGCAGCATCTCGCCCTGGCTGACGGCGTCCGCGTAGTTGTCGGCGGGCTGCCAGGCGCGCGGCAGGTCGAGGTTGGGCTTGATGGCCTCCGCCTGCGGCTTGGCGGAGGTGACGGCGACCAGCCACAGCGGTACGCCGACCGCGAGACCGGCGAGCAGCAGGACCAGCGCGGGGCGGCCGTACCGCCATGCGACGGACGGGTTCACAGCAGCTGCTCCCTTCGCCGCAAACCGACGACCAGCGGGATCGCCACCGCGACCACGACCAGGAAGAGGACGAGGCTCATCGCGGAGGCCTGGGCGTACAGGCCCTGCCCGAAGATCCGGAACATGTAGATGTTGAAGACCTCCGTGGAGGCCGCCGGGCCGCCGCCGGTCGTGGCCTGCACGATGTCGAAGGTGTTCATCGAACCGATCAGCGCGGTGGTGACGTTGAAGGTGACGGCCGGCGCGAGCATCGGCCAGCGCACCGACCAGAAGGTCCGCCAGGGTCCGGCGCCGTCCATCCGCGCGGCTTCGAGCATGTCGCCGGGGATGCCCTTGAGCCCGGCCAGATAGATCAGCATGGACAGCCCCATCCACTTCCAGCCGTGGATGAGGGTGACGACGACGAGGGTCCAGGTCGTCGAGCCCAGCCACGGAATGTCCGTGCCGAGCACGGAGTTGACGGCTCCGTCCTGGTCGAGCAGGGCCTGGAAGACGTAACCGGTGGCGAGCGCCGAGATCAGCACCGGCAGGAAGAAGACCGCGCGGAAGCACCGGTTGAAGCGGCTGTCGGCCTCCAGCAGCAGCGCCAGCACCAGCCCGAAGCCGTTCTGGAACAGCGCGGCCAGCAACGCGTACAGCAGGGTCGTGCGGATCGCGCGGAACAGCGAGCCGTCGTCGGCGATCGTCTTGAAGTTGTCGAGGCCGGTGAAGGCGATGTCCGCGTGGTAGGAGGACCAGTTGGTGAACGGGTAGTAGAAGTTGAGCAGGTTGGGCACCAGGAAGAAGCCCGCGAAGACGACGATCGCGGGGAGCGCGAACCACCAGGGGTGGTGGACGGCGGCGCGCGGCAGCCGCCCCACCTTCCTCGGCGCGCCCTTCACCGGCGTGGGCTTGGCACGTACGACCGTGTGAGTCATCGTCAGAAACCGGGCGCGCCCTGGGCCTTGGCCACCTGCGCGAACTGGTCCTGGATCGCCTGGGCGACCTGCCGCGGGTCCTTCTTGCCGAAGATCATGTCGGCGAGGTAGAGGTGCGTGTCCGGGGCCACGATCGCCTTGGCCTGGAAGACGCCGATGGCGGTGGACAGGGCCGCGACCTGGGCCTTGGACGTCTGCGGCAGACCGTCGGGCGTGGGCACGGACGGCTGCACGGACGGGATCTTCATCGCCTTGATGTAGTCGGCGTAGTCCGGGCCGAGCCAGAAGGCGAGGAACTGCCGGGCCGCGTTCTGCCGCTTGTCGTCACCGGTCTTGAAGGCCACCACACCGTTGGTCTGGTCGGGGGAGTACATGCCGGTGGCGGCGGAGTTGGCGATCGGGAACCAGCCGATCTTCTTGTCGATCTCGGCGGTGGAGTACTTGGCCTGCAACTGGCTCTGGAAGGAGGTGACGTTGAGGACCATGCCGGCCTCGCCCTTCCACAGCGCGTCGGCCTGCCCGGTGAAGGTGCCGGTGCGGTAGTTCTTCTGGGCGAGCCCGGCGTCGAGCAGCTTCTCCTTGTACTTCTTGATCGCGCCGACGACGACCGGGTCGGTCCACTTCTCCTCGTTCTTGTTGAGCCCGTCCCACCACTGCTGGTCGAGGTCGGTGAGCTGGACCTGCATCTGCCACTGCAGCGGCCACTTGTCGCCGCCGGCCTCGTAGAAGGCGGCGGCGTCGGTCTTGTCGACGACCTTGTGGCCGAGCGCCAGCAGCTCGTCGTACGACTTCGGGAAGTCCTTCTCACTCAGCCCGGCCCGCTCGAAGACGTCCTTGTTGTAGTAGACGCCGAGCATGGCGGGGCTGGTGACGATCGCCGCGTACCGCTTGCCGTCGATCATGCCGAGCGACTTCTCGGTGTCGCCGAGTTTGGCCTCCCACGGCTCACCGTCGAGGGTGAGCAGGTTCTGCTGCGGCTGGATGAACGGCAGCGTGGAGATGGACGGCTGCCAGAACATCAGGTCCGGGCGGTCGCCGGAGGCGAGCTTCGTCGGCACGTTCTGCTCGTACAGGTCCGGGATCGCCTGAGTCTGAACCGTCGCGCCGGTGGCCTTCTCGAAAGCCTCGATGACCTGCTTGGGGGCGTTGACCGTGTTCTGCGCGGTCCACATCGTCAGCTTCACGCCGTCCAGGCGGGCGGTCGGATCGACGGCGGCCTGCTTCCCCTCCGCGCCCGAGTCGCCGGAAGAGCCGGCCGTCGGATCGCTGCACGCGGTGGCGGCGAGGCCGAGGGCGCCTATCAGCGCCAGGGCGGAAAGAGCTCTTGTCTTCATCACGTGCCTTTCGCGAACGGGTGGTTCAGGAAGCAGGAATCAGAACAGCGGTGCTCGTGCGGCGGGTTCGGGGAGCGAGCGGCGCATTCGGGAACCGTGCGGCGCGCTCAGACGGTGGCGGACGGCGGCCCCGAACTCTCCCGGACCACCAGCTCCGGTACGGAGACGGGATGCGGGGCGATCTGCGCGGCCTCCTCCAGCACCCCGTGCAACAGGGCGAACGCGGCCCTTCCCAGACCGGTGAAGTCCAGGCGTACGGTCGTCAGCGACGGGGTCAGAAAGGCGGAGTGCGGGGCGTCGTCGAACCCGGCCACGCTGACGTCGCCGGGGACGGAACGGCCGGTCTCGTGCAGGGCGCGCAGCACGCCGAGCGCGAGATCGTCGTTGCCGCACAGGATGGCGGTGACGGCCGGGTCCCGCGCCAGCTTCAAGCCCGCCGCGTGGCCGCCCGCGGGGCCCCAACTGCCCTGCACGGGGCGGGGTTCGGGGGCCCCCGCCTCCTTCAGGGCCTGCCGCCAGCCGCTGGTGCGGGCGCTGGTGCGCCGCGTGCTGGACGGGATGGCGACGTAGTGCACCGTCTCGTGGCCCAGGGAGAGCAGGTGACGGGTCGCCTGGTAGGCGGCCTCGCGGTCGTCGGTCCACACCCAGGGACGGTCGCCGCCGGGCGGGCTCGCCGGGGTCTCGACCACGCCGACGACCGGGAGTTCGGCGGGGACGGCGCTCAGCGCCCGCACACCGGCCGGGTCGTAGGCGATCACGATCAGCCCGCCGCCCGCGTCCGCCGCCCGCTGCACCTCGGCAGCGACGGCCGCTTCGTCCGCGGACTCCAGTACGCCGATCCCCACCGCGTAGGAAGCCGCACGGGCGGACTCCTCGATGCCCTGGAGGATCGAGGCGTAGCCGTAGTGAGTGGTGTTCGCGGTGAGCACGGTCACGGCCCTGCTGCGTCCGCTGGCCAGGGCGAGCGCGGTGGCATTGCGCCGGAAGCCCAGTTCGCCGATGGCGGCGAGCACCCGGTCCCGGGTGGTCGGCTTGACGCTGGGATGGCCGTTGATCACCCGGGAGACGGTCTGGTACGAGACCCCGGCGGCGGTCGCGACATCCCTGATGCTCGCTGGGCGCCTTGTGTGACCGGTCACATTCATGCCAGGATTGTGACCGGTCACATGGGGGCCGTCAAGAGACCGTAACGAGGGATTCACAAAGGGGAGCGCCTTGACCGGTACGGCCGACGCGGATCTCAACGGCACGCGAGTCATGTTCACTTGGGGTCATGCGGCCCTGGCGGCCGAGTTCGCCACAGCACCTGACGGGACGCTGCGGCTGGTCCGGCTCGGTGACGCCGGGTCAGTGCCTGCCGTATCCGTCCACCCGGAATCCGCCCTCCCCCTCGTCGAGCTCACCGCCCTCGGGCACGGCAGCGGCTGGTCCGGCCCACGCTTCACCGGCACTGCCTTCGGTACGCGCCTGAAGTACCGGCACCACCGCACCGGCAGACGGGGCGATCAGGAGTGGCTGACCGTCGAACTCCACGACCCGGCCACCGGGTTGACGGCGTTCGTCGAGCTGACGTCCCCCGGCGGACTGCCGGTGCTCCGTTCCCGCGTGCGGCTGCGCAACGACGGCCCCGAACCCCTCGTCGTCCAGTCCGTCAGCAGCCTGCTCGTCGGCGGCCTGCCCGCACCGGACGCCCTCGACGTGCACCGGGCCCGCAACGACTGGCTCGCGGAGTGCCGTTGGTACGCCGAGCCGCTGCGGGACACCGTCGCCGACATCAACGTCGATGCCCATCAGCACGACAGCCGGGCCGCCCTCGTCCTCGCCGGGCGCGGCAGCTGGCCCACCGGCGGTCACCTGGCGATGGGGGCGCTGACGGACCGGGGGAGCGGCCGGACCTGGCTGTGGCAGATCGAGTCCCCGGCCGGCTGGCGCTGGGACCTGGGCGAACGCGCGCACGGCACGTACCTGGCGCTGAACGGCCCCACGGACGCGGAGCACCAGTGGCGGGTCCGGCTGGCCCCGGGCGCGGAGTTCACCACCGTGCCGGGGGTGCTGGCCCTCGGCTCCGGGTTCGACCAGGCCATGGCTGCGCTGACCTCGTACCGCCGCGCCGTGCGCCGCCCGCACCCCGACCACACGGTGCTCCCGGTCGTCTTCAACGACTACATGAACACGCTCATGGGCGACCCGACCACCGAGAAACTGCTGCCCCTGATCGACGCGGCGGCCGAGGCGGGCGCGGAGTACTTCTGCGTGGACTCCGGCTGGTACGACGACTCGGCGGAGGGCGGCTGGTGGGACAGCGTCGGCGAGTGGCTGCCCTCGACGCGCCGCTTCCCCGACGGCGGCATCGGGGCGGTCCTGGACCGGATCCGGGAGCGCGGCATGGTGCCCGGGCTGTGGCTGGAGCCGGAAGTCGTCGGCGTACGCAGCCCCGTCGCCGCCGCGCTCCCGCCGGACGCCTTCTTCCAACGCGACGGCGTACGTCTCATCGAGCAGGGCCGCCATCAGCTCGACCTGCGCCATCCGGCGGCCCGCGCGCACCTCGACAAGACGGTGGACCGGATCGTCGGCGACTGGGGCGTGGGCTATCTCAAGCTGGACTACAACATCGTGATCGATCCCGGCACCCTGGCCCCCGGGGACCTCGCACCGGGAGCCGGGCTGCTCGGGCACGCCCACGCCTACCTGGACTGGCTCTCCGAGGTGCTGGACCGGCATCCGCGGCTGGTGATCGAGAACTGCGCCTCGGGCGGGATGCGGATGGACGCGGCCACGCTGGCCGTGTCCCAGCTCCAGTCCACCAGCGACCAGCAGGACCCGCTGCGCTACCCGCCGATCGCCGCCGCCGCACCGACGGCCGTACCGCCCGAACAGGGCGCCGTCTGGGCGTACCCGCAGCCCGAGTACGACGACGACCTGATCACTTTCACCCTGGGCGGGGCACTGCTCGGGCGGATCCATCTGTCGGGCCATCTGGACCGGATGTCGCAGCGCCAGCTCACCCTCGTGCGGGAGGCGGTGAGCACGTACAAGTCGATCCGCCCGGACCTCGCAGGGGCCCTGCCGTTCTGGCCGCTGGGTCTGCCCGGGTGGACGGACGAGTGGCTGGCCCTGGGGATGCGGACGCCCGACGACCGCACGTCGTACATCACGGTCTGGCGGCGCGGCGGCGCGACCGAACTGCACCTTCCTGTACGGCACTTGGCGGGCCGGGAGGTCGGCGCGGAGGTCCTGCACCCCTCCTCCGCGCCGACCGGCTCCGTGGCCTGGGACGGGGACGGACTGCGGGTGTCGCTGCCGCGCACGCCCGGTGTGCTGTTGGTCCGTCTCACGTGACCGGGCAGGCAGGAAGGGAAGTGGGTCAGCGCGTCCTGCGGGAGTCGTAGTACAGGGCGCCGACCCCGTCGTAGACGGGCGTCTCGCGACCGCCGAAGTGGCGTAACACCTTCTCGGCTCCCGGCACTTGGCGGTGCTGGACGTAACCGCGCAACGGCGGTGACGGTGGGAGCCTGCGGCTCGTCCCCACCGGCTGGTCGTTCACGTGCACGATCCCTGTTCCGGACACGGCGAGCCACCGACGTGCGCTGCCGCTGGCTCGTCGCCCGGTGACCTGGCGGCGCAGCAGCCGGCCGGCCGTCACCCTTCGCTCCTCGGAATGGACACTGCAGCAAGGTCGCGCGGTCGATCGCCGCCCGTGGCCTCCGCCACGCGGGTCATGAGGGGCGGTCCGAAATCGCCAAATCCGGACCGGAAAGAGTCTGGACCTGCTCGGAGCCTTGAACGCCCGTGTCCGGGTCTGCTTGGGTGGCGGACCGATGGCCGCTGTCCGGCGGCCTCTAGGGGGAATGGTTTTTGTGCTGGGCCGGCAATGGGGGCAGGAACAGGCCGTGCGACAGCGGTGCGCACCGACGCACCGACAGCGGTCGGGGCCGTTGACCGGGCCTCGGACACCGCGGCATCGCTTCCCGCGCGGCGACCGCGACGGCCGCGACGGGCGACCGCACCGCGACCTGCCGTCAGCCCGGACCGCGCGCCGTCACTGAACAGGCGGGCCGGGCCTCCCGGGCCTCACCTCACTCACACCCTTCATGCAGACCAGAGGAAGGCGCATGAGGCATTTCCGCCTGCTCGTCGTGGGCAACGGCATCTCGGCGTACGGCAGCTACCTGAACATGGTGGCGCTCAACGTCTTCGTCTACGACGCCACGGGCAGCGCGCTGGCGGCCGGCCTCTTCATGGCCGTACGCCTGGCGACGAGCGTCGTGTCGGGCTGGGTGAGCGGGCGTCTGGTCTCGGCCCACGACCGCAAGCGCCTGATGGTCGGCGCCGACCTGTGCCAGGCCGTGGCGCTGCTGAGCCTGCTGCTCGCGCCCGAGGGCACGCGCCCCGGGCTGCTGTACGTCCTGGCCGTGGTCACCGGCGGCTGCTCGACGCTGTCCCAGGTCGCCCTGCGCAGCAGCATCCCGGAGATCGTCGGGGCGGAGCACCGCGTACGCGCCAACGGGCTGCTGGTGACCGGGCGTTCGCTCGCCATGATCGCCGGGTTCGCGTCGTCGGGTGTGGTGGTGGCCGAGCTCGGCTACTCCGCGGCGTTCGCGCTGGACGCCGCGACCTTCCTGGTCTCCGCGACGGTGCTGTTCCTGCTGCCCGTACGCACGAGGGCGGCCGAGGATGCCGTCGGCGGCGGCTCCGCGGAGTCCGTCGGCGCCGCCCGCTGGACGGCCCGGATGCTGCTGGGCACGGCCCCGCTGCTGATGGCGATGATCGCCGTGCGGGCGGTCGACGGGCTGGGCTCCTCGTCCCACAACGTCGCCCTGCCGATCTACTCCAGCGGCTTGGACCCCGACCATCCGGCCACGTTCATCAGCCAGTTCTGGGCCACTTGGGCCCTCGGCAACATCGTCGCCCAGCAGGTGATCGGCCGGGTCACCAAGAAGACCGGGCGCACACCGGGGGAGCGGGCGTTCGCGCTCGGCGCCTGTGTGATGTCGGCCGGGTTCATCGTGGTCTTCAGCGGACTGCCCACCGTGCCCGCCGTGATCGCCGCGCTCGTCGCCGGAGCCGCCGACGGATTCACCGAGATCGTCTACGTGTCGCGGCTGCAGACCGCCCCCGACGAGCAGCGCGGCCGCCTCTTCGGGCTCTCCGCCTCGGCCGAGAACACCGGCTTCGGCCTGGGCATGCTCGTCAGCGGCGCCCTGCTGGAGAGGTTCTCCCCGCTGCAGGTGGTGGCCTCCTTCCACGGCCTCGCGATCGGGCTCTGCGCGGCCCTGCTCCTGCTGCTCCTGAGCCGCGGCCGCACCCGCGACCCCGGCGCTGAGGAAACGGTTGGCCGGGACAGGACGACGGCGACGGAGGGACACGGCTGATGGCCACGAGCGAGTTCGACCCGCGGATGGCCGTCATCGGCATGGCCTTCCGGCTGCCCGGCGCCGACACCCCCGAGGAACTCTGGCGCATCGTCCGTGACGGCACGGACCGCATCACCCGATTCACCCAGGAGGAACTGGCCGCCGCCGGCGTCCCCGCCGAGGAGTACCGGGCGGCGGATTTCGTCGGCGCCTCCGGAGTGCTCGACGACATCGCCGGCTTCGACGCCCAGCACTTCGCGATGAGCCCCCGCGAGGCCCGGCTCACGGACCCCCAGCAACGCCTGTTCCTGGAGTGCGCCCAGCACGCATTGGAGAACGCCGGCTATCCGGACGAACGCGACGGCACCCGCGTCGGCGTGTACGCCAGCACGGGTTACCACCTGTACGCCCTGCAGAACTACCTCCTCAACAACGTCCTGCCCACCCGGCCCGCCACCGACTGGGCCGCGGGCATGCAGATCACGGTCGGCAACTACGCCGACTTCACGGCCACCCGCGTCGCCCACCGGCTCGGCCTCACCGGTCCCGCCGTCAACATCCAGACGGGCTGCTCCAGTTCCCTGGTCGCCGTGCAGTCGGCCGCGCAGTCGCTGCTCATGGGCGACTGCGACCTCGCCCTCGTCGGCGCCACCGCCGTCCATGTGCCGAGGGCCCTGGGCTACCGCTACGTCAAGGGCTCGATCCTCTCCAGGTCCGGCCGCCTGCGGGCCTTCGACGCCGGCGCCGACGGAACCGTGGGCGGCACGGGCGTCCTGGCCGTCGTACTGAAGCGGCTGGCCCGGGCCGTCGCCGACGGCGACACCATCCACGGCGTCATCCGCGGCTGGGGCGTCAACAACGACGGCGCGGACAAGTCCGCCTTCACCGCCCCCAGCGCACACGGCCAGCGCGCGGCCATCCGGCAGGCCCTGCGGCGCGCCGGTGTCGGCGCGGACACCATCGGCTACCTGGAGACCCACGGCACCGGCACGCTCAAGGGCGACCCGATCGAGTTCGACGGCGCCGCCCGCGCCTACCGCGAGGACACCGACCGCACCGGCTACTGCGCCCTCGGCTCGACCAAGGCCAATATCGGCCATCTCGACGCGGCCTCCGGACTGGCCGGCCTCGTCAAGACCCTGCTGGTCCTGCGGCACGGCGTCATCCCGCCGATGGCGAACTTCAGCGAGCCCAACCCCCGCCTCGACCTCGACCACAGCCCCTTCTACATACCGACGGCCGCCCGGCCCTGGCCCGAGAGCGACGTGCCCCGCCGCGCGGGCCTCACCTCACTCGGCGTGGGCGGCACCAACGTCCACCTGATCCTGGAACAGGCCCCCGACCCCGCGCCCCGCACCGGCGCCGCCGCCCCCGCGGACGTGCTCCTGGTATCCGCGAGCAGCGAGGCCGCCCTGGCGGACAACGCCCGAGCCCTGCGCGACCGGTTACGGCAGCCACCCGCGCCCCACGTGGCGGACCTCGTCACCACCGCCGCCCTCGGCCGCGCCCACGGCCGCCACCGGCTCGCGGCCCGCGGCTCCACCCCGGCCGCCCTCGCCGACACCCTCGACGCCTGGCTCGCCGGGACCGCAGGAGCGACGGTCACCACGGGCACGACCCCGCAGGAGGGCCCCGCGCGCGTCGCGTTCCAGTTCACCGGGCAGGGCAGCCAGTACCCGGGGATGGCCGACCACCTCCACGAGCGCTTCCCCGCCGTACGCGAAGTGCTCGACGCCTGCGAGCACCACTTCCGCGACCTCACCGGCGACTCGCTGCTCGCGGGGCCGTTCGACAACACGGACACCGCGCAGCCCGCCCTGTTCGCCCTGCAGTGCGCCCTCGTCCGGCTCTGGCGTGACCTCGGCATCGAACCGTACGCCGTGACCGGACACAGCGTCGGAGAGTACGCGGCGCTGCATGCGGCCGGAGCCCTGTCGCTCGACGACGGACTGCGCCTCACCATCGAGCGCGGCCGGCTGATGCGGCGGCGTTGCGTCCCCGGTGCGATGGTGGCGGCCGCACTCGACCGGGAGAGCGCCCTCGCCCTGGCAGCCGAGGTGCCCGGCCTGGAGGTCGCCGTGACCAACGGGGAGCGCGCACAGGTGCTCGCCGGGCCGGTCGAGGCCGTGGACCGGGCGTGCGCCCTGTTGGACGAGCGCGGCACACCGGGGCAGCGGCTGACGGTGACCCGCGCCTTCCACACCGCCC
This sequence comes from Streptomyces sp. DT2A-34, assembly GCF_030499515.1. Taxonomy (NCBI): domain Bacteria; kingdom Bacillati; phylum Actinomycetota; class Actinomycetes; order Kitasatosporales; family Streptomycetaceae; genus Streptomyces; species Streptomyces sp. DT2A-34. Next base: position 173,524 of record NZ_JASTWJ010000001.1, on the reverse strand, counting down.
TGATGGAACCGATGCTGGAGGAGTTCCGCAAGATCCTCGACGACGTGGACTTCCGGCCGGTGCGCCTCCCCTTCGTCAGCGCCCTGGACGGGGTGACCCGCCCGCCCGGCTGGACCCCGGACGCCGACCACTTCGTACGGCACACCCGCGCACCCGTCCGCTTCGACGAGGCGTTGCGCGGCATCGGCGCACAACGGCCCGACGTACTCCTCGAGATCGGTCCGCACACCACCCTCAGCGGCCTGGCCCGCCGGGCGCTGCCCGAGGTGCGGTCGCTGCCGTCGCTGCGGCGCGGCACCGGGCTCGGCTCCCTCTGGGGTGCGGCGGCGGGGCTGCACTGCGCCGGAGCGGAGGTCGGCTGGCGGGTGCTGCTGGACGGCACCGGGGGCCGGCGCATCCCGCTGCCCGGATACCGGTTCCAGCACAAGGACTACTGGACAGGGCCGGAGTCGACCGCCCTGAGCACGGGAAGATCAGCGAGAGAGGAAGCGGAAGTGGTTCAGCAAGAGGCAGCGGTCGCGCGGGTACTCCACAGCATCGTCGAGGCGACCGCCCGGCACCTCGGCGAGGATCCGTCGGCGATCGTCGCGGACGCGTCCTTCTTCGACCTCGGCGCCGACTCGCTGCAGATGATCAGCGTGCTGCGGGAGCTGGAGCAGGAACACCAGGTCAAGGTGACGATGCGGCAGCTGTTCGAGGAGACGGGGACGCCACGGCGGCTCGCGGAGTTCATCGTCGCCCGCATGCCGGACGCGACGGGGACGGCGCCGGCTGAATCCACGGTGGAGCGGGCCGAGTCGGCGGCGCCCGTCACGCCCAGGATCACCGCACCCGAACCCGCACCCACACCAACACCCACACCCGCACCCGCACCAACACCCGCACCAGCGCCCACTCCCGAGCCCACCCCTGCCGCCACCGCATCCCCTTCCGCATCCGAGTACGCGACCCGCGAGGAGCTGGAGGACCTCGCCCACAAGATCCAGCAGATGTCACAGATACAGCTGCAGATGATGTCCCAGCTCTCCCAGTTGCTCGCCCTCCAGACGGCCTCGGTGACGGAGCGGCTCAACGGCAAGGCGGCCAAGTGACCGGGCTGAACGGCATATCCGCCGCACTCGACCGGGACCTGGCGGCGATGACCGAACTCTCGCGGCGCATCGCCGAGCAGATGGGCGCAGCCACCGCCCCGGTCCCGGAGCCGCCGCGCGTCCACGGCCCGCGGGTGACGGTCGCGAGGACCTCCGGCATGGTGCGGGACGCCTCCCCGCGCTCCCAGCAGGAGCACCTGGACGACCTCGTACGCCGCTACACCGCCAGGACCGCGACCTCCAGGCAAATCGCCCAGCGCTACCGCCGCGTCCTCGCCGACAGCCGTGCCGTCGTCGGCTTCCGCAGCGGCACCAAGGAGATGCTGTACCCCATCGCGGGCCGCCGGGCGAGCGGGGCGCGGCTCCAGGACGTCGACGGCAACGAGTACGTCGACATCACGATGGGCTTCGGCGTCCTCCTCTTCGGCCACGAACCGGACTTCGTCACCGAGGCCGTCCGCGAGCACCTGTCCCGCGGCATCCAGCTCGGCCCGCGCACCATGGAGACCGGCGAGGCGGCCGAGCTGCTGGCCGAACTGACCGGTCTGGAGCGGGTGGCGTTCGCGAACTCCGGTACGGAGGCGAACTCCGCGGCCATCCGCCTCGCCCGCGCCGCCACGGGCCGCGACAAGATCGTCACCTTCCTGGGCGCGTACCACGGCCACGCCGACAACGTCCTCGGCCGCCCCTCGGGCAGCGGCGCCGACCAGCTCACCGTGCCCGTCTCCCGAGGCGTCCCGCAGGCCGCCGTCTCCGATCTGCTGGTCCTCGACTACGGCAGCGACACCGCACTGGAGACGATCGCCCGGCACGCCGACGACATCGCCGCGGTCGTCGTGGAACCGGTGCAGAGCCGACACCCCTCCCTCCAACCGGTCGAGTTCGTGCGCAGGCTGCGCGAGCTCACCCGCCGCCACGGCATCGTGCTGCTCTTCGACGAGATGCTGACCGGCTTCCGCCCCGCCCCGCGCGGCGCGCAGGAGCTGTACGGCGTCACACCGGACCTCGCCACCTACGGCAAGCTCCTCGGCGGCGGCTTCCCCATCGGCGCCATCGCGGGCCGCGCCGACCTCATGGACGGCGTCGACGGCGGCTACTGGTCGTACGGCGACGACAGCTACCCGCCCGCCGACACCACCTTCTTCGGCGGTACGTACATCCAGCACCCCGTGTCGATGGTCGCCGCGCGCGCCGTACTGTCCCACCTCAAGGAGCACAGCCCGCACCTGCAGGAACGCCTCAACGCGCGGACCGCCGAACTGGCCGCGACGCTCAACGGCTTCTTCGAGACCGAGGAGTACCCGCTGCGGATGAGCCACTTCGGCTCCCAGTTCCGCTTCGAGCACCGCGCCGACATGGAGCTCCTCTACCACCACCTGATGCTGCGCGGCGTGCACGTCTGGGAGTGGCGCAACTTCTTCCTGTCCACCGCCCACTCGGACGGCGACCTCGAGTTCGTGGCGGACGCCGTACGGGACTCGCTGCGCGAGCTGCGGACGGCGGGCTTCTTCCCGGGCGGGCGGCCCGTGGCGCCGAAGACCGCGCCACCGAGACCGGCGCCGGCTGAACCGGCCTCGGCTGAACCGGACTCGGCGCCTGCCCCGGTGGCCGCCATGGCCTGGAACGCCGCCGCCGTCACCGAATCCCGGACGCGACCCGCGAGCGAACCCGCCGCGCGCACCACCGACTTCAGCGTCTACTTCTTCGGCGACTACCCCCAGGACGCGTCCTCACCGCGCCACGGCCAGTACGAACTCCTCATGGACATCGCCCGGTTCGCCGACCGGCACGGCTTCCATGCGCTGTGGATGCCCGAGCGCCACTTCCACTCCTTCGGCGGCCTCTTCCCCAACCCGGCGGTGCTCGCCGCCGCGCTGTCCCGCGAGACCGAGCGCATCCGGCTCAACGCAGGCTCCGTGGTCCTGCCGCTGCACGACCCGATCCGGGTCGCCGAGGAGTGGTCGATGGTCGACAACCTCTCCGGCGGGCGCGTCGGCATCGGTGTCGCCAGTGGCTGGAGCGCCAAGGACTTCGCCTTCTTCCCCGACCGTTTCGGCCGCCACAAGGAGCTGATGTACGAACAGCTGGAGGAGGTACGGAAGTTCTGGCGCGGGGACGCCGTGCGCCGCACGACCGGTGACGGCGAGGCAGAGCTACGCCTCTTCCCCCGACCGGTGCAGGACGCTCCGCCGCTCTACACCGCCGTGGTCGGCAACCCCGCCTCGTACGAACTCGCCGCCCGCCACGACCTGGGCGTCGTCACCAACCTGATGACCCAGACCGTCGAACAGCTCCAGGAGAACATCGCCCGCTACCGGCGCACCCGGGCCCGCCACGGCCTGGACCCGGACGCAGGGCGGGTGGCCGTCCTGCTGCACACCTATCTCGCCGAGGACCACGACACGGCGCGGACCGAGGCGTACGAACCGCTGTCCCGCTACCTGCGCGCGTCCCTGTCCCTGTTCAGCGGCGTCACCAACAGCCTCGGGCACAGCATCGACCTGTCCGCCCTGAGCGAGGACGATCTGGAGACGGTGTTCCGGCGTGCCTACGGCCGCTACTGCGACCAGCGTGCCCTGATCGGCACCGTGGACAGCGTGCGCCCGGTGGTGGACGCGGTGACCGGGGCCGGCGCCGACGAGATCGTGGCGCTCGTCGACTTCGGTGTCGCGGCGGACGAGCTGCGCGCGGGGCTGCCACGGCTGGACGCGCTGCGCCGCCGCTCCCGCCGGGGGCTCGCCGCCGGACCGCCACCCGCCGAACCCGCCCCCACGGACGCGCCCTTGTCGCCCGGCCAGGAACGGATCTGGTTCCTGGAGCGCCTCCTTCCCGGACGCACCGCCTACAACGAGGTCAAGGCGATCCGCCTGGACGGCCCTCTCGACGTACCCGTTCTGCACGCGGCCCTGCGCGGCCTCGTCGCCCGTCATGAGGGGCTGCGTACCGTCTTCCGGGAGACCGGGGACGGGCCACGCCAGATCGTGAGGGCGTTCGCGGAGCCCGACTTCGAGTGCGTGGACGGCACCGACAGCCCTCGACGCACGCTCCAGGACGTCCTGTCGGCCGAGAGCGCGCGCCGCTACGACCTGGCGAACGGCCCCCTGTTCGTCACCCGACTGGTCAATCTGGGCGAGGCGGAGCACGTCCTCGTGCTGTCCCTCCACCACATCGTGGTCGACGCGGCCTCCGCCACCGTCCTCGCCCGCGACCTCTCCGCGCTCTACCGCAGCGAACGCGACGGAGCCGCCCCCGACCTGCCCGCGCTCACCTGGAGCTACGCCGACCACGCCAGGCAACAGGCGGCGGCCGCCCACAGCCCCGAGGCCGACGAGGACCTCGCCCACTGGCGCCGCACCCTCGGCGGCGACCTGCCCGTCCTCGCCCTCCCCACCGACCGGCCCCGTCCGTCGACCATGACCTCCAACGGCCGGGCCGTCTTCCACACCCTCGACCCGGAACTCTCCCGACGCCTGCGCGAGTTGAGCCGTGCGCGCCGCAGCACCCTCTTCATGACCCTGCTCGCCGGATACGGGGCGATGCTGCACCGGGTCACCGGGCAGACGGACATCGTCGTCGGCACCCCGATCTCGGACCGGCCCGAGCGGGCCGAGCACCTGCTCGGGTTCTTCGTGAACACGCTCGCGCTGCGCCTCGACCTGTCCGGCGATCCCGCGTTCGGGACGCTGCTGGACCGGGTGCGCACGGTCGCCCTCGACGCGTACGACCACGCGCGTGTGCCCTTCGAAAGGGTGGTGCGCGGCCTCGCGCCGCCCCGGGCGGCCGACCGGACACCGGTGTTCCAGGCGTTCGCCGAGTTCCAGCGCGCCGAACCGTTCCGCTTCGCATTGCCCGGCGTCGAGGCCACACCGCTGGACGCGGGGCCCGACAAGTCCCTGACGGATCTCACCGTCTACTTCACCGACCAGCCGCACGGCATCCGCTGCCACCTGGAGTACAACACCGACCTGTTCGACGAGGACACCGTCGACCGGTTCTACGCCACCTTCAGGGACCTGCTCGCGGCGGCCGTCGACGCACCCGAGGCACCGCTGTCCCGGCTCGCCCCGGCCACCGCCGCCGACGGGGAACCCGTACCGCCGTCCTGGCAGCGCGGCCCGACCCGCCCGCTCACGGACACCACCGTCCACGACCTCGTCACCCGACAGGCCGCCGAGCTACCCGACCGCACCGCCGTGATCAGTGGCGACACGCAACTGACGTATCGTCAACTCAACGACCGGACAGATCGGTTGGCCGCGGCTCTGCGGGAGCAGCAGCCCGCCGGCGGTGAGGTGGCCCTGTGGCTGCCCCGCTCCGCCGACCTCGTCGTCGCCATGCTCGCCGCGCTCAAAGCGGGATGTGCCTATGTGCCGCTCGATCCGTCCCTCGGACGAGCGCGCGCCGAGCAGGTCATCGCCGAGTGCGGGGCCCGAATCGTGGTGTCGACGCACGACGATGCGGCCGCCCTGAAGCTGCCGACGGGAGTGACCGTCGTACGGCCCGACGCGACCGCACACCCCTCACCACGCGCCACGTCCGCCACCGACCACCAGTCCCCGTGCTGCGTCCTCTACACCTCGGGCAGCACCGGCACCCCCAAGGGCGTCGTGGTCACGCACCGCGGCGTCGTCGACCTGTGCGAGTGGCACCACCGGCGCTTCGCCTTCACCTCGGCCGACCGCAGCGCGGTCGTGTGCAGCCAGAGCTTCGACGCCTCGCTCCTGGAGATCTGGCCGGCGCTGACCGCGGGAGCGTCGGTCACGATCGCCGACGAGGAGCTCCGCAGGGATCCGCTCGCCCTGTCCCGGTGGTACGGCGAGCAGGGCGCCACCTTCTCCATCCTCCCCACCGCCCTGGGAGAACAGCTGCTGCGCCTGCCGGCGGGCGACCAGCCGCCGCTGCGCCATCTGCTGCTCGGCGGTGACGCGCTGCGCACCCGGCCGCGCCCCGAGGCGCGATACGAGACGGTGAACGTGTACGGGCCCACCGAGGTGACCGTCCTGTGCACCACCCAGACCGTGGCCGCGCAGAGCCCGGACCCCGCCCGCCCGATCCCGATCGGGCGCCCGGTCGACAACGTACGGCTGAGCGTGCTCGACCCATCCGGCAGCCCCGTGCCCGTCGGCACGGTGGGGGAGCTGTACGTCGGCGGCCCCGGCGTGACCCGCGGCTATCTGCACCGCCCCGAACTCACCGCGGAGCGCTTCCTGCCGGACCCGGACGGCGGTCCGGACGCCCGCAGGTACCGCACCGGCGATCTGGTCCGCTGGGGTGCCGACGGGACGTTGGAGTTCTGCGGCCGGGCCGACGACCAGGTGAAGATCCGTGGCTTCCGGGTCGAGCCGGAAGAGGTCTCCCGCGTGCTCAACGCCCTGGACGGTGTGCGTGAAGCGGCCGTGTCGGCGCGCCGCAACGACCGGGGTGAGGCCTACCTCGCGGCGTATGCCGTCCCCGCCGACCCGATCGGCGCGGCGGCCGACGACCGGCAGGCGTACGCCGACCTCCTGGCCGAGGAACTGGCGGCCCGGCTCCCGGAGTACCTCGTGCCGCGCGCCTGGCGGGTCCTGCCCGCCCTGCCCGTGACGGGCAACGGCAAGCTGGACCGATCCGCGCTGCCGGCCCCCGACCTCGTCACTTCCGCACCAGCCGACCGCAGACCGAGCACGGTCGCCGGGCAGACGGCGGAAGGCAACCGCGACGACGTCGAGCGACGGGTACGGCGGCTGTGGGCGGCCGAGTTCGGCGTCGACGCCGACGGCATCGCGGGCGACGCCTCGTTCTTCGAGCTGGGCGGTCACTCGATCACCGCGATGCGGCTGGTCAACCAGGTCCGGGAGGAATTCGGCACCGAGTACCCGATGCTGCGCTTCTACCAGGAGCCGACGCTACGGGCCATGACGGCCCAACTGGCCGCTGCGGCAGGCGAGATGACCGACCGGACGAGCGTGCCCTCCGAAGCCGACGACGGCCCCGGCACGGTGGAGCGCCGGGCGCCCGCCACCGCGCAACAGGCCCGCTTCGCCACGGTGCACGCCGACCACGACCTCCCACAGGTCTTCAACGTCGCCCTGCGGATCACCCTCTCCGGTGACCTGGACGTGGCGTCCCTGCACACCGCCCTGACCCGGCTCGTCGAGCGGCACGAGGGCCTGCGGACCCGCCTGGCCCGCAGCGGCGACGGCTGGGAGCAGCAGGTGCTGCGGCCCCGACCGGTGCGGCTGCCGGTCGAGGACCTCACCGCCCTGCCTGCCCAGGAGCGGCAGGCCGCCCTGGAACGAGCCGGCGCCGAGTCCGCCGAGACACCCCTCGACCCCACCGCCGGAACCCCGGTGGCGGTGCGCCTGTTGCGCACCGGCGAGAGCACCTGGGTCCTGCTCCTCGTCCTGCACCACTCCGCCTGCGACGGCTGGTCCGTCAGCCTGCTGCTGAAGGAACTGGCCGCGCTCTACGGCTCCGCCGTCACGGGCGACCCCCACACCCTGCCGCCCGTGCGGTGCCAGCCCGTGACGTACGCGCGATGGCAGCGGGAGCAGGCCGACGGGGCCGCCGACGAACGGAAACTGAAGTTCTGGCTCCGTGAGCTCGACGGAGTGCCGTTCACGGTCGGCCTGCCGCTGGACCGGCCCCGGCCGAAGCGGGCGAGCGGACGGGGCGGCGCCGCGATGTTCACGGTGCCGGCCGAGGTGCGGGCCGCCGTCGAGCGACTGGCGCGACAGCGGGGAACGACGCCCTTCGTGGTCACGGCCGCGGCCCTGGGCCGCATGCTCGCGCAGAAGTCCGCACAGGCCGACGTCGTGTTCAACATCTCCTACGCCAACCGCGAGCGCCGCGAGTTCGAATACCTGCTGGCCTGCACGATCACCGGCTTCGCGCTGCGCGTGCGGGACGGAGCGGCCGGTTCCTTCGCCGCCCTGACGGACCGCGTGGCCCGTACGGCGGTGGAGTGCATGGACCACGCCCTGCCGGTGCGCCGGATCGCCCCCGCGTTGCGGGAACGCACGGGCGTCGACGTGCCGGACCGGCTCGACGTCGGCTTCGCCTACCAGAGCACCCTGGACGCGGAGATCGAACTGCCCGGCCTGACCACGGCCGTCGAGGACCTCGCCCCCGCCGCGTCCCGGACCGAGCTCAGCTTCGGCCTGGTCCCGGCCGGGGACGAACTGAAGGGCTTCGTGGAGTACTCGGCCGACCTGTGGGACCGCACCACGATCGAGGGCTGGACCCGCGACTACGTCGCCCTCCTGCGCGAGGAGGTCGACCGGGCCCTCGGCCGCTGACCGTCGCGGACACTCACGCGGCGCTGCTGCTCCGCGGCATCCCGTGCCGGCAAGTCACATCGTGCTGACTGCCGAGGCTCGTCCACCAGCGCTCGCAGCACGCCGAGTCGAGTTCCGCACGGACGATCGCCTCGGCGGTGTCGCCGGTGCGCCCGGTCCGTGCGATCAGCTCCAGGAGCCACCGCCGCTGTTCGCCGATCACGGTCTCCCGTACGACGGCGATGACCGGCACGAGACTGGCGGCGGCGAACAGGCACGCCCCCCACACGGGGCCGTACCGGAAGGTGAGGACCGAGGTCCAGGCGAGCCCCGCGCTCGTGGCGATGTAGAGGACACAGAGGAGGCGGCTGGAGCAGTTCATGGGCGTACACCGTCCTTGGGGAGGATCGATACCCCTTGTCCAACTGCTGACGGCCCGCGTGGACTCGGGTGATTTATCCCACCGTGACTGAACAGGGCGAGCCACCGGTTATGACTGGGCGCCGACCGCGGCCTTCCCCTGGAACGCGGAGCGGTAGGCGAGCGGCGTGGTGCCGACCACCCGGCGGAAGCGCTCCCGGAACGCCGTGGGCGAACCGAACCCCGCCTGCCGTGCGATCCGTTCGATCGGGTGGTCGCTGTTCTCCAGCAGATACTGGGCCCGCCGCACCCGCGCCCGCAGCAGCCACTGCAGCGGAGTGGTGCCGGTCTGCTCACGGAACCGGCGGCTGAAGGTGCGCTCACTCATCCCCGAACGCTCCGCCATCGCCCCGAGGGTGATCTCGCCGGCCAGGTTGTCCTCGATCCACTCCAGCAGCGGTTCCAGCGCCGAACCCCGCGGTACGGGCGGGTGCTCGTGCACGATGAACTGCGCCTGCCCGCCCTCCCGTTCCAGCGGTACGACGGCCATGCGCGCGGTGTGCGCGGCGACGGCCGACCCCAGGTCCCGCCGGATCATGTGCAGGCACATGTCCAGTCCGGCGGCGGCTCCGGCGGAGGTGAGGACCTGCCCGTTGTCGACATACAGCACGTCCGGCTCCACCTGGACGCGCGGGAAGCGCCGCGCCAGCTCGTCGGTGGCCATCCAGTGCGTGGTGGCCCGCAGCCCGTCCAGCAGTCCGGCCTCGGCCAGCACGAAGGCGCCCACGCACACCGACGCGATCCGCGTGCCGGCCCGCGCCGCCTCCCGCAGGGCCGCCACCACCCGCGCGGAGGGCGGCCCCGTCTCGTCGCAGCCCGGCACGATGACCGTGTCCGCGTCCACCAGCCCGTCGAGCCCGCGGTCGATCCGCAGGGCGAAGCCCTCCGTGGGCACCTCCGGCGACTCGGCGCACAGCCGGACCCGGTAGGGGCGGCGACCGTCCGGCAACCGCGTCCAGCCGAACATCTGGAAGGGCGTCGCCATGTCGAACGGCACCACGTTGTCGAGAACCAGGATCGCCACGGTGTGCATGAACGCCACCCTAGGTGGATTCCCGCCAGACACATAAGTGCAGGTGGCACATGTGAGGTGCGGTGAAAGAGCGGGCAGAAGTGTTGGCGAGAACCCGTTGGAAGCTGTCATTTCAGCCTCTGTCCGATCGCCCGTGCGATCCCTAGCGTGGGGCGGGTGACCAAGATCCTCCTCACCCTTCACGTCCTGGCCGCCATCGTCGCCGTCGGCCCCGTCACCGTCGCGGCCAGCATGTTCCCGCCGGCCGCGCGCCGCGTCCCGGCGACGGACGGGGCGGTGGCGGTGGGCACCGTCCGGCTCCTGCACCGCATCTGCCGCGTCTACGGAGCCATCGGGGTGTCGGTCCCCGTGCTCGGCCTGGCCACCGCCCTGGCCATGGGCGTCCTGGGCAGCGGATGGCTCATCACGTCCATCGCCCTGACCGCCGCGGCCGCCGGAATCCTGGTCGCCTTCGTCCTGCCCCGCCAGGAGGAACTCCTCGAGCGACTGGGCGCCGAGCAGCCCGTCGAGCACGCGGCCACCGTTCAACTCGCCATGTTCACCGGCATCTTCAACCTCCTGTGGGCGACCGTCACCGTCCTGATGATCGTCCGTCCCGGCTCGACTACGGGTGCCTGACCCCGGCCGTCAAGTGCTCTGGCAGAATTCGCACTTCAGTGTGCGTCGGCGCCTAGACTCGACAGCCGTGCCCAAATGCACACAGGGCCACGACATGAAAGGCGCGTTGACGGGTGTTCCAGGATTCCCCCATTTACGACCGGCTCATCGCGGAGCGCGGCGACATCCCCCTGCAGGTGCGCCGGGAGGCCGAACGCGTCAGCAGAGAAGTGGAGTTCGCCATGCAGCCGCTGCTACGGTCCGGCGGCCACGCACCGGCTCCCGGACGCCCGGGACCCCCGGCCCCGACCTGGCAGCGCGGCGCCCTGCCGCCCGGCCCGCAGCAGCTCTGAGCGCGGTCAGGGAACCTGCGCGCTCGCACCGTGCACCTGCGACTGCCGCCACGAGGCGGGCCGGGCGAGCCACTCGGCGATGCCGAGGGCGATCGGCTGGCCCGTGTCCACCTCGATGAACCCGAACTGACCGGACTGGTTGCACTCCAGGAACCACCACGTCCCGTCGGCGTCCTCCACGAAGTCGAAAGCCCCGTAGGCGAGTTCGGCCTCCCGCATGTAGGCGCGGACGGCCTCGGCGACGCGCGGTGCGACCTCGGTGGGACGCCATGGCGCGTCCGACGCGTCGAAGCGGACGTCCACCTCGGCCTCGGGGTCGGTCGTCCTGCGGGCGGCCAGCAGCCGCTCGCCCACCACCGTGAGACGGATGTCGGCCCGCTTGGCGACGCGCCGTTGCAGCAGGGTGGGCCCGAACGCGACGGCGGAGAAGTCCGCGTCCGGGGACACCCTGCTGGTCGGCACCGCCCGCGGCGGATCCTGCGGATGCGTGCCGGAGACCGGCTTGACCACCAGATCCGGATAGCGGTCGGCGAAATCGCGGGCGGCCTGCGGAAAAGTCGTGATCAACGTGGCTGGCACGGGCAGCCCGCAGCGCTGGGCCACCCGCAGCTGCCACGGCTTGTAGCGGGCCCGGCGGGCCGCGTCGGGATGGTTCATCCAGCGGGCGTCACACCCGCGCAGCATGCCGTACAGCGCCTGCCCGGCCTCCTCCGCCAGCCAGGCGGAGGGCATGACCGCCCGGGCCGCCGCGGTCCCCGGCCGGCGCATCCAGACCGACCGCAGCCCGTCGATGCCCACCAGGCGTCCCGCGGACGACAGATGGCCACGGAAAGCGCCCTGCGCATACTCGCCCGACAGAGCGACCCCGCCGGTCAGGTCGGCGGGATCGATGCGGACCACCGGGACGCCGGACGCGTTCAGGTGCACGACCACCATGTCCGCCGTCACGTCTTCTTCGCTCGTCAGAATCAAGACGGTCATCGTCGCCGCCCTGTGTTCAGTCGTCGAAGTGGGTCTTCGAGCCCGCCGTGGACGTCGTGGTCCCCAGCTCCCGCAACAGAGCATGATCACGGGCGGCTATTCGCCCGTCACGGAGCACGTTCAACTGCAGACCGGAGTCGTAGACGTACGGAGCGGTGACCTCCAACTCCGCCGCCGGCCGTGCATAGTTGAGCGCGAACGGTTGCATCGTCTCTCCCTCACAGGTGCTGCTCCGATCGAGCCTGGTCACCCAGCGGCGCCCTTGGGTCCGAAGAGGCCCTTTGGTTTCCACCTACTTAAACGAATCGAACGAGTGATTGGTTTCCTTACTTTCTGTGACCAACGGCGTCCGGCGGTCCCGCATCGGGAGAACGGCGCAGGGTACGCAGTGCCAGCAAGAGCACGCCGATGTCGTCCAGATACACCGGATCCGGCACCAGATCGGCGGGCAGCACGAAGTACGCGACGGCACCCCAGAACACCCATCGCGGCCCGGTCGGCAGCCCGGCACGCCGCATGACGCGCCGGGTCCGCACCAGCCGCACCAGCACGCCGACGGCCACGGCGAGCACCAGGGCCGCCAGGGCCACGGCGACGACGATCACTGTGGTGGTCGACTCCACGGACCCTCCTCCTGCCGGCGGTGCGCACGACACACTGCTCGTCGGATTCCCCCTCGCGGCGTGCGCATTGCATGAGGGCGGTCACCTGGCGGCTCCCGTCACCCGTCAGGACGAAAGACGCGCGACCGGCCCCGGCACCTGCCTGGGCAGGAGCGGAGACCGCCCACCACGCGCACCGAAGGCAACCCGCCGGACGCAGTACGCGCCACCTACGACTCCTGCGCAGGCGGCGTACGCACCGCGAGGGGACGAGCGCCGCCGTTGTTGGCCTGCGCCTGTCGCCGGGCCCGAGCGCGCCCGCGGTCGCGTGGCCGTTCGAGGCGGACCAGCAGCGGACGGCTGCCGAACAGGCTCAGCTGCTGCACATGGACGGGTGCCAGGCCGAGCGACAGGGCATGGCCCAGTCCCCGCGCCTCGGGCAGCAGCACGATCGCCCGCCCCTCGTCGGTGAGGACGCGGGCGAGTTCGCGCCACCGTCGCTCCGGGTGCCCGGCGAGGCGCCCACCCGCGTCGACCTGTTCGCCCCAGGGCGGGTTGCACAGGACGCGGTCGATACTGCGATCGGCGACGGGCAGGGCGCCGGCGTCGCCGCGCTCCACGGTGACCGGGAGCGGCCCGGCGTTGAGCCGTGCCGCCCGCCGCGCGGCCGGATCGAGATCGAACCCGAGCAGGGTGGTGCCCGGCACCGTGTGGTGGGCCTCGATGAGCAGCGTCCCCGCGCCACAGCACGGATCCAGCACCCGCTGGCCCGGGCGCAGTTCGGCCGCCTGGGCCATGGCGGCGGCGACCGGCGGGTGCAGGGTGCCCGCAACGGTCGCGTCCTTGTAGGCGCGCCGGTGCGCCGGGCGCCGCCCGAGGCGCAGCAGCAGGGTGGCGTGGGCGCCGTCCAGCGTCAGCCGCCATCCGCTGTGGCCGGGCGGCGCGGGCTCGCCGTGCCGGCGCGCGTGGTACGGCACACCGGCGCGCTCGGCCAGTACCCGGCCGACGGCGTCCTCGATGTCGTACCGGTTGTACGTCCTGCGCCCCAGGAAGGACGCCGAGATCTCGATCCCGCCGAACCCGGCCGGCCCGCCGCGGGCCCGGCGTTCCCGCGCCAGCTCCTCCAGATCGACCGCACGGGCCATCTCGGCCAGCGCGGCCAGGTCGCTCTTGTGCGGGCCGACGTCGTCCTGGCGGCGGGCGAGCAGCAAGACGTCGTCGGCGGTCCGCAGCCGCACCCGGCCGTCGCCGTTACCGGAAGGGGTGTCGGTGCTGGTCCGGAAGCCCACCTCACGGTGGCCGATCCAGTCGATGGTCGCGGAACCCGTCCGCAGAATTTCCGTGCCGAGTGCGGGCTCCAGCCCGCGTACGCACCGCGCCACCATGCGCATGATGCCGTTCTCTCCCACGTCGCAGCCCGGGACGGCGGAGGACCGTCCCGCATCGCCGGCGCCGGGTCGAGCCGCGCAGTGCCGACGGAGCGGCTAGCGGAGGGGGAAGAAGTACGTCATGATCGAACACAGTGCCAGCGCGTCAACTTCCGTGAGAGCCTGCGGACATGGCCTTGATTCACCGCACCACCCTCAAACCGACCAAGCTGGAACTGCTCACCTCCTGGCTGCCCTCCCGCCCGTGGTACGGCGGCGCCGGTGACCCGAAGCTGGCCAAGGCCGGCGGCTTCCGGCTCGACGACCCGCAGGGCGAGGTCGGGATCGAGTTCATGGTGGCCACCGACACCGCCGGCGCCGAGCCGGTCAGCTACCTGGCGCCGCTGACCTATCGCGGCGCCCCTCTCGACGGAGCGGAGCACGCCCTCGTCGGGACCATGGAGCACGGCGTGCTGGGGCAGCGCTGGGCCTACGACGGCTGCCACGACCCGGTACTGGTCGCCCAGTTGTGGGCCCTGATCGAGGGCCGGGTCCAGGCTCAGGCACAGAGCATCACCGACACCGTCGACGAGGAGGTCACCCACTCCTACGCCGGTGCGGGCCTCACCTCGACGCAGATCGCGGCCCCTGCCACCGACGACGCGGACGGCACCAGGCTGACGGCACCGGACGGCTCGATTCTCCATCTGCACCGGGTTCTGCGGCCCGCCCCGAACGCCGCGTCGCTCCTTCCCGAAGGAGCCACCGGTCATGTCAGCGGCGCCTGGCAGCTCCCGGACGGCACCCGCGCCCACGGGCTGTTCGCCGCCCTACACGCAGGCGCCCGGAGCTAGCACCGGCTCTAGCGGTCCGAAGTCTCCGCCCGCTCCTCGACGGCCTTGCCCTCCTGCTCACCGTCCGCGCCGGACCCGGGCCTGCGCGCCCACGCGGGGACCTTGAGGCGCTCGAAGGTCCGGGTCAGCTGCTGGAGTGGGGAGGCCGAGGAGGCCGTCGGGGCGGCGTCCGGCTCGGGCCGTGTCTCGGGCACGGCCCCGGCGGACTCCCGGTAGGCCGCCAGCGCGGCGTGCGCCTGCTCGGCGGCCTCCCGGTACAGGTCGCGGGACTTCGTCATCGCCTCGAGCGCCTCGGCGTACATCGCCACGAGCTTGCGCTCACGGGCGAGTTCCTCCTCGAGCGTCAGCAGCCGCCAGTCCTCACGCAGCGCGGCGAGAGTCTCCTCGCCGCCCTCCGGCAACGGGCGCGGCAGCGCGGCGAACCGCGTCACGGCATGGATGAGCTCGGCCGGTTCCGAACCGTCGAGAAAGACGCTGCGTACGGCGAAGTCGTCGGCGTCGTAGCCGGACGAGGCCGCGGTCCCGGGCAGCACCACGGCACCACCGCGCGGCACCTGCACACCGAAGTCCCGCAAGGCCCAGTTCACGACGCGCAGCTGATGGGGCGCGGCACGATGCTCGACCACCCGGTGCCGCAGGCTCGGCGGCACCATCCCGGCCAGCGGCACGCGGCCGCGCTCGTCCGTGGACATGGCCTCGTGGACGACGACATGGATGCTCCAGCCGTCGCGCGCGCAGTCCCGCAACACGCGCCGTACGGCCTTGTCGTCCGAGGGGAGGGGGTTGATGTCCGTCAGGCGCAGGCCCGAGACCGCATCGTGGTCCCAGGTCCCGTCCGCACCCTGCGGCCAGAACATGGCGGCCGGCGACGGCCATCGCAGGTTCCACGGGGCCTCCGCCTCCGCGACCAGCGTCCACACCTGCCCCTCGGCGGAGCCGCGTTCGAGGGTCAGCCGGGCCCGGACGGTCACCGTCTCGGCGACCCGCCATCGCGCCTCGAAGATCCACTCCTGGGCGCCCTCGGCCTCGGGCACCTCCAGATGGTCGTCTATGACCCGGCTGTCCTTGAGCTGCCGCAGACTGAGCCGGAGTACGTCTTCCGCGGCGGGGCCGACGTGGCGGCCACGGGCCGACCACACCGAGGGCGGGGTCGTGGGGCGGGCGCTGGAGGAGCTGGGCATGGGGTCCATCTGTGAGCGGGGACACGTGCTCGTACCAGTATCGTCGCCGCCGACGGATGCCGGTCGGGCGGGGGTCCGCACACGGGGTGTGCACGAGGCGCACAGCCCGACCGCCGCTCACTCGTGGCCCGCGCCACGTCCGGTCATGACAATGACTCGGTGAGCAGGACCCGCCCACCATCCGCATGGGGGCGGGTCCTGCTCACGTGCGGCCCGCGAACGGTCAGCCGTGGTAGGTGATGTAGCCGTTCCCGTCCGGGTCGCTGCCGCTCTTGGTGTACGAGTGCGAGTCGGCGCCGGCGCCCGAGGGCTTGTACAGCTTGATGGTGTCCTTGTCGTTGTTCCACATGAAGTTGCAGTTGTCGCGGTACACGACGTTCTTGCTGTCGGAGTCGGTGCCGTTGCCGCCCCGGAGCTTCACGTAGTCACCGGGCTGCAGATAGTGGTTCGCGCTGAAGACGAACTTGTTGGTGGTACTGGCATCCCTCACGACGTAGCCCTTGAGGTTCACCGTCTTGCTCGACGAGTAGTTCTTGATCGTCAGGTATTCGTCGTCGGTGTTGCCGGTGGAGCAGTTGTTGGAGTCGCGGCCGGGGGCGTCGTACTGGATGCCCTTGATCTTCAGCGCGGACGAGTACTCGGTGGCCTGTGCCGGTACGGCGGACAGCGCGGCGAGCGCGCCGGTCGCGACGGCGGTTGTGGCGACCATGCGTATACCCATGGAGAAACATCCCCCCTATATGGAGCTTCTGTGAAGATCAGGAGTGTATGCAGTTCACGCGAGTGTCGTGGCGACTTCACCGAAATGTGAGACAGGGGCGCGTCAGTGCGGGTAGGCCCGCGGGGGCCGCTGCCCGGGGAGTTCGTCGCGGAAGTCGGCGATGGCCGAGCTGATCTGGCGCATGAGCGCGGTGTTCTCCAGCCGGTCGAGAGAGAGGTTGCGCCGGGCCAGGGCGGCGCGTCCACGCAGAAGTACAGGGCCATGAGCGGATTGACGAACAGCTCGCTGTCCCTGGTCCGTTCGGTGAACCGTACGTCGCCGAAGTCACCGCGCACCGCGGCCGCGACGGAGCCCTGGACGATGCTCGGGTGGTCCGGCGTGCACCGCTGGGCGTGCTCCACCGCGTCGAGGTAGAGGCTCCCCTCCCGGCTGTCGCGCGGCAGCGAGAACGTGCCGAGGTAGCCGCCCTCGCGGTCCAGCGCGGCGAGGTTCTCCAGCACCAGGCAGTGGTTCACGCCGTGATGGGCGTCCACCCCGAACCCGAGGCAGGCCACCAGCCGCACGGGAACCTCGTCGAGCCCGGCCGCGGCGGCCAGGCCGGCCATGTCCTCCTCCGGCGTGCCCAGCCCGTTCTCGTCGCCGCGCATCAGGATGTCGGTCCCGCCGTCCACCAGCACGATGGCGTCCACGCCGCCCAGATGCCGGGCAAGGGCGCGGTAGGCGGCCCTGAGCGGCTGGACGCCCGTGAGGGGGAGCGCGTACACCGTGTCGGGCAGGTCATGCCGGGCGAGCCAGGTGGCGAGCGTCCGCTCGGGGAAGTAGTCGCCGCGGACCGCGGTGTCCGGGCGTATCGCCGCGACGTCGTGGTCCACCCACACATCGCGGTTCAGCCCGTACAGATCCGAGAAGGACAGACTGGCCAGCTGGACCTCAGTGAGAACACCGGGGGAGCTAACAGGCGGCGATCACCGCGGAGAGCGTGAAAGCAGAGAGAGGGCCGGGCAATGAACCCCGGCCCTCTCCCTCTCTGTGCCTCAGTCTCTGTGTCTCTGTATGTGACTTACGCGCCGCTCTCCCGGAGCATGTCCTCGCGCTCGACGATCTTCACGCGCTCACGGCCCTCCGGCTCGCCCAGCGCCTTCTCGGCGGCGTCGAGCTTGTACCAGCCCTCCCAGGTGGTGAAGCGGATCTCGCGCTCGGCGAGGAACGCCTCCACGGCCTCCGGCTCGGGCGAATCCGGCGTCTGCAGACGGCCGTTCGCGAAGTCGTCCAGGAGGTTCGACACCGTCTCGTTGGCGTCACCCTTGGTGTGGCCGATCAGGCCCACCGGACCGCGCCGGATCCAGCCGGTGACGTACGTCGACTGCAGGTGCTCGCCGGACTCCTGTATGACGCGGCCGCCCTCGTCCGGGACCGTGCCCGAGTCGATGTCCCAGGGCAGCTTGGGGAGTTTGTCGGAGAGGTAGCCGACGGCGCGGTAGACCGCGGTGACGTCCCAGTCCTTGAACTCGCCGGTGCCCTTGACGTTGCCGGTGCCGTCGAGGGCGGTGCGCTCGGTGCGCAGGCCGACGACCTTGCCGTCCTCGCCGAGGATCTCCGTGGGCGACTCGAAGAAGTGCAGGAACAGCTTGTGCGGGCGGTCGCCGACGTCGCGGATCGCCCAGTTCTCCAGGGTCTTGGCGACCATGTCGGCCTGCTTGTTGCCGCGCCGGGTCTCGATCGAGCCCTCGTCGTAGTCGATGTCCTCGGGGTCGACGATGACCTCGATGTTGGGGGAGTGGTCCAGCTCGCGAAGCTCCATCGGGGAGAACTTCGCCTGCGCCGGCCCGCGGCGGCCGAAGACGTGGACCTCCAGCGCCTTGTTGGCCTTGAGGCCCTCGTGGACGTTCGGCGGGATCTCCGTCGGCAGCAGCTCGTCCGCCGTCTTGGCCAGGATGCGGGCCACGTCGAGCGCGACGTTGCCGACGCCGAGCACGGCGACCTTCTCCGCTTCGAGCGGCCAGGTGCGCGGCACGTCCGGGTGGCCGTCGTACCAGGAGACGAAGTCCGCGGCGCCGTACGACCCGTCGAGGTCGATGCCCGGGATCGGCAGCGCCCGGTCGGCCGTCGCACCCGTCGAGAAGATCACGGCGTCGTAGAACGCGCGCAGATCGTCCAGGCTGATGTCGGTCGGGTAGTCGACGTTGCCGAAGAGGCGGATCTGCGGCTTGTCGAGCACCTGGTGGAGGGCTGTGATGATGCCCTTGATGCGGGGGTGGTCGGGCGCGACGCCGTAACGGATCAGGCCGAACGGCGCCGGCATGCGCTCGAAGAGGTCGATGGACACGCCGGGTTCGGCGGCCACGTCGGACTTGAGCAGGGCGTCGGCGGCGTAGATCCCGGCGGGGCCGGCTCCGACGATGGCTACCCGCAGGGGGCGGGGCATGATCAGGGTCCCTTCGAGCGGTGGCAAGCGATCTCGTCGGGAAGCCTAAGCTAAGGCAAGCCTAAGTCGGTACGCGGGTCCGCTCTATGAGCTCATAAATCTACTTTATGAGGCTTCCGGGCCGTGCCGGTCACTGTCTCATGCCGGGCGAGGGGCGTGTACGGCGCGGTCCGGCGCCCCGTTTCCGGGGCGCCGGGTGGTGCTCAGCCGATGTGGTAACTGTCCCCGTACACCTTCCAGTCGAGCGGCGGATCGAGGTCGAGGTTGCCCTTGCGCAGGAAGACCCGCTGGGCCGTGTCGACCCGGCTGGTGTCGCGGTGGGCCTCCTCCTGCTTCATGGCCCACACCCGCGCGTCCAGGAAGGCGTGCAGGTAGGTGACTTCGTCGCCGCCCTGCGCCGGCGGCCGGGCCCGGTTCAGGGCGCGCCTGCGGATGTTGCGGAAGCTGGTGGGGTCGCTTCCGTCGCCGTGCATGACGATGGCGTCGTAGTACGCGAACTGGCCGAGCACCCGCAGGCCGTCGTTCTTGCCCTGCCGTACGGCCGGGTTGAAGTACACCCGGTCGCGCTCGTCGTTCTGCGCCTGCCGGAACGCCTGGTCCTGCGCGGCCCGGACCCAGTCGCGGGGGAAGTGCGGGTCGAGCCCGTCATGCGAGTCGGTGCCGTTCACCCGGCGCAGCGCCGGCAGGTACGGGGCGAGGACGTTGCCGGGGCGGCGGTCGGCGTACAACTCGACGAGTTCGAGCATGTCGCCCGTGCCCGAGCAGAAGCCGATGATGCCGGCGGTGTAGCCGCGGCCGTCGCCGATGTCCTCGATGTACTTGTACTGGGCCTTCCAGTCGAGCGAGGAGTTCTCCGCGCTCGACACCAGCCGCATGGCGATCTCCTTCTTCGCCGGGTCGTCGAGTCCCACCGCGGCGCGGACCGCGGCGGCCCGGGGGGAGTTGAGGAGCGGGGTCGATACCAAGGACGCACCGATCAGAGCGAGGAGTGTGCGGCGCGACGCTTGCGGGGGGTGCTGCACGGCGGCTCCAAGGGGTGGTGGGGGGTGGGGAGTTGACTGTAAACTGCCACTGATAGGAAAGTTTCCTACCAAATGTGGGGGGCGAGTGGCAGTCGTCGCGTCAAAGGTTCGTACCAATGCACAAACGGACGTGTACAAGCAGGCGGTGTACGGACCGGCGCCGGCTACGGCAGCGGCTGCTCCGCCCAGATCACCTTGCCCGTGGGCAGGTACCGCGTACCCCAGCGCTCGGCGAGCTGCGCCACCAGGAAAAGGCCGCGCCCGCCCTCGTCCGTCATGGCCGCGTAGCGCAAATGCGGCGAGGTGCTGCTGGCGTCGAAGACCTCGCAGATCAGCGTGCGGTCGCGCAACATACGCACGCGGATCGGGCCACCGCCGTACCGGATCGCGTTGGTGACCAGCTCACTCAGGATCAGCTCAGTGGTGAACGACAGCTCCTCCAGCCCCCACCTCTCCAGCGTCCCCGTCACATCGGAGCGCACCTGGGCGACGGCCGCCGGATCGGACGGGACCTGCCACTCGGCGACCAGGTCGGCGCCGAGCGCCCGCGTCCGCGCCACGATCAGCGCGATGTCGTCGCTCGGCCGGTCCGGCAGCTGGGTGTCCAGTACGGACTGGCAGGTCTCCTCCGGCGACCGGCCGGCCCGGGCCAGCGCGGCCCGCAGCAGCTCCAGACCTTCGTCGATGTCCCGCCCCCGGTCCTCCACGAGCCCGTCCGTGTAGAGCACCAGCCGGCTGTCCTGCGCCAGCTCCAGCTCGGCCGTCTCGAACGGCAGCCCGCCCAGGCCCAGCGGGGGACCGGCGGGCACGTCGGGGAACTCGACGGTGCCGTCCAGGCCGATCAGGGCCGGCGGCGGATGGCCGGCGCGGGCGATGGTGCACCGCCGGGAGACCGGGTCGTAGATCGCGTACAGACAGGTCGCGCCGGCCACCGGAGCGCTGTCGCCCTCCTCCGTCTCGTCCTGGTCGATCCGGGCGACCAGCTCGTCGAGAAGCGCGAGCAGCTCGTCGGGCGGCAGGTCCAGGGCGGAGAAGTTGTGCACGGCCGTACGCAGCCGTCCCATCGTGGCCGCCGCGTGCAGCCCGTGGCCGACGACGTCCCCCACCACCAGCGCCACCCGGGCACCGGACAGCGGCAGCACGTCGAACCAGTCGCCGCCCACCCCGGCCTGCGCCGGCAGATACCGGTAGGCGATGTCCAGCGCGTTCTGCTCGGGCAGGCGCCGCGGCAGCAGGCTGCGCTGCAGGGTCACCGCCATGCTGTGCTCGCGCGTGTACCGGCGGGCGTTGTCGATGGACACCGCCGCCCGCGCGACGAGCTCCTCGGCGAGCGCGACCTCGTCGGCGTCGAACGGCTCGCCCTTCTGCGACCGCCAGAAACTGACCACGCCCAGCACCAGGGACCCCGCCCTGAGCGGGACGGCGATCAGTGAGTGGATGCCGAACTCCACGACCTGCGCCGACCGCTCCAGGTCCTGGGCGCGCCAGCCCGGCGCCTGGAGAAGCCGCGGTTCGACGACGGCCTGGCCGTCGCTGAGCGCACGGGCCTGCGGCGAGGAGTCCACGAGCCGGATCTGCTCGCCCACGGGGTACAGCGGCGCGTCCTTGCGTATCCCGCTGGACGCCGTGCGCCTGAGCCGGGTCACCCCCTCCGGCTGCCCGCCGCCCAGCACCGCGTCGAACAGGTCGACGGTGGCGTAGTCCGCGAACCGGGGCACCGCGAGCTCCGCCAGTTCCTCGGCGGTACGGGTGACGTCCAGGCTGGTGCCGATGCCGACACCGGCGTCGTACAGCATGTTCAGGCGCTCGCGGGCCTCCTCGGCCCGGCCGGACAGGGCCCGCAGCTCCGTGGAGTCGCGGAGCGTGGCGACGCTGCCGGAGGGTCGGCCCCTGAGGTGGGTGGGACGTTGGTTGACGGCGAGGAGCCGGTCCTTGACCAGGTGCACCTCGTCCGTGGCCATCCGGCCCGAGTCCAGCAGTCCGGCGGTGTCGGGGGCGAGGCCGAGGTCGAGCACCCGGCGTCCCTCGGCGTGCTCGGGCAGGTCGAGCAGGCGGTGCGCCTCGTCGTTGGCGAGCAGCAGGCGCCCCTCGTCGCCGACGATGATCACGCCCTCCCGGACGGCGTGCAGGACGGCGTCGTGGTGCTCGTACATCCGGGTCATCTCGTCCGGCCCGAGGCCGTGCGTCTGCCGCAGCAGCCGCTTGCTGACCAGGGCCGTGCCCGCCGTGGACAGGGCGAGTGCCACCGCCGCGGCGGTCAGGACGAGCGGCAGCTGCCGGTCCGCGGTACCGCCCACGGTCTTCGTCGTGATCCCGGCCGACACCAGGCCCACGACCTTCCCGTCGGGATCCTTGACGGGGACCACCGCCTGCACGAGCGGACCGAGGGTCCCGGTGATGTGTTCGACCACGACCTTCCCGGCCAGCGCCGGTTCCAGGGTCCCGACGAACTTCTTGCCGATGCGGTCCGGCTTGGGGTGGGTGTAGCGGATGCCGTCGGTGTTCATGACGACGATGAAGTCCACGTCGGTCGCCTCGCGCGCCGCCTCGGCCCGCGGCTGCAGGACGGCGCTGGGATCCGGGCTGTCCAGCGCCTCCCGGGTGCCGGGCGCGTTCGCGAACGCCTCGGCGACCGCCACGGAGCGGTTGCGTGCCTCCTGTGTGGTGTCGTACCGCGTCTGCAGTACGAGTGCCACCACAGCGGCGACGACCAGCAGCAGCACGATCACCACTTGCAGCAGGAACACCTGCCCGGCGACGCTGCGCCCGCCCAGTGCCGACCGCACCCCGGCGAGCGGGCCCTTGCGCCGCCCCCCGGCCAGTGGATCGCGCGGCACTCCCCGCTCGGGTACCGCAAAATCGCGGTCGGGCGCACGTCGGGTGCGCAGACCGCTCGGACGACGGGCCGACCGGGCCCCGGATCGACCCGTTAGTCGGACCATGTGCCCATGTCTACACTGCCCGGCCTCAGGAGGCGAGAGACGTCACGGACCGTGACAGGACCTGCTTTCTCTCACACATCACGATCACAGAAGTGAGGGGGCGAATCCGGACAACTCCCGCCCCCGCAACAGGGTTACGGAGCCGGTGTCGTCGGCGCGCGCCCTCATTTCCGACGCGGTGGCGTGGCCCGCCGCGTGGCGAGCAGCAGCGCGATGTCGTCGGGGCGGTCCGCCGTGTGCCGGGCCGTCACGGTGAGCCGGTCGGCCACGCCCGCCAGCAAGCGGCCGCCCCGGCGGGCACCAGGGGCACCGGCCTTGGCCAGCGCCACCCGCAGCGCGCTGATGCCGTCGTCGATGTCGACACCGGGCCGCTCGACCAGCCCGTCCGTGTACAGGGCCAGTACGGCACCCGGCTCCATCCGCAGCTCCGCCACCGGATACTGGGCCTGCGGGTCCACGCCGAGCACGACCCCGCCGGGCAGGTCGACGACATGCGTACGGCCGTCGGGGCGGCGCAGCAGCGGCGGCAGGTGCCCGGCCACGGCCGCCTGGGCGACGCCGGTCGCGGGATCCAGCCGGATGTAGCAGCAGCTCGCGAACAGACCGGCGTCGAGGTCGATCAGCAGCCGGTTGGTGCCGCTCATGACCTCGTCGGGGGGCCGGTCGCCGAGGGCGAAAGCCCGCACGGCGCTGCGCAGCTGGCCCATGGTGGCCGCCGCCTGCACGCCATGCCCCTGCACATCGCCGATCACCAGGGCCAGACCGTCACCGGCCGCGACGACGTCGTACCAGTCGCCGCCCACCTCCATCCCCTGGGTGCCCGGCAGATACCGCCCGGTGGTCTCCACCAGCGGGTGCTGGGACAGCCGCCGGGGGAGCAGCGCCTGCTGCAGCCCACGGGCCAGCGCGGCCTCGCTCTCGTAGCGCTGTGCCTTCTCCATGGCGTGCGCGATCAGCCCGGCCATGGCGGTGAGCACCGTGCGTTCCTCGGTGCTGAAGCTGCGCGGCCGGTCGAAGCCGAGGATGCACGAGCCGACGGCACGCCCGGAGGCGATCAGGGGAAGGAAGGCGCGGGCTCCCTCGGTCGCGTCCAGCGCGATGCCCGGATAGGCGTCGGCGAGCTGCTGCATCGAGTCGAAGAACAGCGGGCGGCCACTGGTCAGCGTCTCGACGCCGGGCAGTCGCTCGTCCAGCCCCACTCCCTCGAACGGGGCGAGGAACCCCTTGGGGAAGCCGGTCTCCCAGGCCAGGTACAGATGCCGCTCCTGCAGCAGGTAGATGGCCAGCCGACGGCCGCCGAAGGCGGGCAGCAGCTCCCGCATCACCACGGCCGACACCTGACGGGCGGTGACCGCTTCCGTCAGCGCGATGGCGAGGACGATCGGGCGGTACAGGGGAGAGAGCGAAGGCGCACCGGCCGGCTCCGGCGGACCGTGCGCTTCCGGGAGGCCGGCCGGGACGTCCGCCATGCGGTGCCCCAGCCGCAGCGTGCACGTCAGCAGATCCCGGCCGGGATAGACGGACATCGCGAGCACGTCGCCCTCGACGGAGTCGGCGGCGGGCTCACGACTATGGGCGGACGGTCTGCGGACATGAAAGTGCATCGGCTCCGGAGACAGCAGGGCTCCGCGCAGATGATCCTCGACGGCGGGCTGGTTCAGCCACGGCACGCCCTCCCACAGAGTGCGGCCCAGCAACTCGGTGCGCGGCCGGCGCAGCAACCGCGCCGCATGCGGATTCGCGTAGACGACCGTGCCCACCCGGTCCAGGCAGAACACACCGTCCGGCAGCAGATCGGCCGCCGCGTCCGCCACCGCGCCCGGCCCCGGGTCGAGGACGACACCCCGTACCGTCGCCGCACCGAACGGCGCCGAGTCGTCGTGCGGCCCCCAGACCTCGACCAGCCGCAGCGCACCGTCCGGCGCACGCACATACAGCGGCAGGGCCGGCGGCCGGCCACCCGCCGCCTCCCGCAGCGCCGCCAGAATCCGCTCCGCATCCCCTGGTGCGACGGCCTCCGCGAACGCCTCCCCGGTGCCGTCGGCTTCCCCCGCGGTCGCGTCCAGTACGACGTTCAGCCGCTCGTCCGCCGTCACGAGGCCCGTCGCCGGATCCCAGGCGAACCGTCCGACGCGCCCCGTGGGCGGACGGCCGGACGGCGGCCGGACACACAGCGGCCCGCCGTCCCAGGACACCGCCGACGCGTCCCCGTCCTCCAGGGCCCCCAGCGCCGACCCCAGCTCCTCGGCCACCTGGGCCATGCGCTCGCGCGCGGGCAGCAGCTCCGTGGCGTCCGCCGCCGAGGGCCGCAGCACGGTCAGCACCCCGTACACGGCCGACCTGCCCGCCACGGGGACATGCAGGGACCCGAACTGGAACGGCAGACCGGCCGCGAACTGCGGATAGCGGCGCATCGTCTCCGTGGCGTTCGGCAGCACCACCTCCAGGCCGAGCCGATAGGCGTCCGCGACGGGAAACGGCCGGTCCGCATGCAGCCGCCACCACGGCCGGAACAGCGGCCCCGGCAGCCCCTCCAGCACCGCCAGACGAAGCAGTCCGGGCGTGCCGGAGCGCAGGTAGACCCCACCCGCGTGGCCACCGGCCGCGCTGATCGCCTCCGCCGAGGCATCGATCAGCAGCGCCGCCAGCCTGCCGGGCGTCCGCTCTGCGCCCTCGGCGCTCCCAGTCATCGGCCCTACCTCGTCCGTACGCCCATCACGCGCGCGACACAGCAAGAATGCGCCACGACGCACCCTGCCCGCACCTGGGCGGAGCAAGCGGGGCTGTGCGGTCTGTCCGACCGGGCCTCGCCGCAGCTGCCGGGCAGGGCACCCCCGGACATGCCCGACCCCGCAACCGGGCATCACGCCCACCCGTTGTCGGAGCGGGACCCGGCCCGGGAACAACCTGGCGGGCGCAGCACAGGCAGGAGACAGACGATGGAGTACTACGACCTCGGCACCTACACCCGACCCGTGACCACGTCCTCAGCCCAGGCCCAGCTCTGGTTCGACCGCGGCCTGAGGTGGACGTACGCCTTCCACCACGAGGAGGCCGTCGCCTGCTTCGAGGCCGCGGCCGCGGCCGACCCCGACTGCGCCATGGCCCACTGGGGCATCGCCTACGCGCTCGGCCCGAACTACAACAAACCCTGGGAGTTCTTCGACGACCGGGACCTGGCCCGCACCGTCGACCGCACCCACGCCGCCGTGGAACTGGCCCATGCGAAAGCGGACACCGCCACCCCCGTCGAACAGGCCCTGATCGGCGCACTGCGCGCCCGCTACCCGCAGGCGAAGGCCGTGGCGGACTGCTCCGTCTGGAACGCTCCCTACGCCGACAGCATGCGCGCGGCCTACGAACTCGCCCCCGGCGACCCGGACGTCGCCACCCTGTACGCCGACGCCCTGATGAACCTCACCCCCTGGCAGCTGTGGGACCTGAGGACCGGCGCACCGGCCGTGGGCGCGCGCACGCTCGATGCCAAGGCCGCCCTCGACCGTGCCCTCGCCACCGACGCGGGACGCGACCACCCCGGCGTGGTCCACATGTACATCCACCTGATGGAGATGTCCCCGACCCCCGAGGCGGCCCTCCGCGTCGCGGACCGGCTGCGCGGCCTCATGCCCGACGCCGGGCATCTGCTGCACATGCCCTCGCACCTGGAGGTGCTGTGCGGCGACTACCGGCGGGTCGTCTCCGACAACACCGCGGCCATCGAGGCCGACGAGAAGTACCGCTCCCGAGCCGGGGCGATGAACTTCTACACCCTGTACCGCACGCACAACTACCACTTCAAGATCTACGGCGCGATGTTCCTCGGCCAGTGCGAGGTCGCCCTCCGGACCGTCGCGGAGCTCGAAGCATCCATCCCGACGGACCTGCTGCGCGTGCCGAGCCCGCCCATGGCCGACTGGCTGGAGGGCTTCCTCGCCATGCGGGTCCACGCCCTGATCCGCTTCGGCCGCTGGGACGACATCCTGGAACTGCCCCTGCCCGCCGACCCCGAGCTGTACTGCGTGACAACCGCGATGCTCCACTACGCCCGCGGCGTCGCGTACTCCTCGACCCACCGCGTCCCGCAGGCCGAGGCGGAACGCCGGCTCTTCCACGAGGCCGTCGCCCGTGTCCCCGAGACCCGCATGCTCTTCAACAACACCTGCGCCGACATCCTCACGATCGCCTCGGCGATGCTCGACGGCGAACTGGAGTACCGCAAGGGCGACTTCGACGCCGCCTTCGCCGCCCTGGAACACTCCATCGAACTGGACGACAACCTCCCCTACGACGAACCGTGGGGCTGGATGCAGCCCACCCGGCACGCCTACGGCGCCCTCCTCCTCGAACAGGGGCGTGTGGAGGAGGCCGAGGCGGTCTACCGGGCCGACCTCGGCCTCGACGGCACGCTCCCGCGCGCCCTGCAGCATCCCGGCAACGTCTGGTCCCTGCACGGCCTCCACGAGTGCCTGACGCGCCTGGGCAGGACCGCGCAGGCACAGATGGTGGCCCAGCAGTTGCGTCTCGCGGCCGCGATGGCGGACGTACCGATCGAGGCGTCCTGCTTCTGCCGACTCGACACCACCGGCCGAGACACCATCGAGGACGGTTGCTGCGCCGACTGAGGCCCCCGCGGGCGCGGTGGCCGCCGCGCCCGCCCGGACCAGTCTCCGGCTCACGGCAACTCGGCCCGCGCAGGGTCGTCGTCGAGGAAGCCGCCCGACTGGTGCTCCCAGAGCTTGGCGTAGGCGCCCTGCGCCGCGAGCAGTTCGTGGTGGCTGCCCTGCTCGACGATCCGCCCGTGGTCGAGGACGACGAGTCGGTCCATGGTGGCGACCGTGCTCAGCCGGTGCGCCACGACGAGCGCCGTCCGCCCGTCCATCAGCCGCCACAGCGCCTCCTGGACGAGGATCTCGCTCTCGGAGTCCAGAGCGCTGGTCGCCTCGTCGAGCAGCAGGATCGGCGCGTCGCGCAGGATCGCCCGGGCGAGGGCGACCCGCTGGCGCTGACCGCCGGACAGTTTGACGCCACGCTCGCCCACCATGGTGTCGAAGCCGTTCGGCAGCGCGTCGGCGAACTCCGTGACGTGTGCCGCCTCGGCCGCGCGTCGGATCTCGGCGTCGGTGGCGTCCGGCCGGGCGAACGCGATGTTCTCCCGCAGGGTGCGGTGGAACATCGCCGGGTCCTGCGGCACATAGGCGATCAGGCCGCGCAGGTCGGCCTGACGCATCCGGCTGATGTCCTGACCGCCGATCAGGATCCGGCCGCCGTCGATGTCCGTCATCCGTAACAGCAGCCGGGTGAGCGTGGTCTTGCCGCCGCCGGACCGGCCCACGAGGCCGACCTTCGCCCCGGCGGGCACGGCCAGATCGAGGCCCTCGAACAGTGACCGACCGCCGGAGTGCGCGAAGGTCACCTGCTCGAAGCGGACGTCGGCGGCCCCGGGCAACAGCGGCTCGGGCGACGGCGGGTCGAGCACGGTCGGCGGTGTCAGCAGCAGTTCGGTGAACTGCGCGGCCTCCGTCATCGAGCTCTCCAGCCGACGGTAGATCTGATTGAACTCGAACATGATCCGCGTCGCGTTGCTGTAGTAGGTGAAGGCGACCACGACCGCCTCCACCCCGTGCGCGCCCCCACCGAGCGTGACCGCGAGCAGCAGCCCCAGCGCGTTGGTCAGCACCGACATCGGTGCGACCAGCGTGTCGATGCGCAGATTGCCGTAGTCCCACGACCGCAGGGTGAGCGCCCGCGACACCGCCACCCGCGAGCGGTGCTCGGCGGCCTCGCGCCCCTCGGCGGCGAACGCCCGCACCGTGTCCATGTTCATCAGGCTGTCGGCGACATGGCCCGAAACCCGGGCGATCGCCTCCTCACGCTCGTCCACCAGCGCCTGACGGCGCCGGATGAGGGGCACCACACACAGCGCCGTCACCGCGATCATCGTCAACAGCCCTACGACGAGCAGCGGTTCGTAGCGCCACAGCACCACCGCCCCGAACACCAGCGGCACGAAACTGCCCACGATCTGGAACGTCAGCGTGTCGACGAACTGCTCGAAACGGGAGGCGAAGCTCAGCACGCGCTTGGTCAACGACCCGGCGAAGTTGTCGTGGAAGAACGCGGCGTCCTTGGCGAACAGCTCGTCCATCCCGATCACGTACAGGTGCTCGATACCCAGGGCGTCCAGGCGGTTCAGGCAGTGCAGAGCGACGCGCCACAACGCCTCGGCGAACAGCAGCACACCGACGAAACCGAGGACGTATGGCAGCGTCGAGTTGAGGGTGACGTCCGTGTCGCCCGCGATGTCGCCGACGAGCTTGGCGACGATCAGCGGCGCGATGTAGTTGATCCCGATGTTGCCGAGTGCCGACAGCAGCATCGCCGGGACCGTCATCCACCGTAGACGGGCCAATTCCCGTCCGTAGTAACGAAGTGCGAGGAGCACCGAGCGTTTGCCCGGCAGGACCCTGCGCGATTCAGGCGTACCCATCCCACCCCTGTGATGATTACGTGGAGTCATTGGTTGAGTACGTAGTGTCCCGCGACGGCTGCCGCGCAGTCCAAGCGTTTTCCGGCTGGCGGTGACGGGGGCGGTTGCGGAGCCGCGATTTCCCCCTACCACAAGTAACATGATCAACTTCTCTGTCAGGTACGCGGCGCGGTCCCGTTCGGCACCCGCCCCGCCACCTCCACCCCCCCCCACCGCCGTCGATTCCGAGGACTTCGATGCCGTCTCAAGGCGATGCCCTGCAGCAGACCCGTACCGACTACGAACACCACATGCAGACCTGCCGGCAGTGCCATGTCGACACCGTGCCGTGCGCGGTCGCGAAGCACCTGCTGCGCCTGTACAACAATGCCCGCAGAAGCA
The DNA here is from genome assembly GCF_030499515.1 of Streptomyces sp. DT2A-34. Lineage (NCBI taxonomy): Bacteria > Bacillati > Actinomycetota > Actinomycetes > Kitasatosporales > Streptomycetaceae > Streptomyces > Streptomyces sp. DT2A-34. Next base: position 143,811 of record NZ_JASTWJ010000001.1, on the reverse strand, counting down.
GCGCCCAGCAGGGCGTCGGAGTCCGCTGACCGCACGCTCCCGGCCGGCCTCGGTGCTCTCCGCGCCGGGGCCGGCACGCTATGCAGGGGTACCTCAGGCTCAACTCCCCTGGCCTGCGGAGGACTTCGTGCGACTCCTGCCCCGCTCCCTGTCCGGCTGGACCATGGCCGTGTTCGGCGTCCTCGCCGGCGTGTGGTCCCCTTCCGCCTGCTGGCCCGCGCGGTCTTCACACTCGCCGTGATCAGCGGCCGCGCCCCGTCCGGGTTCCTCGGCGTGGGCCTGTGGGAGGGGCTGGGTGCGCTGGTCACGGGTGCGGCCCTGTGCCATGAGGGACGGTCCGCCCGCGCCCTCACCGGCGCGTGACGGCGCGGGCCCTGGTCACTTCAGGACCGCCTCCCACGTGTCCACGGCGTAATGGACGGCCATGCCGTGGCGGGCGTACAGAGCGGGAGCCCCCGTGGTGTTGGCGGTGTCCACGCCGAGCCCCACCGTCTCCCGCCCGCGCGCGGCGAAGGCGGCGAACGCGTTGCGCAGCATCAGGCCACCCAGACCCAGACCGCGGGCTTCTCGCACCACACCGATGCTCCGGATCCAGCCCATCGCCTCCCGGTCGTCGCGGGCGAGGAGGAACCCGGCGTCCCCCGGCTCCCCGGTACCGACGATCCACACCAGGGACCAGTCGAGCGTGTCGGCGTCGACGTCGCCCAGCCACTGGTCGTAGGTACGCGGCTGGAAGTCGAAGTGCTCGGCGAAGCTCGACTGATACAGCGCGTGGACACGCGCACGGTCCGCCTCGTCGGCGCACGACCGCAGCCGTACGCCGGACGGTATCTCCGGCATGAGGTCCGCGGCCGCGTCCAGCGACCGTTGCAGCACGTGATAGCGCCGTACGACGTACCAGCCCCGCTTCTCGATCAGCCCCGTGTCGAGCGTGGGCTCCGTGTTGAGGTGCAGATGGACCACTGCCCTGTCCGCACCGTTCTCGCGTGCCTTGTCCAGAGCCCGGGCCTGCATCGGCTCCAGAATCAGCTCCCCGGCCTGCTGGTGCTCGGGCAGCACGTAGTGGTCGATGTCGACGCGCTCACCCCCCGAGTCGTCCCACAGCAGGCCGTACGCCACCAGCCGGTCACCGTGGAACGCCAGCCAGGAGTCGCGCTCCAGATGGATGTCGGGCCGCTTCAGGTCGGCCTCGACGGCATGCAGGTCGGTCTCGGGCCGGCCGATCTCGATCCGGTCGACCTCGTTGAGCAGTTCGGTGATGGCGGTCGCGTCGGTGAGGCCGGCGGGACGAAGAAGGTAGGACATGGGCTCAGGGTCCGGGGGAGGGGAGCGCAGCCGCAACGCATTTTCGGCGGCGCACCTCTTCCGCGTCTTCCCCGCCGCGCGGCAACCGAGGAAGCCACAGGCTCGTCTTTCGGATCATGGTCACCACAAGCATCACAGGCCCGCTGGCCGCGTCGTTGCGCCAGCTGCTCGACTTCGCGTGGATACAGACACGGTCCTGCGCCTTCGCCTTCGCCCTGATGTCCGGCGTGGCGGCATCGACCCTGCTGCCCGGCCTCCCCGTGGCCCGCTACGACCTGCTCGTCGTCTACGGGGTGCTGCTGACGCTGCTGTTCTGGCTGCGCGGCTGGGAGAACGGGCGGGACGTCGTCGTCATCGCCGTCTGCCACGTCATCGGCCTGGCCTTCGAGGTCGTGAAGGTGTCCCTCGGCTCGTGGACCTATCCGGAACCGGCCGTACTGAAGTTCGCGGGCGTGCCGCTGTACGGAGGTTTCCTCTACGCCGCTGTCGGCAGCTACGTCTGCCGCGCCTGGCGCCTCTTCGACCTGGAGCTGGTCCGCTACCGCCCGCGCTCGACGGCCGTCGTCGCCGCGGCCATCTACGCCAACTTCTTCAGCCACCACTGGCTCCCCGACGCCCGCTGGCTCCTGGCCGCACTGCTCCTGGCCGTCAACGCGGGCACCTCCGTGCGCTACACGGTGCGTGGTGTACGCCGACGGATGCCGCTCGCGCTGTCGTTCGTCCTGATCGGCTTCTTCCTCTGGGTCGCGGAGAACCTCGCCACCTACCTGGGTGCCTGGCGCTACCCGTACCAACTCGATGGCTGGCAGCCCGTGGGAGTGGAGAAGTTCGGCGCCTGGTCCCTGCTGATCAGCGTCACCTTCGTCCTGGCGGCCATGGTCGCCCGAACGCACCCCGAGCCCGAGGGCACCGGCACACCGCCGAGGTCATGAAGCCCGGGCCTGCACCAGCTTGCGGGTGAAGCGGTGCATATGGGGGTCCATCGAGTCGAGCGCCTCGGCGAGCACCTGATCGGGAGTCAGCCATCGGATCGCCGAGAACTCCGCTTCGTCCCAGGAGAGGACGGTTTCCGCGTCCGCGCTGATGACGTACCAGAGCGAGACGTCGGTGTGTTCCCCCTGTCCCCGGGTTCGGGTGACGGTGAGGAAGAGCGGGTGCTCGCCCGTGACGTCCGAAGCGACGGCCGGGATACCCAGCTCCTCCCGGCACTCCCGCTCCACCGCGGCCCACGGGTCCTCGCCCGGCTCCACATGCCCGCGCGGGAAAGCAGGCGGGTTCGCGAATTTCTGGCCGCTCAGTCGCGGGAACCTGCGCGTTGGTGGGCGGCAGGGCGCTCTGCACGGACGAGTTCAGTAGGTGTTTGTGATCCTCAGGCTTGGCAAGGAATCGGGTCATCCCGTGGGCGTGGCGAGGTCACCCACGGGATGTGCTCACGGTCATGCTGTCAGACGCCAGAGGGACGTGGTCTCGGCGCTTCGTGCTGTGTGGAGTGGGTCGGTGGCGTCCTTGGAGCGTGGGTGCCGGGCTTGGTGTCGATCTTGTCCACAACGCGGAGGCTTGCTGCCTGGATGGCGTCGAGCAGTTGCTGACGTGTCCGGGCATGCGGTGCAGCCGGAAGACATCTCCGGCGAGCAGATAGTACTGGACCACGCCCCGGTAAGCGGCTCCAAAGGTCGCAACGATGGCATGGTCGCTGCTGTTGATCAGAGCCGTTCTCTTCACGGGTTTGCCGTGAATCAGGTAGGGGGCGCACTTTGCTTTGATGACGTCCTTCGGGACGCGGAGAGCGACCTGGCCGTTGACGCGTCGGTAACGGCCGGTCTTCTTCGTGTCGTTGTGCTGGACGACGATCTCGTATCCGAGGAACCGGGCGGCCCGGGTACGGGCATGGGTGATCAGCGTCTTGTCCTGGGACAGTTCCAACTTGAGTTCATCACGCAGGAATTGAGCCAGGCGCTGCTTGATCTGCTCGGCCTCGGATTTCGGTCCGGCGAAGCCCAGGAGGTGATCGTCTGCATAGCGGATGTAGCGCAGCCTCCGATAGCCCGGATCGTTTGGATCCGCGCTCGGCAGGCTGGTCATCCGCTGGCGCAGCGTGCGGGCCTGGGCCCGGTCGCCGCGCCGGCGGGATTTCGCCAGCAGTTTCTGCAACTCCAGATACGCCGGGTTGCGGGCCCGGCGCTCTCCTCGGGTGTACTCCGGGATCAGAACGGTCTCGACGAACTCATCCAGCTTGTGCAGGTAGATGTTGGACAGGATCGGCGAGGCCACCCCGTCTTGCGGAGCGCCCGACAGGGTGGCTCCCCCTTTCCAGGCCTCCAGGTATCCGGCCGTGAGCATGTTGCGCACCAGCCGTAGAAACCGCTGGTCATGGATCTGCTCACCGAGGATCGCCAGCAGGACCTGGTGGTCCAGGCTGCCGAAGCAGTCGGCGATGTCGCCCTCGATGAACCAGGCTGTCCCGGCCCAGGTGTGAGCCACCTCCCGCAGCGCGGTATGGCAGCCGCGCCGGGGGCGAAATCCATGCGAGCGGTCGGAGAACGTCGGCTCGTAGTACGCCTCTGATAAGAGACGGACCACCTCGCCGACGAGCTTGTCCGACCAGGTGGGCAGTCCCAGCGGGCGGGTCTTCCCGTTCTTCTTCGGGATATGGACGCGCCGGACTGGCTTAAGGATCAAGGTCCGGCCGGGGCAGCGCCTGTGGTCACCCGGGGCATACCGGCTCCAGGTTCCGCCAGCCTCGGTGACCAGGCGGGTGGCTGTCTCGTCGTGGTAGCCGGGCGCCTTCGCGATGACGGGGGCTGGGGCTTGGAGGACGAGTTGGCGGATCGCGGAGGTCCTGCCGCGCTGTGGCGGGACGCCGATCTTTCGCAGGTGGACTTGGAGGCTGACCGGATTCATGGGCTGTCCGGGCTGGCGACCGGGGAAGAGCCACTGTTAGCTTCTCCTGCTGGCGTAGGGCAGGTGCTGGCGGGACTGGACGTATGCCCGCATGAGGTCAGCGACGAGTTCCGGAAGCGGGGACGGCGGGTCTCCCAGCCGGACGGTGAGGGTAGCCCCGTCGTCGATGACGTCGTCGACGGTGAGGCGGACGATGCAGGTGACGGGTTGCGCGTAGAGGAGAACGAGCGCGGCCGCGACCCGGGCCCGCAGGGGCAAGGAGTCGTCGTTGCGGGTCCGCCGGAGAATGGCGAGTCGGCGGTACTGGTGCAGCGGCGCTTGGTCCTGGTTGATGACTTGGGGTGGCAGGGTGAGGCGAGGCATCCGGCTCGTCTTCATGCACCAGCGCAGGAACGTCTGGGCCGGGCGCCGGGTGGCCGGCTTCTCCGTGTGCCAGGCGTCGACGTCGGCCTGGTGGCAGTGTTCGAGGGTGCGGCCTCGGTCGGCGAGCCAGGAGAGGAAGCTGAACACGCTCGCCGCTTTGAGAATCTCGTTCGCCCGCCTGAACTCGGCGTTTGCCTTGCGGAGTTGCTTCAGTTCCTCGTGTTCGGCGGTCGACAGCCGGTCGTCCCGCTCGTCGCGGTCGACCTCGGCCTGGCGGACCGAGCCGCGCGGAACTCGTGTCCGTGCGGCTCAGGACGGCTCAGATCTCCTGGGGCTTGTAGGAACTGGGGTCGCGCAGCATGACGCGGCGCAGCAGGTCGACGGTTTTGGTGACGCCCTCGACGGGGGCCACGAGAACGTCCTCGTGCTCGATGCTCAGGACGTCGTCGTAACCGGCTCGGCGCAGGGCGAGGCAGAAAGCGCGCCAGAACGCGTCGTCGTGGCCGTAGCCGAGGGTGACGTAGTTCCAGGAGCGGTCCTTGGCGGCCATGACCGGCAGCGTCTCCAGCCTGCTGGTCAGGGCTTGGCGGGAGGGTTCCAGCCGGGTGTCCTTGGCGTGTACGTGGTAGATCGCCTCGCCCAGGGTCTCGATGGCGGCGAGAGGGTCGGCGCCCATCCACATCAGGTGGCTGGGGTCGAAGTTGGCTCCGACCACGGGCCCGACCTCCTCGCGCAGGCGCAGGAGGGTGGGGACGTTGTAGACCACCTGGTGGGCGTGCATCTCCAGAGCGAGCTTGGGTACGCCCCGGTCACGGGAGTGGGCGACGAGGTCTCGCCAGTACGGGATGACGACCTCGGTCCATTGCCAGTCGAGGATCTGTGTGGTCTCCGGCGGCCAGGAGACCGTGATCCAGTTGGGGTTGGCGTCGCCCGGCCCGCCCGGCAGCCCGGACATCATCACCACGCGGTCGATGCCGAGGAGCGGGGCGAGAGCGATCGTCCTGCGCGCGACCTGGTCGTGCTCGCGGCCGCTGGGCCCGGGGTGCAGGGGGTTGCCCGAGCAGGTGAGGGCGCTGATCGTGAGCCCTCGGTCGGCGACCTTGGCCAGCAGTTCGCGGCGCGCGCCGTCGCTGTCGAGAAGCCGGTCGATGTCGATGTGCGGGGCGGTGGACCAGGCGCCGGTGGCGAACTCCACGTGGTCCAGGCCGAGTTCGGCGGCCAGGTCCAGGGTCTCGTCGAGCGTGAGGTGCCCGACGCTGTCGGTGTTCAGACCGATCTTCATGATGCGTCCCGTCTGCGGTGTGGTCGGGCGGGGAGGGGTCGTTCCCCGCTGGTTCGGTGTGCCGGCGGTGGGGGTCAGATGTAGAGGGCTGGGCGGTCGGCGAGTTCCACCTCGACGCGGTGGCCCTCGGTCTGGGCGCGGATGCCCGCCTCGCAGACCGCGGCCACGGCGTAGCCGTCCCAGGCGCTGGGGCCGGTGACCTCGCCGCGCCGGGTGGCGTCGACCCATGCCTGGACCTCGCGGTCGTACGCTTCCTCGAACCGCTCGACGAAGCCGGGGGTGACCGTGCCGCCCCAGCGTCCGCCGGTGCTGACGAGCATGTCGTGCCGGTCGCCGATGCGGGCGGTGCCGTGCTCGCACACCGCCTCGGCCTGGACCTGGTAGCCGTAGCGGGCGTTGACGTAGATCTCGACGTCGACCAGGGCGCCGCCGTCGGTTTCGAAGACGACGAACTGCGGATCGGCCAGCCCTTCGGGCGCGTTGCCGGAGGGCCGCGGCCGCATGACGGTGACGGCGGTGATCTCCTGGCCGAGCAGCCAGCGGGTGATGTCCATCTCGTGGGTCACGGAGTCGTTGATGAGCATGGCGCTGGTGAAGTCCGGCGGACAGGACGGGTTGCGATGCCGGTTGTGCAGCATCAGCGGCCGGCCCAGTTCCCCGCTGTCCAGCAGCGCTTTGAGCTTGATGTACTCGTGGTCGTAACGGCGCATGAAGCCCACCTGCACCCGGCGGTGCCCGAGCCGCTGCTCGGCCTCCAGCACGCGCAGGGCGGAGGCGGCGTCGGGGGTGAGGGGCTTCTCGCACAGGACGGGCAGGTCGTGCTCGAACGCGGTGAGCAGTGCCGCCTCGTGGGCGACGCCCGGGGAGGCGAGCAGCACCGCGTCGACGTCGGGTGAGGCCATCGCTTCGGCGACGTCGCCGTAGGCCGCGCATCCGTCGACGTCGGCGGCGACCGTCTTGGCGCGATCGATGTCGACGTCGACGACGGCGGCCACATGGGCGCCGCTGGTCACCTCGCTGATCCGGCGTACGTGGTCGGCTCCCATGCGGCCGGCGCCGATCACGGCGACTCCGAGGGAGGTGCGGTAGGTCATGTGGTTCCTTGACTTGAGGGTGGGCGATGGCGGTGACGGTCAGCAGAGGGCCGGCCGAACCCACACGGGTCCGGCCGTGACCCGGGTCGTACGCGTCACCGTGTTCCCTTGGCGGCGAACGTGGCGACGGCCTCGACGTTGGACTTGTCGACGAAGGCCGGGCCGGTCAGCACGGGCGCCACGCCACCGCCGCTGTAGTTGCCGTTGGTCTTGTAGAGCCAGAGGGAGTCGACCGCCAGGTAGCCCTGCAGATAAGGCTGCTGGTCGACGGCGAACTCGATGCTGCCGCCCTGGATCGCCTTCACGAGTTCCTTGTTGAGGTCGAAGGTGGCGACCTTGGCCTTGCTGCCGCCGTCGGACACCGCCTGCGTGGCGGTCAGCGCGACCGGGGCGGCGAGGGTGACGACGTAGTCGATGGAGGGGTCCTGCTTGAGCTTGGCGGTGATGGTCGACTGCACGGACGGCATGTCGGCGCCGTTGACGAACAGGTTTTCCGTCGTGCCCGAGAAGCCCTTCTTCACGCCCGCGCAGCGTGCCTCGAGGGCGACCTGGCCCTGTTCCTGGATGACACAGGCGACCTTCTTGGCACCGAGGGAACTCAGCTTCTTGCCGACCGCCTCGCCCGCGACGGTCTCGTCCTGTCCGAAGTACTGGAGCAGGCCCTGCTTCTTCCAGTCGTCCACACCGGAGTTGAAGCCGACCACGGGTATACCGGCCTGCACCGCCTTGGCCACGGTGCCCTTCATGGCGTCGGGCTTGGCGAGGGTGACGGCGATGCCGTCGACCTTCTGGTCGATCGCGTTCTGCACCAGGTTGGCCTGGTTGCCTCCGTTCGGGTCGGAGGAGTAGATCAGCTTGACGTTGTCCTTGGCGGCCGCGGCCTGGGCGCCCTTGCGGATGGTGTCCCAGAACGTGTCACCGGGGACGGCGTGGGTGATCATCGCGATGGTCATGCGGGGCGTGGTGGCCTTGCCGGCAGAGACGCCACCGGCGCTCTCCTCCGACTTCTTGCCGCCCGAGCTGCTGGAGCAGCCGGCGAGTGCCAGGACTGTACTGGCGGCCATGGCCACCAAGACGGTGAATCTGCGGGAGCGGGAGGGAAGCGAGCGGTTCATTTCGGCACCTCACTGTGCTGACTTGCGGGAAGGGGTGATCCACCGGCGGGACGCAACACATCCCGTTGTGGGTCGGGCGGGGAGCTATTGGGTGGCCTGCTGTGCGACTCGGGGTGGGATCAGAGGGTGAACGCGGCGCGGAACCGCTCCATGGCGGTGTGACTGTCGCCGGAGGGCCATGCCTCCAGGGCGACCGTGCCGTCGTAGCCGAGGTCGGTGAGGGCGCGGGCGACGGCCGGATAGTTGATCTCTCCGGTGCCGGGTTCGCAGCGGCCGGGCACGTCGGCGACCTGGATCTCTCCGATCAGCCCCGCGCCATGCGCGCGGCGGACGAGCTCGATGAGGTTTCCCTCGCCGATCTGGGCGTGGTAGAGGTCCAGATTCATCCGCAGACCGGGCCGATCGACTGCCGCGACCAGGGCGTAGGTGTCGGCGGCCCGCGCGAACGGGACGCCGGGGTGGTCGACGGCGGTGTTGAGGTTCTCCAAGGTGAAGGTGACGCCCGCGCTTTCGCCCAGTTCGGCCAGGCGGGTGAGCGTGCGGTGGGCGGTGATCCACATGTCGCCGGTGGCCTCGCCGGTCACCGGCACCACGGGCAGGCCCTCGCCGTCCAGGCCGGTGCCGTGCAGGTTGAGCCGGGGGCAGCCGAGACGCTCGGCGGCCTTGATCGACTCCTCGGCTGTGCGCAGGAGTTCGGCTGCGCCGTCCGGGTCGGTCAGGGTGCCGCGGATGTAGCCGGTCATTGAGGAGAACTCGGCGGGGGTCTGGGCCAGTGCGTTCAGGTCGTGCCGGGTCCAGTCCCAGATCTCCACCTGGAAGCCGGCCTCGTGGATGCGCCGGGCCCGCTCCTCGATCGGCAGGTCGCGGTAGACCATCTCGGCACAGACCGCCAACGTGTACATCGCAGCTCCAGACTTATAACGTTCTAAGAGAACAGGAGCAGTACGCCAGGCGCCGGGCAGCCTGTCAAGGGTTTGTGCGGACATTTGATTTATAACGTTGTAACAACGTTGACCAGTGCATGTCCTGCTTGGCCCGGTCTACGATCACCTCGGAGAAGACCCTCGATCAGGAAGGCCGACGGTGCCATCGCGCTCTGCCGTCCCGGACGGAAAGCGGCCGACGCTCAGCGACCTCGCGGCGCGGGCAGGTGTCTCCGTGCCGCTTGCCTCCATGGTCATGCGCGGTGCCAAGGGGCCCAGCGCGGCAAGTCGCGAGCGGGTGCTGCGGGCCGCGCAGGAGATCGGCTACCGGCCGGACAGCAGGGCCCGCCTCCTGCGCAGCAGCCGCTCGCACCTGGTGGGAGTGCAGTTCGACCTGCGACAGCCCTTCCACGCCGACATGGTTGAGGCGCTCTACGCCGCGGCGGGGGCGGCCGGCTATCAGATCGCGCTCAGCGCCGTCACCGCGAGCCGCAGCGAACAGGAGGCGGTGGAGGCGCTGCTCGCCGACCGCTGCGAGGCGTTGATCCTGCTCAGCCCCCATGCCCCGGCGGCCCGGCTGGCAGAACTCGCGGCACAGCTGCCCGTCGTCTCCGTGGCCCGCCGGCTGCGTCCGCTCACCGACGGCGTCGACGTCGTCCGCGCGGCCGACGACGAGGGCGCCCGCCAGGCGGTCGACCACCTCGTGGCACTGGGCCATCGCGACATCGTCCACATCGACGGGGGCAGGGCGCCGGGCGCTGCCGATCGGCGCCGCGGCTACAAGTCGGCCATGAAGCACCACGGCCTCACCGACCGCGTCCGCCTCGTGCCGGGCGGGCTGACCGAGGACCACGGTGCGGCAGCCGCACGAACACTCCTCGCCGAGGCTGCCCGCCCCACTGCCGTCCTCGCCTTCAACGACCACTGCGCCATCGGCGTCCTCGACACCTTCCTGCGCGCCCGTATCCCTGTGCCCGACGAGATCTCGGTCGTCGGCTTCGACGACAGCCACCTCGCCCGCCTCGCCCACGTCCAACTCACCACGGTCGGGCAAGAAGCCCGCCAGCTGGCGCGCCGGGCCGTGAGCCGGGCCGTCGCCCGGCTGGAGGGTGGGGCGGCGGACGACGAACGAGAAGTCGTCGTCACACCACACCTCGTCATACGAAGCACCACCAGGGCGCCTTGCCGCTCCTGACCCGCGCTGCTCCGGTCCCGGCCCGATCCGGTCGACGTTCCACCGCGGCCCCAAAGGACCACCCGCGGCTGTCCGCCGAGGAACCCGCCTCCATCCAGGCGGACGCGCGAGCCAAGGAGGCAGGCAAGCGGGCGAACGCGAGCCACTGCCTTGGATCGCGCTGTTCAGACACCGCACCACCTGGGGCATGGAACGGATTGGCATGAAGCGGATCGGTCGGCCGCCTGAGGCCAGTGATCGGTGAGCTGCATGACGGCGCCGTGAGCCGCAGGCCAAGAATGCGCACTGCTGTCCCACGGGAATCCGGGTCCGGTTCGCCTACCGGTCGCGGGCGGCGCTCCGGAGGACGTCACCACTCACGCCTCGATCCGCAAGGTCTGGGTCGACGGCGGCTGTCGCAGGCATTTCGTCGAGCACGCCTCCACCCTCGGCATCGACATGCAAATCGTCCAACGCACCCCGGGGCCAGGGGCTTCACCCGATCCCGAAGCGGTGGACGGTCGAGCGGACCTACGGCTGGCTGATGCTGCACCGCCGCCTGGCGCGAGACTACGAGACCCTCCTTGTTCTTGGCACCCGGTGGCCGTCCGGGGCCAGCTCCTCGGGGTTTGGGAACACGGGCCGGGCAGGCGAGGTGAGCGCGGATGTTCCTGAACCCTCGACGGACCCGGGCCGGGGTGAGCCGGTCGAAGGTGATGGGTTTCTCCCAGGGCCGGCGGAGGTCCGCGGCGAGGGGCCGGGTGAGCCGGAGCTGGGTGTGGGCGGCGATCAGGATCCAGGTCCAGCGGTCCGCGGCTTCGGGAGTGCGGAGTCCATCCGAGGGTCTGCTTCGCGAAGTGGAACGGCCCAAACCCGGTCGACGGCGGTAAATCCGGCAGCAAGCTGCACGTGTTGTCCGAGGCTCAGGGCGTCCCGCTGGTGGTCGGCACCTCCGGCGCGGACACCAACGACAGCCTGGCCCTCAAGCCTCTGGTGACAGGGGTACCGGCCGTGCGGTCCCGGCGTGGACCGCGCCGCAAGCAGCCCGCCAAACTCCGCGCCGACAAGGCTTACCACTCCGCCGACATCCTTTCCTGGCTGCGGGAACGCGACATCGTCGCCCGGATCGCCCGGCCGGGCATCGAGTCCTCCGAACGGCTCGGGCGGCACCGCTGGAAGATCGAGCGGTCTCCTGGCTGTTCGGCTACCGCCGCCTCACCATCCGGTACGAACGAAAAGGCAGCCACCTCCTCGCCTTCCTCGGCCTCGCCGCCGCCCTGACCTGCTACAAGAAACGTGCCGAACTCACCACCTGAGATATCGCCTCATTGCTGGTGGACCCGTTTTCAGGCAGAGGTGCCCGTGACCGCGGTGCCGGACCTGGTCAACGTGTACGTCAAGATCGCCCCGCTCCAGAAGTGGAAGGTGAGGGTCACGGTGGTGTTGTCGGTGACACCGTCGAAGAACGCGGTCGGCAAGGTGATCGTGCCTGCGGTGTAGTCCGGTGTGAAGGCCACATTGAACTGCTGGTACGTCGTCCAGGACTGCGGACCGGCGGCGGTGCCGTCGGCGTAGACGGCTTCCATGGTCGCCAACTTGTCGCCGTTGAACGCGGCGGGTATCACCAGCGAGGTCGTCGTACCCGTCGCGCTCGTCAGTACCGGCTTGTCATAGGTGATGACGTTGACGGCCCAAGGAATTCCTTCCGTGAACCGGAGGGACAGGACGGCATTCGTGCCGTACTCCTGTGATGCGGTCAGCCGGCTGAGCGTCGCCGCTGCGATCGTCAGCGTGTTGCCGCTGACGGTGTAGTCCACGCCCCGGATCAGGGGGCGGGTGCCGACATCGATCCTCAGCAGCCTGGTGCCGTTGAGGTTCAGCGTGATCGTCGCGTCCGTCGGGGTCTTGCCCTTGGGCACGAAGAGCTGATCGGTGGACGCGGTGCCGGAGCGCCCGGTCCAGCTCGACCGTATCTGCGCATAGAGGCTCGGGTCGTTCCATTGCAGGGTGCGGCGGTTGAAGCGACTGCCGTTGTCCCACAGCATCGTGGTCAAGCCCCGGTAGCGCGCGTAGTAGCCGAGATACTCGAGGTACTTGAGCGTCTCGCCCTGTTCGACCGTGCCGGGGCCGGAGTCCCAGCCGAGCAGCCCGTACTCACCGACGACGACCGGGATCCCCTTGGCCACGAAGGCCCTGTGCAGCAGGTCGAACGTGTCGGTCAGGTCCTGCTGGGTGGCCGCGTTGAAGGTCGTGTAGCCGGCGAGGTTCACGCTGAAGGGCCAGAAGCTGTAGTAGTGGACCGAGGCCACGAGGTTGGGGTCGTCGAGCGCGGAGAAGGTGGCGAGCAGGGTGTCGATCTTGGGCTGATCCGGGGTGTCCCCGAGGGTCGGCATGACGAGCAGGCGGTCGGCATTGCCTCCGCCGGTCGCGCGCACGACGGAGTGGAAGGTCGTGTTGAGCTCGTTCATCAGAACGGCGTTCTGCTGATCGCCGGAGCTGCCGGTGAAGAAGGGCTCGTTGATGCTCTCGAAGAGCAGTCGGCGCGATGCGTCCCGGAAGGTGGCCGCGATCTGCTGCCAGGTGGCCGTGTACTGGGCCAGGACCGCGTCATGCTGGGTCGGCATGTTCGGCACCCACTGCCACGCGTCGCCGTGCATGTTGATCAGAACGTAGAAGCCCTCGGCCAGGGCCCAGTCGACCACCTGCTTGATCCTGGCCAGGAACACCTGGTCGAGGGTGTAGGTGGGAGCGGGGCCCTCGTGCTGACCCCAAGTCACCGGTATCCGGATGCTTTTGAATCCCTGCGCCTTCACCCTGCGCAAGAACGCCTGGGTCACCCGCGGGTTGCCCCACGCCGTCTCGTCGGCGCCGATGGCCTCGAAGCTGTTGCCCAGATTCCAGCCGGGCTGCATGTGTGCGACGACATCCATCGCGGACGCCGACGCGGCGGAACCGGTGGACCGGGCGGCGGCCTGGGCGGCCGTCGGGATGGACAACGCCGTGACGGCGAGGGCCGCGGAGGTCGTCATGACCTGGCGACGAGTGAAACCGGTTGAACTCGGCATGGAACTCTCCATCGAGTCGAAGGTCCTTCCCCCATGTCGAAGGCGTCATCGTCGAAGCGCTTCGACACGTTGCGGGAGCCTAGCGCAACCTGACGACGGAGAGAACGGGCTAATCCGCATGGAACCTCAATCGAGTTCGAAAGGTTGCGTGTCGAAGCGCTTCTCCCCATGGGGCGTCAGGCGCGGCGTCACGCAAGCTCGTCGGGGTTCCCTGCTCATCTGCCGTCGATGCCGACCGGGCGGCGGGCGGTCACCCAGCGGGGGATCTCACGCCTTCTCTGCACCCGGCCCGCGAGCAGCGGACCGGAAAGTCCCGACAAGCCACTGGCCATCGAGGCGCTTCCAGCGGCCGTTCCTTCACGCAACGTTGCTCGACACCTCGAAGCGTGAAGAACGGCCGCCCTGTTGTCCCGGGAATGAACCAAGATCAGAGGGTCAGGTGAACGGCCGAGGTTGAACACCAAGCTCAGCTTGACTCTGTCGGGGATCTTGGATGGTCGGGCTCAGCTGCCGAGGGTTCGCCAGGATTGTGACCCGGGGGACCTCGTTCTGGTCGAGGAAGGTCTGGAAAGCGGTCGGCGGTCTCGGCGAAGAGGCTTCCTCGGTCGCTGGCTGACCGCTGAGGCGTTCGATGTTTCACGGCGATGGCCGTGAGGACGTGTTGCAGGTGGGCTTTCGGCTGTCCTCGGTAGCGGCAGTGGCGCATGCCGTGTCCGTGGGCGAACTCGTTGATGGTGCCCTCGACTCCGGAGCGGACCGCGTAGCGGGTCTTCCAGTCGAGGGTCTGCTGTTCGGCGCGGACGCGGAGTTGCAGGTCGCGGAGTTCTCGTGGGGGAAAGCCCACGTTCCGGGCGCTGTCGGCGGTGGTGGTGCAAGCGGGTACGGGCCGGGCAGGGGCGGCACTGGCTCTTGGTGAACCGGGCCACGATCAGCGGGGCGGCGGTGGGCGAGGAGGTCGGGTAGGGGCCGTGCCAGCCCGCGCTGACCTGGCCCTGGGGGCAGGTGACCTGGCGGCGGTCGAAGTCGATGTGGAAGTCGTCCCGGTCGAAGCCTTCGTTCCTGCGGTGCTGGCGGGTGGGGTTGGCCGGCAGGGGGCCGCTGACGGTGATCTGGTGTTCGCGCTCGGCTCGTTCCAGGTGGACCAGGGAGGTGTAGCCGCCGTCGACCAGGTGCTCGGCGGGCAGCAGCCCGCGACGCGCCAGACGGGCATGGATACCGGGCAGGGCCTGGCCGTCGTTGGTGGCGGCCGAGGTGGTCGCCACGTCCGTGATCACGTTGACGCTGCCGGAGGCACACGTCTCGGTGACATGCGCGGCGAACGCCTTCCAGCTGATGATGTGCCCGTGCCGGACGTAGCGCGCCGTGGTGTCGTAGGGCGAGAGGATCGCCGAGGAGGAGGGCGCCAGGCCGTCGTCGTCGGGGGTGCGCCAGTGCAGGCGGCCTGCCGCGTCACGGTAGTAGCCGTCGACGTGGCGGGGCGTCAGCCGCCACGGCACGACACCGTAGTGGTCGCACACCTGAACCCGCCCGTACTCCAGTTGGGAGCCACAGGCCGGCTTTGCGGTGCGCGACGAGCAGCAGTTCCCCGGCGCTTGTCGTCCAGTACGACGACGTAGCTCACGAGGTGCGTCTTCGGGACGTCAGGCTTACGGATCCTGTACACCGGGGCACCGCTGCGGAGCCACTCGCCGGCCGTGCGCAAGTGGGCCCGCTCCAGGTTCGTCCCAAGGGGCGATGCCCTCGACCAGTGTCACCAACTGGGCCCGAAGACGTCCGTCAGGGGAACCGGGGAGGCTGTGAGAGGACGACATCCCCGCATTCTGGCATCGGACGCGATCGGGGCCGAGCGACGGCGGGGGCGAAGCCCCCGCCAGTGACCGCTGCGCGCTACTCGCCCTTCGGCCCCGCCTGCTGCACGACCTCGAAGGACCACAAAGTGGACCCGCTGGCCGCCGGCTTGGGGCGCTCTCCGCCTTCCGCCCCGCCGCCCTGGTGGGCCGACTTCATGGGGCCCTCCATCCAGGCCTGGAAGGACTCCTCGTCACGCCAGCGCGTGTACACGAGGTAGGTGTCGGTGCCCTCGACCGGCCGCAGGAGTTCGAACCACTCGAACCCGTCGGAGCTCTCCACGGCGTGCGCACGGGAGGCGAAGCGCTTCTCCAGCGTCTCGCGCTGCTCGGCGGGGACGGTCAGTACGTTGATCTTGACTACGCTCATGGTGCTCATCCTGCCGCACGGCCGCAGCCGGACGCGCCGCGGGCCCCGCGGCGCGACGCCGTACAACCCTCCGGGCAGGTGACTGGTCTCAACCACCGTACGAACCAATCCGACCGTCCAGCACATCTCGTTCCAACGGGGGAACACATGAGCCTGGTCCGCAATCAGCACCGCAACCGCAACCGCACTCGTCGCGCCGTGACCGCGGGCGTCACCCTTCTGACGGCGGCCGTCCTCGGTGCGGCGGGCGCAGGAGCGTCCAGCGCCGGCGCCGCGGCACCGCAGACGCGGCAGATCGCCTCGTCCGTCCTCGGCAGCGACTACAAGGTCACGCTGACCGCCCTGCGGTCGACGCAGGACGAGAACGCCGCCTCGGTGCGGCTGCAGGTCTACACCCAGAGCGGTGGCGCGTGGAAGGAGTCCGACCGGGTCACCGTGGGAGACGTCGACGGGTGGTTCTGGTACCCGCTGACGGGCAGTGGTGCCGTCTGCGAGTTCTCCACCGCGAGCACGGACCCCGCGCCGCTCACCGTGAGCCTGCTGATCACACCTTCCATCGGCTGCTCGGAGCCCACGCACTACGAGGTCAAGGAAGGCAGGGTGTTCGCCGGCTGACCCGCGGTCCCGTCGGCGCAACAGGCTCTGTCGTCGCTCTCGTCCGTGGTGCCTCACCGCTTCGACCAATTCAGGACGAGTAGCCGCGCCCTGGCTGGGAACCAGCGGGGTGGAAGCAGTACGACGAGTCACCGCGGCCGCCGGGCGAACGGGCCGAAGAAGGTGTGATGGCTACCGAATCGCGTGGGGGCGGCAAACCGTCCTCCGAAGAGATCGAGGACTGGGAGGTCGGGTTTGACGGGGGATTCGGTGATGTGACGAGAGCCCGCCAGTGCGCGGAGGAGTTCCTGGCCACGCTGGCGCGGTCCTCACCGCCGGCGGCGCCCGAGTACCGGGACGACATCCTGCTGGTCGTCAGCGAGCTCGCCGCCAACGCCATCCAGTACGCTCCGGGGCCGTTCGAGCTGACGCTGCGCAGGGCGCTCGACGGTGTGCACGTGACGCTCGGCGACACGAGCACCACTCCGCCTGCGCCGCGTCCCTTCCACCCCGGCAAGGGCGGTGGCGGCGGTATCGGCTGGTACCTGATCCACACACTGTGCGATCAGGTCAGCGTGGTGGTGCGTGCGGACGGCAAGGACGTGCACGCGTTCCTGCCCTGGTGAAGGACGTACACGCGTTCCTGCCCTGGTCTCTCATGTCAGCGGCACCAGCACGCCGACCGTCTTGCCGCCCTCCCGGCGGCGCTCGATGAGGATCTCCCGGGAGAGACGGATGATCAGCGGCCATCCGTATCCGCTGCCCTCGTGCGATTGGGGCAAGGTGCCCGGCCCGTAGGCGGCGGAGGGGACGGCGTCGCTGTAGTCGTGCACGCTCAGCCTCACCCCCTCGGGAAGCAAGGCCACCTCGAACCCCGCGAGGCCGCCGCCGTGCCGGATGGCGTTGGTGACCAGTTCCGACACGACCAGCAGGAGGTCCATGACGGCTCTCTCGCTCGCGGCGCCGGACGGCGCACGCCAGTGCTCGTCCACGACCGACCGCACATACCTACGTGCCGTCGCCGCGCTGGTGATCGGGACCGACCGGCCACGCGCCGTCCCGCTGTCCCCGGCCGGACGGCGCTCCGCCGGCTTCACGGTTGCTCGTTCGCTGCCCGCGGGACGCTCGTCTTGCCCCGAGCATCGCAGGCGCGCACCAAGGGGGCTGCGGCTTGTGTCACTTCACTCCTCGCACGCTGTCGTCTCCGCTCATCGTCGTCCGTCCACGTCCATGTGGCTCGGCTACCCGTTCGCGCCCGAACCATGGGGCAGAGCGGCGTAGTACGCACCGACGGCGGACAGGTACGCGGGATCGAGGGTCTCGCGGTCGGTCTCGAATCGGGGAGCCGCCTTGGCCTCCGCCCGGGTACACCCCACGGTGACCACCCGGGTCCTCATGTCCACGCCGGTGACCGTGCCCGCGGGTATCAGCAGGCTTCTGCCGAACACCCACGCGCCCGTGTCGACGATCAAATGCCGCAGGGGTGTGTCGTCGGCCTGGCGGTCCACATGGCCGACGATCCCGTCGGTCGCCTCGACGGTGAACCCCGTGAGCGTCCGCCCCTCCTGGTGGCCGCTGCCGGGAGGGTACGACCAGATTCTGTCGTTGCTCACATCGTTTCCTCCTCCGTGTCGTTGCCGCCTTCTTCGTCACCGGGCCCCGCCGCCTCAGTGCTCCGGCCCCGACCCCGGGTCGAGGGCCTCGTCCCGTACCCGCGCGCAGCACCGGCTGATGATGCGGGAGACATGCATCTGGGAGATGCCCAGGCGGTCGGCGATGCGGCTTTGCGTCATGTCCTCGAAGAAGCGCATGTACAAGATGGCGCGCTCGCGCTCGGGCAGCCGCCGCAGTCCCTCCTTCGCCGCCTCCCGGTCGACGACGACGTCGTACGCCTCGTCGCAGGAGCCGATCGTGTCGGCGAGGCTGAAGCCGTCGTCGCTCGAGGACATCTCGGCGTCGAGGGAGAGCGTGCTGAAGCTCTCCAGGGCCTCCAGCCCCGCGTTGGCCTCGTCCTCGGTGAGCCCCGCGTGGGCGGCGATCTCGGCGACCGACGGCATGGCGCCGCCCGCCCTCTCGGCGAGGTCGCGGCGCGCGAACCGCACCTTGTTGCGCAGCTCCTGGACCCGGCGGGGGACCCGCAGGGCCCACATCCGGTCGCGGAAGTGCCGCTTGATCTCTCCGGTGACGGTGGGCACGGCATAGCTCTCGAAGGCCCCTCGTCCGGGCTCGAACCGGTCTATCGCCTTCACCAGTCCGAGGGCCGCGACCTGGCGCAGATCCTCCAGCGACTCCCCGCGGTTGCGGAATCGGCCGGCGATGCGGTGGGCCATGGGCAGCCACGCCTTGGTGAGTTCGTCGCGTACCGCGTCTCGTTCGGGCCCTTCGGGCAGAGCGGCCAGGCGGGCGAAGTCGGCAGCGGTGTCGGGGGCGTCGTCGTAGACGCGTCCACCGGACACTCGGGGACGGGCGGCAGCGGGGTCGGAACCATGAGCGGACGTCTCAACCAGCATGGGGAACAGCTCCTGAACGGCGTTCTCAGGGAATCTCCGTGGGAAACGGTGCACGGGGCACGAAAGCCCCGGAGCGGTCACACCTCTAGCACCGGTGCGCCTCTGGTCCGAAGCACGAAATCCCGCATGCCCCACGACCGACCACGCAAACTGCCCCGGACGAACGAGGGGCGACAAAGGGGCCGGCCTCGGCCGGGGACTTCCGAGGACGGCGTGTCCGGAATCGTCCGCGTCCAGGGGCGACTTCACGCCAGAACTCACCGCCGTGCCGTGTTTCCGGCGTCCGAAGGGGAGTGAGCCGCGCCAGCCAGGGCACGCGGGGATAGGCAACTGGTTCCGGCGATGAGGAGGGCGGCATGGCAGCCGTGACGGTGGCGCAGGCAACGGCCACGGCACAGGAGACGGCCACGACGGACGGGGCGGCGCTGCCGCTGATCGAGGATCCGACGAGGGTGAGGCCCCAGGACGCACGCGAGTTGTCGCGTCAGTTCTTCGACCGCCTGGCCATGCTGGACGAAGGTACGCACGAACACCAGTACGTACGCAACACGTTGATCGAGATCAACCTGTCGCTCGTGCGGTACGCCGCGTCGCGCTTCCGCGCCCGTGGGGACTCGCTGGAGGACGTCGTCCAGGTCGGGACCATCGGGCTGATCAAGGCCATCGACCGCTTCGAGGTGTCCCGGGAGGTCGAGTTCACGACGTTCGCCGTCCCGTACATCGTCGGCGAGATCAAGCGCTTCTTCCGCGACACGAGCTGGGCGGTCCATGTGCCACGCCGCCTGCAGGAGGCGCGCGTGGAGCTGACCAGGGCGACGGAGGAACTCCGCTCCCGGCTGGGCCGCACGCCGACCACCCCCGAGCTCGCACAGCTGATGTCGCTGTCGGAGGAAGAGGTGATCGAGGCCCGCAAGGCCGCCAACGGCTACCAGTCCGCCTCCCTCGACGCGGCCGTCACCTCCGACGCCGGGAACGGCGAGTCCGTCCTGGCCGACCTCCTCGGTGAGGAGGATCCGTCGCTGGAACTCGTCGAGGACTTCCACTCGTTGGCGCCTCTGATCGCCGGTCTCGACGAGCGTGAGCGCCGGATCATCCATCTGCGTTTCGTCGAGGAGCTCACCCAGGCGCAGATCGCCGACCACATCGGCGTCTCCCAGATGCACGTCTCACGGCTCATCAGCCGCATCATCAAGCAGCTGCGCGCCGGGCTGTTGGAGCCCGGGGTCGCCTGAGTAAGCGGTTCCGGCCGAGGGCTGGCGTCGGCCGACGACTGGTGTCGGCCGAAGTGGGCCGTGGCCGAGCCGCGGCCCAGGTGCCGTCAGCCCACCTCGACTCCACCCGGCGGACCGTCCGGCCGTCCGGCACCCGGTCAGCTTCCGCCGACCGGGTGCCGGCACTGTGCCGACAGGGGAATCACGGCGGTGACGCACTTGCCGCCGGCCGGGAGATCCGACACCAGCACGGTCCGGGACAGCCTGCACACGATGGGCCAGCCGCGGCCTCCGCAGCGGTGCCGTCCCTGACGGTCGACCGGGTCCACGGTCACCGGCCGGCGCCGCTCCCGGTCACTGACGGACAGGTACAGGTGCTGGCCGACGACCTCGGCGTCGAAGCCGGTGACGCCGCCGCCGTGCAGCATCGCGTTGGTCGTCAGTTCCGATGCCACCAGCAACGCGTCCGAGAGCGCGTCCGGCCCGCACGCGGTGCCTCGCGTACGTGACTGTTCGGACAGGACCCGCCGCACGGCTCCGCGTGCCTCGGCCGGACTCAGCGGTCCGTGGCGCGCACGGCCCGCGTCCGCAGGGCTCCTGGTGGCGCCGATCCGGTACTTCTCACTCATCCTTCCGCTCCCTGACCGAGGCGAGGGGTTCTCCTCTTCGCGTGACCCGTCCGCCAGATGCCAAACCGCTCTTCGGGCAGTGTGCCGGGGGGATTCGGGGGTAGGCGGGCGAACGCATCGACGGCCGGTCGACAGCGCGCCGAGCCGGCAGGACGGAAGTGCCGATCCGTGATGCATCAAATCCGTCCGTCGGGGCACCCGTCCCGATCGTCAACGCCTATGGGAGGTACTTGTGTCCGTTGCCCAGAATCCCTTGTCGATCAAGGTGGAAGTGCCACGCGAAGATGCCGTGCTGCTCACGGTCGAGGGCGACCTGGACATGGACACAGCGACCGAGTTGCAGCACCATCTCGCCAACCAGCTCCACCACGGCCGACGTCACTTCCTCCTCGACATCGCCGACGTTCCCTTCATGGACTCGTCCGGCATGAACATCATCCTGCGGGCCTATCAGGAGGTGCGGGAGATTCCCGGCGGTGTGTACGTCATCTCCCCGGCGCCCGCCGTCCGCCGGATCCTGGATCTCACCGGTGTCAGCATCACCGTCCCGATCGTGGGGAGTGCCGAGGAGGCGCTGGCCGCCGTGGACGCCGGGCCGGCGGACCCCGAGCCGCCGGCCGCGAAGGAGGGGTGAAGGACGCTTCCGGAAAAGGCAGTTCATCGATCGCGAGAAGCACCGAAAGTGCCAATAGTTGTCGTTTGACAACTGTGGCTATGAGGCAACAGAGTGAGCGAGTCAAGCGCGGGAGGGGTGTGGAACGTGCCGATCAGCAACGACGACTTCCCGCGTCGCCTGCGGGATTCAGGCGCTCCTGACACCGGAGGCTTCGTCGCCCTCGTGGACCTCCGCGGACGCCGCGGCGCAGAACGCCTCCAGACCCTCCAGCAGAGCGGTCCGCTTCGTGACCGGCATCTGCTCCAGCACGGACCGCAGAGCGGCTTCGCGTCGTCCGCGCAGCCCTGCCAGGAACGACCGTCCGCGACGGCTCAGCCGCAGTCGCAGCTCGCGGCGGCTGGAGGCGCTGGGCCCGCGTTCGACGAAGCCGACCGCCTGGAGGCGGTCGCACAGCCGGCTGGTCGACGGCGGAGTGGAGCCGAGGGCCTCGGCGAGCATGCGCAGGTTGATGCCGTCGGTGTGTTCCAGGACGAACAGCACGCGGATCTGGGAGGCGGACACCGGTGCTGTCGAAGCCCGGCCCCACAAGACCTCCAGCAACTCGGCGGCCTCGGAGGCCACATGCGCCACCTCGTCCGGCCGCGGATGCGAGTGGGAGGAAGTCACGCTTCCACTCTTTCAGTCTTCTTGGGCACTGTCAGCCCGCCGGTTCGGCCCATACGTACAGAGCGCTAGATACGGACGACAAGGACCGATGGACGGCCTCCCCGACAGCGCGGCTCCGACGCCGTCACCGTGACGAGAATGGCGTATCCGACATCGTGAGCAGATTCGTGGCAGCCGAGCCGGCGAAGACCGTCCAGCCCTTCCTGGCCGGCCCCGGCCTCACCACGCTTCAGCCCGTCCCCCGGCTCCGAGCGCGCCCGCGTCCGTGCCGACGCACGTCGAACTCGAGGCGCAACTCCCGCCGGCCGTGTTCGAGAGACGGTATGGCGCACGCACGCCGGCCCGGGCCATCGTGTCCATCAGCCTGCCGCGCACGGCCGACGTCCCCGGCGCCGCCCTGAGGGAACTGTCCGGATCACCGCGGCACGCCCGTGGCCGACGACGACTCGATGGTGTTCCGCCTCGACCGGCTGGGGCCGCGGCAGGCGCCTTGACCGTATTGTCCGGCGCTCCCCCGCAGGATCGGGGCGGCGCACACCGTATGAGGAGGGAAGTACGTGCCGGAGCAGCAAGCGGCAGACGATCAGACCAACCCCGCGGAGGAGGTCGGGGCCTTCCTGAGGGAGCGCCGGGAGCAGATCGCCCAGCGCTGGGCCGACGCGGCGCTGCTGCGCACCGTGTTCACCGTCTCCCGGGACGAGGCGGTGGAGGCCGGCCGGACCGTCGTGGAGGCGCTGGCCGCGGTGGCCGCCTCGGGACGCGTCGAGGATGCCGAGGCGGACGGATTCGCGGTCGTCCGCGAGCAGTTGGTGCGTACGGCACAGTCCCGGGCCCGCGCCGGCGCCAGCATCGCGCAGATCTCGGCGGAGATGGACGCGTTGCGCCCGGCCGTCACCGAGCTGCTGCTCGAGGAGCTCTCCGACGCGCCCGCCGAGCACCTGCGCAAGTGCGCGACGGCGCTGACCGTGCTGATGGGCACCCTGCGCCTGGTCATGCTGGAGGCGACGATGAACGCCGGGGAGGACCTCATCAACCGCCAGCGGCTCGAACTGCTCGAAATCGCCACGCCGGTGATCAAACTGTGGGAAGGCATCGTCGCCGTACCGCTGATCGGCACCCTCGACAGCGCCCGCAGCCAGGTGGTGATGGAGACGCTCCTGGACGCCGTCGTCGAACAGCACGCCCGCTTCGCGATCCTCGACATCACCGGAGTGCCGACCGTCGACTCCCTGGTGGCACAGCACCTGATGAAGACCGTGGCGGCGGCGCGGCTGATGGGAGCGGAGTGCATAGTGTCCGGGATCAGGCCGGCCATCGCGCAGACCATCGTCCACCTCGGCATCGACCTGAGCTCGGTGCTCACCCGCGCCAGCCTCGCGGACGCCCTGGCCTACGCCCTGCGCCAGCAGGGCGCGCACATCGTCCCGAACCCCGACTCGGACCTGGAGTCCACCAGGTGACCGGCGCGTCCACCTTCCCGTACGAAGGACACGTGCCCGTGCTCAGGCTCGGCGGGGTCCTCCTCGTCACCCTCCAGGGCGACCTGTACGACAGCACGGCGGAACAACTTAGGCAGGACATCGGCGAGACCGTCTCCGACAGCGCGGTCACCGGTGTGGTCATCGACCTCTCCGGCGTCGAGATCGTCGACTCCTTCATGGGCCGCGTGCTCAGTGACGTCGCGGCCATGACCCGGCTGCTGGCCGCCCAGACCGTGGTGGCGGGGATGCGCCCGGCGGTGGCCATCACCCTGGTGGAACTCGGCCTGACCCTGCCGGGACTGCGCACCGCTCTCAACACCGAGGACGCCCTGCACCTGCTCGGTTCCGAGGTGTCGGCCCTGCCGCGCGCCGGGCGCCCACGCCGGGAGCGCCCGTGACCCACAGCCCCGGCAGCGTCTCCGCCTGCCTGCCGATCCACTCGGACCTCGATCTGGTACGGGTGCGGCAGCATGTGCGGCAGATGACCGCCCACCTCGGGTTCGGTCTGGTCGAGCAGACCAAACTCGTCACCGCGGCCAGCGAGCTGGCGCGCAACGCCCTCGTCCACGGCGGCGGGGGCCGGATGGAGTGCAGCCCGGTGACCCGCGGCGGGACACCGGGGCTGCGTCTCGTCTTCAGCGACGAGGGCCCCGGCATCGCGGACCTGGACCAGGCCCTGTCCGACGGCTACACCTCCGGCGAGGGGTTGGGGATGGGCCTGGGCGGCGCCCGGCGCCTGGTCCACGAGTTCTCCGTCGACAGCCGCCGCGGCGCCGGCACCACAGTGACGGTGACGTCCTGGATCTCCGGGCCGCCCCGGCCGCGCGAGGCGCGCTGATGCCGCGCGTCTGGGAGGTGCCGGTGCACGACTCGACCCGCGTACGCGACGCCCGCG
The DNA here is from genome assembly GCF_030499515.1 of Streptomyces sp. DT2A-34. Classification (NCBI taxonomy): domain Bacteria; kingdom Bacillati; phylum Actinomycetota; class Actinomycetes; order Kitasatosporales; family Streptomycetaceae; genus Streptomyces; species Streptomyces sp. DT2A-34. The sequence goes on along the minus strand of NZ_JASTWJ010000001.1, from coordinate 119,770 downwards.
TGGCGGCCGGAGCCGCCGCCCGCCGTGCCGGGCTCGGCGAGGACAGGACCGCCGCCGCCGAACTCGTGGCCACCGAACTCGCCACCAATCTGCTCAAGCACGCCGGCGGCGGACGCATACTCCTCGAACTCGTGGGCCCACCCGTTCCGGCCTACGGCGACGAGAGGAACGCCAGGGTGCAGATCATGGCCGTCGACCACGGACCCGGCATGCGCGACACCGCCGCGGCGCTGCGCGACGGCTACTCGACCACCGCCTCCCTGGGCGCCGGCCTCGGCACCTGCCTGCGCACGGCCGACGACTTCGGCCTGCACAGCACACCCGGACGGGGCACGGTCGCCCTGGCCAGGATCGCTTCGCGCCCGAACCGCGACACCACTGGCCCGCGTCCCGTCCCGCTCCCGGTGCGCGCCGGCGGAATCAACGTCCCCCTCGCGGGCGCGGAGTTCTCCGGCGACGCCTGGGCATGCGTCCGGACGGCCGACCGCGTGACGCTGATGCTGGCCGACGGCCTCGGCCACGGCCCGTTGGCGGCCCGTGCCTCCTCCGCCGCCGTGGAGACGGTGCGGTGCGCGCCGCACCTGCCACCGCCGGACCTGCTACGGCGGCTCAACGGCGCCCTGCGCGACACCAGGGGAGCGGCCGTGGCCGTGGCCCAACTCGACGTCCCGGCCGGGAAGTTGTACTTCACCGGGGTGGGCAACGCAGGGGCCCGGCTGCGCCGCGGCGACAGCTGGCAGGGGCTGGTCTCGCGCCCCGGCATCGTCGGCGCCCACCTCCCCACGCACCTGCCGCAACAACAGCTGACCTGGACGGACGACTGCCTGCTGGTCCTGCACAGCGACGGCCTGCCGAGCCGCTGGAGCCCCGGCCCGGCCGCTCATGACCGGTCGCCCGTCGACCCCGCCGTGATCGCCGCATCGATCCTGCGGGACGCCGGCAGCCCCGCCCGGCCGGTACGCGACGACACCGCCGTCGTCGTGCTGAGCCCCTGCCCCTCGGACCCCTCCTCATGACCCGCACCTGGCACGTCCGCACCATCACCGACGCCGCGCAGGCCCGCATCGCCACGGCGCGGCTGGCCGCCGCGTGCGGAGTGACCACCGTCGAGCGCACCCGTCTGGTGGCCGCCCTCACCGCACAGCTGCGCCAGTGCCTCACCAAGGGAGGCGAGTGGCGGGTCGGCGTGGCAGCGACCCTGGCGCCCGGTGGGGGAGACTTCAGCGTCGAGGTGGCCGCGGCCAAGCGCCGCCCCGACGACCGGCAGCCCCCGTGGCGCGCTTCGGTCCCCTGCGCCGAGGACGCCGACGTCTCCGGTGCCGACCATGCCGCCGACGACCCGGTGACGCTGGCAGAGGCCCTGTTCGGCGCCGACGAGGACGCGGCCCTGCTGCTGGAGCGGCTCGACGAGCAGGAGGGGCTGGTCGCCTTCCACCGCGAGGAACTCCACCAGACCAACCAGGGCGTACTGGCGCTCCACGCCGAGCTGGACGCCGCCGGCCGGGCTCAGCGCGAGCTCTTCGACGCCGAGCAGAAGGCCCGCAAGGAAGCGGAGAACGCCCGCGGCCGACTGACCTTCCTGGCCGATGCCAGCGCCGCCCTGACCGCCTCCCTCAACCACGAGGCCATCGTGCGGCTGCTGCCCGCCCTGCTGGTGCCGCGATACGCGCGCACCGTCGACGTCTGGCTGTTCGACGACGTGGACGACGCGCTGCGCGGCGGCCCGCATCCGGCCGCCGCCGTCCTCGCGGCCCGCCGCGGCCGCCCGCAGTACGCCGCCGACCACCCCGGCAATCTGCCCGGCGTCGACGACCAGCCCCCCTCGGCCCTCGACCCCGGCAGACCCCTGTTGTGCATCCCCCTGCTCACCCGCCGGGCATCGCAGGGCGTCCTCACCCTGTCACCGCCCGACGAGCGCTGGGACGCGGACGACGCCGTCATGCTGATCGAGCTGACCCGACGGGCCAGCATCGCCCTGGAGAACGCCCGGCGCTTCGAGCGCAACCGGGACATCGCCGAGACCCTGCAACGCGCCCTGCTCACCGAACTGCCCACGACACCCGGCCTCACCCTGGCCGCACGCTACCTCCCGGCCACCCGGGGTCTGAACATCGGCGGGGACTGGTACGACGCCTTCCGCCAGCCCGACGGCAGCCTGATCACCGTCATCGGCGACGTCACCGGGCACGGCCTGCACGCCGCCGTGATGATGAGCCAGCTACGCACCGCCCTGCGCGCCTACGCCGTCGACGGCAGCAGCCCCGGCCAACTCCTGACGCGGCTGCACGTGTTCCTGCACCGCCTGCGCCTCGACCTCTACGCCACCGCGGTCATCGCCCGCTTCCACCCGGACGACCCCACGCTCACCTGGGCCGCCGCCGGCCATCCGCCACCGGTGCTGCGCACCCCCGACGGCCAGGTGCACACCCTGGACGCCAAACCCGGTGCCATGCTGGGCATCCCACTGAAACAGCAGATCCACGACCACACGGTGCCGCTTGCGCCCGGATCGACGCTGGCCCTCTACACCGACGGCCTGGTGGAACGCCGCTCCCGCGGGATCGACCCCGGTATCCAGCGCCTCGCCGAGGAACTGGGCGGCTTTGGCCCGACCGAACTCGAGCAGGACCTGGAGGCGTCGGCCGACCGGCTCCTGCACCCCTTGCTGCACGACTCCGAACACGACGACGACGTATGCCTGTTGCTGTGCCACGTCCACAGTCACGGGCACCGGCGGCCGGCACCGGAGTCCTGACTCGACCGGGGGTCCACGTGGATCTTCGGGCCGGGTCCGGCGCCCTGCGGCCGTTCACCCGCGAGTACCGCGCCGACCTCGTCGAGGCCCACCGTGGCGGCGACGAGGGGCCTGGGGTCGACCGCTCCGGACGCGTACGCCCGGATGGTGGCCCCCAGGCCGGGAGAGGCGGACAGGATGCCCACCGCGGTCACGTCCTTCAGCACGAGCGCGCGGGTGTCGATCCCGCTCGGCTCACCTGCCAGCCCGATGTACACGACGCGGCCGGCCGGCTCGACCAACTCCAGTGCCCTCCCCGGCAGACGGGCGGCGTTCGAGGCGTCGACGACCGCGTCGAAGGGCAGGTCCGGAAGGGAGCGCTCGTCCCACACGTGCTCGAAGCCCAACGCGTGGGCGAACGTGGGCGAGCCGTCGGCACGGTCCAGCAGGTGGACTTCCGCACCCCACGCCCGCAGGAACATCGCGACCAGCAGACCGATGGTCCCGGGGCCCACCACGAGAGCACGGTCCCCGGCGCGCAGGTCCGCCGCCCGCGCCGCGCGCAGCGCATTGCCGCCCGGCTCCACCAGCGCGCCGAGTACGGCGTCGACCGAGTCGGGAAGGGCGTGCAACGAGGATGCCGGTACCGCGAGTCGCTCCGCCAGGGCACCGGCCCGCGCCCCGCGTATACCGACCTCCTGGCGCTTCTCGCACACGTGCTGACGGCCCCGCAGACAGCGGCGGCAACCGCCGCAGCCGAGCATCGTGTCCCCCATGACGCGGCGGCCGACCCAGCCCGCGTCGACGCCCTCGCCGACCGCCGCCACGCGCCCGGCCCACTCGTGCCCCGGCCGCATCGGGTAGGTGGAGTGTCCCTGGTGGAGGTAGGCCATGGCGCCCGTGAAGAACTCCACGTCGGTGCCGCACACGCCGACCCGCTCGACGTCGACGACGACTTCACCGGGTGCCGCCATCGGCGCAGGGAGCTCCTGGACCTCGTACGCGCCGGGCGCGGTCAGGACGAACGCACGCATGAGACGGCGGCTCCAGAGCGGGTGGTGAGGGGCGGGGCACGTCAGCAGTGGGGCTCGACGCGGGCTGTCGATCCGTCGTACGTCTGCGTATGCTCCATGGCGTTCCAGACTGTAGGCCTCCGTACCGACTGCCGGAAGAGGTCCCATGGTGAGGCTGCGCAGCGCACAGTGGTACGAGGGACAGGACCGCAACGCCTACATCCACCGGGCGTGGATGCGCAGGGGCGTGCCCGGTGACGCCTTCACCGGCCGACCGCAGATCGCCATCGCCAACACGGCCTCGGACCTGACCCCCTGCAACGCCCACCTGGACGAGGTCGCCTCCTCGGTGCGCGACGGCGTGTACGAGGCGGGCGGCATCCCGCTGGACCTGCCCGTGGTGTCGCTCGGCGAGACGAACGTGCGGCCCACCGCCATGCTCTGGCGCAACATGGCCGCGATGGCCACGGAGGAGATGCTGCGGGCCAACCCTGTCGACGGCGTCGTCCTGCTGGGCGGCTGCGACAAGACGATCCCGTCGCTGCTCATGGCCGCCGCGTCGGTGGACCTGCCCGCCGTCGTCGTACCCGGCGGTCCGATGCTCACCGGCACCTTCCGAGGTACACCGCTGGGCTGCGGCACCGACGTGTGGCGGCTCTCGGAGGAGGTGCGGGCGGGCACGCTCTCGCAGGAGCAGTTCACCCGCTCCGAGTCGGCGATGATCCGCAGTCGCGGCCACTGCAACACCATGGGCACCGCCTCCACGATGGCCCTGGTCGCCGAGGCCCTCGGCACGGTCGTCCCGGGCGTGGCCGGAACCCCGGCCCCCGACAGCCGGCTGCTGCAGGCCGCGCACCACACCGGCCGCCTGGCGGTGGACATGATCGGCGCCGACCGCCGGCCCGCATCGATCCTCACCAAGGCGTCCTTCCACAACGCGATCGTCGCGCTCGCCGCCATCGGCGGCTCGACCAACGCCGTCGTCCACCTCCTGGCCATCGCGGGCCGCCTGGGCACCGACCTGACCCTCGACGACTTCGACCGCATCGGCTCCCGCGTGCCGGTCCTGGTGGACCTCCAGCCGGCCGGCCGCTTCCTCATGGAGGACTTCCACCGCGCCGGAGGCCTGCTCGCCGTCCTGCGCGAGGTCCGCGACCTGCTGGACCCCGACGCCCTCACCGTCACCGGCAAGCCCTTGGCCGACGCACTCGACGACGCCCCGATCTGGGACACCGAGGTCATCCGCACCCGCGCCGAACCACTCGTCGCCGAGGGCGGCATCGCCGTCCTGCGCGGCAACCTCGCACCCGACGGCGCGCTCATCAAACCGGCCGCAGCCTCCCCGCACCTGCTGCGCCACCGCGGCCGGGCCGTCGTCTTCGACTCCATCGAGGACTTCCACGCCCGTATCGACGACCCGGACCTGGATGTCGACGCCGACTCGGTCCTCGTGCTGCGCGGCTGCGGCCCCAAGGGCTACCCGGGCATGCCCGAGGTCTCCAACATGCCTCTGCCGAAGAAGCTTCTCGAACAGGGCGTCCGCGACATGGTCCGCGTCTGCGACGGCCGGATGAGCGGCACGGCGTACGGCACGGTCGTCCTGCACGTCGCCCCCGAAGCCGCGGCCGGCGGCCCCCTCGTACGGGTGCGCACGGGGGACTTCATCACCCTGGACGTCGAGGCCCGCCGCATCGACGTCGACGTACCCGCCGACGAACTCGCCCGCAGAAACCCCGGCAAGGCCGCCGTCGCCGGCTTCGCCGATCCCCGGCGCGGCTGGGAACGCCTCTACATCGACCACGTCCTCCAGGCCGACACCGGTGCGGATCTGGACTTCCTCGTAGGGTCCAGCGGCTCGGAGGTGAGCCGCGAATCACACTGACCGCGGCGGCGACGGGGCAGGTCCGTCAGGACCCGCCCCCCTGCACAAGGTCGTCAGGCGACGACGCCGCAGTCGTCGACGACGATCTCCTTGGCCGTCGCGCCCGAGCGGCTGCCGAGGCCCTCGATCGCCTTGACGACGTCCTCGCCCTCGACGACCTCGCCGAAGACGACGTGCTTGCCGTCCAGCCACGGCGTCACCACGGTGGTGATGAAGAACTGCGAGCCGTTGGTGCCCGGACCCGCGTTGGCCATGCTCAGCAGGAACGGCCTGTCGTGCTTGAGCTGGAAGTTCTCGTCCGCGAACTTCTCACCGTAGATGCTCTTGCCGCCGGTGCCGTTGCCGTGGGTGAAGTCACCGCCCTGCAGCATGAACTCCGGGATGACCCGGTGGAAGGGCGAACCCTTGTAGCCGAACCCGTGCTGGCCCGTCGCCAGCTCACGGAAGTTGCGCGCGGTCTTGGGCACCACGTCGTCGAACAGTCGGAAGACGATGCGGCCGAGGTCCTCGCCACCGGCCGAAACCTTGAAAAACACGTTCTCGCTCATGGCCATGATTCTCCACAACAGACGGGCAGAGATCGAATCGGCCGCGCGCGACGGTGCGGGCGGCACCCATGACGGTGATCCGACGCACACGCACTGTGACGAACTCGCCGCACTCGGTGCCGGTCCGAGTGAAACGCGCCGAGCTGGGGACTTGGCGGTCAGGCCGGGCTCAGCGGCGTTCCCCTTGGGGGCTGGTCCGGCCAGGCTCCTCTGGTTCAGACCAGAGCCGGGGGAGCCGCCCTGCGCGCGACCTCGCGGAGCCTGATGTTGTTCTCCTGCGAGTGGCGGCCTTCTGGACGACTGGCTAGCCGTGCAGCTCCCGGTAGGCGACAACCGCCCCGGGATGCAGAGGCACGACGCCGGTGGAGATCAGGCTGCGGACGTCGAGGAACTGGGTACCGAGCGCCGTGCCGGGGACGAGCCGGGTGGCGCGGCGCACCAGGACGTGGGTGAGGGCGGCGGCGATGGGCGCGGGCAGGTCGGGGCGGCACAGGAGCAGGTTGGCCACGCCGATGGTGGTCACCTCGGGCGTTCCGCGATACGCCCCGGCCGGCACCGTCACCGCCTCGAGACCCGATCCGGGGCGTTCCGTACCGGCGCGCAGGCGGGGCAGGAGGCCGCCCAGCGGCAGGAGCCGGATGCCGGGCCTGACGTCGAGGCCGGACAGCACCGGCAGCGGTACACCGCCCGCGACCAGCAGGGCGTCGACGGCGCCGTCCCGCATCGCACGCGCCGCCTGCGGCATCAGCAGGTGGCGTACGCGCACGTCGGTCCCCGGGGTCAGTCCGGCCGCGCGCAGCAGACGGTCGCCGAGCACGGCCCCGCCGGACGCGGGCGCACCCAGCGAGACGGTGCGCCCCGCCAGGTCGGCGACGGTGTGGATGGGTGCGTCGGCGCGCACGGCCAGCTGCACGTAGTTCTCGTAGACCCGGCCGATCGCCCGCAGCGGGACACGGCGGCCGAACGGTGCCGAGCCGCCGTACGCGGCCCACGCGATATCGGCCAGGGCCAGCGCCACCTCGGCCCGCCCCGCCTGCAGCAGCCGTACGTTGGCCACGCTGGCCTCGCTGTGGATCACCTCGCAGGACAGCCGGGGGTACGCCACCGTCACCTGCTCGGCGAGCAGCCGGCCGAAGGCCGCGTAGAAGCCGTCGGTCTCGCCGGTCGCGATCCGCAGCCTCCCCTGCGGGCCACGGTCCGCGCGCCGGGCGTCGGCCGTCCCGGCGGCTGCGAGCAGCCCCGTGCACGCCGTACCGAGGACGGAGCGCAGCGCGGTGCGGCGGCCGGTTCCGGTCATGCGGTCCGCCCCTGCGGACAGGACACCCCGTGCTCGGCACGAGGCAGCACCACTCTGACCCGCAGGCCGTGCGGCACGGCCGCCGCGAACTCGATGCGTCCGCCCCGCCCGGTCACCAACTGCGCGGCGATCGCCAGACCGAGGCCGCTGCCGCGTACCTCGCGGTGCCGCTCCGAGCGCCAGAAGCGGATGCCTGCCTGGGGGAGTTCGCCGGTGGCGAGGCCCGGGCCGTCGTCCCGTACCTCGAACACCGCGTCCGGGCCGTCGGCGAAGCAGCGCGTCTCGACGCGGGCGCCGCTCCCGGCGTACTTGATCGCGTTGTCGAGCAGGATGTCGGCCACCTGGGCCAGTTCGCCCTCCGTGCAGACCATGCGGACGGAGGAGCCGGTGGTGAACTCCAGCTGGACTCCGGCCTGTTCGGCCACCAGGTGCCACAGCTGTGCCTGGGCGGCGGTGACCGCCGTCGCGTCGCAACACGCTTGCGGCCCGTCCGCCACGGCCAGTTCTCCGGCGCGGTGTTCGGCGTTGGCGAGGGCGAGCAGGTCGTCGAGGAGGTGCTCCATGCGTTCGAGTTCGGCGGTCACGCCGGTGTAGGTGCGGGTGGCGGAGTCGGGCAGGCGGGGCTGGAGGGAGTCGATGCGCAGGCGCAGTGCGGCGAGCGGATTGCGCAGCTGGTGCGAGGTGTCGGCGACCAGGCGGCGCTGCTGTTCCAGCGCGGTGGTCACCGCGTCGGCCATGCGGTTGAAGCCGGTGGCCAGCTGGCGCAGTTCGGGCGGGCCGCCGGCCCGGGCGTGCTCGGCGGGCAGCCCGGCCGCCAGCGCGCCGACCGCCCGGTCGAGGCGGTGCAGCGGGCGTACGACCCACCGCGTGGCGGCGCGGGCGAGGAGCACGCACGCCACCGCGAACAGACCCGCACCGGCCAGCACCAGCGCCCAGCGCAGGGCGATGTCGTCGGCGGCTGCCCGTACCGAGGCCCGCAGCACCACGGCGCCGGACACCCGGGTGCCCGTGCCCACCGGGCGGGCGAGCAATTTGTCGCCGCGCGACCAGGGGCGCAACGTGCCTCCGGGGGAGACGGGTTGGTTGCGCAGCGCCGCGTCGACCAGGCGGGCGACGGCCGGGTCCGCGGCGCGCATGCCGCCGGTCTGCGCGACCGGGGCACGGCGGGCGTCGACGACCACGACCGCCTCGCCGTACAGCTCGGTGTACCGGGTGACCTCGGCGGTCAGCGCGCCGGTGTCGCCGCTTACGGCGGCCTGCTCGGCCAGCCCCGCGAAGCGGTCGAGGTCGGCGGTGCGGGCCGCGACGAGCTGCTCGGTGCGCTGGGTGGCGGTGACGCCGAGCAGCGGGACGGCGAAGCCGGCCACCGCGAGCACGGCGAAGGCCAGGACGACGGTCAACACCCGGGTACGCATACGAGGCCCCTGCCGGCTCAGCCGCCGAACCGGTAGCCGAAGCCGCGGATCGTGGTCAGCACCTCGGGCCGGCCGATCTTGGCCCGCAGCTGGGTGAGATGGACGTCGAGCGAACGGGACACGGCCAGGTAGGCGTCGCCCCACACCTCGTCCATCAGCTGCTGGCGGCTGACGGCCGTACCGGCCCTGGTCGCCAGCGCGGCGAGGACCGCGAACTCCTTGGTGGTCAGCCGCACTTCGGCACCGCCGACCGTGACCCGGCGCGCGTCGAGGTCGACCTCGACGTCCTCGGCGCGGACCGTACGCGGCGCCGGAGCGGCGGCTGTCGCGGCGGCCGTCGTGGCGCGGCGGGTGACGGCCTCGATCCGGGCCAGCAGCTCGGCCAGCCGCACCGGCTTGACCAGGTAGTCGTCGGCGCCCAGCCGCAGGCCGCGCACCACCGACCGTTCGTCGCCCCGCGCGGTGAGGACCACCACCGGCAGACCGCTCACCGCGCGCAGCTTGCGCAGTACCTCCAGCCCGTCGAGGTCGGGCAGACCGAGGTCGAGCAGCAACAGGTCTGCCTGTCGGTGGCGGACGAGGACCTCCTCGCCGCGCCGGACCCGGGTGGGGAGGTGACCGTGCTCGTACAGGGCCTCGGTGAGGGCGTCGGCCACCCCGTCGTCGTCCTCGGCCAGCAGCACACGCACGGTCGCCTCCCTTCCGTCAGTGGTCGCGGATCTCGGTCTCCAGCGGCGATCCGTCGGACGTCTCGCGCATCCGAATGTAGACGAGCAGCGAAATCAGGACACAGGCGGTGACGTAGTAGAAGTACCAGCTCTCGTGACCGGCGTTCTTGAACCACAGGGCCACGTACTCGGCCGTCCCGCCGAACACGGCCACGGTCAGCGCGTACGGCAGACCGACGCCCAGCGCCCGGATCGAGGTGGGGAACAGCTCGGCCTTCACCACCGCGCTGATCGAGGTGTACAGGGAACTGACCGCCAGCGGCCCGACCATGAGCAGGAACGCGTACACGGGATCGCTGGTGTGGGACAGCAGCGTGAGCGAGGGCACCACCACCACGGCCCCCAGCACTCCGAACGCGATCAGCATCGGACGGCGACCCACCCGGTCGGACAACAGCCCCATGACCGGCTGCAGCACCACGAACACCAGCAGCGCGAAGAAGTTGATCCAGGCCGCCGTCGGCTTGGCGATACCGCTGGTGTTGACCATGAACTTCTGCAGATACGTGGTGTACGTGTAGAAGAACAGCGTGCCGCCCATGGTCAGCCCGACCACGACCAGGCACTGCCGGGGGTACGACAGCAGCATCCGCAGACTGCCGCGCGCCGGCCCACCGCTCTCGCCGTCGTCTCCCTCGGCCGCCGCACGCTCGAAGCTCTCCGACTCGTCCATGCCGCGCCGCAGCCACAGCACGACGACCGCCCCGGCGGCCCCGACGACGAACGCGACCCGCCAGCCCCACGCCTCCATCTGCGCGGCGCTGAGCACCTGCTGCAGGACGATCTGCAGACCGAGCGCCGTCAACTGGCCGGCGATGAGCGTGACGTACTGGAAACTGGAGTAGTAGCCGCGCCGACCGGGCGAGGCCACCTCCGACATGTAGGTGGCCGACGTCGAGTACTCACCGCCGACCGACAGCCCCTGCAGCAGCCGCGCCGTCACCAGCAGGACCGGCGCGGCGACCCCGATCGCGCCGTACGACGGGGTCAGCGCCACGATCAGGGAACCGGCCGCCATGAGCGTCACCGACAGCGTCAACGCCGCACGCCGTCCACGCCGGTCGGCGTAACGGCCGAGCACCCAGCCGCCGATCGGGCGCATCAGGAACCCGACCGCGAACACCGCGGCGGTGTTCAGCAACTGCGCGGTCTGGTCACCGGACGGAAAGAACGCGGCGGCGAAATACACGCTGAACGCGGTGTACGCGTACCAGTCGTACCACTCGATCAAGTTGCCGATCGATCCGCGCACGATGTTGCTGACGACCCTGCGCTCACCGTGGCGCGACTCCCGCGCGCTCACGGGCGTGGTCTGTGTGGCCATCGAAAACTCCCTTGTCTGCGGCCCGGGAGCACACAGAGTCGACGGCACGACAGGGCCGTTCAACAGCGCGAACGAAGTCCTAACAGTCCCTTAGGGCTGAAGCGGCGGGGCGTACGACATCCACACCGAGGGGCTCGTTCACATACCCATGCGATCATCAGACCCGTGAACTCCCAGTCCAGCCCACCGCCGGGCATACCCCCCACGGACGCCGCCGCCGACGCACCCGTCGACGCCGCCGCCAAGGCCCCTGCTTTCGTCGCCGAGTTGAGGGACGCCGTAACGCTTCGGGCGTTCGGGCTCGTGCTCGGTGGCCTGCTCGTCCAGCTCGCCTTCGTCGTCTCCTACGTCGGCGCCTTCCACTCGCCCACGCCGCACCGGATCCCGGTCGCGGTGGCCGCTCCGCAGCAGGCGTCCGCGAAGATCGTCGCCCAGCTCAACGCCCTCGACGGCGACCCGGTCGAGGCCACGGCGGCAGCCGGCGCCGCCGCCGCCCGCCAGTGGGTCCTCACGAGGAAGGCGGATGCCGCCTTCCTCTTCAACGCGACCGGCACCAAGGACACCCTCCTGGTCGCCTCGGCGGGCGGGCCTTCGGTGTCGCAGACCGCCACGCAGATCGCCCAGAAGATCGAGGCGGCGCAAAAGCGCCAGATCACCGTCACCGACATCCGGTCGCCGAACGCCGGGGACGGGCGCGGCATGACGTCCTTCTACCTCGTGCTCGGCTGGGTGATCGGCGGCTACCTCACCGCGACGATCATGGGCATGGCCGCGGGTTCCCGGCCCGCCAACCGCCACCGCACCCTCATCCGGCTCGCCGTCCTCGTGCCGTACGCCCTCGTGTCGGGCATCGCCGGAGCGGTGATCGTGGGGCCGGTGTTCGACGCGCTCGGCGGTCACTTCTGGGCCCTGAGCGGCCTCGGCGCCCTCATCGTCCTCGCCTCGGCGGCGACCGCGCTCGCCCTGCAGACCCTGCTCGGCCTGCTGGGCACCGGCGTGGTCATCCTCCTCTTCGTGGTGCTGGGCAACCCGAGCTCCGGCGGTGTGTACCCGGCGCCGCTGCTCCCGTCGTTCTGGAGCGCGATCGGCCAGGCCCTGCCGCCCGGGGCGGGCACCACCCTGGTCCGCAACACCGTGTACTTCTCGGGCAACGCGACCACGTCGGCACTCTGGGTGCTCGGCGCCTACGCCGCGGGCGGTGCGCTGCTCGCCTGGTCGGCTTCGTGGTGGCGCGAACGCGGACACGCCGACGCCTGACCCGCGCTACGACGGGGCCCACGCGAGGGCATCGCGTGGGCCCCGGCTGTCGAGGATCAGGGGGCTGGATTCGGCCCCAGCCGCGTACGGGATCCGCGTCAGGCCTCGATGCGTTCCGTGTACGCCTCGGTCGGCGGGGCCGGTGCAGGACTCGTCATGCCCGCCGACCAGAACCCCGCGGTACCGGGAATCCACGTCACGTCGTTGAGGTACGGCGCCGGCGCCGTACCGGCCGGGCCTCGGACGACGGTCCAGGTGTCACCGTGCCGGCGCAGGTACGTACTGCGGCTCTGGTCCTGGTAGTTCCAGCCCGCTATCCACGCGGCGCGCCCCTGCGCATCGCCGGCGATTCCACTCAACGACCCGACGGTGAAGCCCGCTTCCACCCGCGTCCAGGCCGTGCCGTCCCAGTGGCTCAGGGCGGGGTTGCCGGGACGGCCGGGCGGCCCGCCGACACCGGCCTCGGTGCCCACCGCCCAGACATCGTCGGGACCGGCCGAGTGAAGATCGGCGATCCCCAGACGCAGGCCCGCGATCGGGGGCAGGACCGTCCAGGCTCCGTCCCAGCGGGCCACGAGCCCGGACCATCCTCCGCCGTTCGACTGGTCGCCGCTCACCCAGACCTCGCCCGGCGAGCGCAGTACGACCCGGTACAGATTCGCGCTCGCGACGGGCAGCGGGTCCAGCCATTGCCATCGTTGCCCATCCCAGTGCAGCAGACGGGCGGCGCCGCCTCGGCTGCCGCAGATCCACACCCGCCCGTCGTGGCCGACCGCCACCGCGTCCAACCGAACGTCCGGCTCGCCCCTGCCCGGGAACGTGGTTTCCCGCCAGGTGGTCCCGTCCCAGCGCAGCAGCGGGCTGCCGCTCCCGGCAGGCCGGCCCACACTCCACGCCGCGGTGGAGCAGACGCCGGCGACGTCGCTCAACCGTGTGTGGTCCAGGTGCGACAGGTCGGTCCTGGTCCAGGCGCCGCCGTTCCACAGCATGGCCAGCCCCCGCCCCTGCGACGACCCGGCCCGGCCCTCCTCGCCGACCGCCCAGGCCAGCTGGGATCCGGCTGCGGCGATACGGCGCAGCTGCGCGGCCGGAGTGCTGCCGGGCGCCGGCACGGCCTGCCAGCCTTGCGCACGGGGCGTCGCCTCGTCGGCCCGGACCGGAGCCGGGCCGAGCCCGATCCCCGACAACGCGCCGATCGCCCCTGCGACAAATCGCCTTCGTCTCACTGCGGAATCCCTCCAGGCGGACAGCGCCGGACAGTGCCGGACAGTGCCGGGCAGCGCCGGTCAGGGACCGACAAGGCCGGACAGGAGGGACCACCGTGAACCAGCGAACCGCGGAGGTCTAGATACTCACGTGACAAAGCCCGTATCGCGTCATGGCTTCGAAGGTCCGGTGGCGGAGAGCTGGGCCGGGATGCGGGGGAGTGAGCCGTAGCGGCGGCTGCGGCGGGCGTACTGTTCGATCGCGTCCCACAGGTCACGGCGGTCCACCTCGGGCCAGGGGGTGTCCAGGAACAGCAGCTCGGCGTAAGTGGCCTGCCAGGGAAGGAAGTTGGAGGTCCGCTGGTCGCCGCCCGTGCGCAGCAACAGGTCCACGTCGGGCAGTTCGGGGACGTGCAGGTATCGGGCGAAGGCATGCTCGGACACGGAGCCGGGGTCGACCCTGCGGGCGACCGCTTCCTGGGCGAGCTTGGCCGCGGCCGCCGTGATCTCGGAGCGGCCGCCGTAGTTCACACACATGGTCAGGGTCAGCCCGGTGTGGTGGCGGGTGGCCCGCTCGGCCTCGACGAGGGTCTCGACGACGTCGGCCGGCAGGCGGGAGCGCACTCCGGCCCAGCGCACGCGGACGTCCAGTGTCGTGTCGCCGTCCGTCAGGCGACGCAGGCACTCGGGGATCTCGTACATCAGCGCGTGCAGTTCGTCGGCAGGGCGCTTCCAGTTCTCGGTGGAGAACGCGTACACGGTCAGGTGTTCCAGGCCGATCTCCAGGGCACCGTGGACGACGTCGATCAGTGCCTCGGCGCCCGCCCGGTGGCCGTCACTGCGCGGCAGCCCGCGGGCGACAGCCCAACGGCCGTTGCCGTCCATCACGATCGCGACGTGGCAGGGCATGGCCTCGGCGGGCAGCCGGGGCGGGCGGGCGCCGGACGCGTGCGGGGCCGGAGGAACCGTCGGACGCCGCTGGGCGGCAACCGAGCGCATCTCCTCGGCCCAGCCGGACGCTTCGGGCGCGTCTGCCGGGGCGAGGCCCGGCGGGCAGGACCGGATGGGGTCCGGCGAGCAGGTCCGGATGGGGAAAGGGAACAGGCCCCAGGCCAGCGCGGCCTTCGCCCGGGCAGGCAGCAACAGGCGCAGCCGGGCGCCCCGCGGCAACGCCGGGCGGCGGTGCAGCAGCGCGGCGGGGGCGTCGGCCGCCGCCTTCAGGCGCAGCCGGTACAGGTCGGTGTAGGCGCCGAGCGCGACGCCGACCGCCGGGTGCAGCACCGGTGGCAGCGGGGTGCGGTCCAGCCATGCGCGGGCCCGGTCGGCCAGGCGGCGCACCAGTTCCTCGAACTCCGGGGTGGCGCGCCGGGCCAGCAGGTCCGCCCGGCACACGCCGACCTCGTCCAAGGCCTCCTGCGGCAGTGGCACATGGCCGCGGCCCAGGTCCTCGGAGAGGTCGACGAGGGCGTCGGTGAGATAGAGACCGTCGACGGCGGTCTGCCACGCCACGGCCGCGTCGGGCACGCCCGCGGCGATCGCCTCCGGCTCGGCGGGCAGGCCCGCGACCCGCAGCACCAGTGAGCCCGCGCGCAGCCAGAACGGGGTGTTGACCAGGCTGCTGTAGCGCCGCCACTCCTGCCACGTGGCGAACTGCCGCCCGTGGACGTCCTGGCGCAGCTCCTCGAACACCGTGTGCAGGAATCCCGGCGGCAGGTTCCAGGTCAGCATGGTGTGGATCAGCGCCTGCCGTACCGGGTCGCTGCTGCGGCCGTCGCGCAGGTCGGCGTCGAACGCCGAGATCCACGCCTCCAGCCGCCCGGCCCGCCCCGGATCCCTCCCGTCGCCGCCGGTTCCGCTCCGGCTGCCAGGGGGTTCTGTGCCGTCGGCTGCGTCGGCCAGGTCGTCCACGGCTCGTACGGCGCCGTACAGGGCCCAGGTGGCGGTCCGCAACGGCGGCGGCAGCAGCAGCGAGACGGCGTACTCGATCTCGCCCGTCGCTCGGGTGGCGCGGCGGCACGCGTCGTAGCCGCGGCGCAGGGCCGCGTCGTGGATGCCGCTGCGCTGGTAGACCCGGGCGGTGGGCACAGCCGGAAACCTCACCTCACGCCTCCACTTCTGCGGTCGAAGCTGCCGGCCGGGGGACCCAGGCCAGGGCCAGGGCACTGCCGACGGCGGTGAGCAGGAAGCCCAACAGCAGGCCGCCGAGGTTGGCGGCGACCAGACTGACCAGGGACAGCACCGCGGCCAGGACGCCGGAGAAGTAGCGCAGGGCAGGGTGGTGCCACGTCGTCACACCGGCGACGACGAACAGCGCGCCGAGGGCCCACGACGCGGCGCCGGCGGTGCCGGTGAACCGCAGGAAGCCCAGCCCCACCCAGGAGACGCAGATCAATTCCAGCCCGCCGAGGCCCAACAGCAGCCCCGCCGTGAACGGGCGGCTCCGCCGCCATCCTCGCCGGCCGAACCGCCGGTCAGGCCGCATTGCCGTACTCATCGGGCCGCTCCCGGTGCGCAGCCGCCCGCACCCTGGCGCACATCGATGGAGACACCCCGGGACGTGATCGTCCCGGCGGTGAAGGCATGCGGCTGCGTGGTCACCGTGCTGCCGCTGACCTTCTGCGCTCCGACGTTGAACAGGCCCGTGGGCTCCTGCAGGGACAGCCGCGGGGTGCTGAACCTCGCGCCGGAGAGCTTCACCGACCGGGCCGTGGCCTTGCCCGCCTCAACCGTCAGGCCAGTGGCGGAGGCCTGCTCGATACGTACGACGGCCGTGACCGCTCCGACGACCGGCAGGCGGGCGGTGGAGGTGACGCAGGCGTCCTCCACCGTCGCCTGCTCCGCGCGCGTCGCCAGCGCGGGCAACAACCCGCCGCGGCCGGCGGCGGCCGGCGAGGCCGACACACCCGATACGGACACCCGCGCGGCATGCACGGTGACCGGAACCTCCCCCGCGAACGCCACGGACACGGCCCCTGCCGCGCTCCCGGCCAACAGGACGGAGGCACCCACGAGCAGGGGAGCCAGCGCCAGAGCGAAGCGGCGGCGGCTTGTCCGCCCGCCGCTGGTCATCACGGGGAAGTCGTCATCGATCACGACCGACCCAACGACCGACCCGGACCGAAGTACCGCCAAACCCACGATCGGCTGATACGACTCCGACTCCGCGGCCGGTCGCCGCACACTCAGTACGTGCCCGGGTCGCGGACCTCGCCCGTGCCCAGGGCGATCACGGCCCGGGGCACCATGGGCTCCTCGCCCCGGCGGGAGAGCAGAACCACCTCCTCGACCGACGCCGACAGCGTGCCGAGCCGGAGGGCACACTCGGTCGCCAGGGTCTTCGGGTCCTGCGTGCGGCCGAGGGACAGATGCGGGGTGAAGCGGCCGCCGCGCCCCTGGCAGAGCGGAAACCGCAGCCGCAGCTCTCGGTGGAGGCGGGCCCATGGCGCCGTGTCCGCCGCGGCCGGATCGAGCCAGACCGTCGCGTATTGCCGGTGCCGGAAGTACCGCACACCGGCCAGGCGCGCCGTGAACGGCGTGCTCTGCGCCGCGACGGTGGAGAGCAGCGGCGCGGCCCGGTCGAACGCCTCCTCCGGCACGAAGCCGAACAGCAGGTTCACATGCGGCGGCCAGCGCCGCACCTGCGGATCGTGCTCCCAGCGGATGTCCTGAATGGCCGGCCACAGCTCCCGCGGCGGAAGCCACGCCACCGCAGTCCGGGCCGTCGGCGCCACCTCGAGCGCATCCATCGGCTCGATCCCACCGAAAGCCGGATTCCCGTCCACCTGGCCATGCTCCCAAATCGGGCCAGTTCTTGGTGTAGCCCAAGTGGGGCCACTACTACTGGTTCGTACCCGATGTGATCACCGGCCCCGCCCCGAACGGCATTCCCCAGACCGACCGACCAGCGCCCACAGTTCGCCGAGGCGATCACATGATGGCTGCATCTCGATCGCCTGGGCGGTCGGCAGGGCAGCTACCGCAGACCCTCAGCGCTGCCGCTGCCGCTGCCGTTCAGAAGTCCGTGGGCAGCCCGCTCACCTCGGCGATGCCCCGCAGCTCTTCCGTCTGCTTGTTCCGTTCCCTGATGTATGCGGCGATCTCGCCGAGGCGGACGGGATCGGAAGCGGTGGTCGCGTCCGTGACGATCCTGACCGGGCCGGTCTCGTCGACATCGATCTCGATCACTTCATTGTCCAGGCGGCCGGTGACAGCGGTGGCGATCACGAGCGCGGCCTCGTCACGGACCTCCTGGGGCAGCTCGTCGCCGTCCCCCGTGTCGAGCGCGAGGTCGAGGCTGGAGAGGCGCTCCTCCTCGATCGCCTGGAGGGCGGGTTCCACCACGCGCAGCAGAAGGCGGTAGTCGTCCGTGTCCATCCGGATGCGCAGGAGGTCCAGGTAGACGTCCACGGGCCGGCCGTCGCCATGCGGAATCTCGGATTCACTCATCCGCTTCGTGTTCCCCACAGAACGCCGCTCAGACCCGTCGCCAGCGGGCCATGGCGAAGGAGAACACACCGAACAGCACCAGCCCGGCCGCGACGCAGACCAGCAGCCAGGGGCCGAGCGGGGTCTCGGCGAAGGTGCGCAGGGTGTCGTCCAGCCCCTTGGCCTGTTCGGGTTCATAGTCGATGGCCGCGCGGACGGCGAAGACGCCGGCCAGGGCGAACACCAGCCCGCGGGCGGCGCCGCCGGCCACCCCGGTGACGTCCACCAGCTGCCGCGTCCGGTGGCTCATCTGCCCGAGCCTGAGCTGGTCGCGGTACTTGCGCAGGACCGCCCGTACGCCGATCCAGCCGCCGGCCACGACGATGGCGACACCGGCCGCGCCCACGAGCCACTGACCGGCGGGTATCTCCAGTGCCCGGGCGGTGGCGTCCCGGGACTGCTGGTCGCTGGATCCGCCGCCGCTGTGGTTCCGGCTCGCCGCGAACGACAGCACGGAATACGCGACGAAGACGTAGAACGCGAAACGAACGGTCGCCAGCAGCCGCTTGCGCGCGCTGCGACCGTCCTGCCCGACGGAGCCGAAGAGCGCCTCGGACAACCGCCACAAGGCCATGCCGACGAGTCCGATGCCCAGCGCCCACAGCAGCACCGCGCCGAACGGCTTCTGCGACAGCTCCGCCAAGGCCCCTGCGCGGTCGGCCTGCTTGTTCGTGTCGCCGAAGGCGATCTGCAGCGCCAGCACACCGACGAGCAGATAGATCACACCCCGTGCGGCGAGACCCGCCCGCGCCGCCCCTTCGGTGACCGAACCCCGCGCCACCCGCCGGGCCCGGAAGCGCCCTGTCCATGCCAACGCACTCGTGTCCATGTAGACCTCCTGGCAGTCCGAATGCCCCGGCACGGCCACCACACACGCGGCTGTGCCGCCGGCCAGGGGAGTAGGCCGTGCAGGGCGACGATGAGCAGCCGCTTCGCGGCCCGTGTACGGCACGGACCGCGACCACCCAAGGCGCATTCGGGATCCGGGCGGTCCTGTCGCCGGCGGGCGGTGGTGGATGCTGCGTGACCGTGAGTGCTGTGCCGGGCGGCGCCGGACGGCGGGCCCGGGGCGGGCGGGTGTGTTCGGGGAGGCGTAAAAGGGCTTGAACGCGGTCAACCCGTCCTGCGGAGCGGGATACTGGTGGCTTCTCGCGTCGTGGCGATCAGGGGAGCGGCTGAGTGAACTCTGCCGGAGGAAAGGGCGGTTGGGGCGTGGGCGACGGCTGGGGTGGGCGGCACGCGGTAGTGGTGGGCGGGAGTCTCGCGGGGATGCTCGCGGCGCACGTTCTGGCGGGGCATGCCGACCGGGTGACCGTCGTGGAGCGCGACCGGTTCCCGGAGGGGACGAAACCGCGCCCCGGCGTACCGCAGGGCCGACATCCACATGTCCTGCTGGAGGGCGGGCAGGTGGCCATGGAGTCGCTGCTGCCGGGCTTCCTGGCGGAGTTACGGGCGGCGGGGGCCCCGCGGGTGGGCATGCCGTCGGACATGGTGCTGTGGCAGAACGGCCGCTGGTTCCGCCGACTGCCCGCGACGACGCACATCTACACGGGTTCCCGCGCGCAGCTCGAGGAGCTGGTACGGCGGCGGGTTCTGGCCAACCCGGTGATCAGCGCGGTGGACGGGACCGATGTCGTAGGGCTCCTCGGCGACGCCTCGCGCGTGCGGGGCGTGCTGCTGCGGGACCGCACCGGCGACGCCCGCGGGGACCAGCGGGCCCTCGAGGCCGACCTGGTCGTCGACGCCTCCGGCAGCGGCACGAAGGCCCCGCAGTGGCTCACGGCGATCGGGGCCGAGGCCCCGCACGAGGAGACCATCGACACGGGACTTGCGTACGCCTCGCGCGTCTACCGCGGCAAGAACGGCGTCCTCGACGGCGACACCCTCGGCTACTACGTCTACCCCGGCCCCGACCAGGTCCACGCCGGCGGTGCGCTGCCGTTGGAGGACGGCAGCCATCTGGTCATCGTCTCGGGACTGCGCGGCGACGAACCGCCCACGGACGACGACGAGTTCGTGACGTACACCAAGAGGCTGCCGCATCCGCTCCTGCACCGGTGGCTGGACGAGGCCGAACCCCTCTCGCCGGCCTTCGGCTACCGACGCACCGCCGGCGACACCGGAGCAACCGGCGGTCTGAGCGAGGCACAGTCCTAATCGTTCACTGGATTCGACGCCTTGGGCGGGCGAGGCGTACTCCGCACGTCTCTGGCTCCGCTCCTGACGCACCGGACAGGCCCTATTGTGCTGCCCATGCGCGACGACACGCCTGACGAAACGCGCCGTGTCCGCCTGAGCCGGACCTTCGACGAGGACGCGGAGCTGTACGACCGGGCCAGGCCCGGATATCCGCCGGAGTTGTTCGACGACCTCGCCGAGGTGGCCGGAACCGGCCCCGGCTGTCGTGTCCTGGAGGTGGGAGCAGGCACAGGCAAGGCGACCTTGCCGCTCGCCGAGCGCGGTTGCCGGATTACCGCTGTGGAGCTGGGCGCGGACATGGCTGCCGTCGCCCGGCGCAATCTGGCCGGCTTCGAGACGGTGGAGATCGTGACAGCGGACTTCGAGACCTGGCCGCTGCCGCAGGAGCCGTTCGACGCCGTGGTTTCGGCGACGGCGTTCCACTGGATCGATCCGGCGGTGAGGATGGCAAGAGCCGCCGACGCGCTGCGGCCCGGTGGCGCCCTCGCGGTAGTCGCCACGCAGCATGTGGCGGGCGGCAGCGAAGACTTCTTCGTCGAGGTTCAGGGCTGCTACGAGTGTTTCGATCCGCACACTACTCCGGGACTGCGGCTTCCTGCCGCGGCCGATGTCGACACCTCGGATCACGCGGATGAGGTCGCACGCAGCGGCCGGTTCGGACCTGTCATCTTCCGCCGTTACGTGTGGGACCTGACGTACACCACGGCGGAGTATCTGGCAGTGCTGCGGACCTACTCCGGCCACCGGGCGCTGTCGCCGCAGGCCAGGGAGGGCCTGCTGGAGTGCATTGCCGGGCTGATCGACAGGCGCTACGGAGGCCGAGTCACCAAGCGGTATCTCACGGAGCTGCGGGTGTCACGAACGGCTCCGGCCCTACGGTAGGCGCACCTCCACCCGTGCCCACCCGCACATCTCCATCTGGCAACGCACCGCGCCTTTGTCGCATGTTCCGGCTGCCCACTATTTCGACTACGGCGCTGACCGCAACGTCGTTCCTGCCGCGATCAACAATCTCACCACCCGCGAACGGATCACCAAGGGCTAGACGACTTCCTGGGGGTGCAGGACCTGCCAGACGCGGTAGCTCGGATCGGTCTGCGACCGGGCGATCCGGTGTTCCTGAGACCGGATCGCCCGGTCGGTGAAGATCTGCTGGACTACGTCCGTTCCAAGGAATTCCGGAATCTGGAACGCGAGTCGAAGCGGAATTACGCGACGGATACCCGGCTGCTGCTGGAATTCTTGTCCTCCCGCGGAGTGGCGTGGCGGAAGGCGACCGAGCAGGACTTGGCTGACTATCGGGCGCGTCCCGTTTCAGCTCACCTGCCGCCTGAACAACCCCGTCCACAAGAAGTCCTCCCCGAACCACGGCGAGTCCGCCGTCTCGTCGCGCATCCGGCACAGTTCCACCTCCGTCAGCTCCGAGAAGATCCACCGCAGGGACTCGGTTGTGTACGCGAGCCCGACGCTCCCGCAGCCACGGCGACGGAGCTGATGGCGACCTATTACGCCCAGCGAGCGAGCGCCGGACTGATCATCACCGAGGGCATCCAGCCGTCGGTCGGCGGCCAGGGCTACACCAACATCCCGGGCCTGCACTCCGCCCAGCAGGTCGACGCCTGGCGGAAGGTGACCGACGCCGTCCATGCCCAGGGCGGCACGATCTTCGCCCAGCTGATGCACACCGGCCGGATCAGCCACCCCAGCCTGCTGCCCGACGGATTCATCCCCGTCGCCCCCTCCTCCGTCGCGGCGGCGGGCCAGGTGTTCACGTACCAGGCCCCCAGGACTACGTCACGCCGAAGGAACTGGACCAGGACGACATCACTTGACCTGAAAAGAAGTCATCATCCGCGAGTGCGGGCGAGGCAAGACGCCGCGTGGCCGCAGTGTGCGCGTACTCGTGCGAGTGCGCCACCTCGTACGAAGCTTTGTGCACCACGGCTCAGGCCGCGTCGGTGTCCCGCTGGATGGCCTGGAGGCGGTTCTTGAGCCGGCAACTGTTGCTGTTGATCGAGACGGCCTCGCAGCGGTGCAGGAGGCGGTCGAGGATCGCGGTGGCCAGGACCTCGTCGCCGAAGACCTGGCTGCTGTGGGTCTCGGCGGCCCGACCCGGACGCACCTCGGAGATCACCGCCTGCCGCCACGACCAGCTCACCGCCAAACTGCGGGCGGCCGGACTCGGGGCCATCGCAGACCTGGGATATGTCGGCCTCGACGACAGTGATCCCGACGCCGACCCGGCCGTGATCACCGGCTACAAGACCGCCCGGAACCGGCCCCTAACGCGAGGTCAGAAGCTGTCCAGCAAGGCGCTGGCAGCCGTGAGGGCGCCGGTCGAGCACGGCTTCGCCCACCTGAAGAACTGGCGGGTCCTCGGCAAGGTCCGCACCGACCCGACATGGGCGACCGCCCTGGTCAGGGCCCTGCTGGTCCTCACGAACCGCGAGCCTCCCGATGACCGACGATCTTCGCCGAAGTCATCCGCCCACGACCAGCACGAGCACCCCGCCCCCCCCGCACACCAGACCCGTGACCGGCAACTTCACGATGCATACCGCTCATTGTCGACGGCATGCCAGAGGGAGAAGGACGTGCTGGTGAGTGCCTGCTGGGGCACTTTCGTGCTTTGGTGGCACTGACACAAGCCCCCCGCTTGCTCACGCCAGTACCTGGGGAAATGCGTGAACTTCTGTCTGGGGAATTGCGCGAGGCACAGCAGACATACGGCGAAACCCCTTACGCCGATGGCGGCGTACGCCTGCCTCACCCCTTCCCCGGCGAGGCGGCCTCCAACGCGGTCGTCCACGCGAAGCCGTCCGGGTCGGTGAACGGCCCCGCATCGCCGCCGATCGTGAGCCGGTGCGATCCGGTGCCGCCGGCGGAGACGCCGACCACCTTGGCCAGGGCACGGCGCTTGTACAGCGCCAGCTTGACGGGACCCGACCCAGTCACGAACTCTACGTACTTGCTGCCAAAGCTCTTCGCCACGGCCAGGCCGCGATCGACGTAGAACTGCTTGCTCGCCTTCACGTCCTCGACACCGAGCAGGAGCACGATCTCGTCGACCTGCCAGGTGGCCGGCCCGGTGTCCTTCTTCGACGACGATGCGACCTGCCAGACCGTCCCGTCCGGGGCCTGTACGACGCCTCCGTAGCCCCAAAGCGACTTGGCGGCAGGCTTCAGCGTCGCGGCGCCGGCGTCCACGGCTGCGTCGACGAGGGCGTTGACGTTGGCCGGCTGGGACACCACGAGCGACAGCGTGAACCCGCGGAAGCCGGTTGTCGGTGCTTCCGAGGACCGCAGTTGTATCTGGCTGCCCAAGCCGAAGGCCGCGGTGTAGAAGCGGTGGGCGGCGGTGGGGTCGGCCACCTCAAGGGTGACGGATTTGATCGAAGTCATGACGACGACGCTAGCTACGGCTCTCAAGCCTGCGCTTCTCGATTCCTGACCAGAACGAAGACCTGGCAGAGCCCTGAGGCCTCGCCCCTCTACGGCAAGCACACTCCTTCCGCCTACGAAGCGGTGGACTACCACGACTGAAAGCGGATTTGGCCAGAGGTGACGGCCAAGCGGTGGGGCTGCGTCAGGCACAAACATCGCCTGTCCGGGCATTGCCTTCGCCGCCCTGCACTTCGCCCTCAACGGCGGACCGGGCTTCCAGGGGCATGTCGCCGGTTTGCAAGTGTAGGGCGGCGGTATGCAGGAAGGCATCGATAGCTGTATGTGGGTCAATGCAGCCCATGCTGGAGGCCGAAGCACGGTCGTGGTTGCCGGCTGCAGCAGTCAACTCGCCGTCGTAGTGGGCCTGCTCGAGGCGCCCGGGGTCGTGTTCGGCGCGACACAGGTTGTGCAGCGCTTCAGCCGAGGCACAAGAAGCCGCGAGTCGTTCACTGCGTGTTCGCTCGTCTCTTGGAAACCGCTCGTTGCGCTCGGCGATGCGCGCTTGGAATACATGGCGTTCGGCGAGTGCCAAGAGTTGAGGTTGGGACCGTGCCGTGTGCGTACGGCGCGGCCCCATGTGTGATTCTGCCGAAGTTGTGGCCGCCGATGCGGCCGGATCCTCCTTACTCCAGTACGACCACTAGGTCCGGCCCGTGAGAGGCCTTACTGGACGTGGTGGCTCAGAAGGCGAATACCGATGCGCCTTGGGTTTCCTTGATGCAAGGATTGGCGAAGGTGTGCTCGTAGTTCACGCGTGTACCGCGCCATACGCCTTGTACGGTGACCACAACGGGGCGGTATTCCTTCGTGCAGTGTCGTCCTGTCCCATCAGCGCGGAGTGTGGCCAGGCGCTCGAGGTCTCCGTTCACGCGATCCAGATCCGTGCACGCTTGTCGCGGATCGGGGTGAGTTCCCGAGGTGGTGTATGCGCAGTTCACGGTTACTGCGCGCTCCGGTGCTGTTGTGGCGGCGTTCTCGCCGTGGCCGGTGGTCAGGACCAGGGCCGAAGGGGCGTACAGCGCGGCGGGGGCGCTGTGGGCGGGCATGGCCAGGGGACCTGTCAGGGCTGCGGTGAGCAGTACTCCTGTCATTGCCCAGCGTGTCATTGGTCGCATGGTGCATCTCCCTTCTTCTTGCGGTGTTCAGTGCCTCGAAGTACCCACTGTGTTGCTCACGTCTCAGGGCGGAATAGCTGAAGTGTTTCCCGTCACTGAAATTCAGACTCGATTGCCAATTCAATCACTGGCTTGATTGGCTAAGCGGCCTTCATGACTGAGGAGGTGAGCGATCCTTCACCCTGTTCGCCGGCGGAAGGCGTGGCCGATGTGACCGGGGTGTGAAATGGCCTGAAATTGGTGAGCATACTTTCGGCGGCGGGTGTGTGAGCGACGGTGTACGGCGATGCGGCAGCCCCTCTAACCAGACCGGATGCGGTCCTGGCCGACAAAGGTTTCTCCTCACACGCCATTCACGACTACCTGATCAAGCGCGGCATCCGAGCAGCCACACCCGCCAACATGGGCGGAACGCCCGACATACACAGGCGGTTTGGCCCTTCACCCCCTGGCGATTGGGGACATGGACGAGTTCACCGACAGGTGGGGGCGCCCTGGTTCGCACAGGCGGCGAACGGCCGGCTCGCCCACTCCAGCCACATGCCTGGACGCACTCCCCAGGGACCCTGGCGGCAGCGGTGACCATCACGCGGGTTCCTGCAGATCCTGGTACGCCCCCACTAATCGGCAGGGCCGTATCAGCCGACCTCGCGCTGGGGTCGGCACCATGATCTCGTCTGGCCGGTGTGAGAGACGCCAGGGGCGGTGGGGCCCTGGGAGAGATAGAGAGAGCCATGACATCTCCCGGGCCCCTGGCGTATGGAGCCGTACGGTTCAACCGATCACGGCCCCAGGGATCACCACCCCACAACGGGTCGAAGATGCGGCACATCGTCGGCGACACGGGCTCCGTCCACCACCAGCACCGTCCGCCCCCGCCGGCCCGATCACCGGTAACGACCGGAAAACCCAGCCCCCGAACACACGATCCGCCCGCCATCCAACGGGCGCAGGCGCAGCCCGCCGACTCCCCGGCGACCGAAGCAGACCAGCACTCCCGCTCAAGCGCCGCCCGGCCCAGCATGCGCAGGTGGACGACTTTGCAATCCGCCAACGGTGAAATCTTGCGTCGAAGTTCGGCCGAAACTGGGGAATGCCCACCGCCTGATGGCCGCCCGTGTCAATCTCCCGCCAGTACGACGCCGAACCGAGGAAGTTATGCGACTGCGAGTACTGACGTGGATGTTTCTCCTGGCCGTTGCCGGTCTTCTGCTGACTTCCTGCGGCGCGGGGGGCCAAGAGTACGCCGACCAGGTCTGGAACGCTCGCAAAGCACTGGTCGATGGTCAGATCAGCTACGCCCCGCTGCGGGGGATGGAAGTCGGCGAGACGAAGTTCTTCACCGCCTACGTCGGCGGCGTCGAGCGGGCCCAATCCACGAAGGACAAGCAGCAGACGAAGCACAGGAGAGTGCCCGTCAACGCTGACATCGGCGTAACCCTGACCTGTAGTGGAAACGTCACCTGTCAACCTGATGGACCGACTCGCCAGGTCGTACTCGCCGGCGACACCAGGGAATGGAACTGGTCGGTCCGCCCGACCGGAAGCGGGAAGTTCACCCTCGTGGTGACAGTGACGGCGTACCTCGCCGACACGAACACCGTGGTAGAGGCGGTTCACCTGCCTCCCCTGAGCATGGACGTCCCCCCGTCGCTCACCGAGTTGTTGAAGAGCGTGCTCAGCGTGTGGGTCATCGGGATCGTGGGGGGCCTGTGCCTCGTGTTCGCCGCCCTATGGCCGGTCTACCGGGACATCGCCGACCGGCGTACCACCCGCCGACGCCGGCAAGAAGCAGAGCAGGCCTCTGCCGCCCAGGCCGATCACTCCGACGAAAGCCCACCTGCGGCCCCACCAGCTGACTCCGACTCCGATGCACCGCCGAAGGCCGAGCGGAGCCCTGGCTCCTGAACCGGACCAGGACCAGGACCGGGACCACCGACTGGTCCACGAATCTTCAGCTTCATGGTGTGATCCGAGGAGAAAACCGCCGGCCGGCCGAGAACCGTGAGCGTCTTTACGTCTTTCTCGCCCCCCATCTCCATCAGCTTCACGTACTGGTCGGTCGACAGCTTGTTGTAAGTGGCCGAGATATTCACGGTGTACGTGC
This sequence comes from Streptomyces sp. DT2A-34, assembly GCF_030499515.1. Taxonomy (NCBI): domain Bacteria; kingdom Bacillati; phylum Actinomycetota; class Actinomycetes; order Kitasatosporales; family Streptomycetaceae; genus Streptomyces; species Streptomyces sp. DT2A-34. The sequence continues at coordinate 93,017 of NZ_JASTWJ010000001.1, read as the reverse complement.
CGAATGTGACCTCGGCCTCCGGCTGGGCCACTCTGCCGTCGGTCAAGGGAGCCGTGTTGCTGGTGCCGGAAGCCGTGGTCGCGCTCTCTCCGGGCGTTCCAAGGAGCTCGGCCAGGTCTGGCCGGTTGAGTGCCTCGCACAGCTCTTCACCAGTCACAGCCTGGGGCGTCTCCTTGTAGGCCCTCGGGAGCTCCTCGTGTTCGCCGCCCGAACACGAGGCGGGCTGCGGGGTGCTGTCGTCAGACGGCATCACGCGGGGGGCCACCCACAGGGCGGCCGCGAGTGCCCCGAACACGGCCACGGCCGCGACCGCCTGGCCCCAGGCGTTGGGCTCCTTCTCCGTAGTGTCCGGGCCGGGACGCGGCCCGGCTCCGGCCTGGGCCTGGGCATGGGCGGCAGCATCGACCGCTGCCCCGTCTACCGAGGCCACCGGACCCGGGTTCCGGCGTGCGCGCAAAGCCCGCACCACTGCGTGGACACGTACTGCGGTGAACAGGAGGAACACCACGCCGAGACCGGCCGCGACCCGGTCGTGATCGCGGACGGCGAGGTACATGATGCGTATGCCGAGAACGGACCCGACCGCGATGAACAGGGGTTCGCGGACCCAGAATGGCAGGAGACGGAGGAGGAAACCGAGCATCCGGTGATCTCACCAGGACAAGACCAACGTTCGCCGTGGTGGAAGCCACAGTTCCGGGCACGTGCAGGGCCTGCCGAAGCCAAGGCCGCTCATGGAGATCGAGCCTTGGGGCGGTGGGGTGCCCGATCTGTAGGTTGAGCGTGCAGATCATGACGGCGACCAGGCTCACGACGCAGTCGGGCAACCAGCCGCGCGGATCGTCGCGGGCGCCCCTCCTGCTGCTTCTCCGCGGCCGCGCAGGGTCGGATCGTGCCGAACCCGCGGTTCAGGCCGACGTGAACGCGAGCACGGTGTTGTGTCCGCCGAAGCCCAGCGAGTGGCTGAGAGCGAGCCGGATGGGTTGTGGGCGGCTGGTGCCGTGGACGATGTCGATGCCGGTGGTGCTGTCGTCCGCGGTGGTGAAGTTGGCGGTGGGCGGGACGGTCCGGCGGGCGATGCTCATCGCCGTCAGGGCCGCTTCGATGGCGCCGGCCGCTCCCATCGTGTGTCCCAGGACGCCTTTGGCCGAGGTGACCGTCGGGTGTCTGGGGGCGTAGAGGTCCCGGATCGCTGCTGCCTCCGCCGCGTCGTTGAGCGGAGTGCTGGTGCCATGGGCGTTGACGTGGTCGACGTCGGTGGGGTCGGCTCCGGCACCGGTGAGTGCCATCGAGGTGGCCGAGCGCAGCCCCGCGCCTGTGGGGTGCGGCGCCGTGGGGTGGTGGGCGTCGCTGGTGGTGCCGTGGCCGGCCAGGACCGCCAGGACGCGTGCGGCGCGTGCGTCCGCATGCTGCCTGCGCTCCAGCACGAGCAGGCCGCAGCCCTCGCCGAGGACGAAGCCGTCGCGGTCCTTGTCGAAGGGGCGGGAGGCACGGGCGGGGGCGTCGCACCGTGTGGAGAGGGCGCCCATCTTGGCGAACGCGGCGGCGCACAGGGGGGTGACCATGGCGTCGGTGCCGCCGGCGACGGCGATGTCGCAGGCTCCCGCTCGCAGCAGGAAGGCGGCCGTGATGAGGGCCGTGGCTCCCGAGGCGCAGGCCGTGGAGGTCTGCAGGGAGGGGCCGGTGACGCCGAGTTCGAGCGCGAGGTGACCCGCGGCCATGTTGGGCAGGAAGGCCGGCAGCGTCATGGGGGAGAGTGCGGTGGGGCCGGTGGCGAGCAGCTTGTGGTGCTGGGTTTCCAGGGTGCCGATGCCTCCTGCCGCGGTGCCGATGACCACCGCCACGCGTCCACAGTCCCAGTCGGCCGGGTTCAGTTGGGCGGAGGCCAGGGCTTCCCGGGCCGCGATCAGCAGGAAGCGCGTACTGCGGTCGAAACGCCACAGCCGGCCGCGCCCGGACTCCAGGGGCGGTACGCGGCAGGACAGGTCCACCGGCGCGTCGCGCAGGGCGGGGTCGGTGTGTGCGGTGGACCGGCCCGCGCACACTGTCTCCCAGGTCTGCTCGGCGCCGATGCCGCCGGGAGTCACCAGCCCGATTCCGGTGACGGCGATCTCTTCGCCCACTACGCCGTCCCGCGGCCGGGTGCCTGCGCGCCGAGGAGTTCGGTCACCGTGCGGGCCACGTCCTCGACGGTGAGGTCGGCGGTGGCGGCGGAGTCGTCGAGGGGGATCTTCCACTGCTCCTGGAGGGTGACGTACAGCTCCACGACGGCGAGGGAGTCGAGCTCCAGGTCGCCGAGGGTGGCGTCCGGGGCGATGCGGTCGGCCGGGACTTCGAACTTGTCGCCGAGAAGGGTCACGAGGTGGTCGTAGACGCGGTCCACGGGTGGCTCCTTGAGAGGTCGGTGGTGGACAGGGGCTTGGTGCCCGGACGGGCGGGCGGCGCTTCGTGCCGAGGCACCGCCGAGGGCCAGTTGAGGGCGACGGATGCCCAGGTGAGGCCGCCGCCGAAGGCCGTGAACAGACTCCGCTCTCCGGGCGCGACGGCGGTGTGCACGGTGGGGTCGGCCACGACGAGGGGGATGGAGGCGGCCGCGGTGTTGCCGAGCTCGTGGATGTTGCCGAACCGGTGGGCCGGGGCGATGCCCAGGCGTTCGCCGACGGAGTCCAGGATGCGCTGGTTGGCCTGGTGGCCGATGAAGGCCCGGACGGTTTCCGGTGCCCAGCCTGCTTGCCGGAGTGCCGAGTTGGCGGACTGGGCCATGCGGCGGACCGCGTGGGCGTAGACCGCCCGGCCTTGCATACGGAAGGAGTACGGGTCCGGGGAGGACGGAGGCAGTCGGCGCGGGTGGCGGGAGCCGCCGCCGGGGACGGTGATGAGGTCGTGGCCGCTGCCGTCGGCACCCAGATCGGTGGCGATGACGGCTCCGGGATCGTCCCGGGCACCCGGGCGCAGTATGACCGCGCCGGCGCCGTCGCCGAAGATCGGCGCGGTCTGCCTGTCCCGCGGGTCCACGATGGAGGTGTAGGTGTCGGCGCCGATCACCAGCGGCATGGCGCAGGCGCCACCGCGTATCAGGGCGGTGGCGGTGGTCAGGGCGTACAGGAATCCGGAGCAGACCGCCGCGAGGTCGAAGGCGGGGACGGTGCCCAGACCCAGGCGGTGGGCGACGGCGGGGGCGGTCGCGGGGCACGGGTGGTCGGGCGTGGTGGTGGCGAGGAGCAGCATGTCGGGGCGGTGGTCCCCGGCGGAGGCGATGGCCGCCCGTCCCGCGCCGACGGCGAGGTCGCCGGTGCTGGTGCCGGGTGCGGCGTGGCGGCGGCGCGCGATGCCGGTACGGTCGCGGATCCAGGTGTCGTCGGTCCGCAGGGCACCGCGTGCGATGACGGTGTCGTTGTCGACGACACGGTCCGGGAGACAGGCTCCGATTCCGGTGATGACCGCGGTGGTGTCGGTCGGCCGCATGCTGTTCCTTCCCGGGGGTCTTTCAGGCGGGTCTTTCAGGCAGGCCTTTCCTGTGGGCGGGCGGATGTTCACGCCGCGGCGAAGGGCGAGGGGGGTTTGGGGTGGCCGGCCAGACCTCCGTCCGGGACGGCCAGTCCGCCGTCGACGACGAGCGCGTGACCGGTCACGAAGGACGAGGCGGGGGAGGCGAGGAAGAGCGTGGCGCCGACGACCTCGTCCGTGGTGGCCCAACGGCCGAGCGGGACGTGGCTGGTGAGCCAGTCGGACAGCGGTCCGGTCCCGCTGGCGAACGCGGTCATGTCCGTCCGGGTCCAGCCGGGGCACAGGGCGTTGACGCGGATGCCCTGGCGGGCCCAACCGACCGCCAGGCTGCGGGCCAAGGAGAGCTGCGCGGCCTTGGTGGCGGCGTACGCCTCCATCATGGGGGTGCCGACGAGACCGGCGACGGAGGACATCAGGATCAGGCTTGCGCGGTCCGATTCGGCCAGGTGGGGGTGGGCCGCGCGGCACAGGGCGGCTGTGGCGTTGAGGTTGACGGCGACGACGGCGTCCCAGTCCTGCTGGCGGGCGGCCTGCAGCGGTGCCAGCAGCGGGGTTCCGTCCTCGGCCGCGGGGAGGGTTCCGGCGTTGTGCACGATGACGTCGAGACCGCCCAGCGCGGACGCCGCCCGGTCGACGAGGCCGGCCGCGACGCCCGGCTCGGCGAGGTCGCCTTCGAGGGCCACGGCTTTCCTGCCGCGGTCCTCCACCGCGCGCACGGTGGCGTCGAGGGCGGGCAGGGTACGCGCGGTCACCGCCACATCGCAGCCCGCGTCGGCGAGGCCCTGCGCGACGGTCTTGCCGATACCTCGTGAGGCGCCCGTCACCAGCGCGCGGGCGCCGTCCAGACGGAAGAGATCCAGAGCGTTCATTGCGGAGAACCTTCCGGCTCGCAGAGAGGGAACAGAGGTGTTCCTGGTGCCCCCGGCACCCCGAGCGCCGGTGCTCCGCTCCAGGTGAGCAGTGCGCTGCCCCAGGTCATGCCGGCGCCGAAGACGGCCACGAGAACGCGGTCGCCGCGGCTGAGGCCGTGCCGCTGTGCGGCGCGGGCGAGTGCGTACGGCGCGCTGGCGGCGCCGATGTTGCCGACCTCGTCGCCCACGACGATCAGGCGGTCGGGAGGAATGCCGAGGTCGTCGGCGATACGCCGGAGAAGTACGGGGTTGGGCTGGTGGGCGACGACACAGGCGATGTCCCGCATGCTCAGCCCGGCGCGGTCGAGGATGTCGGTGATCAGCCGGGGGAAGACATCGGTGATGAAGCGGCTGATCGTCCGGCCGTCCATGCGGATGCAGTGCGCTTTGTCGACGACCGTGTCCGGCCCCGCCGGGAGGCGGCTGCCGCCGGCCGGGATGAGGACACGGTCGGCGAGGGTGCCGTCGCTGCCCAGGTCGAAGTGGGTGAAGCCCTGGGTGGTCTCCACCGGGCCGAGGATCGATGCTGCGGCTCCGTCGGCGAACAGTACGGCGGTACCGCGGTCGGCCGGATCGAGGAACTTCGAATACGCCTCGACGCCCACCACCGCGGCGTAGCGGATGTCCGGGGAGCCCTGCAGCCAGTCGTGCGCCACCTTGGTGGCGAACAACCAGCCGGAGCAGGCGGCGCTGACGTCGAGGGCGACTGCGTGCGAGGCGCCGACCGCCGCCTGGACGCGGCACGCGGTAGACGGGCCCAGTTCGTCTGGTGTGGAAGTCGCGCAGACCAGGAGGCCGAGGTCGCTCACGTCGATGTGGGCGGCGGCCGCCGCCGAGCGGACCGCGTGCGCGGCGAGGTCGGACGCCGCCTGGTCGGGAGCGGCGACGTGGCGCGCGTGGACGCCGGTCCGTTCGCTGATCCAGTCCGCCGTGACTCCGGCGCCGCGCGCCACCTCGGCGTTGGTGCGCACCGTGGGCGGCAGATACGTGCCCATGCCCAGGACTCCGATGCGGCGGGTGCCCCTCATACCGCCCCTCCACGGGTCCAGGTCAGTGTGGCGTCCATGGCCGCGGTGCAGTCCGTCGCGGCCATGGGAGCGCCGACGAGGTCCTCGGGGTGGGCGAACGCCTCGGTCAGCAGCGGCAGATGGGGCAGCACCGCGTCGCACAGCCGGTCGGCGGCACCGGACAGGGCCTCGATGTCCGTGCGCCCGAGCGTGCCCAGGGTGAGCAGGGGGCCGGCCCAGCGGCGTGCCGTCATGACGCCGTGCAGGGCTGCCAGAGGTGTGAGGGCGTCCGTCAGGGTACGGTCCTGGATACGGTCGAGCACGCGCGTCAGGTCCTCGGCCACGAGTCGCATGGCGTGCGTCCCGCCCAGCTCGCCGGCCTCCTCCAGCAGCGGGTTCCATACGTCGAAGTCGGCCGTGTCCCGGGCTCCCGGGTCGCTCAACTGCCGCAGACGCCCGGTCAGCAGGGCCTCGTGACGGCGCACGACCGTGGCCCACCAGTGCGGGGACACCGGCGGTGGGTCCGGGGGCGTTGGGGACGCCGGGGCGGGGGAGCGCTGCTCAGCCAGGGCGCGTCCGATGTCGTAGAAGATGAGCTGGCTGTCGCCTCCCGCCGGGTCGAACGCGTGATGGAAGCCGTGGTAGGCGGCGAGCCGGTTCACGTCCAGGTGTCCGGCAAAGCCGCAGCGGCGCCGGCAGTCGGCGATGACCCGGGCTGCCGTACGGACCGCGACCGCCTTGTACGCGGCCAGCGGCTGGTGAACGGCGGTCCAGGGTGTGAAGCCCATCGCCGCGTCGGCGGGGCGGAGTTGAGGGCCCGTGGCGGACTCGGCCCAGAGGCCGGCCGCCCGGTGCGCGGCGCACGTCAGGGCGAAGGCGTCGGCCAGTGCGCCCAGGACGGCGCGCTGCTGGGTCCGGTACGAGAGCAGCGGGGCGCCGGGCGCCAGCCGCCCCTGAGTGCGGCGCTGCCGTGCGTAGTTGACGGCCAGTACCGCGGCCTGGCGGGAGGTTGCGGCGGCGACCGCGGGCATGGTCGCCCACAGCCCCTGCCCCACGCGCAGGGTGCGCTGCAGGCGCAGATCAGCCGAACCCGCCGGGTCGTGGAAGGCTCCGTCGTCGCCGATACGGGCACCGTCGCCGAGCCAGTGGGCGTACGGCACCCGGACATGGTGGAAGCGCACCTGGACGTAGTCGAGCGGCAGGGCACTCAGCCCGAGTGGCGAGGACATCTCGATGCCGGGCAGCAGACCGTCGCCGTCGGTGAGGCCGACCACGAACGCGAACACGCCACGGTCGGTGCCCCCGACGAACAGCCGGGCGAGAACCACGGCCGTCTGCGGGACACCGCGCGTCCCGGCGCTGCCGAACTTGGCGGCGCGCGGGTCAGGAGTGTGCAGCACGAACCCGCCTGTGCCGGGGTCGAAGTCGGCCCGGGTCCCGGGGGCGAGGTGGCTGTTGGCTCGGCCCACCTCGGTGATCAGGTAGACACCCTTGGCCCGCCCCGACTCCAACGCCGCCATGTGCGTCTCCAAAGGCTCGCTTTCGCCGGAGAGCTGTGCCATGGAGCCCAGGCAGAGCAGGTAGTGCACGAGTGCCGCCAGACAGAGGGAGGGATCGGCGACCGCCGACCAGGCGTGGACGGTGGCAAGCTGCGCGGGCTCGTCGAAGAGGCGGCGGGCCGGGGGCAGCAGTTCACCCAGCACGCGCAGCCGCCGCAGGATGCGCTCGCCGTCGCCGACGGACGCCGCGGTCTGGGGTTCGGGGCCGGTGGCGAGCGCCTTGTGCAGGGAGGCGAGGAAGGCGGGATCGACAGGCCCGTGGACGAGTCGGTGCAGTTCGTCGTGGGTGGCTGTGGGCAGGGACGCGAGGAGCATCGCCGGTCTCCAGAGCAGGGAGTGGGGGGATCACCAGGGAAAGTCGGGTTCCGCAAGCGGGGCGTGGATGGCCGGTGGGCTGTCGGCGAGCACCCTGCGGGCGCTCAGCGCGAGCGACTCGCCCGTACCCGCCTCGAAGAGAACGCCCGGCTCGTGCCGGGCCGCCTGACGCAACACCGCGGGCACCATGGCGGGGCGGATCAGACAGTCGGCCAGCCGCCGGGGCAGATCGTCCGTCGCGTCGTACGGACGACCGGCCACGGCCGAGTAGACCGGGAAGCGCGCCGCGGACCGGGGGTAATCACGCACGGCGTCGGCGAACGCCTCAGCCGCGAAGCCGAGCGCGGGGTGGTGAGAGGCGAACGGCAGGCGCAACCGTACGGCGGCCAGGCCCCTGTCCGCTGCCGCCTTCTCGACGTGGGCCAGCGCCGCCGGCGGACCGGCGACCACCACGGACCGGTCGTCGTTGACCACGGCTACCACCGCGTCCCGGGCCCCCGCGTGTTCCAGCAGGCCGCGCGCGGCCTGCTCCGAGCAGGTGAGCAGCGTCAGTCCGCCGGGACAAGAAGACAGGACGAGCGCGAGGTCATGGGCCGCGCGTGCGCCGTCGCCGACCGTGAACACCCCGGCCGCGGTCAGTGCGGCGATCTCACCGAAGCTCACCGCCACAGCGGCCGACGGCATCCCATAGCGGTGGCACAGCGCTTCGTGCACCGCCAACGACGCGCCGAACAAGGCGAGTTGCGACGTGCCCGCGGCGGCGTGCGCCAGGTCGCGTCCGTTGGGCGGCTGTGGACCCAGCAGCCAGGGACCGAGCGGTGGCAGCCCGCGCTCGACGGCGACCTGGTCGACCTGCTCGAAGACCTGCTGGATGGCCGGCTGTATGACCCCGCCCGCGTGGAAAGCTCTTACCAACGAGGTGACGGAGAAGTCTCCTTGCCCCGGGAACAGATGGACCGAGCGCCCCCGGCCGAGTGGGTGACTGGGGGTCCTGGCCGGACTCGTGCGCATTCCAATCCTTCGATCGAGCAGGTCATCGTGGTGTGAGGGGGCGCACGGCTGCGGGAGGTGCGCCTCGAGTGCGCACTGCACGCGGTCACGGACGGCGCCTCAGTCTGAGTCTGCTCCCCGGCACGCGCTTTCCGCGCAGGTGCACGGCGCAGGAGCGTTGAACCCATGCGGATGTTGAACGTCCGCGCTGATCCGGGGTCGTGGGGGACAGGAGGAGGAGTGTGCGATCTCCCCGTACACCGAATCAGGCACTGCGTGCCCTCCTGGCCGAGGCCGGGTGGAGCGGGGCCCAACTGGCGCGCGAGGTCAACGCCCTCAGCCTCGCGCAGGGAACCGTGCTGCGTTACGACCGCACCACGGTGGCGCACTGGCTGGCCGGCAGCAGGCCCCGCCTTCCCGTGCCCTCCCTCGTCGCAGAAGCCCTCTCCCGGCGCCTCGGCAGATCCGTCCGGACGCAGGACACTGGGCTGATCGACGGCGTAGACGCGGGCCTCACGCCCGGAGCGCCCGTGTCCGAAGGGAGCGGTGTGGACCGCCTCGACCACCTGCTGCACACCACCGGCCGGTGCGGCATCGCCATGGCCGGCGCCTACTCGCTCGCGGCGCTGGCGATACCCCCCGGGCGGGTGCCCGCGGGTGGGACCCCGGACCCCACGCTCCGTTCACCGGCATCGGCCACCCGGGCTCAGGTGGAATCCGCCCGGGAGCTCCTCGCCGTGTTCTCGTGCAGTGACGCCGCCTTCGGAGCCGGATCGATACTCCGGCCGCTGCGCCAGTACCTGTCCGCCACGTTGCTCCCCTGGTTGCGAGGCGACATGAAACCGGCGGTCCGGCGCGACCTGTTCACCGTGGCCGCACAGCTCACCTACCTGTGCGCGTTCGCCCACTTCGACATGAACCGCCATGCCGAAGCACAGCACTTCTACCTCGCGAGTATCGAACTCGCCCGTGAAGCCGGAGACCGGGTGGGATACGCGCTCGGGCTGCGGGGCCTGAGCGTCCAGGCCCACGCCCTGCGGCACTTCCCCGAGGCCCACCGCCTCGCGGAGCAGGCCGTGACCGTCGGCCTGCGGCACACCCCACCCCATCAACAGGCCTTCCTTCTCGGCCAGTTGGGCGTCGCTCAGGCGGGCCACGGCGACACCGGCCACACCCGTTCCCTCGCGGCGGCCGAACGCTGCCTGGAACGCTCGTCGAGCGGAACCTCTCCGGTCGGAGCCTTCCACCCGGGGTCCCTCGCCCTCCAGCACGCGGCCGTGGCCAAAAGCCGTGGCGACCACCGTGCGGTCGTCGGCGCACTCGGCGTCTCGCTGCGGCTGAGGCCCGCGGGTGAGCACCGGTCCCGTGCTCTCGGCCTGGCGGAACTGGCGGAGGCGCAGTTGACGGCCGGTCACCTCGAGCAGGCATGCGTGACCTGGCACGGGTTCCTAGAGCTCTATCCGCAGATACACAGTGACCGCGCCGACGAGCGGCTGCGCGCGCTGGCTGCCAGGCTTCGCCCGCACGCGGCCACCCCGGCCGCGGCAGCACTGATCCGGCGGGCACACGAGGTGAGAAGGCGGCCATCGGCAACCGTGTGAGCCGCCACAGGCTGAGCGCTTCCGCTACCCGGCAGGCGAAGTACCCACGACGCGAGGGGAGACCGCTCGCCCGTCGGGGTGAGAATCCGAACATGGCGGAGAAGGGGCACAAAATGAATCAAACGCATCGGTTGAATGGCGGTCGTCCACCCCTCCGCTCCTTCACCCGAGTTCAGGATCGATGAACCGAAGCGTGCTCTCAGAGGTACTCCACTCCGCCACCGTCCACGTCACCCCCGGCACACTCGCCGTGGCCGAATCGTGGACACACCCCACCCGTGGCCCCGTCGACTGCCCGGCCCACCACCTGCTCACCGCACATGCCCAGGAAGCCGGATTCACCGCCGAGACCCGCGCCTTAGGCCGGGCGGACCTCGGGGACGGCGCCACCACACCCCGGTCAACCGTCTTCGCCGTCTCCTACGCAAAGCCCGACGGCGGACATTGCGGTCTCGCTCTCGCCGCCTGTGCCCAGGACACCGCCGCGACCGCCTTCGCACGTCGTCAGATCGAATCATGGAGCGCGGTGCTGCGCACGCGCCGCGTACTCTACGTGGTCACAGAGGCAGCCCGGCGGGAAGAGGAGGCCGCTCAGGGGCCGAGTACTTCGGTACCGCCGCAGGCATCCGACAGCGCCCGCGGCCCCTGGCAGGTCTGCGGATGTCCCACCGGCGTGGCGTGTCCCGCGGCCCGGAGCGCGGCGCGCTCCCTGCGGAAGTTCCTGGGTCGGGGAGACGAGGTGATCGTCGTGGGCGCACCGGCCGACGGGGCGGAACCAGGACAGGACCCGGCCTTCCACGCAGACGGCGTGCGGGTGGCGACGCCGCAGCAGGCCGAGAGTCTGACGGTCGCCGACCCGGACCGCCTCGCGTTCGTCGTCACCCCGGGTGCCGTCGTGTCCGATGCGGTGGCGGTCCTCGCAGTGCTGCGTCGGCGCTTTCCGCGATTGCGGGGCCAGCACCCACAGGAGTGGTGCTACACCATGGATGATCTGCATACGGCCATCGGCTCGGCGCTGGCCCAGTCCGACGTACTCCTCGTCACCGGCCGGGGAACCAGCCCCGCGGCGAGGGCAGCTGCCGTACTGGCGGCCCGGGCACGGGTACGCCTTCGCGAGGTCACGTCGCTGGAGCGCCTGAGGCCCGATGACGTGGACGCCGCGACGATCACGGTGCTGGACGCGACAACCGACGGACTGGACTGCCGGGCGGTCGGCCGAGCCCTCGACGGACTGGGGCCGACGAGCCACGTCCGGCGACAGTCGTGTTCCTCCACCCTGTCCGCACCTCCCGCAGTCCTGGCGGACCATCCGTGACGTGAGTGCTGCCGTCCGCACAGGCGCGGCTTCCGCAGCCGCGGTCGCCGCGCAGTCGGCCGGAGGACGATGTCCGCCGGGCTGCCGGGCTGCGGGGGAGCGCCGGAGGCATGCTGTCCACAAGTCGACTGGGCAGGGCGCCCCTTGGCCGGCGCAGCGACCTTCGTGACGTCCAGGTGAACACCTGTGAAGGAGCGGTGGCGACCAGTTCGGGCACCGTCTTGGCGGGTGGGTGGCCTGCCGACGACACCGCATCACCCCACACATCCGGCTCAACCAGCGCTGGCACTCAGGAACGGGCCGTTGGCGCGGATTTTGTGGCGCCACGAGAATGGACGAGGTCGCGCCGCGTCTCGCTGAGGTCGAGGCAGATGCGCAGGGCCTCGTCGAGGCGCCTCCACGGAGGGCCGAGGCGCCTCCACGGAGGCCGGATCGGCTCGCTCGGGCTGGACGAGAACGGCTCGCCGGTCATCGTCGAGTTTACCGACCGCAGGTAGTTCTGCCCGCGATGTCCGTCTGGGACTGTGAACCAGCACGTTCTGGGCTTGTTTTACCGACCTTGTCCGGGGCGTCTGTCATGTTCTGGAGTCGGTACGGAGGACGAGTGGTTCGGCACCTGGTGGTCGGGGACTTGAGGGTGCAGCAGATCGAGCGGAAGGACGGGCGGCGGTCGTGGACGATCGTGTGGCCCGAGGGGACGGTCCATGCGGAGGCGGATCGGTTCCTGCGTCTCCATGATGGTTCGGGAACGCAGAGGACGTACGCGTATCTGCTGGTGGACCATCTGCGGTGGCTGGAGCGAGAGTGCCTGACCTTCGCCGAGGTCCAACTGCGGGACCTGGAACGGTACATGGGCCTGCTGGGCGCAGAGGTCCGCATGCTGCTCGGCGAGCCGTGGCGGGTCGGCAAGCGCCCATACGGCCACTCCGCGCTTCGACCGCCGCGGCATGTCTGAAGGGCTTCTACCTGCATCAGTCCGCCCTCGGCGGGAACGAGGACCTCGGCAAGAAGCTCGGCACGTCGCTCCGCTTGGACTGCATCGGCCGTTACGGCGGGCTGCCCCTGCTCTGGCACGACCAGACCAAGGTCGGCAACCTGAACGCGGCCGTCCGCATCCCCGACCATCTCCTTAACCGGCTCGAAGAACGCCGCCAAAAGACCCTGGCCCACTACGCCGACCACCACGCCGGCCGCCCGCCCACTCCCGCCGAGCGCGCTCACCTGGCCCTCTTCCCCACCCACATCCTCAACCCCGACGGCCGCCGCGCTTTGTCCTACACCTGGTTCCACACCGGCTTCCGCTCCTGGATCGCCGAGCTTGACCTCGGCGGTCACTACGTCGCCCACCAGGCCCGGCACACGCTGGCCACCCGGCTGCTACGGCACGGCGCGACCCTGACCCACATCCGCCGCTACCTCGGTCAGGTCTCCGACCGCATGGCCGAGCACTACGTCCACCTGACCCAGTCGGACCTGGACAACGTCCTCCAGCACGTCTGGGTCGCCGGACCCGGCACAGCCACTCCCGGCGAAATCCTCACCAGCAGGGCCAGGGTGTCGGTTCCGGCCGGGTCGTGTTCCAGGAGGCCGGCCAGGCCGCAGGGGCAGGTGTCCTTGATGACGTGGCGGATCGTCGCGCCGCTGTGCGGGATCCGCACGGCCAGGGCGGTTGCGGTGCGGGCGCCGAGCCGGGCCAGGACATCCTGCGGCGCGTCGGCCGCCCACTTGCCGATCGCCACGAAGCTCCTCGCCCCGGTCACTACGGCGGAGCAGGCGATCAGCAGCACTGCTACGAAGGGCTGACGCCTTCCCGCGCCGACACCGTTCGCGCGGTGCTGACGGGTAGGCGATTTGACCAGACAGACGGTGGCAGACTGACGGCACATCGAAGCTCCGTTGTGCGAAGGGGACTCGGCAAGGTCACCTCACAACGGAGCTTCGATGTATGCGGTCGCGCATCCGTCCGGCATCGTCCTACTGCCGTGACCCGCACACTCATCAGATCATCGGGACTTTGCAAACGCCCTGGCTGGAGGCGGCCCAAGAAGCACCGATCATGATTGTGTTACGAGACATAGGCATGGGTGACCGCTTGCGCGCACCGCTTGCCAACCTGGATACCGGAGCAAGACCAAACCGCTGCATCTGGCCGACGGACTCAGCAATTCGGAACTCGCCGACCGGCTCAAGCTGGCCGAAACGACGGTGACTCGGCGAACAGAAACTCACCGATCGTTTTCGGAATCTTCACAAGATCGATGTTTGGTACTTGCTAAACGTCATGTAATCTGAACGCGACGGGATATTCGATTAGGTTTCCGTTGTATCAAAAATGCCTCTATAAATTAGTCAATTATTCGCAAAAGGGGAAAATTTAATGCGTAAGAAGCTCGCGCTTTTCGCCGCAGGTGTCGCGGTAGCCGCCGGCGCCGGCCTCGCGACCGCTGGTTCTGCTCAAGCCGCGACCTACTACAGCACCAAGGCCGAGTGTGAGGCGGCGCTGAGCCAGCGGGCCGACGCGGCGCTGTGGCAGTGCCAGCAGACCCAGGGTAATGCCCCTCAGGGCTGGTTCATAAACGACGCTGCCGCCCAGGGATAAGCGTGGCGTAGAGCTCGTAACACGGTCTTGTTGAGGTGTGCTGGTCGGGCGGGACCGAAGTGCTCGACGTGTGAATCGCGACTGACAACTTGCCGCGACATGGAACGCCGAACAGAATTCCACGACGCCTCAAGAAACACTGGCCGTGTTACGAGCTCTAAGCACAGCTGACATGAGTCAAATTCATCATCCCGGCGGGTCGAGTGGGTGAGACCGGCCGCGTACCCGAATAGAGCCCCGGCATGACATCACCCAACCGAGTTCCGGCAACGTCTCCAACTCCCGTCACGGACATGTAGTCTACGAATCGTCGCAGTTCAGAGCCAGTCGACGAGCTACTGCGGTCGGTAAGGTCGAATACAAGCGCGGTGTCGACGCCGGCGTCATCAACCAGGACCTGTTCTACCTGGCGTGGCTGATGGACCATCGCGCCGCGTTCGAGCGCCTGGTCCGCGACCGGCTCGGGGCTACGGCCACGTCCCAGGTGTTGCGGAGCGGACCGCGCCTGATCTGTATCGCCGGCGACTTCACGCGCTACGACGCATGCGGCGGGGCCTGAACCTGATCGTGGAACTGCTTGTCCAGCCCGCGGTAGCCGACGTCAACCTTCGCCTTGACGTCGGCGAACTGTTCGAACAGGTCGGCGATGCCCTTGGCGCGAAGGGCGGTCCCGTCGTGCGTACGCCCAGGTCGGAACGGTCCGGCCCACAGGTGCGGCCCTTCTCGTCGGTGATGACGGTGGCCTTCTTGGTGTTCGTCTTCTTCTTGCCGGAGACGAACGCCCGGCGGCCGGGCTTGTTCGCGCCCGGGCGGCGGACCTGGACCTCGGTGCCGTCGATCCGCAGGGTCACGCCTGCCGCGTCGGCGTAGGCGAAGGCGTCGGCCAGGGTGCCAATGAGTGGGCAGCCGCACACCTGGCCTGGTGCCAGTCCTATAACCCGTTGACGGGCGCGCCGCCCAGCTCCGACGATCAGGCGCATGTCTGCCGCCCTGGCGCCTCTGCGCCACCGCCCGTTCCGTCACCTCTTCATCGGTACGACGGCCAACCTGCTCGGCAACGGGGTGGCACCGATCGCCCTGGCCTTCGCCGTGCTCGACGCCACTGGCTCGGTCGGTTCGCTCGGGTTGGTGGTCGGTGCGCACTCTCTCACCAGCATCCTCTTCCTGCTGTACGGCGGGGTGTTGGCGGACCGGCTGCCGCGCGGCCCGCTGCTGGTCGGCAGCAGCGTGGTCAGCGCCGCGAGTCAGGCGGTGATCGCCGCCCTGGTCCTCACCCACAGCGCCGCCATCCCCCTGCTCATGGTGCTCGCCGCGGTCAACGGGGCGTCAGGTTCCTGCTACCAGCCCGCCGCCCAGGCCCTGCTGCCCCAGACCGTGCCGGCCGAGTCCCGCCGCGCCGCCCTCGCGCTCTCCCGGATCGCGGGCAGCAGCGCGATGATCGTGGGCGCCTCGCTGGGCGGCGTACTGGTCGCCGCGGTCGGCCCCGGCTGGGGCCTGGCCGTCGACGCGCTCAGTTTCGCGCTCGCCGCCGCGTCCTTCTCACTGGTCCGCGTCCAGGTCGCGCCGCCCGCGCCCAGCCCCGGCCTGGTGCATGAACTGCGCGTCGGCTGGCAGGAGTTCACCTCCCGCAGCTGGGTGTGGGTGATCGTGGTGGCCTTCTGCTTCCTCAACGCCGGCGGCACCGCCTCGTTCACCGTCCTCGGCCCGGCCGTCGCCGACACCACCGGGATCGGCCGCACCGGCTGGGGCCTTGCCCTCGCCGCGGGCTCGCTCGGCGCGGTCGCCGGCGGCGTACTGTCGCTGAGATGGCGGCCCCGGCGCGCGATCCTGGTCGGCTGCGCGCTGATGGGCCTGACGGCGATGACCCCGCTGCTGCTCGCGCTCGCCCCGTACACCTGGGTGCTGGTCGTGGCCAACTTCGTGGCGGGCGTGGGCGTCGAGCAGGCCGGCGTCGCCTGGTACTCGACCCTCAACGAGCAGATCCCCGAGGACCGCCTTGCCCGCGTCTACGCCTACGACGACCTCGGCTCCTACCTCGCGCTCCCCCTCGCCCAGTTCGCCGCCGGACCCGCCGTACTCCTCCTCGGCCTCCATGCCACCCTCTACGCGGCCGCCGCGCTCATCCTCCTCGCCACCCTCGCCATGGTCGCCACCCCCTCCATCCGCGCGCTGGCCCCGAAGACCGCAGAACCGCTGCCCGCCTCCGAAGATCCGGTGCCTCGCTGAGCTCGACTCTGACGCCCAAATAAGCACAGGCGGGCGGTATTTCGGGCACGATGGTGCGCCCAGCGGGTCCGTGCCAGCCGGGTTTCGTTCCGGTGGGTTCATCCGGTGCCCTCCGCGGGGCGAGGGTGACCCGGTAGCCGATTGAAGCTTCCCCCGGACCTTGAACACCTGGATGTCCTGGTTATCAGGTTGCCGACGACTCCACCGCCGCTACGAGCGCCGGCTTCCACATCCGGCGCGATGGAGAAGAGCGTCGTGCGAGTCCGCGCTCCGGGAACGACGCGGCCACGACCGTCAGCGGGCGGCTGGTGCCGGGCCCGATCACCAACTGGTCTTCGTCGACCGGGTGCAGGCATCTGATTGCACGTCAATCCGGCCGACCGTCTGCCCCGCCGCCCTGGCCAGTGGCGAGTGTGTCCGCCGGGAGCGCTGCCCTCGGACCGCCCCGCCGGGGCCCGGATCTCAAACCGGCTCTCCAGGCTGGGACTCCGGGGCCCTCGACTTGGCCCGCTGTTGTGCGCGGGGGTGGTGAAGGTCGTAGTGTTCATGCCACCGTCCCCTGCTAGATTGCGCCCTCAAGATCAGAAAAACGGGGGCCGGACATGACCGTGCAAGGGCACGCCGGGGGCTATCGCGTCCAGACGAGCGCGATGGACAGCGAGGCGCAGACACTCGACAAGGCGGGTGACGACGTCGGTGCCATCGCCAGGGCGGTCAAGGACACCGCCTGCTACACCTTGGACGTCCTCGGCGGCTCCGACGCGGGCCCCGCCTACAACAACTTCGCCGGTGACTGGCAGGCAGAGGCCAAGGTCCTGGAGAGCGCCCTGCACGAACTGGCCGACAAGGTGCGGGTGTCCAAGGCGAACTACCAGGGCGCCGAGCACGCCTCCATCCGGGGCATGAGCGCGGCGAGCGGCGAGGGCGTGACGACGATGCCCGCGCCCGCGGGGGACGTTCCCGTGCCGGGCCACCGCACCATGCCCGCGCCCGGCACGCCGCCGCGCGGCCTGTCCGACTTCGGATGAGCGTCCTTCGTACCGCGTACGAATCCGCACTCCTGCCCTGACCACGACAGAAGGCCGCACCGTCATGCCCGACGCAGGCGAATCCACCACCGACCGCCGCCAGAGGCTCGCCGAGTACCACGACTCCATCTCCTCGGCCGACAGCAAGAACGATCTCATCGGGGCCATCAACAACGCCCTGGGCGTCTCGGCGCCGGTCGGTGAACCCGGGGTCATCGAGGGTCTCGCCCAGACCTACCGCAAACAGATCGACGACGTCGCCGACGTGCAGCGGCGGGTGCAGAAGGTCGCCAACGAGGGCCTGCCCGACGCCTGGGTGGGCACCACCGGGGCACGGGCGTCCGAGGTGGTGATGGCGGCGGCGCGCTCCGCCGAGCAGATGGAGCAGGCGTTCAGTGGCGCGGCCGGCGCCCTGTACCGCTTGGCCGACGCGCTGACCAACGCCAAGGCCCAGGACAAAGGCGGCCGCGAGCAGTTGCGCGAGGCGCTCGGCATCCTCGGCGGTGAGGACGGCTTCTTCGACGACATGGTGGAGAAGGACGCCGAGGAGGCGGAGCGGCTGCGGGCCCGCAGCATCGCGGCCACGGGCGCCAAGACGATGCACACCGCAGCGGAGGTGGCCGACGACGCGGCGCGGGCCGCGGCGCGCGACCTCAACAAGCTGGCGTCCGAGGCCCGGGCGGGCCAGATGAAGACCGACAACATCTCCGCCGCCGACCGCCTCGTGCTGGCCGACATCGCGGGCCCTGGCGGCCCGGCGGAGATGAACGAGCTGCTGACCGCGAACGACCTGGAGCGCTCGGGCCGCGCGATGGAGCGCCTCGACGCCCGCGAGGAGGCCGAGTTCGAGCGGATGCTCGCCGAGGCGAAGACCCCGCAGGAACGGGCGTACCTGGTGAAGGCACTGGCCGCCGGGTACGACGTCAAGGAGGTCGGCGAGTTCCGCGACAAGATCCACGGCAAGGACCCGGACTGGCTGCAGCGGCACTTGACGCCGGTCACCACGGCCGGGGACAGCATGGCCGACGAGGGGGTCAACACCAGCGGCCCCTACGAGGGTTCCAACCACAACACGGACCAGCAGACGTTCAAGGGCGAGAGGTGGTCGCAGGAAGGCAACACCTGCGTGCCGTCGACCGTCGTCACCGGGCGCGCCATGGTCGATCCGGTGTACGCCCTCGAACTCACCGGCGGCCCGTCCGGGCAGGAGGACGACCCTGGCGCCTTCCGGGAGCGGCTGCGCGACGAGCAGCTGCGGATGCACGACGAAGGCGACGGAAACGACGCGTACGACTTCCCCTTCGGCTCGACACCCGACGGCATGGACAACGACGGCAAGACCGAGATCTCCAACAAGGAGATCAGCCCGCACACGGGCGGCGAGTACGAGTTCCAGGAGATCAGGAGCGCGGACGACCGCCGGGACGCGCTGCCCGACATCCAGCGGGCCGTCGCCGAGGGCAGACCGGTGCCGATCGGCGTCGAGGGCGAGGACGAGAACGGCGACCGGGTCGGCCACTCCATGATGATCATCGGTCAGGAGGGCGACATGCTGCAGGTCTACAACCCCTGGGGGACGACCACGTGGGTCAGCGAGGACGACTTCGTCAACGGCAACATGGACAAGGCCTCCGACAAGGACCTGCCCGACGCCTACGGCGTCCACCTGCCCGCCCAGTGAACGGAAGGCCGATCCCCGTGAAGACCAGCCACCGCCTGTCCACCGCCCTGGCCCTGCCGCTGACGGCCGTGATGCTGTCCGGGTGCGGCCTCTTCGGCCCCGAGACGTTCGAGGCCGACGAGCGGTCCATCGAAGTGGACGCGGGCGACACGTTCGAGCTGACGCTCCCGGCCAACCCCTCGATGGGCCAGGACTGGAGCATCGTGCGCCCCGGCCCCGACCGTGCCACGGTGCGCCAGGAGGGCGGCCGGGAGGAGGACTTCGAGGGCGACAGCGGTGTCGACGGAGGTGGTGACGGTACGCAGACCTTCACCTTTCAGGCCGTTGCCGCGGGCACCACGAAGATCAAAATGAGCTACTGCGTGCTGGGTGCCTGCCCCGACGGCGACGACCGCACCGCGACGGGCAGCCCCGGCAACGACCCGGCGTACTTCATCTACACGGTCACCGTGCGCTGACCGGAACGGAGGTACCGATGAACCCCGGCAAGACCGACGAAGAGTCAGCACAGGCCGACGTCGCCATGCTCCTGCGCTACGGCATCGGCGCCCAGGGCCCACGTCGCAGCGCCCTGTTCGGCGACGGAGCCGTGGGCGCCGCGGTCGAGCTCGACCGCCTCGGGGTCCAGCCCCGCTCGGTGGCGTTCCTCGGCAGGACCGTCCGCAGCGGTGGCACCGGCTACACCGCCCGGCTGCCGGAGCTGCTGCCCGATCCGGCGGCCTCGGACATGATGCGCGGCTGGCTGGATGCGGCCGCGTCGGTGGCCCGGCCCGTGGAGGGTGACGAGGTCGTGGCCCGCTGGCTGGAGGCGGTCGCCGAACTCATCGGGCTGCGCCGCACCACCCGGGAGCGCGCCGCCCGCTGAGCTCAGCCCCTCAACCGCCCTCGACGACCCGCGGGGCGTCGAGCGCCTCAGGCGGGCCGTGGGCGGAATTCGGCGGGCCACGGAATGACACCCCGCCAGCCCGCGCTACGCCCCCCTCGGCGGGCCGCCCACCGACCGGGGCCGTGTCCACTCAGCTGCAGGATGCGCCGCAGCTGGCCGGCGAGAATTCTGGCCTAGGCGGTGTTGTGCTACCCGCCGTCGATGGTTGTTGACAAAGCTTCCGTCGCGGCTACGCCGTACGGGGACCGAGGGCGAAGGTGATCACCAGGGGGCTCGGCGGCCTGCACTTCATGTGTCTGCTGCCAAGCTGCGTACTAAGACGCTGTTGTCGTTCCGATCTTGAGGGGTGTGTGTCGAACAGGAGTCTCGATCGGGTGATCGGCGTCGGCTGTGGGCATGAGAACAGGGCCTCTTGGTAGCTCGGGGTTGCGAAGCCGACTGAGACCCAGGAGACCCGACGAGTCCTACCGCCTACCACCGCAGACCGCGGAGCTTCTGGCCTACCTCGAACTGCGCGAAGGGCGAACCGCTCGCCGCTCCGCGATCATCAGACCCCTGTGGCCTGACAAGGCGGAGCGCCTCGGGCGGCGCAGGCTGAGCCGACTGCTGTGGCGGGTGGACCAGGCCGCACCCCGGGAGTTGGTGATCGCGGAGGGCGAGACCGTACGCATCTCGGCAGTGCTCACGAGCGACTGGCAGCAGGCACACGATGCTCTCGCCCACCCGGACTGGCCGCACACGCCATCCCTCACCAACGATCTCGAACTGCTGCAGCTCCCTCTGTTGGTCGACGTGCATTCGCCATGGATTGAGGAACATCAAAGGACGTGGGATCAGCGCAGGTTCTATGCCCTGCGTGAAGCGGGCG
Source organism: Streptomyces sp. DT2A-34 (assembly GCF_030499515.1). Taxonomy (NCBI): domain Bacteria; kingdom Bacillati; phylum Actinomycetota; class Actinomycetes; order Kitasatosporales; family Streptomycetaceae; genus Streptomyces; species Streptomyces sp. DT2A-34. The sequence goes on along the minus strand of NZ_JASTWJ010000001.1, from coordinate 72,524 downwards.
AGATCCTGCTGTCCGGCGAGCGACTGCGGGAAGCCGTCGAGATCGCGGAGCTCCTGGTCACGTGGGAACCGCTTGACGAGCCCAGCCATCTTCTTCTGATACGTGCCCACCTGAAGCTTGGCGCCCCGGGAAGATCCACGGAGTTGTACCAAGAATTCCGGCGCCGCCGCCTGCGGAAGGAGCTCGGAGTCGAGCCCGCGTTCGAGCTCGCCCATGTGACATCTCTGGCCGGACGATCATGGCTTGGCCGTCATGGGCCTGGACGCCTACGTAATAGGCGGACCAGCTGTCATGGATCCGGTCAAGGTCAACTCTGCGCCACGCACATTCTTCTATCGGCCCGCGGCGCCAGCGCCACCCGGCTGACGAAGTGGCTGGCCAACCGAAAGGTCCGCAATCTCGCTGCTCAGGCGCTGAACCGGTGGGGCGCGAGCAAGCCGAACGCGCTGTTCTTCGAGCGCGTCGCCGAGGTCACTCCGTTCTGCAATGACGAGATCCTCTACGTTGGCGACCGCGTCGACAACGACCTTCGCCCGGCCGTCGCCCCGGGCATGCACGCCGCGCTGGTCCACCGTGGCCCTTGGGCGACGATCCAGTGGCGAAGCGAGGAAGCCGAGAAGCTCCCCACCTTCCGAGTGGAGAGCCCTGTGTGTACCGGGTTTTGTGCTGAATGCCTCAGATCTCACTCAACTGCGCTTACGTCGAACAGAGTTGCCACCTAGGGTCGGTGATCGACGGCCTGTTCGGTCGTTTTTACCGAGGAAATCAGGGGGAATCACGTGCGCCTCGCGCCCAGGATCATCACAGCCGGCTGCGCCACCGTCGTACTCACCGGCATAGGCATCGCACCCGCGTCGGCGGACACACGCGAGGAGGTCGGTCCCCTGGTGTGTCCGTCGGACCGGGGATACGACTTCTCCGGCAGCCGCAACTACTACAGGGACATGGAACCCCGATCCGGAGGTGATAGCGGTACGACAATCAGCATCACCTTCCACAAGGGAAAGACGACGACGTCCACCGTGGGCGGAGCAATCTCGGGCGAAGCGAAGGTGGTCTTCGCCAAGGCGGAGGCGCAGTTCGACTACCATTTCGCGTGGCAGTGGACGAACAGCTCGACCTACACGTGGTCGTGGAAGGTGCCGGACACGATGAGGCATGGTTACCTGCACGCGGGTGTGAAGGTCAAGTACACGAAGTGGAACTACAACGAGACGCAGCCCAACTGCACCACCAAGGTGATACGCAGCGGAGAAGCGCGGCTGGTCTACGAGGGTCGCGAAACCTGGCACGGAACGAACTGATGCGCAGAACACGTCTGGCCGTACTGCCGGTCATCGTCGTCCTGGCCGCCGGGTGCAGCGAGAACGTCGCACCCCGCCCGGCCCCCACCTCCACCGAGTCGGCCGTCCCACGGGTGTCCGATCCGGACCACCCCGACGGCGGTGAAAAGAAACCTGGCCGCCTCGGACCCGGTACGGTCAAACTGCCTGTATCTGCCGACCGGATTGCCGAACTCGGCGTGCGCTACACCTGCCTCGGACCCGCAGGGGGTCTCGTGGTCCGTAACGGGACGGCGCTGAATGCCGACGTCGGCGACTGCCACGACGACGCCACGTACGGCGCCAGCATCAAGGCGAAGGATCTGAACGGCCGAAAGTTCGGCAGTGAGATCACCGTCACGGTCGACAAGCGGACGAGGTGGCGTATGTCCGTGGACATCACCGACAAGGACGGTGTGAGACAGACCGTCCACAGCTGACGCCTTGGCGAAGCCCCCGTGAGCATCCACCCAACGCGGGGCAGGCCGGAGCCTCCATCAGACCCGGGGTGGCTCTGTATCTGTCAACCGGCTTGATACAGCCTGCGGTTGCGCTGTTCATCGGTGAGCATGACGCGCCAGACGTGGTCGGCCAGGCGACGCTTGAGACAACGCTTGGCTTCCTTAGTAGCTGTTGTCGTTCCGATCTTGAGCGGTGTCCGTCGAACGGGAGTCTCGATTGGGTGGTCGCGAGGTGTTCGGCGCATACGAGCAGGGCCTCCTGAACAGCTCGTTGGTGTCGAATCACCGAGCAACATCAGGAGGCCCTGGTGCCGCAGTGTTCCGTGTCGATGGGCGCGCAGTCCAGTTCAGTCACGCTGGAGTGTGACTGTCTGGCTCACCGGTTCGGAAACGCCGCCGACAACGGGTTTCGGCAGTCGCGTTATCCGACGGACATGACGGACGCGGTGTGGGCCGCGGTACGGCCGTTGCTGCCGGTGCCTGGCTGGATGCGCGGCTGGGGAGGGCAGCCGGAGGCGTACTGCCATCGGGCGATACTCGATGCGATCCGCTACCTGGTCGACAATGGCATCAAGTGGCGGGCGATGCCCGCCGACTTCCCGCCGTGGGACCGGGTATACGCGTTCTTTCGCCGCTGGCGTGACCACGGCCTGGTCAAGGAGTTCCACGACCGGTTGCGCGCGAGGATCCGCGAGAGGCTGGGGCGGGATGCGGAGCCGTCGGCCGGCGTGATCGACTCGCAGTCGGTCAAGGCAGACGCCGTCGTCGGGTCGGACAGCCGCGGCTTCGACGGCGGCAAGCTGATCAACGGGCGCAAGCGGCACGTCGTGGTCGATACCCTCGGCCTGCTGCTGGGCGTGATGGTCACCGCCGCGGACGTCGGCGACCGCACCGCCGCCCAGGTGCTGTTGCAGCAAGTCACCGACACGCACCACCAGTTGGAGCTGGTCTGGGCCGACGGCGGCTACACCGGCAGCCTCGTCGGGTACTGCCTGGCCGCGCTCGCCCTGGTCCTGGCGATTGTCAAACGCAGCGACGACATGCGCGGCTTCGTGGTGTTGCCCAAGCGGTGGATCGTCGAGCGCCTCTTCGCCCACCTGATGCGCACCCGCCGCCTGGCACGCGACTACGAGCGTCGCACCACCAGCGCCGAGGCGATGGTCTACTGGTCGATGACCCTGCTCATGACCCGCCGCCTGGCCCGGCCACGCCCGCAGCCAGCGTGAACCGGCCTGGCTGCTGCTCGGCCAGCCAGCCGCGCGCGACCAGGCGCTTCGCCTTCGACCGCAGCGCCTCCACCCGCGTCGGCACCACGTCCATACCGAACCCTGCGGCCATCTCCTGGCAGGTCAGCGGCCCTTGATGGAGCCGGGCCCGGTCCGCGAGCGCACTAAGGATGCGCTGGTAGTCCACCGACAGCACCGACCAGGCCAGCCCCTCACGCCACATCGGAACCTGCGACTTCGTCTTCGCTGCCTCCGGCACCTGCGGCGTCCTTCCGATCTGCTCCTCGGCGGCCGGCGCGGTCCCCTCGGCCCGGGCGGGGTCCTGCCCGCTCTCGTCCACGGGGGCCAGCACCTCGCCGACCCGCGAGCAGGCGATGGCCCACTCCTTCCATTCCTGCTCGGCCACGGCCAACTCGGCCTGGACACGGTCGGCTTCCTCCCGCAGCTCGTCCACACGACGGTGAGCACCCAGCTCACGCTGTTCCAACAGCCCAACCACCGACGGCATCCACGACCTCCCGGGCAGCGACAGCACGACATGCCACAACTCCCACGGGATCGCCGACCCTATGCCCGACCAGCGGAAACGCAGTCCTCAAGTCCGGAGACAACAGCTTCTAACTCCCTTTGTTTGTCGTGTAGGTGCTGCTATGAGGCCTGCTGCTCGTGCAGCCACTGCCGGGTTTGGTCCTTGTCTGGTCTGCCGGGCCATCACACCACGCCTTCGGGCAGGCCGTGGAGATGATGGCGGGCGGCCCAGGAGTACCGCTGCCATTCCAGTGGCCAGGGCGGATCCACCAGGTGCCCAGGGCAGTGAGTCGTCGGCCGAGACGCGTGGGCTGGGTGGCGGCGCGCTGGCGGTGGCGCTGCTGGTTGAGCCACTTCCCGAGCGTGAACCTGTCGTGGGTGGTGAGTGGGGAGACGGCCAGGGGGCCGTGGTGGGCGGCGCAGTCGCGAGCAGCCTCCAAGCCGTGTGTGACGCTGCGGCGCCGCGCGGGCCAGGTGTGGAAGCGGTCGACCTTGGTGGGTGTGAGGCCGAGCTGGGCGAGCAATTGCCGCTGTTCTCCGGCCAGCTGGGGGAATTCGGTGATCTGGTGGCTCAGTAACCGCTCAAGCCAGCGCGGCAGCCGGACCAGCTCGTCCGCACCGGTGACGGGGCCGTGAGCGAGGGTGTGAGCACGGGCCCGGTGCCAAGTCCGCTGCCAACTGATGGGCCAGGGAGGGTTCCACCAAACGTCCAGCTCCGCCAGCACCCGTACATGCTCAGGCGGCAAGCCCGCGCAAGCGGCGCGCAGATTCGCCAGCCATCGGCCCAGATCGAACCCTGCCCGACACGTCGAGGCACCCACGACTCGGGTCGCCATCCCGTCGCCCCCATGTGCTCACCGGTGGCGTCGGGGGAGGGGCAGCCAACAAGGGCAGCCCCGACCCGACGTCGACAGGCCGGTGGGCCGCCTGCATCCACCACAACCCGCCGACTGCCGAACGAGTGCCGCATCAGGCAACGTTCGCCCTGTTGTCGGTTGGCGGAGTCAGCTCGGACTGGGTGACGCGGTTTGCTCAGCGTCGAGCTGGTGGTCGGCCCAAACGTAGCTTTCGGGGAGCAAGTCGGTGATCAGGACGGTTCGGATGCGGTCGTCTGAGCCGACGATGACCTTCAGGGCCGGGAAGTAGTCGAGGAGCACCTGGCGGCACCGGCCGCAGGGGGGAACTACCCCGCGGTCGCGGTCGCCCACGGCGACGATGGTGTCCAGTTCGTAGACGCCCTGGGCGGCTGCCGCGCCGATGAGGACCAGTTCGGCGCAGGGCCCTCCGGTGAAGTGGTAGGCGTTCACGGCGGTGACGATCCGGCCCTCCCGGGCGCGGGCTGCGGCTGCCATGGTGTGGCTGTCGCCGCGACAGCGGGTGCGTGCGACATGGGCCGCGGCCTGGATGAGTTCGTGGTCGACGTGGTGGGGATGTGCGGTCATCTTCTCTGCCTTCGTGCGGTGTCAGGCGACGTTGGCGCGAGTGACGATGGTGCGCAAGCGAATATCGGCGGTGTGCTTGTTCCGCCAGATGATGGAGCGGCGGATCATGCTGCCTTGGGCCTTGTGGGTGGGGTGGTCGGTGCCGTTGTCGGTCAGTCCCGCGCCTAGGGTCTGTTGGGAAAGTGCTGGTCACAGCCACTCGTTGAGGACTGCGACCAGCACGGTCGCCTCGTAGCGGACGGCGAGCTTGTCGTACCTCGTGGCCACGGCCCGGTGGCGCTTGAGACGGTTGATCCCGCATTCGACTGCGTGGCGTTCGCGGTAGTCGGTCTTGTCGAACTTCGGCGGCCGGCCGCCTCGGGAGCCGAGTTTCTGACGGTTGCGGACCCGGTCCGCGGGGACCGGGATGGTCGCCTTGATGCCGCGTCTGCGCAGGTAGGCACGGTTGCGGCGGGAGTCGTACGCCTTGTCGGCCCGCACTCGGTCCGGCCGCCTGCGGGGCCGGCCTGGCCCGAGGCGGGGCACCCGGATCGCCTCCAGGACCGGCTTCGAACTGCGGCGAGTCACCCCGCTGACTGGCACTGATCAGCACAGACAGCGGCTTCTGCCCCCTGCTCGACGGCGATATGGATCTTGGTGGTCAGTCCGCCCCGGGAGCGTCCGAGACCGTGGTCGGCCGGCTCGACGGCGAGGCCGCCGGGCGGCTCCTTTTGCAGGTCCCCCTTTTCGACGCCCCGGCGGCGTGCTGGTGGCCCCGGCAGACGGTGGAGTCGACGTTCACGTCCCAGGTGATCAGGCCCTTCGCGTCCGCCTCGGCCTGGAGCCGGGTGACGATCTGCGCCCAGGTGCCATCCCGCTGCCAGCGCCGGAACAGGTCGTAGACCCGGTCCCAGGGCCCGTAGCGTTCCGGCACATCACGCCACGGAGCACCGGTCCGGGTCCGCCACCGTATGCCGTCTATCAGCTGCCGCCGTGTCCACACCGGCGGACGGCCCGGCTTGATGCCCTGCGGCAACAACGGCTCCAGCCGGGCCCACTGGCCGTTCGTCAGATCACCACGCCCCACAGAGCGAAATCATCCACGACCAAGATCCACTTTCGCAACAGACCCTAGTGCCACCGAGTAGCCCCCCGACGCGAACAGCCGGACAGCCGCTCTGCACGTCGCCAGAATGCCTCGCGATGATGCGGCCCCGCTGGTGTCGCCCACGTCCAGCGGTGACCCTCATGTGGCAATGGCACCTGATGGACATCCGTCAAGGTCCCCCGTGCTCCTTCCAGATGCACCGGCATGCCGTCCAGTTCATTGTCACCGGGAAGGGTCTCGTCCCGCTTGTGGTGATCTTGCAGGCTCGGGAGGAGGGACTGCTGCCGCGTCGAGGAGGATCGTGTGCCCGAAGCCGACATCCTGGTGCCGCCCAAGACCGTCGTCGCACGCACGGCTCGGGGGCGATTCGCGGAAGCGGAACTTCGCCGACCTGCACGCGATCGCCGCGGTGATCCGCCCGTTCGACGTGGTCGCGGTACAGGAGGTGCGCGGCAATCTGCGCGCCCTGCGCTATCTGCTGAAAGTCCTCCGCGAGGACTGGGCGTTCCTCCTCACCGACGTGACCCTCGGCAAAGCAGGCAACGACGAGCGGCCGGCATTCCTGTTCGACACGCGCCGCGTGAAGCCGTCCGGGCTGGCATGCGAGCTCGTGGTGCCACTCGAGCAGGACGCGGAGGTGAGCGCGAGCGCGCTGGACCGGCAGTTCGCCCGCACCCCCTATGCGGTCAGCTTCCTCTCACCGGGCCAGACGTTCGCCCTGGTCACCACTCAAGGCCATCGCCCAATGGCTCGCCAGCTGGGCGGAGCGCGAGTTCGACTGGGACCACAACTCATCGCCCTCGGCGACTTCAACATCGACCGCGTCGCTGCCGTGCACCATCTTCGACAAGCCGGGCGCCGAACACTTCTATGACCAGATCGCCTGGTTCACCAAGGGGCAGAAGCAGCGCCCCGTCCTGCGGATCGAGGCCCTCGCCGGGGGTTAGGTCGACTTCGTCGAAGATGCGCCCGCTGGACGCAGATCATGCTCGTAACCGGCCGCCGCTGCACCGGCGGCCGGCCGTACACAACCGCTCCTCAGCCCTGGCCGGGAGTCAGCCGCCACACCGTGAGGTCGAACGCGAAGGCGGTGGAGCAGGACAGCGGGAGCCTCTCACCGAGTACATCCACCGTGGCCACCGTCCGCAGCGGTGTGTTGGTGCCCTTGGTGATCACGTAGTGTCCCGCCGGGTCCTCGACGACCTCATGCACGGGCTTCGGCCGTCCCGCGGCCGCGTAGGTGCCGCTGATGACGGCGTCGCCCACCGGCTCGGCCGTGTCGTCCAGTTCCCTGACCGGGATGTCGGCCGCGATCGTCCCGTTGGTGAACAGGGGGGTGTCCTGCGGTCCGTAACCGCCGCCGTACTCCCCGTCCGGCGTCTCGACCGACAGACTGGCGTGCGAGCCGAACGCGGAGTTCTGGTAGAGGTCCACCGCGACGGAGACCCCTCCGGACTGCCCCGTGCAGGACAGGGCGTGGCCCTTCTCAATCGTCTTGACCGGCTTGGATCCGCCCTCGGCCGCCGGAGCGGCCTGGGCGGCCCCGCCGACGGCGGTGACCATCCCGGCACCGATCAGGCAGGTCAGCGCGGTTCGTGTCATGTTCCTCAACTCGGTTCCCCCCTGGGCCCATGTGTGGCGTTTACGCGCGTTGTGGGATCTGAGACACGCCAGATACGTGTTCGGTTGTACCGAAGGGGAAAGGCCGATACGTACTGGCCGCCAAACTCGTCAACGCCGGACCGTGCAGCGTCCGGTCCGCTGGGCGCCAATCGGGCCCTGGAACCGCTGCGGTGACACCACGTCCGCCCGCCTCTGGAGGGGTTCGTGTGGAGGTCGGCCGCCCGGCCGCTCAGGAGGTCGTCGGGCGGCAGCCTGTACGAGTCGAAGTCGATGTTCATGAGAACGGGCTCTGGTTCAACTTGCGCACGGGCGGGTGTAGCGCGTCATCGGCGGAAGCCGGACGAACGGAGTTCGGTCTCGTTGTCGGAAGAGCGGCGGAGCGTCGTGCTGGCCGCCGCGGCCGCGCCTGCTCCCTTGGAGCAGTCACCGCTGCCCGGCTGGCCGGTGAAGTACAGGTTGACGCCCAGAAGGAAGAACACCGGGGAGCACATCGCGAAGCCGCCCATCAGCGGCGTGGCGTGCCACCGCGCGCGGGTGGCTGGTTCGCCGTCGAGCCATGGGGGGGGGTGGCGGGGAGCGGCAGGCCAGCAGCCGTGCGCCCGTCCCGTCCCGGCGTTGCGCCTCTCGGCGCGGCATCCTGGCAGGTCAGCGGATTGACGTCCCGTGTGGGCGTCACCTGGCCGAAGAGCCTTGCTGGAGGTCTGTTCCGGCAAGCAGCCTCGGTGGAGCGAAAGGGCGATGCCATCCACGCCGCACCGCCCTCGGACTCTGCAGGAAAGGAATCTGGTTCATGAATGCTCGCAGGCGTATTGCTCTTGCCGTATCGGCAGCCGCTCTCGGTGGCGGCCTTGCGCTGAGCGGAGCCACCGGAGCGGGCGCCTCGATGCCCGCTGGAGTCACTGTTCAGGAGGGCTCGCCAGTGGACTCCGCCGACGTCGGGGCCGCCGCGTGCACGGTGAAGAAGTGGGGGTATTCGTTCTCCTACAAGTGCGACGACCCGCCCGCGTACGCGGACTGGGACGACAACGGGACGACCGACGAGATATTCGCCATCGCCCCCAACCGCAAGATCTACCACTCCTGGGACGCAGCCAACGGTTGGAAGGAGATGCCCAACGGCGGGCGCGCGGACTACACCATCCAGGCATGCTGGGCTGACGGGCGCCGCACGATCACGGTGTCGGTGGGCAACGGGCAGTCCCAGGGCGTCCGCTGGTCATCCCACTTCAACCAGCGGTGGATCGGCTGGTACAAGAGCGCCAAGTGCGACATCTGACGAATATCGCAGCTGTGGCCGGGCCCTTCTGAGGGCCGGCCATGGCAAGGTCTGTCCACGCCGCCAGCGCGCGTAGGGCAGCAGAGCACCTGATGGAGGCTCACCAGTTCCCGGAACGGTGACCGACGCCGCGCTCGGGGCGCTGGTGATCGAGCAGGCCCGGGATCTGCGCAGCTGGTGTTGTCATGACCGCCATCCTGCCTGCCACCATTGACAACGCACCGGGTGCGGGCCAGGGGCAGGCTTGGTTCTCGGGTTCTGCTGTATTCGAGAGGGGACTGGTCAGCACTCTGGATCATTCCCGGACCCAGGCGGCTGACTGGCCACCGGGGCACACCGCAGCCAGTAGCGCCGATGTGCGCAGGAGAGAGTGCAAGTCATGATCCTCCCGAAGGTCCGGGACCCTCGCTTCGTGACGATCCGCCGTGGTGGAACTCTCACTGATGCGGATCACCGTCTGCTCGCTCTATGGGCTGCCTCGTGTGCAGAGCACGTCCTCGGCCTCTTCGAGTCGGCCCAGCCTGGGGACCCGCGACCGCGCCAGGCGATCGAGCATGCCCGGGCCTGGGTGCGTGGCGAGGTCAAGATGATGCAGGCTCGCGCGGCGGGCGGCCATGCGATGGGGGCAGCCAGAGACCTGAGTGGGGCAGCACGGCATGCCGCGTACGCCGCTGGCCAGGCCGGGGCCGTCGCGCACGTCGCCGCGCACGAGCTCGGCGCGGCCGCCTACGCGATCAAGGCTGCACGTGCAGCGGCACCGGAGGGCGAGAGCGAGGCCGCGGGACGACTCGAGTGCCAGTGGCAGCGCGATCAGCTCCCGGAGGCGATCCGTGAGCTCGTACTTGATGACCAGAGGTTGCGCAACGACATCTGCTGGTCGGTGTTCGACTGTTGAGTCGGATTCTGCTGCGCCTGCCGTAGGGGTCCGTCTACGACCGCCGCCGTGCGGATACGCTGCCGGGTCGTGGAGGAGCAGTAAGCGGGCTGTCGGCGCCAGTTGGGTTGTGCCAGCCTCCGTGGTTCGCCAGGTGTTCCTGGAGATCCTCGGCGGCTGGGACGCACTGCTGCAGCAGGGCGACCTCGAACAGCAGGACCCTCGCCGTGCTGCATCGCGGCGTCACCCGCCGCAATGTGAGCCCGTACCGGCGAGGGCTTCGATGATCCCGTGCTGTCGCGTGGCGGTCAGGCCGTCAGTCGAGCCGGGCAGAGCCGGTGAGCCCAGAGCAGCCGTCCGAACGGGTCGGTGAGGACCTGGATGTTCATGCCGTGGCGTGGCTCTCACCCGCCTTGCCGGGCCGAGCCCACGACCTGACCGCCGCCCGCACCCACCGGATCATCCGCATCTGCGAGCGCCAGGGCGTCCCCCTCCTGGCCGATCTTGCCTACCCGGGCGGCGGCCCCTGGGTGACCACGGCATCAAAACGCAGGCCCCTGCGGGAACTCACCCTCACCGAGAAGACCGTCCACCTGACGCTGTCTGCGGCACGGGCACCGGTCGAACGCGGCGTCGCACGCCTGGGTGGCAGCGTCCAGCAGCTCAGTCGCCGACGTGCACGTGCGCGGCCCACCGCGTCGGCACGGCCGGGTAGGCGCCCCTCATGCGACGTGAGGTCTCGGTGAGCGCTGTGGCCGCCTGGGCGGTGTCGGCGGGCCGGGTGCCGTGCGCGGTGAGCGCCTCGTACACCGCCACGGCGGTCTCGGCGCTGTCCGCGGTGTGCCACAGCGTGCCGATGACGCCGCGGAAGCCGGCGAGGTGGAACGCCGATGCCAGGTTCAGCGGCTCGTCCAGCAGCGCCGGGTCGGGACTGGCTGTGTCGCACGCGGACAGGAACGCGAGCTGCGCTTGCGTGGTGCGCAAGTCGCGCACGAACGACGGCACGAACATCCCGTCGTTGAGCATCAGCCCGCCGAGGTCGGGGTGCCCGGCGGAGCTGACCGCACGGCCGTGGCAGGCGAAGTGGGCGATCGCATGGTCGTGCAGGCCTTCCTTGATGGCGTCAGCGGAGGCGGCGGAGTCCATGAGCACAGTAGAGCCGGGCAGCAGCGCGGCCACCGCCTCGGCCTCGTCGCGGGCGCTCGGCAGCGTGGGCACGCCTTCACACTCGCCGACGCCGACGACGAGCGCGGTGGGCCGGGGGTGCTGCGGAGGGGGCGTGTGGACGGTGTCGGCGAGCGCGGTGAGCGACGGCGTGTACGAAGCGACAACGCGGTCGAAGACGGTCAGCCCTGCGCGGTCGCGGTGCCTGCCTGCCGCGTGCAGCGGCAGCCCTGCCATGACGCCGACCGGGCACCACCACAGCCGCGAGTCCGCGACCCGGTCCAGTACCGGCCCGGCCGTGGTGTCCCACAACCACTCCAGCACGGCGTGCAGGTCCAGCTGTGCCTGCTCGCGCCGGTCGAACGAGCAGCCAGGGGCCTTCACGTCAGCGAGCGCCGCCCGCAGCTTCCTGAGCTGGGCGCGTGCTGTGCTTGCGGTCATCTGTCGCAACGGCACGGCCTCGACGGGCCGCAAGTAGTCACCGGGAACGACGAGCGCGGTGCCCGCCGCGCTGACGATCACCGCGGTGTGCCCGATCAGGCGCTCGCGCAGCAGCTCAAGGTCCGGCGGCATCAGCAGGTTCTCAAGCCCCCGCACGGCCCGCGCAGTCTGGATCAGTCCGTCCCGCCGCGCCGCTAGCCGCCTGATCCGTTCCACGGCCTGCGGTCGCGGATCCCAGTCCCTGGTGGAGGTCCGGCCGCGGTATTCCACCTCGATCTGGAAGGTCAGGTCGGAGTAGAAGTCGGCGTTGGCGAGATCCTTCTCAACTTGGCTGAGCTTGTCGGCGAGCTCCGGCCGGATCTCGACCAGCTTCGCCCAGCCGCGACGGATTCCCCACGCATCGCCGAACAGCACGGCCCGGCACTGTTCGAGCAGCTCCAACGCCCTGTCCAACTCGCCGGACCGCGTGCCGGCGTCCACCACACGGTCGGCGAGGCCGTCCAACTGCCGCACGGCCCGCAGCCGCTGACTTCGCGGCAGCGCCCGGCTGATCGTCGCGGGAATGGCTGCGATCACGCGTTCCAGCGCGTTCAGCATCGTCGCCGGGTCCGCCTCGACGAGTATGGCGGCCTGCCCCCGCTCGCACAGCATCCGGTGCTGCGCGGTGGCGGCCGGGTGCGTGCCGACCGCCCGGTAGTGGGCGATCGCCTGTTGGCGCAACTCGTCGGTGCGCGGTCCGCCGAACGTCGCGAGCGCTCCAGCCGAGCGCGCGAGTACGAACGCTCGCAACGGCCACCAGTGGTGGTCCCGGGGCGTCTCGCGAACGGCTTTCTCGGCGAGGTCGAGCGAGTCCTCCAGTGCTTCCAGGTCGCCGCACTGCTGGTACCGGTGGTAGAGCAGGTCGGCGATCGTGCTTTCGATGCGCGGGTTGTCGGGGTGGTCGGGAGACAGCAGTGCGAGCGCGGCGCGGTAGGCGCGTTCGGCCTCGCGAAACGGCTCGGCGTCCGTGACGTCGGTCGCGACCGCCTGCGTCTGCACGGCGGCGGCGTAGTTGAAGAGCATTCCGATACGGCGTACGTCGTCCTCGGGAATGGCGGCCACTGCCTGCGCGCCCGCCTCGACGGCCCGGGCGAACAGAGCATGGTCGCCGGACTCGGCCACCTGCAGCGCCGCGGTGGACAATCCCGACCAGCGCAACGGGAGGTTCTCGTCGCCTGGTGCGGTCAGCGCGACGGCCTCCTCCGCGACGGTGACGGCCTCCTGGCCGGCCGCCGGGTTGGCGCCGCGTTGGAACTGCTCGACCAGCGCGGATGCCAGGGTGGCGAGCCACAGTGCTCGCTGCCCCTCGTCGCGGGCAGGCATCTCCAGCAGGGCGCGTGCCGCGGCGACCGCGACCGTCGCGTCCTCGGGGGAGCCGGTCTGCACGGAGAGGGTCGCCGCGGCATGGGCGAGCGCCGTCAACAGCTCGGCTCTGCGTGCGTCGTCGGGTGAGGAGGTGAGCATCGCTTCGAAGACCGTGTCGTAGGCGAGCCCGATCGCCGCGGTGTCCCCGCCGAGCTCCCAGAGGTCGATGTGCTGGTGATAGAGGTCCAGCAGCGCGTCCAGCCTGTCCTCGTGGTCGAGCGGCAGCCCGATGGCGAGCAACCACGCCTGGTCTCGCCGTTCCACCAGTACGCCGGGCCCGATGTTCTGCCGCAGCAGGGCCGTGACCTTGTCGCGCTGCGCCTGCAGAGCGCTGGGATCGCGGTGGCAAGTCCGCAGGAACCGCGCCACGTCCGGCCCGATGCGGCTGCTGACCTCATGTTCGAGCTGGGCGAGCGCGGACAGGGTCACCGTGTTGCCGAAATCCCGCTCCAGCGCGTCGGCGAGGTCGCGGCAGGTGACGAACGCGCCTGCCAGATGGATCGGCGCGGCGCCGTTCGCGTAGAGGTCGGACTCGTACTGAGCGAGCTCGACCACGACATCGCGCCACACCGGGCGTTCGCGCAGTGCCAGCTGGGCGGCGGCCCGGTAGTCGGCGAGCACCTGACCTCGTCGCCTGCCCGCGTTCACTTGAGCGCGGGCGCGATCGACCAGCCGGCGGGCTCGTTGCGGGTCGGCGTCGGGCGTGCGGTCCAGCACCCAGTCCAGCGCGTTGAGGACCTTCTCGGCGTAGTCGCTCGTGCCGTGGTACTCGTCGAGCATGAGCAGCAAGGCGCACTGGTCGACGATGAGCGCGGCCTTCATCCGCTCGTCGTCCACCGCGTCCAGCAACGCGGTGTAGGCGTTCACGAAGTCGACGAGCGACTCGGGGTCCTGGCATTCAAGGAAATCCACCCGTGCCTCCACCAGCTCCCGGTACTGCTCCGCGGCGGTGACGGCGGCGACCACGGGATCGGCGTCCCCGCCCACGAGGGACGCCCAGAACTCCCGGTCGATCAAGCCGTCGAACCCGCTCTGCGCGCGGTAGCGGAGCCAGTACGCCTGTGCGAGGTGCGGCAGCAGGTGCGGCGGGCACTGCGATGGCGGTGGGAGGGCGGCGGCGAGGAGTGCGCCGACGTCAGCGGAAGACTCGAAGTTCTCGACCACCAACCGGACATCGTCGTACACGCGGCCCCCCGATCCGTTCCCTCCACGGTAGCGTGGCCGGGATCGTGGCGAAGGGGGTTCGGAGTCGGCATGGCACCAGCGACTGGCCCGCGTGTCGGAGCCCTCTGCGAGCAGGCGGGAGAGGCGTTGGCGGAACGCGCCGCGCGGTACGGCGTGGCGGAGGTGCTGGCCAGAGTCGTCGCGGCGGCTTCTCTGGGCGAGGTGCCCGAAGCCGACCTCGACCTGCTCGACAGCGCCTTCGCCGAGCACGGCATCGACAACCTGACACGGGCGTACCGCGGCTTCGCCAGGTGGCCGGGACCACGGAACGTGGTCGTCACGGCATGGAAATGCCCGACCGGAGCTTGCCCGCGCGAGGCGACCGACAAGCAGCCGTCGTGCCGTCTCACCGGGCAGCCGTTCCGCGAGATCAGGGTCGAGCTGTGAACGCCTTCCTCACGGAGCTCGGCAAGAACCTCGCAGGTCGCTGGGCCGCCGTACTCGCTCTTCCCGCCGCAGTGTTCGTGGCCGTCGTGGTGGCGGCGGTCGTACTCGGCCCCTCGCAGGCACTCGACATCGCGCTGCTGCGGACGCGGGTGATGGCGGTGTCCACGGGGCCGGCTCTGGTGTGGACCGCGGCGGGGTTCCTCGCCGCGACCGCCGCGGTGGGGCTCACGGTGACGGCGTTGGGCGATGTCGTGATCGGCTCCTGGGGAGCGACGGGCACGGGCCTCGGCAGGCCGTTCACCGCGCTGCGCTACCGCCGCTGGCACCGGGCAAAGGCGAAGGCGGACACCGCGATCAGGGCGGTGCTGGCCGACCCGGACAACCGCCAGGCCAGGGCCAGGGCGCGTCGCGCCGTGCTGCGCCGCGACGCGATCTCCGAGACCGAGCCGAACTGCCCGACGTGGGCGGGCGACCGGCTACGTGCCGTCGCCGACCGCGTCCGCCGCGGCACCGGCCTCGACCTGACCACCACGTGGCCGCGGCTGTGGCTGGTGCTGCCCGACGCGGCACGGGTGGAGGTGACGCAGATCCAGGAGCGGTGTGCCGCAGCCGCCCGCACGCCGGTGTGGAGCCTGGCCTACCTGGTCGTCGGCGCGTACTGGTGGCCTGCGCTCGTGCCAGGCCTTTGGCTGTTGTTGGTATCGCCACGGCGGATCCGCCGCTCGGTCGATGTGTACGCGGACCTCGTGGAGTCCTCGGTCGACATGCACAGCCGTGACGTCGCCCATCAACTCGGGTTCGAGCTGACGGGTCGGCTGACCCCGGAGATCGGCGCGCAGATGACCGAGGCGTTCCAGAAACACCAACCATCAGCCGATCCGGCCCACCAGTAATCCGACGCACTCTCACCTCTTCATCCCTGAATCGGTGTTCATCCGGTATGTCAGGGACGGCTGGACCTTCATCCACAGCTTCGGCACCCAGGTTTCCACCGCAGGCGATGAGCAGGGAGGCCGGGGCCGTCGGAACCGGGGAGCATACCTTCGACGACGTCGAAATCGACTCGGTGGGCGCCGGCCGGCAGCCAGGGGCCGAGCAGATGCGTGAGCGGGATTTCTCGGTCTCGTGCTGACGGGGCCTCAGAGCATATTCAAGAGTGCCGGTTCTTTCGGGGAACGCGCGTCGGGGGCCACCACGCTGCCGGCGCGTTTCTTCAGGACGACCGGCACCGGAACGCGGGTGCCGGCGAAGGCCGGTAGATGACGTCGTAGTCGTAGTCGTAGTCGTGGGCGTGGGCGAGGGCGAGGGCGAAGGCGTTGGCCTCGGCTTCGGATCCGGTGAGCCGGGCGAGGTGGAGCCTGTAGGCGACCGAGACAGTCTGTTCCGCAGGTTCCATCACTTATCTAGGGGTCGAAGCGCCAACTGGGTGCTGGGGTGCCGGTAAGAACCGTGTCACCAGCCGCAAACGGTCAGCAGGCCCGCCCCGCCCTCGCGAGATGCGTGAGCCGGAGTGCCGCCACTCGTGCGGGTATGAGGTGCCGAGGATGACGGAGCGCGAGGCGGTGTTCCGGCTCGTCGACGGGATGCGGGACTGGATTCGGGGGAACCCTGACTGGGGGATAGCTTCGGGCCGCTACCGGGTGGACGGGTCCGACCGCGCGTACGCGGACGATCTGCTCACGGTCGGACGGGAAGGGTGACGGCGTGACCCGTAGGAGGTGGGGGGCGTATCCGAACGGATGGTTCGCGGTCGGCTTCAGCGATTCTGTGAAGCCGGGGATGGTCCGGAGCTGGTTTTTCATGGATCAGGCCATCGTCATCTGGCGGACCGAGGGGGGCGCGGTCGCCGTGGCGCGGGCGCAGCATGTGTGCGCCGAACTGGGGCGCGATGGGAAGGTGGAGGGCGAGTTGCTGGTGTGCTGCCCGCACCACCAGTTCTCATTCGACCAGGGCGGGAACTGTGTGGCCTCCAGGCATGGCGGTCAGCCGCCGTGGGCCCGGCTCGGCATGTTCGAGGTGGCGGAGACGAACGGCGTGATCATGGCGTGGTGGCATGCTGAGGGCCGGCCGCCTGAGTGGGAGCCGCCCGACCTGTCGCGGCCGGGCTTCTCGCCCTATGCCGTCAGGTTGGAATCACTGAGTGATCGTCCGGAGCACGTACACGGCCTCGATTCCGGGCGTCTGCTCGTCGTGCACGGCTTCTCCGTTCATCGCGGCATCGAGTGTCTGTCGGCGGACGGGCACCGGATGACGTTCGAGCATGTCACGCGCAAGCGGGTTCCCCTGCTCGGTGATGTGCTGTTCGAGAACCGGTTCGAGCTGTATGGGCTGGGGATCCTCGTCGCTGACGTCCGCGCGCCGAAGCTCGGGCTGCGGGTGCGGGTCCTGGTTCTGTCCACGCCGACGGTCACCTACCGAATGGGGCTGTGGACGATGCTGTCCACGAACGTTCCGGTCGCGCGAGGCGCCATCGACCGGGGCCTCCTGCGCTACCTGAGCCGTGACCTGCAGCGGGACTTCCCGATCTGGCACGACCAGATCCACCCCTTGTACCCGAGGATCGCCGCCGAGGATGGGCCGATCCTGGAGTTCCGGCGATGGGCCGCCACCTTCTACACGCCGTGACGGCCGGACCCGTGGGGTCCTGGTTCAGGTGAGGACGTGCATACGGTTATTGCTGGCGCCGATGCGATCGTCCGGCGGGGTGTTCCTTTTGGCCGGGACGGTCATACCAGCCGTTTGCGGCTGGTGACAGGGGTTCTTACCGGCACCCCGTGCTGCGGTACGTCGCTGACTGCGTGGCCGCCACGTGCTGTCCGATTTGGAACGTCGTTTCGGCCGGAACAAGGTCCGGCCTCCCTCCCCGCTCAACTTCGGTTCACTCGAACCGAAGTGGGCTGCTGCCGGACGTGACCAACGTGCCTCACAACCCATCGGATACCTGTAAGGCCGGTCCCCGAACAGGGCACTTGCGATCCGGCTCTGGCTTCGCCCATGACCCCGGACCGGCGCTAAAACGCCGTGATCGGATCGGTGGCGCGTTCGCGGCGGGCCAGGGTGCGCATCACCGGAAGGAAGCCGCGACGAGCCACAGCGATGCGGGTGAGGCAGGCGGTGACCGCGTCGGTGGCCTCAGCGGGCACCGACGGCGTGGGTGCCTCCAGGCTGACGGCCAGGTCGTCGAGGTGGACCACAAGTTCCACGAGGCGAGCGAGCAGACACTGGTCGAGTGGCAGTACGAGGGCGAACACGCCGACAGGCCGGCCAAGCGGCATGGTCGGCAGCTGCGCTGTGAGCCGGGCGCGAGCGGCGTCAAACTCCTCGGCCAGAGCGGCTGGTCCACCGGCCGCCTCCTGCTCGCCCACCTCGCGGATCCGACGCGGCACCGCATCATCCAGATCCGGCGCCGGGCCGGAGCCGGCCACGAAGTACACGACCGCATCGATCGGGAGCCCGCCCGCCTGGGGCGGCTCGGCCAACCAGCGCTCGACGTTGAAGACCGCACGGGCCAGATGCCCAGCCAGGCCGCTGATCCGAAACTGGGCCAGCGCGCTCGGCCGCTCCCAACGTTCGGCCAGCACCGGCGGACGCAGCAGCCCAGACGCGACCTCGGCGGTGTCGAGGAATGCGGAGATCACACCGGCAGGCTAGCGTCTGGCCTTTGCGGTGCCATCCGCTGCCCGAGATCGCCGCAGCTCCTCCATCAGGCTCCGCGCCTGATCCGCCGGACAGACCCTAGTAGTGCTTCGTTACGTTGAGTGATCTCGGCTGATCGTGGGCAGCTTCCCGGAGTGAGGTTGGGGGAAGTGGAACGGCTCCGGGGCGAGTTGGCGGAGTTCGTTGCCGATGTGTTCGGGTCGTTTCCGCGGCGGGATCAGCGGCGGTGGGGCGAGTGTTATCTGCGGGGCCTGATGCTCGACGGCCGGCGCAAGTCGATCCAGCCGATGGCCGAGCGTCTGCCGGACGGGAACATGCAGGCCCTGCAGCAGTTCGTGAACCAGTCGCCGTGGGATCCGCTGCCGGTCAGGCAGCGGATCGCCGAGCGGCTGTCCGGAGTTGTCAGGCCCGAGGTGTGGGTGATCGACGATGTCTCGTTCCCCAAGTGCGGCAAGGCGTCGGTCGGGGTGGCCCGCCAGTACTGCGGAGCGGTCGGCAAGCGGGCGAACTGCCAGGTCGCGGTCAGTGTCCATGCCGCCACCGACACTGCCTCGTGCCCGTTGGAGTGGCAGTTGTATCTGCCGCGTGAGTGGACGGACGAGCCGGACCGATGCCGCAGGGCAGGAGTCCCCGACGACGTGGTGCACCGGGAGAAGTGGCGTCTCGCGCTCGGTCTCCTGGACACACTCGCCCAGTGGCAGTTGAAGGCGCCGGTCGTGGTCGCCGACGCCGGCTACGGCGTCAGCACCCCCTTCCGGCTCGGTCTCCAGGAGCGAGGGCTGTCCTATGTCCTGGCCCTGAACGGGAAGGAAGTCGCCCACCCGGAGGATGCTGAGCCGCACCAGCCTGCGTATGGCGGGCTCGGACCGCCCACCCTTGCCCGCTACCGCACCCCACCGCGAGCCGTCTGCGTCCTCGCCGGGGAGGCGGGTGCGGAGCGGTTCACCGAGGTGACCTGGAGGCAGGGCAGCAAAGGCGCGATGACTTCGCGGTTCGCGGTGCTGACAGTGCGGCCCGCGGGCAAGCAGTCCCTGGCCGCAGCGCAGGAGGCGGACGGCGGCCGCAACCGGTGGGACGGCGTCCTGCCCGTCCAGACACTCCTCGTCGAATGGCCGGACGGCCAGGACGCTCCGACGGACTACTGGATATCGAACCTGCCTGCCGCCACACCGGCCGCTGACCTGGTGCGGTGGGCCAAGATGCGCTGGCGGATCGAGCACGATTACCGCGAGCTCAAGCATGGCCTCGGACTGGACCACTTCGAGGGCCGCACCTGGCGCGGCTGGCACCACCACGTCACCCTCGTCACCGCCGCCCAGGCATTCCTCACCCTCAGGCGGCTCGACCCAAAAGTCCACACACCGGCCTGACCCTCTACCAGGTCCTCGACGTTCTTCAGGACCTGCTGAGGTGCTGGACCGGTACCTGCACCACCTGCGGACGCCCCCTGCCCAGCCCTCGGAGCAGCCACAGACAGCCCACAACCTAACGAAGCACTACTAGGCGACACGGCGTCGGTCCCGGACCTCTGGGAGCTGCTGGAAGCCGGCGATGGTGATCGCCTGCCGTAGCCGTGACCGCGATGTTCCCGGCCCCCCCACGCCCATCGGCTCGAGCAACCCGGGCTTCCCCGGACCGGCCGACCACACCGTCACCGCCGCTACCGCGTTGCCCTGCTCGTCGTACGCGACCAGACACCGGGCGTCGGCGTACGGCAGTCCGGCCGCCATCGCGCGCCAGTGCTCGGCCGTGAACGTCGACCTTTCGAGCGAGGCCCGCTGTACGGCGGTCCGCACGTGCGCCTGCTCCGACCCGATCACCTCGATCCGCACGCCTCGGTCCTCCACCGGCTCCGTGAGGTCGCGGCGCAGCGGCGTCCACGGCTCATCGGTGTGCCGGCCGTCCTGGAACAGCAGATCTTGGACCAGTGCGCCCACGGGGCCTCGACGTACGCCTTCCCCTCTCTCAGTAGGTGTTTTTGATCCCTGGCCGTGAGGTGCGTGCGGCTGGATGATCTGAGTGTGGGGGCTGGTGAGACGGCTCGGCGGTACTGCCGGGAGTGCGGTGATCCGCTGGCGCAGACGATGGCGGCGGAGGCGGTGTTCTGCTCGGGTCGGTGCAGGTCACGGCAGTGGCGGAGGCTTCAGCGGGCCCGGCAACGGGTGGCCGCGATACAGCGCGGGAAGCAAGTTGAGTGCCCGGTCTGCGGGCGGTCGTGGACGGTGGGAGTAGAGCGGTCGAGGGCGGCGGTGTACTGCTCGGATCGTTGCCGGGTGCGGGCCTGTCGTCAGCGGCGGGCGTCGCGGAACGGCGTTACGGAAACGCCGTAGCCGAACGGCTCGCGAGCATCTTGAACATGCCTTGTTTTGCAGGGAAGTTGGGAGCGTCTACTCGGTGCTTCGAGCGCCCCTGGTTCACGCTCTGCCCCGGCCTGTCGCGTCCGCGTCACGGTGGATGGTGACCCGGGGCTGGCGCCCCTTTTGACCGGTCACGTCGTGGTGGCCGGGCCCGGGCGGGGGCGGTGGTCTTCATGACCGACGTGGCCGACCGGATCGGGAACGTCACCCGGCAGCATTACGAACAGCTCGTCACCCAGGCGAAGGAACTGATCGCGCAGGTCGCGAGGGCGCAGTTCGCCCTGGGTGACATGGCGTTGGAGGTCGAGCCGATGAGGTTGGTGGGCGGGTCGATGCCGAACGGCACGGATGACCTGTTCACGGTGACGGAGTCGTTGCAGATGTTCGTGGACGATATCGGCGTCGAGCGCCGGACGGTGGAGGACTGGCGTTACACCGCCAACCGGTGGCCGAAGGAGCGGCGCAAGGAGGGTGTGTCGTTCACGGTTCACCGCATCCTGGCGTCGGTCGTGGTCGATGACGAGCGGTGGGCGGCGATCGAGGACGCGCCGTTCAACCCGCGCACCGGAGCGAGGCAGTGGACGCCGGACGGCGCGAAGCGGGTCGTCGGCCAGCGCGTCGACCGGCCGGTCACGGTGGATGAGAAGGTCCAGGCCGTGGCCGACCTGACCCGGGACGACGAGGTCGCCGCCCAGGTCGCCACCGACCTGCTGAAGCGGCCCGCAGTGACCGAGCACGTCACCCCAGCCGAGAAGGTGCGGGTCGTCACCGAGCTGACCAGGGACGAAACCGTCGCCCAGGAGGTCACCACCAGCCTGCTGCGCCGTCCAGACATCGCCCGGAAAACGATGCGGGACGACACCACCCGGATGCTCGTCAACCGCGCCCAGTTCGACAACTCCCACGAGACCCGTGACCGGATCCGGGAACGCACCCCGGCCGTCCGCGCGATCGAGCACACCATCGAGTACCTCGACCTGGTCGGCTCCTGCCACGGCTTCGTGGCCACCCTCGGCCGCCTGGTCCCACAGCTGCGCGGGCGGGAGTTCACGGAGGACGAGCGCGAGACCGTGAGGCGGCAGATCGGGCGGGTCCTCGCCGCGGCGGACTGGCTCGAAGGAGCCCTCGACAACGGCGAGTTCACCCTGGACGAGCAGCTGGTCCAGCTACTCAAAGGCGAGTAGGCCATGCCGCGACACCGGGAGGCCCGGCCCCTGGCCGAGCACTACGGCGACCTCGTCCGCGTCGCCCTGATGGAAGCACGCCCCGCCGGCCAGCACACCTACCAGCTCATGGCCGCCACCCGCCTGACCCGCTCGCAGATCGGCCGCGGCATCCGGCACGTCCGCGACGTCGTCGCCGCGGAGAACCTGACGCCGATCACATGGACCCGCCGCGACGGGTTCATGTTCTCCGACGACCCCGCGGACTGGATCGAATACGACAAGCGGCAGTTCCGGCAGATCCTCGGCCGCCTCACCCGGATGATCACGGGCACGCTCGATCCGCACCTGGCCCGCTACCCCGACGACGAATGGGCCCAGCTCGCCACCGCCCAGCTCACCGGCGTCCGCGCCAGCCTCGCCCAGCTCTCCAAATAGCCCTCGCCGCCGATCACCCTGCCGAGCCCGCTGCCACCCGTCGCCGCCGCTACCCGTCCGACACCTCCGTCGCCGAATGGGCCCTTCTGGAACCCCTGCTACCCACCCCGGCCTGCCAGACCAAGAGCGGCGGGCATCCGGAGAAGTGGCCCCGGCGGGAGATCGTCGACGGCATCCGCTACATCGTCGACAACGGCGCGAAGTGGAGGGCCCTGCCTGCGGATTTCCCTCCGTGGGAGACGGTTTACGGGTTCTTCTGGCGGTGGAACCGGGCCGGGGTCGTCACCTACATACGTGACCAGCTCCGCCGGAGGATCCGTACCGGCAAGGGCCGCTGCCCCCATCCCGTGACCCTGATCGTCGACTCCCAGTCGGTCAAGGGAGCCTCCACCGTCGGCCGCAACAGCCGCGGTTACGACGCCGCGAAGAAGATCAACGGGCGCAAGCGACATATCACCGTGGACACGCTCGGCCTGCCGGTGATGATCACGGTGACGCCCGCCGATCTCCAGGACCGCGACGCCGCCCGCGACGTGTTCTGGCGCCTGCGCCTTACTCAGCCGCAGATCACCCAGGTCTGGGCCGACCGCGGCTACGCCGGCGAACTCGTGGACTGGGCCCGCGAGCGTCTCTGGCTCACCCTGCGCATCGTCTCCCGACCCAAAGGGGTCAAGGGCTTCGTCGTGCTACCCCGCCGCTGGAAAGTCGAGCGCACGATCGGCTGGTGCATGAACGCACGCGACTACGAACGGCTGCCCCAGCACTCCGAAGCACACCTGAACTGGGCACTCATCACCACGATGACCCGACGCCTCACCCGCAAGAGCCCCCGCACCGACACTTGGTCGAGGAAGTCACGGGCCACTCAGGGCTGATTCCATACAAGCGTATAGCGCCAGAACAACCGTCGTCGCAGCCGTGCGCCAGGGAGGACGTCTCTGGCTTCACGGATGATGTCGTCAAAGGTCATGTCCGCTGAGCGAGTGGGGGCCGTCATGGAGACGGGCCGCTGCGAGGGGCGACCCTTGTTCTTGAGCCAGCCCATGGCAGCGTTGGCCGGAATGGCGACAACACCGAGCAGGTGGTCCACAGGGGTCTGGGCGCGAGACAGGCCGACGATCACCAGGGTCCCTCCCGGAGCCAGATGACGGCGGAAACGGGTGAGCGCCTGGGTGAACGGCAGGTGGTGGATCGTGGCGACGCATGTGATGACGTCGTAAGGGCCGGCAGGAAACGCCTTACCGGCTCGCCCGCTGCTACGAGCGGCGCGCCACCGTCGTCGACGCATTCGGGACGAACGCTCGAACCGCCGACCATGACCGCGCCCTCGTCCGCGCCACATCCAAACGTCGCGCACCGCGAGCAGTTCGACCGCTGCCCCAGACGACTCCAGCAGTGGTGCAGCGGCAGAACGCCGGGGATCCGCCCGGAAGGCAGCGAGATCCTCGCTGCTGGGAAAGGTTATGAGGTGAGCCTCGACCTGATCGTCCAGAGTGCGCAGTCGGCGCTCAAGACGCCCTCCATGCTCGGCAAGGAGGGGCAGGACAGCGCTCTCATAAGCATCGAAGGCGCCCAAGCCCCCTTCAGGTAGCCGCGCGAGCATCAAGTAGGTCACGGCCATGGATCCCTCATAGCGGTCTGGAACCGGTGATCTTCTGAGCCTAGCTGGAGTACACGCCCTCAACGCCGCCCCAGCGGCCATCTATCCGCGCGACCTCTTACGGCCTGGTCCGCGATAGACGACCGGGGGAGGACGGCTTCTGGAGCGAACTGACAGCATGAGCTCATGGACGATTCAGTGGACCTCGGCGAGTTCGTTGTGCGCCGCGCGAGTGAGTCAGAATCGGACGCGCTGGTTGTGATCGACGCGGTCGCGGTCGAAGGTGACGTAGGGCGGCAGGCGAGCATCCGAAAGTGGTGCCAGCAGGGCTTGGTGGTCGTAGCGGAGGACGCGTCTGGCCTGCTTGGCTACTGCGTGGTTGAGTACACGTTCTTCGAACAGGGCCTCGTCACCATGCTGATGGTGGCCCCATCGGCCCGCGGCAGAGGCGTTGGTCATCGGTTGCTGAACGCCGTGGCTGCCTCGTGCACGAACCCCCAAGCTCTTCACCTCGACCAACGTCTCCAACCAGCCGATGCAGCGACTGCTTCAACGAGCCGGTTGGAGCCCGGTCGGCCTTCTCCACGGCCTCGATGAGGGCGACCCCGAGCTGTTCTACCTCTGCCGACCGTAGACGGGGCGGATGCACCCCGTTACCCGTGACGTGAAGCGGTACGCACGAGTTCATCGGATGTGTCGGTCGAACGGTCGATCGACTGGATCATGAACGCCCGCCGCAACTGCCGGGACTACGAGCGGCTGCCCCAGCACAGCGAAGCCCACTTGGACTGGGCATTCATCAGTCTCATGACGAGGCGACTGACCCGCAAAGACCCGCGCCACGACTGGTCCGAAAGGACCGCGGACACGAGCTGAGCCCAGCTGCTTGTCGGCGGCCAGCTGGATCTCCCTGCCTGCGCCACGCGACGGGGAGTCAACCGGCCACGAAAGTGATCAATGTGGGTAACCCATGCTCGGCTCGGTGGTTCTCGCCGCGCGCGTCATTCATCTGAGCCGGCACCGCCCGTGGCCGGGCCGACCAACTCGATCAGCTCGATCAGCTGAGGATCGGCCAGCAGCACCACACGGTCGGCCGTGGGGTCGAACCCGAGCACGGGATTCCCGTAGTCGCCTCCGCCGGTCATGACCACCGGCTTGCCCAGCCGACGGCCGATCGCCCCCAGGAAGTCGCACAGGATGTCCACCCCGTCCTGGCCCTGCAGCTCGCGGAAGTCGACGTCAAAGTCGATCTCGTCGGCGGACATCGGATAGAAGATCGCCAACACATCCGGGACCGGCCAGACCCGCAGATCAGCGAAGTCCGCATCAGCGGGACGTGACAGCACCTCGGCAGCAGACGGCAGCGACCCGGTGACGCCGCCCTCCGAGTACTCCCACGTCCATCCGCTCGACCGGACCAGGTCGAACACGGCCTCCCAGTCGGTGACCGACGACTCCGGCACGCACACGTCAGGCAGAGCACCCATCAAATCAGGATCGAAGAAGTTCTTGACGTCATCCCACAACAGATCCGGCATCCCGCCATGCTGCCCGTCAGCCCGCCCGAGCGCAGCCCGATTTCCTTGAGGAATCTCCCCTACAGTCCCGCAGCGCAGCCCCGTTGAGCTCCACCGCGTGACCGTGTGTCGACTCCGCTCTGATGCACCACTACGAGCGGGAAGAGAAACACCTACTCAGTACGCCGTGCTCCGGCTCGGTCAGGTCCTCGATCAGCTGCTGCGCCAGCTCCTCGTCCCGCTGGGTGTCCGGCGCGATCGTCAGCCGCAACAGCTGGGGAGCGTCCAGCAGCCCGACGGCGAGGATCTGTCCGTCCCGGCTCCAGGTCCGAGGCGCCGTCGCCCCTGCACCGAACCGCCAGAACCAGCCCAGGTCCCCAGGGTGCGGTTGCATCGGCGCCCCTTCGTACTGCCACTCCCGCAGCACACCCACAGCCTCACTCAACCCGGCGACTCCAGGTCTGCCCAACACGATCGCCATGCGGGATCCCCACGAAGACCGGGGAACCCCTGTGCCGACGGCGACCGGTCGGTGCGTACCGAGGTGTTCGACGCGACTGGCGACGGGGGAGTGGGAGGTGGCTCCCGCGCTGTGGCAGGAGACCGAGCTGCTGCTGTGGAAGCCGCCGACCGCGTGGTTCAGCATCAACGCCTTCTACACGAGTGCCGGGATGCGCAACTTGTACGTGAACTTCGAACATCCGACCCGCCGTACGCCGGACGGCTTCGACACCTTCGACCTCACCGTGGCCCTGGCCGTCACCCCGGCCTCAGCCGCCTCACGTGGAAGGACGAAGACGAGTACGCCCACCTGCGACGGCTCGGCATCATCAGCGACACCGAGCACCAGGCCGTCGACGACGCCCGCGCCTGGGTCCTCGCGATGGTCGAGGAACCCTCCGGTCCGTTCGCGGACGCCGACACGTGGACGTCCTGGCGGTGGAAGCCGGCCTGGCCCGCGCCGCGCCTGCCATAGCCTGTTTCCCGGCCTGGCCCGCGGAATGCGGTGCGGAGCAGCCCCGGATGCGGCGGGAGTCGCGGCGGCCGGCTCCGGCGCGCGGGCGTTGTCGCCCCCCGGCCCGGGATACGGCCCGCTGGGACTGGTCCGGCGGCAGTCTCTGATTGCCTGCGACTCACTTCCCGCAACGTCTACCGCGACATGGTGCCTTATGAGGTGAAAGCGGCTGCCGGTCGGCTGGTCACGGTGTCGCCTTGCGATCGCGCCCACGGTCTGGAGCTAGTTGAGGGACCGGGATGGGCGCGATGGGCGCCGCGGACGCAGCTGGGGACCGGGCCGCGCTCACCGGTGTTGCGCGTCGGCGCCGCCGCGCCCCCGCCGCCGACGGCGTGGCGGCGGGCTGAAGACTTGGAACGATGCCATGGCGAATCCTCACTGTCAGTCGTTCAGTCGTTCAGTCGTTTGGCCTACTGTCTCGGGCTGCGACGGTGGGCTGGTCCTAGGGTCGGAGCTGACCGTCCACTTCGGCCGGGAGGAGAAGCTCATGCGCAGCCGTACCGCTGTCACCGGCATAGTTGCCGCGGTCGCGTGGATCGCCCCTTTGTCTGGTGTTGCTCATGCCCAGGACCTCGACTGCCGCGACTTCGCTTTCCAGGAAGATGCGCAGGCATTCTTCAACCAGGATCCCAGCGATCCTCATCGGCTCGACGAGGACCAGGGGCCCGACGACCAGATCGCCTGCGAGGCGCTGCCACGCCGCGGCACTGCCGCTGCCGCGGGAACCGTGACTCCTGCTGCAACCCCAACGCGTGGAGTGAGGGGCGGGGTTGGAGGCGCCTCCAGCGTGGGAACGTCCGGCTGGGCCATCACACTCGGCGTGGGCCTGACAGCCAGTGCCTTCGCTGTCGGCGGCTACGTGTTGAGGGCTCGCCGCCGGTCCTGAATGGACGTCGCGTGCTTGGGCCGTGTCTGATGCGCGGACGCGACTCTTTCCCGTCGGTGTCGGTCGGCTCTCCCGTTCGGCGAGGGGCTGATCACCGCCGAGTTCGTGAGCCGGGCGGGCAAGGGCGGCCAAGGCTGCCCCGTACCTCCTGTGCGGACGGCGTGCTCCTCTCGTCGAGCTTTGCCACACGGCGCGCGGGGGCGTGTACCGGCGCGGGGAACAGCCGACTTGGTCATGCGCTTTCCTGCCGAGGCCGGCGTTGTTCAACTGGCATCGCAACCGATGCCGTCACCGTCCGCGTCGAGCCGGTGTGGGTCATTGGGGCCGACCCAGACCGGGCCGGACAGATCGGAGCAGTCCACGTCGGGAACACCGGCGGGAGGGCCGTCCGGCAGGTTCGGGCGGGTTGGGGTGTCGGGGGCAGGTATGTCGGAGGGAGCGGTAGGCGTGCTCGATGCATCGGAGCACGTGCTCCACAAACCGGCACCAGCCTGGCGGGCAGTGTCCTCGGCACCCGAGATCCTGGTCCAGTACTTGTCATTCGGAGGGTAGAGGACCGCCTTGGCGTGCCCGCTTCGGACAAGGGATTCGTTGACGAAGACGCCCTGCTCGTTCCACACGTACAGCAGGTAGCGGTCGTAGCGATCGGTGAGTTCCGTGTCGCGTTCGGCGCGTGCGCTGCTGCCGGGCGGCAGCAGTGCGGCAGTGCGGGCGGTCGCGTCGTCGGCGAAGCAGGCGCCCCGCTCCGGGGCGTCGATCTCCAGGAGCCGCACGCGGGCCACGCTGCCCTCCGGGACGACCTGTCCGCTGCCGCGCACCTCGATGGTGTCGCCGTCGATGACGCGGAGCACCACCACGCCCGGCTGTGGTGTCCTCGATGGTCTCGTGGTCGGCGTCGCTGGATCATCGCGCGTTTCCTGCGGCTGTGATGAGCGCGGGGCGTGGTGCCGTCGGATATATCTCTCCGGGCGGCGGATCTGAGGTGGACTGCTGGTCTTCCCCCAGGAGGGCTCCCAAGCCGCCGAGGCCAAGAAGGAGGCCGCAAAGGAGCAGGGCCGCGGCGATCCAGGGGTGCTTGAAGCGTCTGGGCGCCCGCTCACGGCGCAGCCGGCGCCGACGACGCCAGGCGTCCGGCTTTGGAGGAGTTGGTGGGCTCATACCGCCCTCCAAGGGAGGGTGTATTTGCTCCTCCATTACACCCCCATCCGAACCGCCCGCACAGTGGACGATCTGCAGTCCTGCCACTGCAGCCAGGGACCCGCTCATGGATCGTGCGGCGCCGATCCACCCTGGTCACCTTCTAAGTCGACTACCAGCCCGGCAGTGTCCTCACCTACCGCGAAATCCCTCGTCGCCCTGGCCGTGCGGCACGGTCACTGCCCAGCCGCCCGCCGGCACCGTGGCCGCATGGGTCGACACCAAACAGGCCCTGGTCGGGGGACGCACCCTGTGGGGCACCCCGAAACAGCGTGGAACGATCACGCTCCGAGCGGACGGCCGGGACACAGGTCGAACCGCCCACCGCTGGCACTCCGCCCGTCCGTGCGGGACCACTTCCTCGGACGGTCCACCAGAGCGACCTCGTGATCTGGGACTCCTTCAAGCAACCCCATCGCAAGACCCGCGACTGCACGGCATTCGGTCCGTTCCAGTTCGACCGTCACCCATACGATGACGCCCTGCGCGCGCTGACCGCCGCAATCGTCTGGGACGTGATCCGCACCCGTCGGCGCCAGTTCAGAGAAGCGAGGACTCTTGAACGTCGACGCCAATCATGAAGACCCAGGCCGGGACCTCAGCACATGGACGAGCGAACGCCTTCAGTCGTTCGCCTCGGACGCCCAAGGCCAGCAGCTTGAGGCGGTACGCGTCGTTGCGCTGGGTCATGCCTATCGCGCCGACCAACCCCGCGAAGCCCGCCAGCAGTGGGCCAAGCTGTCGTTGCGGGCCAACCAGCGTCTGCCCTGCGACGGCTTGTGGGATCGGGCACGGACGGCTCGGCAGAACTTCATGCTGCGGATGTGGATGATCGATCACCTGGGTCCGGAAAACGAGGACGAGGACTGGAGCCCCGAGACACTGGCGGCCGACACCGTCGCCGCGCTTTCCCTCACTCCTGCTGAGGCCCGTGCTCTCGCCGATCACTGGCGCGATCTCGCGGTCGAGCAGATCGGCGAGCTACGGCGGCACAAGAACCTGACGGCACATCTGGATCGGCTCGTCTGCTACCTGCAAGCCGGCCCGGATACGGGATTCGGTGCTCGCCCGGGCAGAGACCCGCCAGTACCTGCCCTGACCGAAGCCGCGAGTTCAGGGTGGCAAGGTCGGTTGTAGTAGGCGACACGCCTAGTCGGTGGAGCGAAGGCGTCGGAGATCGCTGTGGCCCCGGTGGGTCCCAAGTGGGTAGCCAAGGGCCGGCCAACCCGGTGTGTCTGCGGCTGTCGTGCTGGCTTGCGGTTACGTTCGCGGGGGCTAGTGGAGGCTGTGATGACTGATCACCCGAACATTGCCGTGTTTCATGAGAGCAGTGCTCTCGACGACCGAGATGTGATCACGGCTTATCGGAGCGCCTGCAACGCTTTGGAATCCGCAGAGACGGCGTTCGTTGCATCAGCCCAGAGGCATCTGGATATCGGTGTTGGTTGGCCCGGCGTTCACCAGCGCGATCTTGGTCGGGGTTCACTCGGCAGCGGAGCACGAGTCCACACTCCAGCAGTGGGCCGAAGAGCAGCTGCGCGGACGGGATCTGAATGAGATCGTCGGAGAGCGGCCGACCGCCCAACTCTTCGCCGTCTGGGCTTTACGAGCAGTGGGCCGGCCAGATGCCGGGGCTGTCTGCGGTACGTGTCGCCGAGACGCGCGACACGTCCTCGACGTACCGCGCGGCGTGCCAGCAGTGTCCGAGGCCCTACACGCTGTGCCGGGGCTTTATCTAGGGAGCCTTCTTGGCAGGCGACTTCCTCGCGGTCTTCCGGGCCGTGGCCTTCGTTGCCGTCGCCGGCAGTTCGGGGAGGTTCGCATCGTCCTCGCCGCGCGCGGCTCGGGCCTTGTCCACGGACTGCTGCTGCGCGGCCATCAGATCCACCGGTTGGCCGGGCCGGGCCGTCGGCTCTGGGACCTCCGGCAGTTGGCGGTCTTCCAACCGGCCCCGCCGGCTCAGGGTTGCTTCTCGACGTCCTTGACCGAGGTCGGCCCCAACTGCTTGGCGCTGGCGTACTCCGGCATCGTCATGGGTTTGTCGAACAGGAAGAACGACTGGTTCGTGCCGACCGTGAACTCCATGTACGCATCCGTCGTGGCGTCGAAACCGTAGTAGGCATTGCAGGTGGAACCCGACGTGTACGTGCCGTCCATGCCGGGCTGTGCGAGGACCGCGACGCCGTGGGAGGAGGACTCCGCCTTCTCCGTCGGAGTGAGCATCTTGCAGCGCGGCACCGGCAGGCCCTTCATGATGAAGTACCCGTACTCGCCGTTGGCGTTCTGGATGTAGACGTACGAGAGTTTGCCCCGCTTCCCCCATGTCTTGATCCACTGGTTGATCGCTTCGCGGGTCGGCGAGTACTCCATGCGGCCCGCCGGCTGCTGGGCCACGAGGTGGTCGTAGTTCTCCTGCTTGGCCTTGTTCTCCTTGTCCTGGCTGGAGTCGGTGCAGGACGTCAGGGCAAGGCCCACAACGAGCGCGACGACGGTGGTCAGGGCCGTGCGTGCGAACTTCTTCATGGGGTGCTGCCCTCTTCCCGGGATGAGATGGGGATCAGTTGGTGCACGTCGTGCGCTCGGCGGTGGTATCCAGCCGGTACGGCAGATCCTTGTCACGGAAGGGCGCGCGGTGCTCCTGGGCGGCCTTCGAGTTGTAGGCGTTGACCGACTCGATCCGCGTGGCCTTCAGCGCGGTGATCGACTGGTCGATCTGCGTCGTACGAGTCTGCGAAGCGGTCTTCCGCTCCTCCCGGAGCGCCTGGATCGTCCCTTCGGCGTTCTGCACGGCCTCGCACAGATCGAAGAACTCCTCGTATGTGGTCTGACGGAACTCGCCCGAGCCGACGGTGTTCTCGCGCTTGTCCGCCTCACCGCGGAACGGGGCAGTGATCCACCCCGCGCCGCCGAAGGCGAACACCCCGATCACGTACAACACCGCCAGGCCGATGACCCCGCCGACGGCCCAAGTCCCCAACCGTGCACCCTCGCGTACCTGCCCCATGGCCATTCCTCCTCGAAGACGCGTGCGAAAACTAGTGCTCCGCCGGGAAGAGCCGCAGCTTCGCGGTGTCCTCCACGATGGCGAGAACGGCGATCGACAGCTCGTTGACGGTGGAGGGTCCGCCCTGGTCGGGGCGTTGCCCGAGCAGGTTGGAGGTGAATCCGCTCGCGTCGACCGAGGTCAGGTCCACGCCCTCGGCACCGACGGCGCTCACTGTGAACGGTCCCGCCCTAAGGCCGGCGGCGCGCGGGATCTCGGTGCCCTTCGTCACGACGACCGTGCAGCTTCCGTCTGCACAGGCCCGCAGCTCGGCCGGGGTTGACGGCTTCATCGGCTTCACCGCGGTCGGCGACGGCGATGAAGAGGGCTTCGTGGGCGTGGGCGAGGCGGTCGACGGTTCGGCCGAACGCGACGGTGCGGCTGGCGCGGGCGCCCCCGCGTCGCCGCCCGAGTCGGAGCCGCAGCCGGTCAGCGCGGCGGCGAGGGCCAGGAGGGCGCAGGCGGTCCCCGCCGCGCCGCGCGCCGCAGACAGCCAGCCCGTACGGCGGCGGGCCGATGTTTCCGATGTGGTCATGGGGCCGTTCTATACGCGGGTCCCCGGGAGGGGTCCCGCGCGCTCGTCACCCCGGTGTCGGCCCTGTTCTCCCTCCGAGTCGCGGCCGCCTCGCCTGCGCCGACGTCGTTGGGGTGCCCTGGAAGGACGATCACCCGAGCAGTCTGGCAGACGAGGCCGCCGACGGCCCGCCCGGATCGACTGCGTAGGCCGCTGAAGACGGAAGATGCCTCGTGACCGCGGCCATCTACCAGTACGTCGACCTGTCCGATGCGTCCGTGGTTACCACCCGTGCCCTGCTCACCGCCGGGGAGAACATCTGCGACGCGGTCGCCGCGCGGGCCGTGATGTGTATCCATGGCGGCGCTGGCTTCGGTATGACGTTCGCCGTCAGCATCTGCCTGCGTGGACTCGAACCCCTTGAGGATATCGGTAAGATCACTTTCCGGGGCTCGTCCCATCGCCCGTGCGGTGCGCTAGTACTCCAGCTGTAGATCGTGATCTTCACGTTTGCTTGCCATCGGCATGGAGCAAGCCACCCCACGTCGGCTTGGCAGCGATGCTCGCGGCGCTACGGCATCACGGCCAGGCAGGGAAGCTCTGGACTCGTCAAAACCATGCCCGGCCTCTACGCACTAGAGTCAGGAGCCTTGGCGAGTCCGGGGGAGCATCGTGACCTTTGCTGTAGGCATCTTCGATCTGTTCACCTACGGGATACCTGGAGCGCTGCATCTGTCCTTGATCATTTACGTGCTCGCACGCTTGAACATCATCGATCTCGCGAGTCTGGCCTCGGCACCGTCAGTGCTGCAGGTGGTCGGAGCCGCTGTTGCCAGTTACCTGCTGGGGCATCTCGCCTATCCTCTGAGCGCCCTCTTGGACAAGGTGGCACCGCGCTGGAACTGGAGTCTCGATGACGCTCGCCTTGACTTTGTTGCCAGAGTGCCCGAGGCCCGGGACCGAGCCTTCGTCCGCGCTGATGTGTCTCTGCTGTTGGCTGCGGTGGAACTCCACGACAAGGAGGCAGCGGGCGAGATCACTCGGCTGCAGGGCCTCGCGTTGATGCTACGGAACTCGGCCCTCGCCCTGGTGTTCGCGCTCGTCGTCGTAGTGATCGAGCTCGTCGCGGGACCCGATCGTGTGCTGGCAGGAGGCTGTGCGGCACTGCTACTCGTGAGCCTGACTGCCGCAATCAGACATGGGCGGCGTGTGCGGCACTGGGACCGCCTGAAGACGTTGGAGATCTGCTTCTGGATCCCGGACATCGACGACAGATTCGGCTCCAACCACCGGTGACTCCCGGGCCGGTGCGGAGACGGGTGCGACCACCGTTGATCATCGTGAGTTGTGTGGACTGACGATGAGACGGTGGCCGGAGGTCACAGGATAGATCCCGCCCGATGGCGGGAGGCGTTCGAGGTGGCCATGGGTCGGATCGCGGGCCGGTTCGCCCGGGTCGAACCCCGCCTGCGGGCAGGGTGGTTGGTGCTGGGGCTGCTGTCGGACCTGCCGCGCAAGAACTGCTGGACGATCGCGGAGTGGGCCGGGGAGGCCGACCCGCACGGCATGCAGCATCTGCTGTGCCAGGCCGCTTGGGATGCCGATGCCGTCCGCGACGACGTGCGCGAATACGTCGTCGAGCACCTCCACGACGAGGCCGCGGTGCTGGTCGTCGACGAGACCGGCGACGTGAAGAAGGGCACCCATACCGTCGGAGTGCAGCGGCAGTACACGGGCACGGCAGGGCGGATCGAGAATTCCCAGGTCGCCGTCTACCTCGTCTACGCGGGCGAGCGGGGACACGCGGCGGTGGACCGGGAGCTGTACATCCCGCGATCCTGGACGTGCGACCCTGACCGCTGCCGGGCCGCGGGGCTCGGCGAGGACACCGTCTTCGCGACCAAGCCAGAACTGGCCCGCACGATGATCGAACGATTCTGGGACGCCGGCCACCGCGTCGGCTGGGTCACCGGTGACGAGGTCTACGGCGGCAACCCGAAACTGCGGGCTGCTCTGGAGGAACGTGGCATCGGCTACGTCCTGGCGGTCGCCTGCTCAGCCGAACTACCCACCAGCGCGGGCCCGTTCCGCGCTGATGCCCTGGCGAAGAAGGTGCCGAAGAGAGCCTGGCAGAAGCTCTCGGCCGGACGCGGCGCGAAGGGGCAGCGGTTCTACGACTGGGACGTCATCGACCTCGCCGAGACGGCACCGGGCCACCACCAGCTACTGATCCGCCGCAACCGCACCACCGGCGAACTCGCGTACTACCGCTGTCACTCCACCACACCAACATCCCTGGCCACCCTGGTCAAAGTCGCAGGTTCCAGATGGCGGGTGGAGGAGACCTTCCAGAGCCAGAAGGGGCTGGCCGGGCTGGACGAGCACCAGGTCCGCCGCTACCCCTCCTGGGCCCGCTGGGTCACCCTCGCCATGCTGGCCCATGCCTTCCTCGCCGTCGTCCGCGCCGATGAACACGCACACCGCCCCAGGCCGGACGACCTGATCCCGCTGACCTGCAACGAGATCCAGCGCCTGTTCATCACCCTCGTCGTCCGGCCCTTCAGCGATGCAGCCCACCGGCTGAGCTGGTCCGACTGGAGGCGCCGGCACCAGGCCCGGGCCAAGAACAGCCACTACCGGCGACAGGCTGCAACCCAGACATGAAGATCACGATCTACAGCTGGAGTACTAAGATGTCGTCTCATTTGGAGTGCTGGGTATTCTGCATTGTGTGGTGATGGTTGAGCGCATGGTGCCGGACGAATTGTGGGAGCTGTTCCAGCGGGTGGTCCCACCTGCTCCATCGCGGCCGCAGGGCGGCGGTCGGCGTCGGTACGGGACCGCGAGGTGCTGGCCGCGATCATCTTCGTAGCCACGACGGGCTGCACCTGGCGGCAGTTGCCGCCGGTCTTCGGTCCGTCGGGGCCGACCGCGCACCGGCACTTCGCCGAGTGGAGTGCCGCGCGGGTCTGGGCGAAGCTGCACCGCGTCATCCTCGACGAGCTGGGTTCGCGCGGCGAGTTGGACTGGTCGCGCTGTGCGATCGACTCGGTGAACATGCGGGCCCTGAAAGGGGGAGCTGACAGGTCCGAATCCTGTGGACCGGGGCAAGAAGGGCTCGAAGATCCACTTGATCACCGAGCGGACCGGTTTACCCCTCTCCATCGGCATCTCTGGCGCTAACCTGCACGACAGCCAGGCACTCGAGCCGCTCGTGCGCGGCATCCCGCCGATCTGCTCCCGCCGCGGCCCGCGCAGACGACGGCCCGCCAAGCTGCACGCGGACAAGGGCTACGACTACGACCACCTGCGCCGATGGCTACGCAAGCGCGGCATCCGGCACCGCATCGCCGCAAGGGCATCGAGTCCTCCACCCGGCTCGGCCGGTACCGCTGGACCATCGAGCGCACGATGTCCTGGCCGGCTGCCGCCGCCTGCACCGCCGCTACGAACGCAAGGCCGAGCACTTCCTGGCCTTCACCGCCATCGCCTGCAGCCTCATCTGCTACCGCAGAATCGCCAAATGAGACGACGTCTAAGCAGCGTCGACAGCAGTGGCTTGATGGGACTCTCCCCGCGAAGGTCGCTGCAGAGTGGAAGACTGGGCAGTACCTGTCAGCCACGATGTCTCACAGCGAGACCGTGACCTGCCCTTCCTGTGAGTCTGGTGGACTCCTCGAAGGTGACGAAGTAGTCAATGTCGAGATCAACTACCCATCCACCGCCGGCTACGGGTCGGAGGAAGAGTACGACAGCCACTACCTGGACGACGTCTCGGTGACACTGACGATCGGTGCTGACTACTTCAGCTGTCCCGGCTGCCAGCTAGTCCTGAATAGTTACGACTTGATCAGTCAGGCGGGACTGGACACCGAATTCGCTGTCGACGGCGACGTGGACGAATACGTCGGTCAAGAGCCTGAGTATGGGAACGACTGATTCGCGGGGGTTGGTTCTATGACCCTGCTGGCAGGCGCCACAGAAGTGGTCACCCGATCCGGCCTTCTCCCCATCGCCGAACTGGCAGGCGGCAGATGCGACATCCTCGTCCCGAAACTGACGCCCTATGGCATCCATGGCCATGGCTCTTTCCAACCGGTCGAGGTACGTTCGGGCGGCACTCAACCGCTTTGGGCTGTCACCCTGCACCGCGGTCGCCAGAAGCGAGTGATCCAGACAGCAGCAGGCCAGGTGTGGCTCACCCGCGTGCGTAAGCTCCGACCGCCCAAGCCGAACGGCGCCGGTGGTGGATCGCCCGGCACCGACGGGAAGCCGTCCCGGGAGTCGAGCAGGTACGAGCGGGCACCGGACGTCCGTCACGCGGGTACCAGTCGGCGAAGTCCTCGTCGCACCACAGTCCGTCCAGCCGGTTTCTCACCCACATCGCCGTCGTCCCGCCCGGGTTGCTCGCCCGCGCGATCTGCGCGGTCAGAGACGGGACTTGCTCGCCGGAACGGGGACGGAGCGACAACGGACACCTCGACAACTGCATCGGTCTTCGAAACAGTCCCGAGCATGCCCGCTGATCATGCAGCCGCACCGGGAAATTCCAAGATCCCCGACAGAGTCAAGTTAGGTCGTGTCTGCAAAGTAGTTTGCGCGTTGGTCTGTTCGTGGTGCGTCGTCATGAGCTGACTAACGAAGCGTGGTCGGGTATCGGGCCGTTGCTGGCCCCGCCGAGGAGGGGCCAGCCCGGCCCCAATCGCCGCCAGGTTGTCAACGGCATACTGTGCAAACTGTCTACCGGTCCCACCTTGCGGGATCTTCCCAAGTCCGCACAATCTTTCCCACCCTTCCTCGACTTAACCAGCGCCTTGGTCGGCGCAGGGTGCCGTCGCACCAGCTGCATCGCCGCACCGGACAGCATGCCCGCGCTGAGCGGCACTGCCCTGCCCGCTAGGAGGCGCTCATGAACCAGCGACAGGCGCTGAGCGCACTGGCTGTCAAATCGGCTTGGACAGCGGCCGCCGTCCGCCGGCCTGAGGCCAAGGTCCGCCTGTACTGCCTGCCATTCCTGGGTGGATCGGCTGACTTCTACTTGCCGCTGGCGCGTCAGCTTCCGCCGTGGGTGGAGACGGTGCCTGTCGAGTTGCCCGGCTATGGCCGCCGCAACGAGGGCCCTTCACCGCGCAGTCTCCCTGCCTTGGCGCACTCCCTGTTGGAAATGCTCACAAAGGACGCCATGGGGAAGCCGTCCGCCGTCTTCGGCCACTGCGGCGGCGGACTTGTCGCATACGAGATGACACGACAGCTCCAGACACAGGCTGTCGAGCAACCAGTGCTACTCGGTGTCTCATCCACCCCTCCGCCCCACCAGTGGCAGCAGCTACTGACCAGGATGAAACACAAGCCGCTGACTCACCTGATGCCGTTGACCCGCGAAGTCGCCCGCGACCCGGTCTATCGTCAAGCCGGCTTCAGAGGTCTGTTCAGCGGAGAGGCGGCCGTCTACCGCACGTATCGCCCTGAGGGCCTGCTCCCACTCGAATGTCCTGTCAGCGTATTCGGGGGGCGGGAAGACCCCGTGATCTGGCCAGAAGCGCTCAGCGCGTGGAGCGAACTGAGCAATGCTGAGGTGCGGAAGAGAATCTACCCAGGCGAGCATTTCTACCTCACCACCCACTGGCCCCAAGTCGCGCGCAGTCTCGCACTCGACCTCGACGCCGCCCTTCACAGCCCTCCTTCAGCACGCCCCTCGGAGGGAAGCCCGTAACTCTGGCTCGCCGCGACCTTCCCACTCGGAGCTGCCAGCCGGCCTCCAGAACCTCCGTGCCGAGCGCCTTGGGTGGCGACGACCGTGCTGGTGATCAGCTCGCTGAACGTCGCAAGGTCTAGGGTCTGTTGCGAAAGTGGATCTTGGTCGTGGATGATTTCGCTCTATGGGGCGTGGTGATCTGACGAACGGCCAGTGGGCCCGGCTGGAGCCGTTGTTGCCGCAGGGCATCAAGCCGGGCCGTCCGCCGGTGTGGACACGGCGGCAGCTGATAGACGGCATACGGTGGCGGGCCCGGACCGGTGCTCCGTGGCGTGATGTGCCGGAACGCTACGGGCCCTGGGACCGGGTCTACGACCTGTTCCGGCGCTGGCAGCGGGATGGCACCTGGGCGCAGATCGTCACCCGGCTCCAGGCCGAGGCGGACGCGAAGGGCCTGATCACCTGGGACGTGAACGTCGACTCCACCGTCTGCCGGGCCCACCAGCACGCCGCCGGGGCGTCGAAAAGGGGGACCTGCAAAAGGAGCCGCCCGGCGGCCTCGCCGTCGAGCCGGCCGACCACGGTCTCGGACGCTCCCGGGGCGGACTGACCACCAAGATCCATATCGCCGTCGAGCAGGGGCAGAAGCCGCTGTCTGTGCTGATCAGTGCCAGTCAGCGGGGTGACTCGCCGCAGTTCGAGCCGGTCCTGGAGGCGATCCGGGTGCCCCGCCTCGGGCCAGGCCGGCCCCGCAGGCGGCCGGACCGAGTGCGGGCCGACAAGGCGTACGACTCCCGCCGCAACCGTGCCTACCTGCGCAGACGCGGCATCAAGGCGACCATCCCGGTCCCCGCGGACCGGGTCCGCAACCGTCAGAAACTCGGCTCCCGAGGCGGCCGGCCGCCGAAGTTCGACAAGACCGACTACCGCGAACGCCACGCAGTCGAATGCGGGATCAACCGTCTCAAGCGCCACCGGGCCGTGGCCACGAGGTACGACAAGCTCGCCGTCCGCTACGAGGCGACCGTGCTGGTCGCAGTCCTCAACGAGTGGCTGTGACCAGCACTTTCCCAACAGACCCTAGCGCCCTGCCATCGTTCGCCGAGGAGGCTAGCCTCTCCTGGCACTGGGGTCGTCGTCTCGTGCCGTCGCACGCGGGGCCCGGCGCGCGCAAAGGACCGGGATGTCGTACTACGCCGCCGGGCACTGACCAGTCGGGCCGTTGCTGTACGGCGCCGCCGCGCGTCTCAGCCTCAGGTAGCGGATTTTGCAAGCCGCGAGAGCGCGCGGGTGCCCGGCCTATCGAAGGGTGGCCAGACTGTTGCAGGCGGCTGTCGTCATTGCCGGGCCGCATCGCTTTAGGGCGGCGCCGGGCTGCGAGGGCCGTTTCACGGCCGGCCTGCCCGCCGGCCCTGCGTACGCGCCGCCTCCGGACGAGCAGTACCCGTGACCCGTCGGGCGTGGGAGGGCTCGACCAGGGGGTTGCTTCCTCCCCGCTGGCGCAGGCAAGGCCGGAAGTCGCCGACAGGGGATTCAGGATGCATCGCGCGGCACGGTCGCCTACCGGCGGCCGCGCTGAGGGAT
This sequence comes from Streptomyces sp. DT2A-34, assembly GCF_030499515.1. Lineage (NCBI taxonomy): Bacteria > Bacillati > Actinomycetota > Actinomycetes > Kitasatosporales > Streptomycetaceae > Streptomyces > Streptomyces sp. DT2A-34. The sequence continues at coordinate 33,399 of NZ_JASTWJ010000001.1, read as the reverse complement.
GAACGCTGCCGCTGGTAGCGAAGCCAGCGCACGGTTCGCCCTGGCAGATGCATCCCTCGTGTGAGGGACTGTGCGGCTGGTGGTAGCTGCATACGCTGGCACCAGTGAGCCGTTCCGGCCGCTCGACGGGACGCCAGGAGACCCACGGGGGGAGCACGTGGTCGACGGACGAGGCGCAGCCAGTGGCCGTACCGGTAACCCGAACCGCCTGCGGTCCGCCGGTGTGGCGAGCCCAGCCAGTTCGGCGGCTGTCCAAACAACACACTGCTTGGGCAGGAATGCCGGTCACATACCAGACGGTCCTCTTCTCTCAGGACGTGACGAACGCCCATCCCGCGACGCCGCCTTCTCCGCAGACACACCTCAGAGGCTCGGGCCTGCCCTATCCCACGGCCCTGCCCTGCACAGCTGCCTCAAACGCTTCTGTGCTGGCTGAAACAACGCTCACCCACCAACTACGCGACTCAACTGCAGCCAAGCGAGCGCTCTTCCGGTCGGCGGTGCACCTGACGCGCCCCTGCATCGGAGGATGCGTATGGGCCCACTGCTAGGGCGCGCACCAGCATGCGAAGGGACCGTCTTGACGGAGCGGACATACCCAGCTGACCCGGTGGCGATCGTGGGCATGTCCTGCAGACTTCCAGGGGGACTGGACTCGCCTTCGGACTACTGGGCCATGCTGGCGGAAGGACGCAGCTTCTCCTGCGAGCTGCCGCAGGATCGGGGCTGGAACCCCAGCCGTCTCTATCACCCTGACTCCTCGCTGGAGGGCACCACATATGTGCAGCGTGGTGGCTTTCTGAGCGACGTCGGTGATTTCGATGCGGCGTTCTTCGGCATCGGGCCGCGGGAGGCCCTAGCCATGGATCCACAGCAGCGGCTGCTGTTGGAAAGCTGTTGGTCCGCGATCGAGGACGCCCGGGTCGCCCCGCGGTCACTGCACGGCTCGCGCACCGGGGTGTATGTCGGCATCGCCGAGAGCGGTTACGCGACCTGCCGCCACACGATGGACCTGTCCGGCGCGGAGAAGTATCTGGCCACAGGCGGAGCGCTCAGTGTCGCGGCGGGCCGCATCTCCTACGTGCTGGGTCTGCACGGTCCGGCGATGGCGCTCGACACTGCGTGCTCCTCATCGCTGGTGGCGACCCATCTGGCGATGCGGGCGCTACGCGCCGGCGAGTGCGAGATGGCGCTTGCGGCCGGGGTGTGCGTGATGGCCGACCCGAACGTGCTGCTCTACCTCTCCCGGCTGGGGGCACCGGCAGAAGATGGGGTAAGCCGCGCTTTCTCCGCGGATGCTCGGGGCTTCGGCGCCGCCGAAGGCGTGGCGGCAGTGCTGCTGATGCCGCTGGCCAGGGCCCTCGCCGAGGGAAGGCGCGTGCTGGCAGTGCTGCGCGGCAGCGCGGTCAACGAGGACGGCGCGAGCCAAGCGCTCAGCGTGCCCAATGGTTTGGCGCAGCAAGCGGTCATGCAGGCCGCGCTTGAGGACGCGGGGCTGCTGCCGGAAGAGGTCGATCTGATCGAGGCGCACGGCACCGGAACGGTGGTCGGTGACCCCATTGAGGCGGCGTCTCTGCACGCCGTCTACGGCGAACGGCATCGCGCCGAAGCACCGGTTTGGGTCGGCTCAGCCAAGTCGAACATCGGCCATACCCAGGCGGCTGCCGGACTCACTGGACTGATCAAGACTGTGCTGGCGTTGCGCCATGAGCGGATGCCGCCCACTCTGCACATCGAGCGTCCCCTTGCCTCGGTGGACTGGTCCGCTGGGATGCGCCTGCTGCAGCAGGGTCGGCCCTGGCCCCGGGGCGAGACCCCGCGGCGAGCCGGTGTGCTCTCGTATGGCATCGGGGGCACCAACGCCCACGTCCTTGTCGAGGAAGCGCCCGCCACACCCACACGGCGAAGGAGCGGGCCCACTGCGGGCATTCTCCTGTGGCCGGTGTATGCCGACACTCCAGAGTCCTTGCGTGCCCAGGCCGCAGCTCTGGCCGTGGACGTTCGCCAAGGGCGGGCGGACGCTGCCGATGTGGGGTGGTCGCTGCCCACCACGCGCAGCCGCATGGACCAGCGAGCCGTGGTAACCGGCTCGGACTCGGCGGAGCTGCTGGCCGGGCTGGACGCCTTGGTGGCGCGGCGAGACGGTGAGAGCACCACGGACCGGCTGCCTGCGAACGTGACCCGCAGCCGGGCGCTGCCCGGCCCGGGGCCGGTGTTCGTCTTCCCCGGTCAGGGAGCGCAGTGGGTGGGCATGGGCGCCCGGCTGTTGCAGGAGTCCACCGTGTTCGCCAAGGCCTTCAACCGATGTGCTCGTGCACTGCGCCCTTGGACTGACTTCGACGTCACCGATGTGGTGCGCGCTCGAGGGGGAGCGCCACGACTGGAGCGGGCGGAGGTAGTCCAGTCGGCACTGTTCGCCGTCTACGTGGCCTTGGCGGAACTGTGGCAGGCACACGGTGTGCGCCCCGCCGCGGTCATCGGCCACAGCCAGGGCGAGATCGCCGCCGCCTGCGTCGCGGGCGCCCTCTCACTCGAGGACGCCGCCAAGGTCGTGGCGCGGCGTGGCGCGGTGCTGCGCGAGTTGAGCGGCCTGGGGGCGATGGCGTCACTGGGCGTTCCGATTGGCCGGGCCCGGCGTCTGATGGAGCCATGGGAGCAACACCTGGAGATCGCGGTCGACAACGGACCGGCGGCGGTCGCGGTGGCCGGGGACCCGGCCGCTGTGCGCGAGCTGGTGGACCACTGTGCGCGACAGCAGGTGCTGGCCAGGGTCCTAGCGGTGGACTACGCCTCCCACAGCCGCCAGGTGGAAGCGGTGCGCGAACGCATCCTGGCGGAGCTGGACGGGGTCACCTCGGTGGAACCAGCCGTTCCGATGATTTCCGCCACGACAGGTGTGAGCGTGGGCACGGGTGAGCTGGATGCCGCCTACTGGTACCGCAACCTGCGACTGCCCGTACTATTCGACTCCGCTATCTATACGAGCCTGGCTATGGGCTACCGGCACTTCCTCGAAGTCTCCCCACATCCGGTCCTCACGGGTCCTGTGCACGAGATCCTGGCCGACGCCGGTGTGGACGGCAGGGTAGGTGCCTCGCTCCATCGTGACCGGGGCGACCTGGCCGACTTCACCGCCGCACTGGCCACCGCGCACGCGCAGGGAATCGAGGTGGACTGGGGACGACTCCATCCCGGTGCCGCCGAAGTCGACCTGCCCACCTACCGCTTCCAGCGCCGCCGCTTCTGGCCCCGCCCGGCCGCTGCTACCCCCGATCTGGCCGCTTCCGGGCTGCGGAGCACCGAGCATCCGTGGTTGACGGCGGCCATGGACCTGCCCGACGGCTCCGTGGTCGCCAGCGGCCGATTGTCGCTGACCGATCAGCCGTGGCTGGCCGACCACGCCGTGCACGGCACCGCGCTGCTGCCGGCAACCGGCATGATCGAGCTCCTCGCCTGGACAGCTCAAGACGGCGCCGAGGCCGACCGGGTGGAAGACACCGTCCTGCATGCCCCTCTGGTCCTGGGCGAGACCGCCGTCGACATCCAGGTGCACTGCACCGCACCGGCGGCCGACGGGCGCTGCAGGCTAACCCTCTCCTCCCGCAGCCACGCCGGCACCGGCAGCTGGACTAGGCATGCGGAGGCCACCACGACAGAGGCCACCTCCACCGCAGCAGCCGCCCCCACCCCTGCCACCGGCACGTCGTGGCCCCCGCCTGGCGCGGCACCAGTGGACGTCAGCACCTGCTACCGCGTCCTGCAGGACAAGGGGTACGCCTACGGGCCGACCTTCCGTCGTCTTGCAGCCATGTGGCGCGATGACCAAGCCCTTTACGCCGAAGTCCGCCTCCCAGTGACGACGGAGACCGGCGGGTTCCTCATCCACCCTGCACTGCTCGATGCGGCTCTGCACGGACTGATCCTGCAACACACAGGTGAGGAAACCCTGCTGCCGTATGCCGCAGCAGCCGTGCAGCTCACCGGCCAAGGCGCGTGCGTACTGCGCGCCACCGTGACCCGCACCGGCCTGGACCGGGTACGCGTGGACGCAGCCGACGACACCGGAAGGCCGATCGCCTGCCTGGAGGACCTACGCCTGCGGCAGACCGCACCGCGCCAGCTGCGGTCTCTGCTGGCAGCCACAGACCAGGTGATCTACCGTCCCCGATGGCAGCCCGTGCAGCTACCCGCCTCCAACCCCACATCCACCGGCGGTTGGGCAGCGGTCACCACCGCCGACGACTTCCCGATGAGCCAGACGTTCACGGACATGGCCTCCCTATGCGCCTCGCTGTCCGCCACGCCACCCGAATTCGTCGTTCTGGACTGCCGCGGCCCCCTCACACCACACACGCACAGCGAGGAGACGGCCTCCCCCCTCGGCCAGACCACCCGTGAACGGCTGAGGTGGCTGCTACGTCAACTGCAGACCTTCCTCAGCCAGGGACAGCTCACAACCACGCCTCTCCTGGTGCTGACCCGCCACGCCGAATCGACCGCCTTCGCCGAAGCCGTACAGGACCTGGCCGGGGCGGCGTGTGTCGGCATGGCCGCCTCGGCGGCCAGCGAACACCCCGCCCAGATCCAACTGCTAGACCTCGACATGGAACCCGTAAGCGGCGAGGTCCTGGCTACCGTGGTCGCCTCCCAGCGGCCACGCGTCGCCATACGGAACACCCAGGCACTGGTACTGCGCCTGGTGCCAGCCCACGACTCAGAGCCGCTCACGCTGCCGATGGACGGTTCCGCCTGGAGGCTGACCCCCTCCCCCCGCCACACCCTGGAAGATATCCGCGCCGTGCCGGCACCGGATCTCGCACAGCCGGTCGCAGCCGACCGGGCACGGGTACGGGTGAGCGCGACAGGCGCCAACTTCCGCGACGCCGCGGTCGCGGTCGGCCTCATTGAAGGCAACGCCCTCGGCTTCGAGGCCGCCGGCACCATCAGCGCTGTCGGCGCACAGGTCACCGACTGGCAGATCGGCGACCGGGTCCTCACGGTCCTGACATCAGCCGACGCCGGCGGCGGATACGCCTCGCACATCGATGCCGAACCCCGCCACCTGCGCCGCGTCCCCGACGGCACGACGCTGGCACAGGCAGCCGGACTACCGATCGTGTACGCCACCGCCTACCACGCCCTGATCGCGCAAGCCGGGGTGCGCGCGGGAGAGAAGGTATTGATCCATGCCGCAGCAGGCGGTGTGGGAATGGCCGTCCTCCGACTGGCCCGGGAACGTGGCGCCGAGATCTACGCGACCGCCAGCCCCGCAAAGCACCCGCTGCTGCACGCGGCGGGCATCGTTCCCGGGCGCGTCGCCAACTCCCGCACCCTCGAATTCGAGACTCAACTGCGCCAGGCCACCGACGGCACCGGCTTCGACGTCGTCGTCGGCAGCCTGGCCGGCGAAGCAGTCGACGCCTCACTGCGGCTGCTGCGACCGGGCGGCCGCTACATCGAACTCGGCCTGACCGACATCCGTGACCCCGACGACGTCGCTGCACAACATCCGGGCGTGAGCTACACCCACCTCGACCTGCGTGCCTTGGCGACCGACAACAACGCCATGTCGGCCCTCGACGGCGCTGGCATCTCTCCCCTGCCGACGCAAAGGTGGAATGTCCGCTACACCCGGCAGGCATTGCGCCATCTTGCACAGGGCCGGAGCACCGGAAAGATGGTCCTGGCTCAGCCCGTCGAACTGTCCCCCGACAAGACCGTGCTCATCACCGGCGGAACCGGAACTCTGGGCGCGCTGCTCGCCCGACACCTGGTCACCGTCCACGGGGTGCGTCATCTGCTCCTGCTCAGCCGCCAGGGCGAACGCGCCGACTCTGCCCCCGCCCTGCGCCAGGACCTGCAAACCCGCGGCGCCACGGTCACTCTTGCTGCCTGTGACGCCGCTGACCGCACAGCACTTGCACACGTCCTTTCCCGCATCCCCGCCCAGCATCCGCTGGGCACCGTCATCCACGCCGCCGGCACACTCGACGACGCCCTGCTGACCGACCTCACCCCCAAGCGCTTGGACACGGTCCTACGCACCAAGGTCGACGCGGCGCTCAACCTCCACGACCTGACCGCGGACACGGACCTGCAGGCCTTCGTCCTCTACTCCAGCCTCGCCGGCACACTCGGTAACCCCGGGCAGGCCAACTACGCCGCGGCCAATACCTTTCTCGACGCCTTCGCCCATCACCGGCGCCACCAAGGCCTGCCCGCAATCTCCATCGCCTGGGGACTGTGGCAGGAGACCAGTGGCCTGACCGCCCAACTCAGCGACACCGCCCGCGCACGCCTGACCCGCCACGGCCTAGCCCCTCTGAGCACACGCCAAGCTCTGGCCGCATTCGACGCAGCCCTCGACCTCGACTGGCCCCACCTGGCCGTCACCCGCTGCACGGCGGACACGCACCACCGGCCCGACCTATTCGCCGGCCTGCCGCGCCGAAAGACCCGCTCAGCGTCGACCGCGAAACCTACCGACACCTCCAGGCAACCCGATGTGTACCGCCTCCGCTCCCTACCCCCCGACCGACGCCACACCGCCCTCACCACGCTCGTCCGCGCACACGCCGCCGAGGTATTGGGATACAGCGGTGCCGACGACATCGACGCCGAGCGCTCATTCCGCGACCTCGGCTTCGACTCCCTTGCTTCCGTGGAGCTGCGCACCTGACCTTCCCCTCGTAGCGTAGAGATCGTGACTGCAGGGGAAGTTGGGAGTCATGGCGGAGAAGAGGCGGAAGTTCGACGCAGAGTTCCGTGAGGGGGCTGTACGGATCGTGACCGAGACCGGGAAGTCGGTCGCGCAGGTTGCGAGGGACCTGGGGATCAACGAGACGACGCTGGCGAGCTGGGTGTCGCGGGCTCGGAGGTCCGCCGGGGCCGGGGCGGTGGGCGAGAGCGAGGAGCTCGCGCGGCTGCGGCGGGAGAACGCCCAGTTGAAGAAGGACGTCAAGGAGCTGGGGATGGAGCGCGATGTCCTCAAACGCTGCATGGTCTTGTGGGTGAAGTAGCTGAGGCGGACCCGGCGGTGCTCGTCGGGGTGATCAGTGACCAGAAGACCGGGCACAACATTTCGCACCGCATCTCCTGCCGGGCACTGGGTGTGTCGGAGGCGTGGTTCTACAAGTGGCGCCGTCGGCCCGATGAGCCGACGAAACGCGAGATCAGACGGGGTGAACTGGCCGAGCGGGTCCGCTACTTCTTCGACCGCTCGGGCAAGACGTACGGTTCGCCGCGGATCACGCTGGATCTGTGGGAGGAGGGCTGGCAAGTATCGCAGAACACCGTCGCCGAGATCATGGCCGAACTCGGTCTGCAGGGCCGCAAACCGCCACGCCGACGCCGTTCGCTGACCCGTCCCGGCAAGCGGAAAACCGCTGGTGACCTGGTACGGCGCAAGTTCGACGCGATCGCGCCCGACGTTTTGTGGTGGGGCGACATGACGGAGATCGACACCGGTGAGGGCAAGCTCTACCTCGCCTCTGTCCACGACGCCTTCTCCCGCCGGGCCCTGGGCTACGCGATGGGTCGGCGGCATGATGCCGCGCTGGTCAGCGCAGCCCTGCAGATGGCGATCGCAACGAGAGGCGGCCAGGTCGACGGCGTCATTTTTCACACGGACCGCGGCAGCGAGTACACGTCCGAGGCGTTCCAGCAGTTGTGCGGCCGGTGGGGCGTGGTGCAGTCGATGGGACGCGTCGGGTCGGCCCTGGACAACGCCGCCGCGGAGTCGTTCCACTCGGTCCTCAAGGTCGAGTACGTCCACCGGCACACCTTCGCCACCCGAACCGAGGCGAGGCTGAAGACCGCCACCTGGATCGCGGACTTCTACAACACGAAACGGCGACACAGCGCGGCCGGCGGGAAACCGCCCGTCGAGTTCGAACGGATCATCCAGCAAGCGCGGACCCGGACCGATCAGGAGAGCCGGACCGCATAACCAACGTCTCTACGAAACCCGGGGATTGACAGGTCCCAGCCTCCGCGTGGCTACCGAGATTGGACGCTCTCGCGCACCGATCAGAGGTCATGCCCGCCCTCATGCTCGCAAGAATGGTCAAATCCGGCGGACTTGGAGGGGCGCCCAGCCACCCTCGCTTCCACGCCGACGAAACGTGGAAAGCCCTGCACGCGACAGGCATGACCGCGCCACCTCTGGATAGCGCCTACCTGCAACGCCTCGTCTCCCAGGTCGTTCCCATCGCTGTCGCCTGACCGTGCGTTCTCGTGGCGAGATCGTTCCTGGTCAGCGCCGTCAGCCCGCGGATGCGCTGGTGCCGTTCCTGGTGTACTGCCGACAGCGGCTGGCCGATGATCCGCACCTGTGGGCCACCCCTCTGTTCGACGAGGTTCGCGAGCTCGGCTACGACGGTGCGTACTCGACGTTCACCCGGGCCCTGCGCCGTCATCAGCTGAGTCCGCACTGCGAGCCGTGCCAGGGAGCCAAGGGCCGCGACACCGCGGTCATCACCCATCCACCGGGCCAGGAGATCCAGTTCGACTGGCTGGAACTGCCAACACCACCGGAAGAATGGGGTGTTGGTGAGCATGCTCATCTGCTGGTCGGAGCCCTGGGGCACTCGAGCCGGTGGCGGGTCCAACTGGCGGAGAGTGAGGACTTCCCGCACCTGGTCCAGGCTCTGGACTCGGGTGCTTCCTCACCGTCTCCGGTGCCACACCCGATCAGGACCGCTACCAGCACACTCAAGGTACGGCGAGCTTCTTCATGCATCCAGGATGATTCTGTCCATCCGGACTCGCACCCGGGCGCGCAAGAGCCGCCCCACACGCCTGCCCGGGGGTGCACGGGACTATAAATCGTTCGGTGTAACTCCCGATCATGGAAGATGCACCGATGACCAGTGAGAACGTGGCCGAGCACGAGGTCGGCGAGTCGGCGGCGGCTGTGTCGGCGAAGGCCGTCGACGACCAGCTGATCGACGAGTTGGTGAGCCGGGCGCAGGCAGAGGGTCTGCAGCTGACCGGTGAGGGCGGGCTGCTCCAGCAGCTGACCAAGCGGCTGCTGGAGTCCGCCCTGGAGGGCGAGATCACCGACCACCTCGGCTATGACAAGCACGATCCGGCGGGCAAGGACGGCGGCAACTCCCGCAACGGCAAACGCTCCAAGACCGTGCTGACCGAGGTTGGGCCGGTGGAGATAGCCGTGCCCCGAGACCGGGACGGCTCGTTCGAGCCGAAGATCGTCAAGAAGCGGCAGAAGCGCCTGACCGGCGTCGACGAGATGGTGATCTCGCTTGCCGCGAAGGGCCTGACCACCGGCGAGGTCCAGGCCCACCTGGCCGAGGTCTACGGCGCCGAGGTCTCGCGGCAGACCATCTCCACCATCACCGACAAGGTCCTCGAGGGCATGGCCGAATGGCAAAGCCGCCCACTCGACGCCGTCTACCCGGTGGTCTTCATCGACGCCATCCACGTGAAGATCCGCGACGGCGCAGTCGCCAACCGGCCCATCTACGTGGCCCTGGCCGTGACCGTCGAGGGCCGGCGCGAGATTCTGGGCCTGTGGGCCGGCGACGGCGGGGAGGGTGCCAAGCACTGGCTGCACATCCTCACCGAGATCAAGAACCGCGGCGTCGCTGACGTGCTGATGCTCGTCTGCGACGGGCTCAAGGGACTGCCCGAGGCGGTGGAGACGGTCTGGCCCCGCACCATCGTGCAGACCTGCGTGGTCCACCTGCTGCGGAACTCCTTCCGCTATGCCGCCCGCCAGGACTGGGACAAGATCGCCAGGCTCCTCAAGCCCGTCTACACCGCGCCGACCGAGGAGGCCGCCCTGGACCGGTTCGCGGAGTTCGCCGACGCCTGGGGCAGGAAGTATCCGGCGATCGTCAAACTCTGGGAGAACGCGTGGGAGGAGTTCACTCCGTTCCTGCGCTTCGACACCGAGATCCGCCGCATCGTCTGCACCACGAACGCGATCGAGTCGGTCAACGCCCGCATCCGGCGGGCAGTCAAGGCCCGCGGACACTTCCCGAACGAGCAGGCCGCCTTGAAGTGCGTCTACATGGCCATCATGTCCCTCGATCCCACCGGCAAGGGCCAAGCCCGATGGACCATGCGCTGGAAGACCGCGTTGAACGCCTTCGACATCACCTTCGACGGCCGGCTCTCAGCGGCCCGCCACTAACCCAACCACCCCAGTTACACCGTTCGTTTGACAGACCCGATGCTCACGTCGTCCATGGAGGCGATGACGGTGTCGGCGTTGATGCCCTTTTCGCGGGCTTTCTTCTCGTCGAAGATGCGGGGCGTCGCGGTCATGTAGAGGCGGTGGCGGGCGGGCAGTTGGTCGTCGTGGTGGATGCGGGCCCAGGGTTTGTTGTAGTCACCGGCGGTGCGGTGGGCTTCGTCGGCGATCACGACGTCCCAGCGGGGCAGGTGGAAGTCGCGGTGGGCTTCGACGACCTTGTCCAGGGAGTCGTAGGTGCAGAACACGTTGAGCGGCCCTGGGGTGTCGGCTGCCTGCCAGGCCAGGTCGTCGGCGGTGCCCACCATGGTGAGGATGCCGGCCAGGTACGGGTCTGCCGGGTGGCTTGAGGAGCAGACGCCGAGGTAGCGGCCGGGACGTCCTTCGCTGTGCCACTTCGCGGCGGTCTGCTCAAGGAGCCGCAGGGAGGGGACTGCCACCAGGGAGGCGCCTTAAGGCGCGGTTTCCTGGACGACGTGCAGGGCCACCAGGGTCTTTCCGGTGCCGGTGGCCATGTAGACGCCGACGCGGCGGTAGCCCTCGATGAAGCTGCTGGCGGAGGTGTCCACGGCGATTTGCTGGCCTCCGCGCAGGCGGGTCTTCAGACGCGAGGCGGTCGCGGGGGCGGTCATGTCCGGGCGGATGCGCGTCGTCGTGGCCATGGTCCTCCCCCGGTGACGGTGTGCACGTGCACCTGGTTCACAGGGTGAGATGGGTGTGCTGGGCGATGACTGGGCGTTTGCCGGGGTTCACCCGAACGAGTGCTGGTGCTCTTGACCAGCCCCTGGCGGGCCAGTCACGGTGCCCGTGGTGGCGGCTTCGGTGGAAGGGCAGCGGTGCTGGACGATCCCGGTCTGTACGGGCCTCGCTGGCCGCTGCCGCTGCGTGTGGGGCCGGTGCCGGGTGAGTCGACGGGGTCGTTCGTGAACCGGCTCGCGCACGCCAACTGCCTGAGCCTGGCTGCTTTCCTCGACCGCGTCGGGCAGGGCGAGGCATCCGCGTACCCCGAGCGGGTGGAGAAGTACCCGCAGTCCACCGAGATGTACATGAACGAGGCGGGGCTGCGCTATCTGGCTGTCCTTGCTGACCGGGCAGCTGGTCTTCTGCAGCAGGATCTGCCCAGCCTCAGCGCGGAACACCTGCTGCCCGGCCTGGAGGGGGCGCAGTGGAGGTGGCGCTGGGAGCCTGTGGCGGGGCACCTCGTGCGGTACTGCCCGCTGTGTGCTGATGCCCTGGGTGTCGGTGAGACGGTGTGGCTGATGTCGCCGGACAGCTGGCAGGTCTGTCTGCGGCACGGTTACTGGTCGGACGACTCCCGCGGCCGCGGTCCGGACTTCGTGCAGCTGGCCGAGCTACCCGAGACGGTGACCGCGCAGCGCGTACGGCAGCAGCTGGCCGAGCGGTGGGGGCCGGCCGGCGAGGAGTTGTTCGCCGATGCCTTCCAGGTGGCGGTGTACTGGTGGACGCGGATGCCGGACACCGTGTGCTGGGTGCGGCGGGCCTGGACGGCTGGGCTGGACGCGCGGGAGATGCGGGCGGCCCCGCTGGTGATCTACCCGGAGGCCGCGGAACTCGCGGTCGCCATGCTGGACTTCGAATGCGCGGGGCGGCGGGATACGGCGGACCGGTCCCGATGGCTTGCGGGCGTGGAGCAGTTGATGGCCGGGTGGGGGGTGGACGTGGCTGAAGGGCGTCAGGCGCTGTGATGTGGCTGGGGCGCCACCGTAGGGGGGTGCCCGCGCCGTCCGGTCCGGCGGGCGGAAGCGGGCTGCTGCTTGGGGCGGGGCACAGCCGGATCGCGTCCCGGACCGGTCCGGTGAGCGAACGCTCGTGCCTGACCTGGCAGTTGGGCATGGCGGCTGCCGACATGTAGGCGTCATAAGAGTGGAGGGCTCACAACCGTACGGTTGTGAGCCCTCCACTCTGCAGTAGCGGGGACAGGATTTGAACCTGCGACCTCTGGGTTATGAGCCCAGCGAGCTACCGAGCTGCTCCACCCCGCGTCGGTGAACACCACCGTACGTCATGGCGGCGGCCGCTGAAGACCATTTTTCTGCCGGTCGCCGGCTTCTACGCGGCGAAGCCGATGTTTTTGACGTACTCGTACTGGCCCCACTGGGAGCCGAGGTCGGGCAGGACATCGGCGGTCCAGGCGTCGTCCAGGCCCTGTTCCCGGCTGCCACAGCTTCCTCGAGGACGACGAACGCCTCCCGCATCGCGCGGTGCAGGGCCAGGCGGTCGCCGGGGTGGGCGCGCTCCGGGTTGTGCAGCAGGACCAGGTCCAGCCGCTCGCGCCCGAGCTGCTCGCGGTTGCGGCCGGTCTGCCAGCGCACATAGTCCGGGGTGAGGCTGTGCCCGACCACGGCCTGGTCCTCGGTGAGGACACCGGCGTCCACGGCATCGGCACCGGTGGCCGCAGTGAAGTAGCCGGCCTTCGTGGAAACCCGCATTGCCGGGTGGGCGGCCAGGGCCGGGGCCAGGATGGTCTGTGCCTGGCCGGTGGCGTAGTTGGGGGCGGTGTCGATCCACTGCACGCCGGAGACGGCCGCGCAGGCGGCCGCCTCCGGGATCGCCCGGCACCGGTAGGTGCCCAGAGCGAGCTCCGCTGTCACAGCAGGCTCCCCACCGTCGCGGCCTGCCCGGCAACGAGCTCCTGAACCAGCCCGGCGACGTCCTCCGCAGCCAGGCCGGCTGTTTCCGCGAGCGCGGCCAGATCCACGGTGCGGCCGTCGACCAACGGGCGCAGCACCGCCTCCGCCTCGGGTGCGAACTCGAACGTGCTCCCGGCGGCGGAGAGCGTCACCGCATCCTCACCGACCTCCAGCACCGCGCGGGCGGTCGTCAGCCGCACCCGCAGACCGCCGTCGACGGGAACGCCGTCGATGTACGGCAGGCTCGGCACCATCCGGCCGACGGCCTGGCCGTCCATCGCGGCCCGGTAGCGGGCGAGCAGCGTCGGGTCATCCAGCAGTTCCGCGAGCCGCTTGCGCATCCCGTCCACGGCGTCGGCCTGAATATCCGGCGCGGCGAGCAGCGGCAGATCGCGCCGCCAGTCCTCGTGCGCGAGCAGTTGCTCGGACACCCACGCCATCAGGTCCGTCGCGGTGTGGGTCTGCAGTCCGCAGGTGACGTGCAGGGAGCGGGTGCCCTGGTCGGCGGAGACCGCGTGCCACACGCCGCGCGGCACGTACAGGACGTCGCCCGGCCACAGGACCAGGTCGGCGACGGGCTCGGTGGGCGCCTCGCCCGGGTCCTCGATGTCGCAGTAGAGCGGGAACGGGCGGGTGGTGCCGTAGACCCGCCACCGCTTCGCGCCGTCCAGTTGGACGATGACGGTGTCGTGGTCGTCCCAATGGATGCCGAAGCCCTCGGTGCTGGTCCACGACGCGTACAGGTTCGCCTGCACGCGGGTGCGAAGGTCGCGCTCGATCGCTTCGCAATGCGGTGACGTTCCGCCCGAAGAGCGGACCCGTGCGCTTCCGCGGTGTCCTGGCCATCTGCACGGCCAGGTAGAGGCACAGCAGCTCGCGGTCGTCGGTACCGACGTCCGGAGGCATTCCCGTCTCGTCTATTCGGCGCAGGGCGGTAAGACCTCGCCCTTCCAGGCCGCTGAGCTCGTGCTCGACGGCCGTGGAGGGCATGCCGTTGTCGTCCGTGATCGTGTAGAAGCCGGTCTCGGCAGCGACGTTCTTGACGTTGGCGAGGTGCGTCTTCGGCGGGCACCGGCGCCTCACCCTGACCATGTCGCCTCGCCCGAATCGTGCCAGGTAGCTCTGAGGCACATAGTGGTGAAGTTTCGGTGCAGACACGTCGCCCAGCGTAAGCGGCCCGGCGGTGAGCAACGACGGAGTTTCTCCGGGTTGCGTGGAAGGCATAGCCGCATGACCTGGTCCTTGCCCGAGCCGATGCTCACCGTGGCCGTGGAAAGCCCTGACTTGCCCGCTGGGTGGGCCGCGGAGCCGAAGTTATGGACAGGGCTTGCCATTGTCCGTTGTCCATGGCCAAGTCAGGACCATGAAGGGCGGCTGGCCCACTCACACAGATCGCCGCACCCGTCGGTGTCGGTGGACTGATCGCCTCCGTCATTGCCCTGTCCGTCGGCTCATCCCTCTTCAGACGTCTACTAGTCACCGACACCCCCGCCGCACTCGAGCAGCGGGGGTGTCGCATGTTGGACTGACCTGGCCGTCACCCCGTACTTGTCACACGGCGCCGGGGTCCGCGCTGCGGCCGAAGACCCGTGTTTCACAGGTCTTGGAGCTTGTCGACGCGGACGGGACCGCCGGTGGTGACGGACTGGATGGCGGCGAGGGCGATGGCCAGGGCAGCGCGTGCGTCCTCGCCGGTGGCGGAGGGGGTGCGCTCGGTGCGGACGCTGTCGGTGAAGTCGGCGAGTTCGGCCACATAGGCGTCGTGGAAGAGGTGCTGGTCGTAGGTGACGCACTCGGCGGCGACGCCGTCCGGGCCGTATGCGGTCAGGTGGGTGCGGCGGACGTCGCCCATGGTGAGCATCCCGGCCGAGCCGAGGACCTCGGCGCGTACGTCGTAGCCGTAGACGGCCTGGAAGCTGGCCTCGGCGGTGGCGAGGGCGCCGTTGTCGAAGCGGACGGTGACGACGGCGGTGTCGAGCAGGCCGCGGTCCTTGAAGTCGGGGCGGATCAGGGCGTCCGCCATGGCGAAGACCTCGACGGGTTCGGCACCGGGATTGAGGTGGCGCAGGACGTCGAAGTCATGGATGAGGGTCTCCAGGAAGATCGTCCACGGCGGTATGCGGGCCGGGTCGGCCAGAGCGGGGTCGCGGGTGAGCGAGCGCAACAGCTGCGGTGTGCCGATGGCGCCGGCGGCGATCTTCTCGTGGGCGGCCCTGAAGCCCGCGTCGTAGCGGCGGTTGAAGCCCACCTGGAGGGGCACGCCCGCATCCGCGGCGGCCGCGATGGCGCGGTCGGCCTCGGCGAGGGTGACCGCCATCGGCTTCTCGCAGTAGACCGCCTTGCCCGCCTTGGCGGCCGCCTCGACCAGGTCGGCGTGGGTACGGGCCGGGGTGGCGATCACCACCGCGTCGATGTGCGGGTCGGCGAGCAGTTCACCGATGTCGGTGTAGGCGGTGGCGCAGCCGAGCCGGTCGCCCAGGCTCCGCGCGGCGCCCGGGGTGGGGTCGGCGATGGCGACGAGCCGGACGCCCGGGAGGCGGTGGGCGAGGGTCTCGGCGTGGAACGAACCCATCCGTCCGGCGCCGAGGAGGCCGACGGCGAGAGGCTGCTGGGTGGTCATGCGGGTGCTCCGTACGTCGTCGTCAGGGTAGGTACAGGCAGTGGAAACAGTCAGACGGTGAAGGCGGAGCGGAAGCGCTCCAAAGCGAGCTCGCTGTCGCCGGAGGCCCACGCCTCCATCGCCACCGTGCCCTCGTAGCCGAGGCCCGCCAGGGCGCGGGCGATGGCGGGGTAGTTGATCTCCCCGGTTCCGGGTTCGCGGCGGCCGGGGACGTCGGCCACCTGGATCTCGCCGATCAGGCCCAGGGCATGGGTCCTGCTGACCAGCTCGATCAGATTCCCCTCGCCGATCTGGGCGTGGTAGAGGTCCAGATTCATCCGCAGCCCGGGCCGGTCCACGGCCGCGACCAGGGCCAGGGTGTCGGCGGCCGTCGCGAACGGCACCCCGGGGTGGTCGACGGCGGTGTTGAGGTTCTCCAGGGTGAAGACGACCCCGGCGCTCTCGCCCAGCTCGGCGAGGCGGGTGAGCGTGCGGTGGGCGGCGATCCACATCTCACCGGTGACCTCACCGGTCACCGGCACCACCGGCAGGCCCTGGCCATCCAGTCCGGTGCCGTGCAGGTTCAGGCGAGGGCAGCCCAGTTGCTCGGCCGCCTTGAGTGACTCCTCGGCGGTGCTCAGGAGTTCGGCCGCACCCTCCTCGTCGGTCAGACTGCCGCGGATGTAACCGGTCATGGAGGAGAAGTTGGCCGGGGTCCGGGCCAGAGCGGCAAGGTCGTGCCGGGTCCAGTCCCAGATCTCGACCTGGAAACCGGCGTCGTGGATGCGCCGTGCCCGCTCGTCGATCGGCAGTTCCAGGAAGACCATCTCGGCGCAGGCCGCCAGTGTGTACATCGCCACGTACCTCTCTCCGCGACTTCGGGCTAGAACGTTCAAGGAACTAGAACGTTCTAGAACTCCGTGGAGCAGCAGTACGCCAGCTGTCGCCCTCTCCTGTCAAGGCTCCGGTGGTGCGTGAAAGCTAGAACGTTCTATAGTCGACTCTGTAGGAGACGACCCCGACCAGGGAGGACAGGTTGCCGGCGACCCCAGCGGTCCCCAACGGAAAGCGACCGACGCTCGCCGACGTGGCGTCGCGGGCAGGGGTGTCCACAGCGCTGGTCTCCATCGTGATGCGCGGCGCGAAGGGGGCCGGCCAGGCCACCCGCGAGCGCGTCCTTCAGGCCGCGCGGGAGATCGGTTACCGACCCGACGCCCGGGCCCGGCTGCTCCGCAGCCACCGCTCCCATCTGCTCGGGGTGCAGTTCGGCCTCCAGCATCCGTTCCACTCCGACCTGGTGGAGGGCATCTACGCGGCGGCCGAACCGGCCGGGTACCAGATCGCGCTGAGTGCCGTGGCCGCCGGGCGCGGCGAGCAGCGCGCCGTCGAGACACTGCTCGACGACCGCTGCGAGGCGCTGATCCTGCTCGGCCCGCAGGCCCCCGCCGCGCGGCTGGCGGAACTCGCCGGGCAACTGCCGGTCGTCTCCGTGGCCCGCCGGCTGCGGCCGTCCGTCCCGGGCCTGGAGGTCGTACGGACCGCCGACGACGAGGGAGCCGGCCAGGCGGTGGACCACCTCGTCGCTCTGGGCCACCGCGACATCGCCCACATCGACGGCGGCCGGGCACCGGGCGCAGCCGACCGGCGCCGCGGCTACCGCACCGCCATGAACCGCCACGGCCTGGGCGAATACATCCGCATTCTCCCCGGCGGTCTCACTGAGGAGGAAGGCGCCGAGGCCGCCCGAACCCTGTCGGCCACCCGCCCGCGCCCCACCGCCGTACTGGCCTTCAACGACCGCTGCGCGACCGGCGTACTCGACCTCTTCCTCCGCTCCGGCGTCGCGGTCCCCGGCGACATCTCCGTCGTCGGGTTCGACGACAGCCATCTGGCCCGCCTGGCCCACATCGACCTCACCACCGTCGGACAGGACATCGCACGCCTCGCCGGGCTCGCCGTCGGCCGGGCCGTCGCACGCCTGGAGGGTGCGGAGATCCCCGCCGGGGAACAAGTCATCACCCCCCGTCTCGTCGTCCGGGGAACGTCCGCCCCGCCCCCCTGAAGGCAGATCCCGGGCGTGCGCGGCCTGTGTGTTCCACGGCGACGACGCCGACCACACCGAGAAAGTACCGGTTCGACTCGACGTCGTACATGCCGACCGGCCTGATCAGGAACGGCTGCCCCTCGGGCACACGCCACTCGTCCAGTTGCTCATCGAGGCCGCAAACAGCTCGCTGAACTCCCGCATGAACGGCGACACATCCCGCGGCCACATCAGCTCGACGGGTGAAGTGCACCCGCCATCCAGTGATCGACATGGCGCCGGACGATATCCCGCGGACAGCTCAGCAGCGCATAAATCAAGTGGGACGGCTACCGTGCTCAGCTCGCCGTGTACGCAGGCGGACGGGTGCTGCTGCGCTCACGGCGCGGTACGGACATGACGGCCTCGTTCCCCGAGATCCGGGCGGCGGCCCTGGCGCAGCTGCCGGCGGACACCGGGATCGATGGCGAGCTGGTGGTGTGGGAGCGGGACCGGCTGGCGTTCGAGCGGCTGCAGCAGCGGCTCGCCCGGCGCGGGGCAGCTGCCGCTCAGGCGGCACGGGAGTGGCCGGCGCACTTCGTGGCCTTCGACCTGGTCCACCGAGGCGACGACGTGACTGGCTGGCCGTACGCGCGGCGGCGTGCGGCGTTGGAGGCGCTGTTCGCGGAGCGCGGCCTGACGGCGCCGTTCACGCTGTGCCCGTCGACGACCGACCCGGCCCTGGCGCGGGAGTGGCTGTCGTGGACGGCGGCCGGGGTGGAGGGACTGTGCTTCAAGCGGCTGGAGGAGGCCTATCGCGGGGGCGTGCGGTCGTGGCGGAAGTACAAGGTGCGGGTCACCACGGAGGCCGTGATCGGCGCGGTCACCGGGTCGCTTGCCGCACCCCGCACGCTGCTGCTGGGCCGCTACGACACCGCGGGCCGCCTGCAGTACATCGGCCGTAGCACCACTCTGTCCCGGGCCGCTGGCCGCGCTGTGGCCGACCATCTGGCCCCGCCGCACGGCGCGCACCCGTGGAGGGGCTGGACGTTCTCGGCAGGGTGGGGAACGCAGCGCACCCTCGATGCCGTCCTGGTGCAGCCGGAGGTCGTGATGAAAGTCGACGTCGACGTCGCCCGCGACAGCGCCGGACGGTGGCGGCACCCGACCCGCCCACACCGCATCCGCGGCGACGTCGACGTCCAGGAGGTGCCGCTGTTCGGCGAAGGCGGCGCCCGGTCATGAGTCAGGACCGGGCCATGGTCGGCTCCATGGTCGGGCCGGCCACGGCGGCCGCGGTGAGCTGCTGGCGCAGGTCCAGGTAGCAGCGCAGCTACGCCGGGCTGACCGGCATCCCGCGTCGTCTGCTCCGCTGTGGCTGTCGCCCACCGGTCGGCGAGCAGCTGCTGGAAGGCCAGGGCCGTGGCGTCGTCGGCGGCCGCGACGTCGACGACAAGCAGGCCCGGCTCGCTCACGTGCGTCTCGTGGATCGGGTCCGTGTACGGCACTACGCCCGGCGTCCCTGGGTAAGTTCCGCCGCTGCCGTGTCTTCACCCGACCGAGTGGCGGACGGTCAGGGGCTGTCGCCGCCCCAGTCCCAGCGGGCCGGCTCGCCGGAGCGCGGGTCGTACAGGGCTCGCCCGCCGGGGCCGAACTGCCCGAGCTCCGTGGCGAGGGAGACACCGTCGTCGATCTCCTCCGGCCTCCAGCCGGTGATGTCGAGCAGCAGTCCGTCCAGCGGTCCGCCCACCAGTTCGGCGTAGTTCCGTCCCGGCTTTGGGCCCGGGTGGTCGTGGTCGGCTCCGTAGATCCGGCCGCGCAGCAGCTGCTCATCGTCGCTGTCCATGCCCTTCAGCCTCGCAGCCGCCACCGACAACGAGGGCTTGCCCAGACGGCCCTCGGCGAGCCCTCGCGCTGCCAGAAGTGGCTTGCCCGGGTCAGTGCGTGTTTCTAAGCCCCGGTTTTGAGTAGCCTGAGGTCCTACGCTGGCCTGGTGTCCGAGGACGCCGGTCGGGCCGGGGAGAGGATCTGCCGGGGCTGCGGGGAACGGCTGAGGCCGGGAGTACGGCCCGGGGCGGAGTTCTGCTCGTCGGCGTGTCGGTCCAGGCAGTGGCGTCGAGAACGGCGGTTGCTCCAGCGCCTGGCGGCCGTCCGGGACGGCACGGGCGAGGTGGAGTGCCCGGAGTGCGGGGCCCGCTGGGTGGCTGGCGTCGACCGCCGCTCGGACGCGGTGTTCTGCTCACCGCGGTGCAAGGTGAGGGCCTGGAGGCGCCGGACAGAACCGTTCGGCGAACGGTCACAGTAACCGCTGGGCGAACGCATCCCGGATCCAACTTCGGTCACCACTCGGTCATTTGCGGTCATTTGTTGCGATCTTAGGATTTTCGGTCTGACTCTCGGCTTGAAAGCGGGCCCTGTCCCGTCGCGGCCCCAAGCGCCGTGCCCTGGCCCGTAGTTGGTGGTGAGACACCATGACCGAAGTGGTAGAGAAGGTCGGAAGCGTCAGCCAGTCCCGTTACGAACAGATCGTCACCGAGCTGCGGGATGTAGTCGAACAGCAGACGCGCGGGCAGTTCACGATCGGTGACCGTGCTCTGGAGATCGAGCCAATGAGGCAGCGGGGCGGTCCGATCGCGGAGCCGGAGTGGACAGTCGAGGCGTCGCTGAAGCGTCTGGCCGACGACATCGGGCTGTCGGTCGCCACGGTAAAGACCACCAGGTGGGTGGCCTCCCGTTGGCCGAAGGAACACCGGAGTCCGAAGACGGCGTCGTACACGGTCCACCGGGCCCTGGCGAACATCGAGGACGAGGCGGAACGGTTCGAGGCGATCCTGACGCCGCCGGACGGCAAGGCCCGGTGGACCACGGACGACGCGAGCCGGCGGGTGGGTCAACAGGTCGAGACCCCGATCACGCCGCAGGAGAAGGTCACCGCGATCCATTCGCTGGCCCGGGACGAGGAGGTCGCCGCGCGGTCACCACCGACTTCCTGAAGCGTCCGCAGGTCGCGTCCAAAGTGTCGGCGGAGGACAAGGTCCGGGTGGTGGAGGAGTTCACCCGCGACGAGTCGGTCGCGGCGACGGCCGCGACGAGCCTGCTGCGCCGACCGGACATCGCGTTCAAGGCGATGAGCGACGACACCGCCCGCTTCCAGGTCAACCATGCCCAGGTCGAACGTAGTCGGCAAGCCCGGGAGGACTTCGACCGCACCAGCCCCGTCGCCCCGGCAGTCCGCGCGATCGACCGGTCGGTGGAGTTCCTGGACCTGGTCACCGCCTGCCACTCCTTCGTCGCAGCTGCTGGCCGCACCGTCCCCGGCCTGCGCGACCGCACCCTCAACGACGACGAACGCACCATCGTGCACGAGAACGTCGCCCGGGTGAGGGCGACACTGGACTGGATCGAGACGGCCGTCGACACCGGCAAGGTCGACGTCGACGACGAACTGGCCCGTCTGCTCAAGGGCGAATGAGGATGCCCCGCGCCTCACGGCGACGGGGTGATGCCGCCAGACGCCACGCGGACACCCTGCGGTTCGTGCTGTTCGAGGCCAGACCCGCTGGCCTTGAGTTTCCTCAGCTGGTACGCGCGAGTGACCTGTCCCCGAGTCAGGTCCGTTCCGGGCTCGCAGCCTTGAAGGACCAGGCTGCGGAGAAGGGCTGGCCGCCGCTGACCTGGACCCGGCAGGCGGGCTACCAGCTCGGAGCCGAGCGGGCGGTGCTGGAGGCATACGAGCGGGCTGTGGTCAGGGAGAAGTTGACCGAGTTCCGCCGGTTCATCACCGGCACCGTTGCCCCGCACGCCGCCGCCCACCCGGGCGACAAGTGGGTCAAGCACATCGTCGCCCAGCTCAACTCCATCGAGTCCACCCTCGACCTCATCGCCAGCTCGTGACCTGCGGCGGGACCACCCTGCGGGCGGTCCCGCCGCACTCGTTCGAAGGCACTCGTCATGCGCCGACGCCGCTATCCCTCGGACACCACCAACGCCGAATGGGCCCTGCTCGAACAGCTGTTGCCCACCCCGGCCTGCGAAACCAGCACGGGCGGTCGGCCGGAGAAGCATCCCCGCCGCGAAATCGTCGACGCGATCCGCTACGTCGTGGACACCGGCTGCAAGTGGCGGGCCCTACCTGCGGATTTCCCGCCCTGGCGCACGGTCTGGGGGTTCATGGCCCGATGGGCAGCCGCCGGGATCATCGGGCAGATCCGGGACCATCTCGCCGGGCGGATCCGCCGCGACATGGGCAAAGGCCCCCGAGCGGTGGCCACCGTGATCGATTCCCAGAGCGTGAAAGCCGCGGAGACGGTCTCCGAGGCCACCCGCGGCTACGACGCAGGCAAGAAAATCAACGGCCGCAAGCGCCACCTGGTCGTCGACACCCGCGGCCTGCCCCTCATGGTCATGGTCACTCCCGCCGACCTGCACGATGCCGCAGCCGCCAAGGAAGTTCTCTTCCGCCTGCGCCTGATGCACCCCGAGATCACCATCGTCTGGGCCGACTCCGCCTACGCCGGGAAACTCGTCGACTGGGCGAAACAGCACCTCAATCTCACCATCAAGCCCGTCAGCCGTCCCAAGGACGCCTCTGGTTTCGTCGTGCTGCCCCGCCGCTGGGTCGTCGAACGCAGTCTTGCGTGGATGATGCACGCCCGCCGCCACGCGAGGGACTACGAACGGCTCATCCAGCACTCCGAAACCCTGATCACCTGGGCAGCCATCACCCTCATGACCAGGCGCCTCGCACGGAAAGGCGCCACCCCCAGCTGGCCGAGAAACCCGGCGCCAGCCGACGGCTGACCGGGCCTGCATCGCAAGGGTCCGGTCAGCCGCGTCGTCCCAAAGCCGGGGTGCCGAAAAGAGCCAGCGGGCGGGCGGAGCTTGCAGTCCTCGGCAGCGGCAGTCAGGGACGGCAGCCCCGCACCTTCCGAGCGGAGGGGTCAACAGCTCGACGCGCCGGAGGCATCAACCTGGCCTGGCCGATCGCGACCAGCGCGCGGTCCAGGACCTCCTGGACCTGGCCGAGGGCCGAGATCGTGGTCACCAGGCCCTGAGCTTGGTAGTGGTCGACGACCGGCGCTGTCTCGCTGCGATAGACCTCCAGTCGCTTACGAACGGTTGTCTCGCGGTCGTCATCGCGCTGGTACAGCTCACCGCCGCAGACGTCGCAGGCTCCTGCCACTTCAGGAGGGCTGTAGTCGACATGGAAAATGTGTTCGCGGTTCTGACGGCACAACCGTCGTCCAGCGATCCGCCTGACCACCTGGGCCTCGGGAATCTCCAGGTCTAGCACGGCGTCCAGTCTCGACTTCGAGTCGGCCAGGATGCCGTCCAGCGCCTCCGCCTGGGCAAGATTGCGAGGGAAGCCGTCTGCCACACCACGGTCTCCGCCCTGCCGACGCAGGGATGACCGCAGAACCTGCACGCGTTCGTCGAGGACGGCGGCTCCGCCCCGCACAGGTAGAGTTGACTTCTCGTCGACGAGCACCATGCCGATCGACTCCAACGCTGCCCCGCACGCACAGGGGTGACACGATGCGCGGAGTTGCGGTCGCGTATAGGCGGCGGTCCTCTGCACACGCAGGGATGACTCCATCGGACGTGCGCTCCGCTTAAACCGGTATGACTCTCAGGCCTTTGCCTGGCACTCGACCGAGGCGTGCTTCACCCCCGCACGCGCAGGGATGACACGTGGGAGGTCCACCTCAACCCGCACGACGTGTGCTCCCCCCAGCAACCGCAGGGATGACTCCCCGCGCACCACGAGCGGCGCGGAGACTGCTGACTTTGCCCTGCAGAGGCAGGGGTGCGTCCTTCGTGTCCACGTCGGGACAGTCGAACTTCAACTCCTGCCCTGCACACGCAGGGACGACTGCCAACGATGGGCCCCAGTCCCACGCACCCCCAACCCAGAAGAACCTGCAGGTCAGGCGGTGCTCGCTATCGGGATTCTCACTTCAATGTCCTGCATTTTCCCATATGACGTCACATCAGTTTCTCACCGACTGTCGTCCTTGATTCTGCCGAGACTCCGACAAATGAGCACGTGACAAGGGCTACAGCAGCAGAGGGGCACAGGACATCAAGGTGAGAGTTTCACCGGACATCGAAGTGAGACTCAGCAGCCTGGGCAGGCGTATCATGGCCGCACTCACCGAGGAACTGGAACGCCGGGCGCCCGCCACCGCCTACGTCTCGCTGATCGCCGACGGCCCGGCCCGCTTCCTCTACGAGAAGTTCGGCTTCGCCGACACCGTCACCCACGACTCGATCGGCATGTACCGCGTCATCGGCAAACCCCCTGGGGTCGGCCGACCACCGGCGCAGCTCTAGACGGTGCCGGCCCCGTGACCGCGGCTCCCACCGGGCCTACCCGTCCGGTGACCGCGACGGCCGGGCAAGGGCACCGCACCCCGCCCGGCCGATCGTGAACATTTCGTTGCAGGTCGAGGCGTTGATACTGGCCGGGCGAACGACGGGCTGGGGGCGACGGTGGACTGGACGGTGCCAGGAGGGCTGGTCGCCGGGCTGCACACGGCGGCGAGCGGCGCGGACACGCCGTCCCACCGAATGGCCCGCAATCGGCGCAACCCGGCGAACCTTCCCGTCACAGCACGGACCCGCTAAGACGTCGTTTCCTTTGGCGTGATCGTTCGTTGAGCCGTGCATGACGGATCTGATTGAGCGGTTGGTGCCGGAAGAGTTATGGACGCTGTTCCGACGGGTGGTTCCGCCGACGGAGGTCATACGTCCGCAGGGCGGCGGCCGACGGCGGGCGGGTGACCGCGAGTGCCTGGCGGCGATCATCTTCGTAGCCACCTCCGGGTGTACCTGGCGGCAGTTACCCCCGGTGTTCGGCCCGGCCTGGCCGACGGTCTACCGGCGTTTCGCCCGGTGGAGCCGGGACCGGGTCTGGGCCAGGCTCCACCGGGTCCTCCTGGACGAGCTCGGCGCCCGCGGTGAGCTGGACTGGTCGCGGTGTGCCATCGACTCCGTCAGCCTCAGGGCCGCAAAAGGGGGCCCCTGACCGGACCGAATCCGACCGACCGCGGCAAGAGCGGATCGAAAATCCACCTGATCACGGACCGGAACGGTCTGCCTCTGTCACTGGGCATCTCCGGCGCCAACATGCACGACAGCCTCGGTCTCAAGCCACTGGTGCGCGGGATCCCGCCGATCCGCTCCCGGCGCGGCCCGCGTCGCCGACGGCCGGCCAAGCTCCATGCCGACAAGGGCTACGACTACGACCACCTGCGGCGATGGCTCCGTAAACGGGGTATCCGCCACCGCATCGCCCGCAAAGGCATCGAGTCCTCCACGCGGCTCGGCCGCCACCGCTGGGTCGTCGAGAGGACGGTGTCCTGGCTGGCCGGATGCCGACGTCTGCACCGCCGCTACGAGCGCAAGGCCGAACACTTCCTCGCGTTCGTCGGCATCGCCGCGGCCCTCATCTGCCACCGCCGACTCACCAACTGAAACGACGTCTAAAGGCTCTGGATGGTGATGTGGCTGTGGCCTTGGATGACGCCCTCGGGGTCAAGGGGCGAGAGGTTAAGGGACTCCCCGGTGTCACTTGTTACGTGGACTACACCCGGCACGTGGCTCGTCACCTGGGTAGTCCCCTCCGCGGCCACCTCGGTCCCGGTAACGCTGGCCTCCACACAGAACTCACCCGCCGTGGAGGAAACCTCGACCCCAGCACATACGGCCGAGGCGGTGGGCGCGAGAGCGACCACTCCCGAAAGGATCAAGGCGGCTGCACCGAACACAGCTGCAATTCTGACGTTGAGTGTGGCCATGAGAAGTTCCCTCCTGGTGGGTAGGTGAGGACACTCAAGGCGAAGAAATCCTCGCCAGTTGAAAGTCCCACCGCCCCCGGCCGCCGTGAAGAGAGAACATCAGATTGAGAGAACGTGCGGACGGGTCTCCGACTCGCCAGCAGGACCGTGAAGCTGGCCAACGCAACTCCCGCCGCCCGCGGACCCGGACGGCGGGGGCTGGTGGCACTCAGGGGGCGGGTTCGTACGTCACCGTCTGGACCGGGCAGCGCGAAGCCGCCTCTTCCAGCGTGGCGAGCTCGGTGTCGACGGCGATGAGGGAGGGCTCGGCGCCCTGGTCGTTGGCGTACGTCTCGCGGCGCTGGGGTCCAGGCTGATGCGCCGCTGTCCCAGGCTCCGGCGAGGGGCACCATGTGGTCGATGTCGAGTCCGGACGCCGACGTCACGAGTGTGGCGTCGTAGTACGACCACCAGCTGCCGCCGGTCAGGCGGCAGCCGGGGCCTACGGTGGGCGGGGTGATTGCTTCATGGATGAGGACTTCGGCGCGGGTGTTGCAGCCGTCGGCCGGGTCGTCGCCGGTGTTCCAGTGGCGGAACTTGTTGCGGCTGTAGCCGTCGCGGGACTCGGTGGCCACGGGCAGGGTGGCGACGGCTTCGGTCAGGGGCAGGGTCTGTGCGGCGTGGGCGGGGGTGGAGACGGTGGCGGGCAGGACGGCGAGGGCGACGGCCGCGAGGCTGCGCAGGACAGCTTTGATCATGTGCCGTTGATAGCCGCCCTGAAGGGGGCGTGATCAGCGGTTTGCCCGGGGCGCCGGCCGTGTGAGTGGAAAAGATCATACCGGAGCTCTGATCCCTGCGCGTGGTGCTCTGGCGGAATGCGCCTCTTCCCCGCGGGTGGGAAGCCGCGGCATCTCTCGCGGTCGCGCAGAAGCCCTCCCTTTCTCACGTGGCGCAGTCGGCGAGGTTATCGACCGCTCCAGCGCAGCTTCGTGCCGTACGCGGGGGCCTCGGGGACGACGTCCAGGTGGCCGGTGTCCCCGTCGAACCCCACGGCCTGGACGTGGCCTGCGAGTTCGGGCGCCGCCGTGTGGTGTGAGGTCTCAGGACTCAGTTGACACTTCTGACTCATCAGATCCTTGACAGGCTCAAGACTTACTGGACATGGCCGGGCAGCCGAGGCCCGAAGCCGGTCGATCGAGCTGGTGGCAGCACCGTGGTCGACGAGATCAGGGCCCGTCTGAGTCGTCCACGTTCGGATCGACGTTCCATCGCCGGGGTAGGTCTGCGTCGCAGAAGACGCAGACGAAGTGGCCTTCTCGCACGATGTTGTGCTCCCGGCAGGTGGGACACCGACGGAAGACCACTGCGTGTGTGAAGCAGTCCGGATGGTCGAGGTCGGCTTGATCCAGTGCCTGTGCGACAGCCGGCCATGAGGAAACGTCCGGGCAGTAGCCGGTCGACTGGTTGCTGACCTCGTTCACCGCCCAGCGTCCGGCCTCGGGGTAGAAGCTGATTTCGCCAGCGCCCAGCACCCGATCGCCGCCCGCGCAGGCGACGTGTTCGCTGCGGCGTGGGGCCAACCGCAGAGCACCGTCCGTGCCGACGACGAAGGTGAAGGGCTCGTCCAGTTCCTCGGCGGTTCGGGCTGCCACCCAGTCCGCGAAGTCGGCGGCTGTGCGGATCGTGGCGCCACCGTCCGCTGCCTTGACGGCAGCGATCACATGGTGAGGCCCGACATAGCGGTAGCCCCGTCCCAACGCGCTCATGTCGATCAACGTAGAACACGCAGTCTTGGCGTGCTCAGAGTTTCGGCGCGTGGATCTTGGCCTTCCAGCGAGTCACCGGGTGCTGGTCCTTGCGGGCGTGCAGCGAGATCTCGGCGCCTTCGTAGGTGACGCGGAAGTGGGTGTCCTCGACGTAGATAGTGACGATCCGGCCCGCATAGGTGCGTCCGACGCGCAGGCGCTGGCGGGCCACCATCACGACGCCGTCGGTCGGGACCTTGCGCTCAACACTGACCGCGGCCGGGGCCGGCGGAAGCTGCGTCGCAGCGACGCGGGCACCGACGAGCCGTGGGCGCTCTCCAGCCGTGAACGGCGACGGCACGGCTTTGGCCAGCAGACCGTCGTGCACCGCGTGAAGGAGGTGCCCGTCGAGTCGCACGGTGATCCGCCGCGTGGCGAGTTCGGAGCCGATCTTCACCCGCTGCTCAGCCAAGTTGATCCAGCCGTTCGGATCCACGGTGCGTTCGACTTCGAGCGCCTGGTGCGAGGGGAGGCCGCCCACCCGGTCGACGGCCGGGAGAGCGGGTGGTGGTCCTGCCGGCCGGGCGCCGCGGAGCTTGAGCTGGTGCAGGTGCTCGGCGTCGAGGTTGGACGGCACGGTCTTCACCACCTCGCCGTTCACGAGGACGTGGATGGTGTCCTCATCGACCCAAATACGAGCTCGCAGGCCCGCCCGCCCGGCGCCCAGGCGGATGCGCTGGACGGAGGGAATGATGCTGAACTGGCCGCTGGCGGGGAGCACGGTGTCGAACTCGACCGCGCCGACCGACGGCGCCAGCACCAGTGCAGGAGGGGCCGACTCGGCGGGGACCGGCACGGACTCGGACCGCTGGGCCCGGACGACCTTGACCGGCTCGGGCTGCGGGTTGGGGCGGAACAGGCTGGCCGGTGTGGCCATGTCGAGGGCCTGGTGCGGGCGGAGGTGGTTGTAGGTGTGGACCCACTCTGCGATGGCGGCCTGGGCTGCCGCGAGGGACGCGAACGGCCCGCAGTCGTCGAGCAGTTCTCTGCGCAGAGTCCGGTGCCAGCGTTCGATCTTGCCCGTGGTGGTAGGTGAGTACGGCTTGGTCAGGGCGCCGATTCCGTTCTCCCGGCAGACCCGCTCGAACAGCACCTCCGCGGGCCGGGGCCGGGTGTAGCGGCCGGTGAACTGCTTGCCGTTGTCTGTGAGCACCTCGGCCGGCACCCCGTGGATCCGCATGGCCCGCACGAACGCGTCGGCTACCGCCCTCCCGGAGGGCACCGCGAGCACCTCGGCGACCACGATGAAGCTCGAGTGGTCGTCGATCCCTGTGAGCACCTTGCACTCGCGCCCGTCGGCGAGGTAGATCCCACCGACGAGGTCGAGCTGCCACAGGTGCATCGGCGTCTCGCGCTGCCACCGCTTGTACTTGCGCCGGTGCTGCTGTTCCTGCGGTCGAACGAGTCCGTTGCGGGTCAGGACTCGGTGGACGGTGGCCCGCGACGGAGCGGACTCAGCTCCGGTCCGCGTGATCTCGAGGGCGATCCGTCGGGCTCCCCAGCGCGGATGGGACCGCCGCATCTCGCAGACCAAGGCCTCCACGTCGGCCGGCAGCCTGGTCGGACTCGTCCGAGGCCGACGCGATGCCTCCCGCAAACCTTCGAAGCCACCCGCGGCGTACTTCGCCTTCCACGTGTAGACCGACTGCCGGGAGACCCGCCTCTCAACGCGGCGACCACCTCGTCCGTGAGCTCAGGCCCCCCGTCCGCAGCGACGAGAGCAAGCGCCTCCTCGCTCTCGATGCACTCACGCAGGTACCGGACTTGATCGCGCACGCTGTCATCTCTCACACCCGGCATCATTCCGCCCCTGACAGACCAGCGGGAGACGCCTCCCGCATCCCGCAGCTCGTGGGAGCGCGCAGCGCTCGGCCCGGGCGGGCGCGGAGCGGTCACCGGACACGCGGCAAGGCGGTACGACGCGCGGAGCACGGTGTCATACGCGCCGCCCCACCGACCGGCACGCACGGCGACGCGCCCCCGCCGGGAGAGAACGGATGCCGCGCCCCGCCCTGCCGCACCTGGACGACTACCGCGCCCCATTGCCCGGCCGCCCCCGGTATGCCGTGAGGCCGACGCCTGCGGCCTCCCCGTGGTCACTGCGCCGGTGGCACTTTCACGGAGCCGATCACTGCGCGGCCCAGTCGGGTGGCCCATTGCATGAAGTGCGTGTCTCTCGCAGCTACCGGCACCGTGCGGCAATAGCGTCCAAGCGCCGGTCTGCGAAGGACTGGATCGTGTGTCGGAGCCTGTCCCGGACGCTCGACGGCACCAACAGAGGGTGTGGGGCACCCACTTCGCGGCTTGATGTCCTCCATGACGCGCATCTCGTGGTGATCCAGCCGACCGGGCGGCACCGAAGGACTCACCGTGCCATCCTCCACTCGCCGTCAAGCCGCCCGCATCCGCGCCGCTTACACCAGGGAGACTCCTTCCCTCGCCGCACCCGGCATCCCCCGTCACGTCCCTAACGCCCCTTCGCTGGGTAATGCTTTGGGCCTCGACGCCTGCACGCCGGCGCAGCGGCAGCTGCGTGCGCTGCTGGCTCTGGGCATGTTCAACCACGGCCCGACCAGCCTGTGGCCACGTCTTGTCAGCCTGGCCGACATCACCCGCTACACCCTGGTCATCTCCCCTCACTACGACGACCTGGTGATCACTGCCCGGGCCCCCTACAACGTGGCCTGCTGGCTGGTCGGCCGCGACAAGCTCCCAGACATCGGACTGCCCGGGCTGCGGGTGGAGAGCTCCTACGCCGAGGGCTGGCGCCTACGCCACCTGCCCACCGGCGCCACCCTGACCCTGACCGGTGACCGCGACGGCCACCTGCAAGGCCCACCCGACCAAGGCAGCAACTACGCCCACCTCTGGACGAGCGACGTCCCCATCCGCGCGGAGGAGCACGCCGCACTCAGCACGCTCCCCCACCTCAGCGGCGACACCCAGACCCTGCTCGCGGCGCTGACCGTGCGGCTGTGCGCCCATGCCCCGGACGGCAGCTGGGACATCGCCATGTGGTTCAACGACCTGTCCGACCGGCCCGATCGTGGACATGCTCACCACCGCCGCCTGTCCGTTGAAGGCAACCAATGCACCCTCCATTGGGACTCCGACCCCCACCCCGAAGACCTCCTCGCCGCCCTCACCGCCCCTGTCATCGGACTTGCCGAGGCCGCCGGCCACCCGACTCGTGACGGATGGCTCCTGCACTACAAACGCGCCTGCCTCACCGCCCACCCCGTGACATACACGCCCCAACTGGCATGAACCTGAGGGCCGACGGGCAAGCCGGCCGCAACCGCGGCACGCGACAGAACCAGCCAGCCCGAGCCTTCGAGGCGGGGCGCCGGCGTAGCCAGCGGAGGAAGAACTTCCTCGCGGGGTCGGCTATCGGGACGAGCCGCTGCCAGAGGCCGGTGCTGGCCCGGGCGAGGATGACCGTGGCGAACTGCTCGCTGGCGCCGGCGCGAGGCCACCGGCGATGGCGGGTCCGTCGTAGACGATGTGGATGCGGGCCTGGCGCCCCTCGCACAGGACGTCCTCGATGACGGCGACGGCCGGGGACTTCTTGGGGTCGTCCTTCTGCCGGAACGTCTCCCAGCAGCGGGCGAGCTTGCGCAGGGTGTGGTCGGTGGCTTCGAACGCCACCGTCAGGCGCGGCAGGTCGTGGGGGTCGCAGTGCTCGTCGCGTAGTCGATGCGGCGCTTGAGTTAAGCCACGAGTCCGACCAAGGGTCGTGGTTGTCGGCGACGTTGGCGCGGTAGAGCAACGTCGCCTGTGGCGGTGTTGCCGCGCAGGAAGACCAGCCGGGCTTCTTCAGAGCCCACTATCACCGCGACCACGCTGCCGAGGATGGCCGTGGCGCGTCGTGACACAACCGGTCCTGCAATTGCATGGAGCGAGTCGTGTTACGACGGCCGGATGATCGAGCCCTTAACGCTTGTGGCGCTTTAGCTTCTGCGCGCGTCAACGTTGACGGCTTCGGCGATCACTTCCGCTCGATCGCGACCGGAAAAGAAAGAATCTTTTCACGGGCGAGAAGAAGCCATGACTGACACGCGGTGCTACGGAAGTCAGGGAGATTTCCGCTCTTCCCGCAACGAAAATCATGCGTCCTGGGGAGATCCAAGATATGGACACGCGTGAGGCAGATGGGCGATTAGCGCATCGCACTGTGTATCGGCACCTTCACCCTCAGGTGCGTGCGGGATCTCGACTGCGTCTACCAAACCCTGTCCGAGATCCCGCACGCTTTCAGCGACACAAAGGAGTGCCCCATGGGGCGATCTACCCCTCGGCGCCGCCGCGCCAAACGGCCTTCCGGCCACTTTGCTGACGGCAAGCCTAATGGCCGTAACGAAAAGTTCCGTTACGTGAACCGGTTTGGCACGCAGGCTGCTTTTGCATTCCTCGCGACTTTGTTCACCGGGTATGTGCTGGTTTTTCGACCGCCTGTGCAGGTGACG
The DNA here is from genome assembly GCF_030499515.1 of Streptomyces sp. DT2A-34. NCBI lineage: Bacteria > Bacillati > Actinomycetota > Actinomycetes > Kitasatosporales > Streptomycetaceae > Streptomyces > Streptomyces sp. DT2A-34. The sequence goes on along the minus strand of NZ_JASTWJ010000001.1, from coordinate 1,861 downwards.
GTGTCCCAGGAAGCCGTCTACGCCCTTGCCGGTGTGCTGTCCGGCGCCGCGCTCAAGGTCTTCCATCGCCGACGCTACCGGCACTGACGCCCATCAGGCGGCGGGGGCGCTGACCGATAGGCCCTCACCGCCCCGACCCGTACGGTCCGGGCCCGCTCCCAACCGGGCCCGGCCGCTCGGGGGCGCGGCGTGTAACGAAAGCCGGTGAAGTTCGGCTGAATCAGCGCCGCGCAACCCGCTCTGAACCCTTTTCGTGACGGGATGGAAGATCTGTGAGCGACACATGCGGGTTCTGCGGCTCCGCTCTCGCCGGAGGCCCGGGCAAAGGCCGGCCACGCAAGTACTGCGGCGACGCCTGCCGCCAGGCCGCCCACCGGCGCCGCCTGCACGGTGACCCGCCGGCTCAGACCCCTGCGCCGCACGCCTCGCCGGCAGGGGTACCGGCGGAGTCACGGCCTGCACCCCGGAGCCCGGCGTCCCGCGCTGCCTCGCAGGGCCCCTCGGCCGGCGAGGAACTCCTGATCGAGATAGCCAAGGACATCCAGGACGGCGCACGCGACCTCGCGCGCCTGCTGCCGTCGTCCGACGGGGAGGAACCCCTGCGCCGCATCGCCCAGCTGCACGAGCAGCTCGACGGCCTGACAGCGGCGCTCGTCGGCCGGGCCCGCTTCCGGCGCCTGACATGGGCCACGATCAGCTCTGTCCTGGGCGTCAGCGAGGACACCGCACGGCACCGCTACACAGAGCGGTACATCCTGCGCCGCCTCGCCCGCTTCAACCGCTCCGAGACGGCACTGACTTCGCTCGCCAGCCTCTTCAACGGCTCTGCCCCACATACCGCTGAGCCCTCGGACGAACCCGCCGCCGGCGGTGATACCGCGGGTGAGTCCCGCGACTCAGCAACAGAACGAGGCGAGGGCCCCGATCAATCCGCACCGATCGAACCGTCCGGAGCGGCATACAACAGGCTCGCACCGATCCTGTCCATGCTGATCCGCACCGCCCAGCTCACCAACAAGGAGGTCAGCAGCCGGACTCGGATGCTCCGCCTCGTACTTGTCGCGGATCCTGTCCGGCGAGCGCGTGCCGACCTGGCACCTCACACGGAAGTTCGCCCAGACCTGCGGCGCCGACCCAGAGGTTCTGCGAACCGTCTGGGAGTCCGAGAAGCTCAGCGAGAAGAGCCGCGAGACAGCCGTGAAACCGGGTGAGCCCCCAAGCCCGCTGCGGAACGGCTTCGCACTGCCGTGCGCACACTGCACCTGCGCGCTGGAAGGCCCGCACCAAGCGACGTCGCGATCGCCAGCCGCTGGCTGCTGAGCGCCAGTGCCGTCGCCTCCATCCTCGAAGCCACAACACTGCCGCACCACGAAGTCCTGGACACATTCGTGCGCGTCCTCGGCGGCGACGTCGACCACTTCAGGCAACTCCTTGACAGCGCCCACCGCGAGGCCACCGGTGGAGCAGCATTCCTTCAGCCCTACCCCCGCCCAACCTCGCCCTGCACGACAGCAGTCCCCACCGGAGCAAGCACTACACCGCAGTCAGACACAGACCTCCACCCCACCGGTGCAGACGCCGTCATGAAGACGTTCAGCAAAGTGCTCACCGAGGACCGGATCGTCGAAGACGGCCGCGCCCGGCTTCTGCACAAACTGGCCAAGCAAGCGCCCTCGCCACAAACAACCGACGGCCGACCCCGGCCTCTCAGGGCGATCGTTGACGCAGTACGCCACGGCGCCCCACCTCACCACATTTCGCCTCTCCGCGCCGGATCATGAATCCTGCGCCCCTCCCCGACCAAAGCACCAGCCGTCCCAGCCAGGCGGGGCCGCACGCACTCGGCCGCGGCTGTGCACCC